>NZ_JXYH01000130.1 GCF_001262635.1 Aestuariivita boseongensis
TTGTGAACTTCGAACTTTCGGTTCGTTTCGTCTTCACACACCGCAATCTGGTGCCTTTTCAGGTCAGCAAATTGCTTGGGTGTTATATGGTCAAGCCTCACGGGCAATTAGTATTGGTTAGCTCAACGCCTCACAGCGCTTACACACCCAACCTATCAACGTCGTAGTCTTCGACGGCCCTTCAGGGGACTCAAGGTCCCAGTGAGATCTCATCTTGAGGCTAGTTTCCCGCTTAGATGCTTTCAGCGGTTATCTATTCCGAACATAGCTACCCGGCAATGCCACTGGCGTGACAACCGGAACACCAGAGGTTCGTCCACTCCGGTCCTCTCGTACTAGGAGCAGCCCCTCTCAAATCTCAAACGTCCACGGCAGATAGGGACCGAACTGTCTCACGACGTTCTAAACCCAGCTCACGTACCTCTTTAAACGGCGAACAGCCGTACCCTTGGGACCT
>NZ_JXYH01000131.1 GCF_001262635.1 Aestuariivita boseongensis
ATAAAAGGTACGCCGGGGATAACAGGCTGATACTGCCCAAGAGTCCATATCGACG
Organism: Aestuariivita boseongensis; assembly: GCF_001262635.1. Lineage (GTDB taxonomy): Bacteria > Pseudomonadota > Alphaproteobacteria > Rhodobacterales > Rhodobacteraceae > Aestuariivita > Aestuariivita boseongensis. Next base: position 56 of record NZ_JXYH01000131.1, read on the forward strand.
GCAGTGTTTGGCACCTCGATGTCGGCTCATCTCATCCTGGGGCTGGAGCAGGTCCCAAGGGTACGGCTGTTCGCCGTTTAAAGAGGTACGTGAGCTGGGTTTAGAACGTCGTGAGACAGTTCGGTCCCTATCTGCCGTGGACGTTTGAGATTTGAGAGGGGCTGCTCCTAGTACGAGAGGACCGGAGTGGACGAACCTCTGGTGTTCCGGTTGTCACGCCAGTGGCATTGCCGGGTAGCTATGTTCGGAATAGATAACCGCTGAAAGCATCTAAGCGGGAAACTAGCCTCAAGATGAGATCTCACTGGGACCTTGAGTCCCCTGAAGGGCCGTCGAAGACTACGACGTTGATAGGTTGGGTGTGTAAGCGCTGTGAGGCGTTGAGCTAACCAAT
>NZ_JXYH01000132.1 GCF_001262635.1 Aestuariivita boseongensis
ACGACGACTGATGGGGGAGCTGGGTCTGAAATGCACGGTGCGGCCTAAGAAATACAGGTCGTATAAAGGGCCGATGGGCGAAGTGTCGCCCAACACCTTGGCTCGTCAGTTCGAGGCTGAGCAACCGAATCAGAAATGGGTGACGGATGTCACCGAGTTCAAAGTGGCCGGCAAAAAGCTGTACTTGTCCCCAGTTTTGGACTTGTACAACGGAGAAATCGTGGCCTATCAGACGGCAATACGTCCCCAATATGCCTTGGTGGGCGAGATGCTGGAAAAAGCTATTGAAGGCTTACCTGAGGGCGGCAAGCCAATGCTGCATTCAGATCAAGGCTGGCACTATCGATATCCAAAGTACCGGGAGAGGCTAGAAAAAGCAGGGCTGGAGCAAAGCATGTCACGCAAAGGAAACTGCCATGACAACGCCAC
>NZ_JXYH01000133.1 GCF_001262635.1 Aestuariivita boseongensis
ATTGAAGCCCTGGAGTCAGGGAAAAGAGGACTGAGCACCGCTATGCCTAAACCACCTGCTAAACCACGCAAAACCGCTGCCCCACTCACCAGCCCTGAGCCTGAGCACAAGACGTTACTTGATGAGCTCCAATACCTACGGATGGAGAACGCTTATCTAAAAAAGCTTGGGGAGTTAGGCGAGGCGGTGATGAGGCGGGAGAAAGAACAGAAGAAAAAGCCCGATTAGTCAGTGAGCTTAAGCAACACTTTCCCTTGCGTGACTTGCTCAAGCTAGTGAGCCTTGCGCGAAGTACGTACTACTACCAACTCAAGGCAATGGGCGTTGCGGACCGATTTTCCTCGATCAAAGCTTCTATCCAGACCATCCAAAACGAGCATAAGGGCCGCTTTGGTTACCGTCGGATGACGCTAGAACTACGTAAA
>NZ_JXYH01000134.1 GCF_001262635.1 Aestuariivita boseongensis
CCTTCGATGCACAAACCTGCCTCTGGACGGATCTTGGGCGTCCTTGTGATGCCTTTGGCAGCGAGACCCGCAAAGCTATCCGCGCAGCACTGAAGGCGGGGATGCAAGCGCCAAAGGAGATCGCCGAACATGCGGCTCTCGACTATGATCTCTGCGCAAAGACCCTGCAGCGTATGGCCGACGGGGGAGAGGTGCAAAAAGGCGGGCGCGGTCACTACCGTCTCACCCCGGACCCACTGTCCTGAACCCCCTGTCCAATCTGTCCAATTGTCCAGAACGCTCTCCGCCACATAGACATTTGGACAGTTTGGACACCTTCAAATGGACAGAAGAACAGATGTCGCTGAAGGAAAGGTGTTCACATCAACTCCAACAAAACAGCCGGGCAATGCGACACCCGCTCGATCCGCAAAGCGG
>NZ_JXYH01000135.1 GCF_001262635.1 Aestuariivita boseongensis
TGGGACCGGCTTCAGCCCCAGGATGTGATGAGCCGACATCGAGGTGCCAAACACTGCCGTCGATATGGACTCTTGGGCAGTATCAGCCTGTTATCCCCGGCGTACCTTTTATCCGTTGAGCGATGGCCCTCCCACTTGGGACCACCGGATCACTATGGCCGTCTTTCGACTCTGCTCGACTTGTCAGTCTCGCAGTCAGGCTGGCTTCTGCCATTGCACTCAACGAGCGATTTCCGACCGCTCTGAGCCAACCTTCGCGCGCCTCCGTTACGCTTTAGGAGGCGACCGCCCCAGTCAAACTACCCACCACGCAGGGTCCCGGATCCGGATAACGGACCGCGGTTAGACATCAAGCAATGCAAGGGTGGTATCTCAAGGGTGGCTCCACAAGGACTGGCGTCCCTGCTTC
>NZ_JXYH01000136.1 GCF_001262635.1 Aestuariivita boseongensis
CCCGTGGGATCGGGACGGGCAGCCCTTCCGCCTGCTCCGACAGCCGTCCCCAGGCCGTCTACCAGGCTGGGTGGCGCGCTTGTCACCGGGGAGGGCATCTTCAGGGCTCTACAAGAGTTCGCTATGTCCGAACTGCAGTGTGCATTCTCAACACGGCTCAGGCGGGCAACCCTTGGAGATGCCGCTTCCCCGAAAGCTTCACTTTTGCCGATGTGCGGCCCTGGGAAAGGCGTGCAAGCCGCCGAAGTGGTTGTGCCGTCCCGGGCTTCGATGTCCTAGCAGGGGGCTGCGGGTGGAGGTATCCTCTGCTGCCTACCGATCCATCCGGCCAAGCCCCTCCTTG
>NZ_JXYH01000137.1 GCF_001262635.1 Aestuariivita boseongensis
GGGGAACCTGGTGGAATATGGCGACACCAGCCATATCTTCACCAACCCCGAAGACCCCCGCACGGAAAGCTATATCACCGGACGGATCGGCTAGGAGGAGAGCCCATGCCAGATCAACATATCCAATCCGCTTTCGACCGCGATCTCGAAGAAATTCAGGCCAATATCATGAAGATGGGCGGCCTGGTCGAAGCCGCCATCCGGAAGGGTGCGCAATCCCTTGTCGACCGCGACGAGGAACTGGCCGAAACGGTGCGCGCAGGCGACAAGGCCATCGACGCGCTTGAAGAGCTGATCAATGAAGAGGCCGCCCGCGTGATCGCGCTGCGCGCGCCCACGGCG
>NZ_JXYH01000138.1 GCF_001262635.1 Aestuariivita boseongensis
GGGGAACCTGGTGGAATATGGTGATACAGGTCAGATCTTCACCAAACCCGAAGATCCCCGCACCGAAAGCTATATCACCGGGCGGATCGGGTAAGCCGATGAGCACGGAACATATCGTTTCCTCTTTCGACCGGGATCTGGAAGGGATCCAGGCCAAGGTCATGCGCATGGGCGGGCTGGTCGAGGTCGCCTTGCGTGACGCGATCCAGGCTTTGGAAGACGGCGATCTGGAGCGCGCCAGCGCTGTGCGCGAGGGCGATCGGGCCATTGACGCGCTGAACGAGGAAATCCGCCACGAGACCGCGCAGCTTCTGGCGCTGCGCGCGCCCACGGCG
>NZ_JXYH01000139.1 GCF_001262635.1 Aestuariivita boseongensis
CACGCCATCAAGGATGTCAGCGTCGATATCGCCGACAAGACGGTCACGGCCTTCATCGGCCCGTCAGGCTGCGGGAAATCGACATTCCTGCGCTGTATCAACAGGATGAACGACACAATTGATGTGGCACGGATCGAAGGCGATATCCTGCTGGATGGCGAGGATATCTATGACGCTAAGGTCGATCCGGTGCAGCTGCGCGCCCGTGTAGGCATGGTGTTTCAGAAACCCAACCCCTTTCCGAAGTCGATCTATGACAACGTGGCCTATGGGCCGAAAATCCACGGCATGGCCAAGAACAAGGCCGATCTGGACGACATCGTCGAGCG
>NZ_JXYH01000014.1 GCF_001262635.1 Aestuariivita boseongensis
GGCCCGCCGGATCTCCCCCTCTCCGGGCAGGAAGACCAGAAGACCGCCGCCGATGCCGCGCGTCTCTTCTTCGGCCCGGATCACCAGATCATGGAGCGCGCCCTCCCACCTTCCGGGCCCCAGCGGCCGGTCCAGCCAGCGCGGCTCGACCGGGAAAGACCGCCCCTCGGCCGTGACAATGGGCGCCTGCATCAGATCGGCCACGGGTCCTGCATCCAGCGTGGCCGACATGGCAATCAGCATCAGATCGTCCCGCAACGCTCCGGCGACCTCCAGGCACAGCGCCAAGCCCAGATCGGCATTCAGGGACCGTTCGTGAAACTCGTCAAAGATCACCGCGCCAATCCCCGGCAGATCGGGGTCCGACTGGATCATCCGTGTCAGGATGCCCTCGGTCACCACCTCGATCCGTGTGGCGGATGACACCTTCGCCTCCCCCCGCACGCGGTATCCCACGGTGGCGCCCACCGGCTCGCCCAGCGTTTCGGCCATGCGCTCGGCGGCGGCCCGCGCGGCCAGGCGGCGCGGCTCCAGCATGACGATGCGGCCCGCGCTCAGCCCCGCCTCCAGCAGCGCCAGCGGCACGCGCGTGGTCTTGCCCGCGCCGGGAGGGGCCTGCAGCACCACGCGCCCCGCCTGCCGCATCGCGGCCAGCACATCGGGCAGAACGTCATCTATGGGAAGCCGGGTCATCGCCCGGTTATGGCCAAACCCGCCCCACAGGTCCAGACGGCCCCGCCAATCGCCTATGGACATTCGGGCGCATCTTTCGGCATGTACCCGGTGACCGACCAAGGGCGCAAAGCATGGATATCTCACAGCTGGCCGAACAGATCATCAACGGCGACCGCCGCGCGCTGGCGCGTGGTATTACGCTGGTGGAAAGCGCCCGTGCTGATCACCGCGCCCAGGCGGCAGAGCTGATGGAGCACCTGCGCCAGACAAACCGCCAGGCCCTGCGCATCGGGCTTTCCGGTACGCCGGGCGTGGGCAAATCCACCTTCATCGAAAGCTTCGGCATGATGCTGATCGGGCAGGGGTTGCGCGTGGCGGTTCTGGCGGTTGACCCTAGCTCGGCCCGTTCGGGCGGGTCCATCCTGGGCGACAAGACCCGGATGGACCGGCTGGCGCGCGAACGCGCGGCGTTTATCCGTCCATCCCCCAGCCAGACCCATCTGGGCGGCGTCGCCCGCCGCACCCGCGAGGCCGTGGCCCTGTGCGAGGCCGCGGGCTTTGACGTGGTGCTGATCGAAACCGTGGGCGTGGGCCAGTCCGAAACGGTTGTGGCCGAAATGTCGGACGTGTTCCTTTTGCTGCTGGCACCTGCCGGCGGGGACGAACTGCAAGGCGTCAAACGCGGCATTATGGAGATGGCCGACATCATTCTCGTCAACAAGGCCGATGGCGATCTGAAAGCCACGGCCACCCGCACCTGCGCCGATTACGCGGGCGCGCTCAGGTTGTTGCGCAAACGCCCGCAAGACCCCGACGGCTTTCCCAAGGCGATGACCGTCTCTGCGCTTGAAGAGCAGGGGCTTGCCAAGGCCTGGGAGGAAATCACCGCCCTGGCCGACTGGCGCAAGGACACCGGCCACTGGGACCGCGCGCGCGCCGAACAGGCGCGGTTCTGGTTCGATCAGGAACTGCGCCAGGCGCTTCTGGCCCAGCTTGATCAGGGCGCGGCGCGCAGCGCTATGACTGAATTGGGCGACGCCGTGGCCCAGGGGCAGATGTCCCCCGCCGCCGCCGCGCAAGAGATGCTCTCGCGCCTCGGCAAGGGCTGAAAACCGGCGCGCTGCGAGCGCTCTAACCTACCCCGAAATGTGTCTCCGTTCCCCTGCGACGGCTGCAAAAGCCGCCGACTCTCCCCAATTCCGCCCCGGTTCTGCCTTTAACCCTTGCGAAAGTTTTTCGGTTCAAAGGGGTGACCATGATCCGAATTCTTATTGCAGCATTGTCCATTCTGGCGGCTACCGGTCCTGCGCTTGCGCAGAAGGTCGGCATTGGCGCCTGGGAAAATCCACGCATGAACATGATCCACTGGATCGAGGATGCGCCCGGCGTCGGCTGGTATTACAACTGGCGTCCTGACCAGATGTATACGCAATCGCGTGTTCGCCGCGATGTCGAATTCGTGCCCATGATTCATGGCGCGAAGGATGTGAACAAACGCATCCGGTCGGACCTGCGGGTGCGTCACCTTTTGGCGTTCAATGAACCCGATGGCGGCTCGGGCTCACACCAGGCGAATATGTCGGTGGCCGAAGCGGTGCGCCTCTGGCCGCAGCTGGAACGCCGCGGATTGCGCCTCAGCAGCCCGGCCACGACACAAGGCCAGACACTGGGCCGGAATTCCTGGCAACGCCGCTTCATGGATCAGGCTGAAGCCAAGGGGCTGCGCGTGGATTTCATGGCGGTGCACTACTATTCCACCACGGGGAATGTGAACGAATTCCGCAACTGGCTTCATGCCGTGTACAGGGAATATCGCCGCCCCATCTGGGTGACCGAATTCGCCTTTATCGACTGGAACCGTCCGCAGGCCGCATCCTATGCGCAAAACGCCAGGTTCATTCAGCAGGCCATGCTGATGATGGAATCCCTGCCGTTTGTCGAACGTTACGCCTGGTTTGCCGCAAATCCCTATCCGTGGAACGGACGGGCACCCAGAATCAACCTGGTTCAGAACGATCTGACACCCACGCCTGTTGGCATGGCCTTCGATCAGACACTCAGCCAGATTTCAGGCACTCGGATCGCCGCTGCTAAGAGCACGCGCGCGAAACCCGCCAGAACGCCCAAGCCGGAACCGGTGGCGCAATTGGCAAGCCCGGTGGCGCGCCTGGCAAGCTTTGACGACCGGCGCGCCAAGCCGCCACGTGACATATTTGTCCGATAATCCATCGCGGATCAGACAAGCATGACCGCGCGGCACGTATCCCCGTGCCGCGCTTACCCGTTCTGCAATGACACCATGTCCCCGCGCCTGGGGTCGAACTCTCCGACCAGCGCCGTCAGATACCGCGCCTTGGCGGCCTCTGGCCCCTTGTGCTCGGTCACGTCCAGCCAGGCCACCTTGTCCGTGAAGGCCGCCCACGCCTCGGCCAGGCGCGACTGAAACCCGGCCATGCCCCAATCTCCAATCCGCTCCTGCGCATAAAGAGGAGCGAAGAAAAACTGTGGTTTCGGCCCTGGCAATCCCGGCACGCGCAAATTGGCGTTCTGCCAGTCGGTCACACCCACCTGCGCACTATGGCGCATCTGATCGCCGAAATGGCTGTGCAGTCGCAGGGTGAAATCGCCATTGCCTGAAAAATCCACGTAAGCCGCGGGGGCATGGGACAGGGCGCCCACCTCGTCATAGCTCAGCACCCGGTCATAAAGGCCCAGCCCCTCTACAAAGGCGACGTTTCCTGGGCTGGTGAACCCCACTACCTCAACGCCTTCTGGCTTCACCCGCGTCATCTCGGCCGCAAGCCCCAGGGCGGTCTTGCTGGATGCGCTCGACATCGTCAGCATCTGCGCGCCGAACATCTCATTGCGCTGAAAGAAATCCGCCAGCAGGAACGACGTGGTGAACAAGGGACGGAACAGGGCAATCTGCGCCTCTGCCTCCGGCGCATATCCCGGATCGGCATTGGTAAAGACATAGCGGTTATAGATCGGCGCCATCTTCTGGCGATGGGCGGCCTTGTCGGAAAACCCGTCCGGGCTGACCTTGCCCGGCTTTACCATCAGGTGGGTGGACATCGGCATATATCCATAAACCCGCCGACCCACCGCGATATCCGGGTTGGATGAGGCCACCACATCCGCAAACCCCCATGCCGGAATGCGGCCAAACCCCTCCTCCGGGACGGGAAAGAAATTCCAATACCCAAGACTGTCGGTTGCCGTGCCATAGGTGATCGTGTTGGCGGTCAGTGCGAATTGGTCGATTCTCAGCAAAACCTGCCCCGCTGGCGGCGTGTCGGCAAATTCCACCTCGCGCAGACGCGCATCGCTCAGATCGGCGCGATTGATGATCAGATCGGTTCCTGTGATGGCCATTTGCGCCCTCCCTTGCGTTTTGCCTTTACCCTGAGCGCGCGGGCCCGCGATGCGCAAGCCTCACGCACCGTCACAAGGCAAAATCAGCGCTGTCTTGCGGGTTGACCCCAAAAGCGATTCCTCCTATGAGCATCCAACCAGATTTCGGGCGCCGCCAATGGCAGCGCCCTTGTGTATTGGGCGCCCACCACACCGCCCCGATGAAACGAAGGATGACACCCATGTCGCGCCGCTGCGAACTGACCGGAAAAGGCCCGATGGTTGGCAACAATGTCAGCCACGCCAACAACAAAACCAAGCGCCGGTTCCTGCCGAACCTGAACGACACCACGCTTCATTCCGAAGCGCTGGGCCGTGCGATCAAGTTCCGCATTTCGGCTCACGCCCTGCGCTCGGTCGATCACCGTGGCGGCTTGGACGCGTTCCTTGCCAAAGCCAAGGACAGCGACCTGTCGCCCCACGCGCTGAAGATCAAGAAAGAGATCGCGAAGGCCACTGCCGCCTCCTGATCCGCTTGTCTGCTGACAGCTTGAAGGCCCCGCGCAACCCGCGCGGGGCTTTTTCTGTTGGCCGGTCGCATGTGTCGCAGCCGCCCTCCCCTTCCGCCAGCCTGCGCGGGGGCATATATCCCCTGACATGCTGATGCGTGCCCGTTCCCTCCTTCTGACAGCGCTGATCGCGCTGGGCCTGATCGCGTCGGGCCAGGCCATGGCGTCTGCCAAGGGTGCATCGCCTGCCACGGGATACATGGTGATCTGCAACGGTCAGGGCGCGACCCTTGTCTTCACCGACAAGGACGGCCATCCCACATCGCCCCAGCATCTGTGCCCCGATTGCGTGCTGGCAGGGCTGATGGCGATGCCCGACCCGGACGCGCCCTCTGCCGCGCGGCCCGCGGGCGTGTCAAAGGCCGCATGGCCCCAAACGACCCAACAGCGTCCCGCGCAAATACCAGCCAACGCGCAGGCCCGTGGCCCACCGATCCCAGTCTGAACACACCCAATACCCAACTTCAGACAGAAAGGGACACAAGCCATGTCCATCAGAACCACCCTTCTCGCGGCCGGGGCCGCAACCTTGCTTGCCACCGCGGCCCTTGCCGACGGTATCGTGATCCACGACCCCTATGCGCGCTCCTCCGGGCCCACATCGGTCACCGGTGCGGCCTTCATGGGCATCGAGAACCAATCCGACACGCCTGATCGGCTGATCGACGCCCGTGGAGATATCGCTGCCCGCGTCGAAATCCACACCCATCTGCAGGACGCCAATGGCGTGATGCGCATGGTCAAGGTCGAAGACGGCATCCCGATTCCCGCAGGGGGCACTGCCATGCTGCAAAGGGGCGGCGATCACGTCATGTTCATGGGCCTGACCCAGCCGCTGTTGCAGGGGGACGAGATCACCGTGACCCTGGTCTTCGAAAACGCGGGTGAGGTCGAGGTCACCATCCCGGTCGATCTTGAGCGTAAACCCGGCCACGGCCACGGCGCCATGTCCTCGGGCGGCTAACGCAAATGGGTCGTGCGGATCAGCCCGCGCGGCCCAAAAGCTCGCCAACCCAGGCAGGCACGGTCTGCGACGCAGGACCAAACCGCGTCTCACCAAAACGCGACACCACCGCCGACGGCTCAAGGTTCAACTCAACCGTATGGGCGCCTGCCGCGCGCGCCTCCTCCACGAAGCCTGCGGCGGGATAGACATTGCCCGAGGTGCCGATTGCCGCAAACAGATCCGCCTGCGCCAGATGCTCCAGAATGGTCTCCATGTGATAGGGGATCTCGCCAAACCACACCACGTCCGGCCGACCGCCGGGGCCATGACAGACGGGGCAGGGCTCGTTTACCGACATCTCGTCGGGCGCGCGCCAGCGATGCCCGCAAAAGGCGCAGAGCGCGCCTGCCAGTTCCCCATGCATATGGATCACGCCCTGTGCGCCGCCAGCCTCGTGCAGCCCGTCCACATTCTGCGTGACAATCACGACCTCTCCCGAATGATCGCGCTGCAGGCGGGCCAGGGCCTCATGCGCGGGGTTGGGCGCGGCCTGCGCCGCCTGCACCCGGCGGGCGTTGTAAAACCCGTGCACCAAGGCCGGGTCGCGCGCAAACCCTTCGGGGGTGGCCACATCTTCGATCCGGTGCTGGCTCCACAATCCGCCTTCGTCGCGAAAGGTGCCCAGCCCGCTTTCGGCAGAAATCCCGGCGCCTGTCAGAATGACGATCTTTTCCATGCTGCCCTCCTTGCGCGCCTCAGCCTGACATGGAAAATACCCCCATGACCAGCCGTATCCTCTTTGTCTGCCTTGGAAATATCTGCCGTTCGCCCACGGCCGAAGGCGTGTTCCGCCACCTGATGCCCACCGCCACCACCGACAGCGCGGGCACGGCAGGCTGGCATGTGGGCAAACCACCCTATGGCCCCATGCAAGAGGCGGCGCGGACCCGCGGCTATGACCTCTCGGACCTGCGGGCGCGGCAAATTACCGGGCAGGACTTCAGCCGTTTCGACCTGATCATCGTGATGGACGACACCAACCGCGCAGATGTTGAGGCGCTGCGCCCCGCAGGCAACGATACCCCGGTGCGCCTTTTCACCGATTTTGCGCCCGACACGGGCATGGATCACGTCCCCGACCCGTATTACACCCGCGATTTCGACGGCGCGCTTGACCTGATCGAGGCGGCCGCCCAGGGCCTCAAATCCCACCTCGCGACCGCAGGCTGATTTCACAAGACTGAAAGCGCCAGCCCTACAATTCGATCAGGTGAAACTCCCCCTGCAACCAGGGAAGCCGCGCCAGCCCTGGGTCGATCATATGCGGCTCCACCAGCCGCTGAACCATCCGGGCGATCTCCAGAGGCACCTCATCGGCCCAATCCGCCCCGGCAAACAGTGAAATCGTCCGCGCGAAAGGCGCAAAGGGCAGGGGATGCGCCGCTAGATCCTCCTGAAACCGGGTGGCGCGCATATATCCCAGCGGCGTGGTGATCGCCCAGCCGATCCGCCGCGCCACCATCGCCATCAGCGCCAGGTGGCTGCCCACCTCGAACCTGTGCTCGAAACTCAGCCCGACCTTGGTCAGCTGCGCTTCGATCTGCTGGCCGATCCGCTGTTCGCGGGCATAGCGCAGGAAAGGCAACTCGCGCAGCCCGGCCAGCGGATCGCTCGGATCCATCTCCAGATCAGCCGGGGTGACCAGAATGAATGGGTCGCGGATCAGCGGATATTCTGAAATATTATCAAGCGTTTCGCTCATCCGGGCCGAGATCCCGACATGCAGATCGCCCGCCCGCAGCGCTGCGCTGATCTCATGGCTGGGTGCGGTGATCAGCTTGAAATGTGTATGTGTCATGCTGTCGGCCAGGATCGTCGCCAGACGCGGTGTCAGTTCATTGTCGAAATCGTCGATCAACCCGATGCTGAGCGTTTCCAGATGGCTCAGGTCCATCACTGTCAGCTCACCCTGCGCCGCGCGCAGCTGGGTCAGCGCCGCTTCTGCCCGCGTCAGGAAACTGCGCCCCGCTGCGGTCAGGCGCATGGGCCTGCGCCCATGGTCGATCAGATCGACGCCCAGGGCATCTTCCAGATTGCGCATCTGCTGGCTGACGGCGGGCTGGCTCAGCCCCGTGCGCAGGGCGGCTTCGGCCACCGATCCGGTGGCAGCCAGCGCTTCGAACACCTCAAGCCCGCGCAGGCTCACGCCCTTTTTCAGCATGGGACAGATCCATTGCAGTTTTCGATTTTCGAAAACTACGCAAGCTCAAGCGATCCGACAAGCGGGCGTGTTAACTACACAGCTGATCCGCGGCGCTGCCGAAGTTCCGCCAGCGGTCCCAGAACGCATCGTCGCGTTCCGTGTCCGACGCGCGCACCGCATGGGCCAGTTCCGGATTGCCAAAGAAAGACGCGCCGCGCCGCTGGTCCGCCCCGCTCAGCGTCTGGTCGGCCGCGGCCTGAATACATCCGCAAATCTGAGGGTTGGCCGCACGCCGCCCCGAGGACAGGCACGCGCTCTTGATCGGCCCGCTGACCGAGGCAAATCGCGCCACGGGATCGCCGCCCCGCGTGACGCCCCCACCGCAGGAAACCACCATTCCCAACGCCAATATGGCCAGGATCCGACCCATGTCTGACTGCCTTATCTCTTATGCCTCTGAAGGCCCTTGGGCCCCCTGTTTCTGCCTTGGCCGCACTATGCCGCAAAGCGGCGGCAGGAGCAATTCACGAAGCGGCCGATCCGCCCGCCGCCCCGTTTGACCGGCCCCCTGCGCCAAGCTATATCGCATCAAAACCTGAACCCGGAGCGCCCCATGGCCAAACCCCGCCTTACCCTGCTTCTTCTGCTTGCCACGATGACGCTGGCCGCCTGCGAAACCGCCAAAGGCGTCGGCCGCGACATTACCCGTGCAGCCGAAGCCGTCGACCGCGCCATCTGAGCGGCAGACACAGCACCGCCCGCGCCCTCCCGGCACCCTAAGCCGGGCGGCGCCACAGGTGCTGCATCAACGCCATTGACCGCCCCCCGAAACCTCTCCATATCCCGCATATGACACCGCTTTCGCATATCCGCAATTTTTCCATCGTGGCCCATATCGACCACGGGAAATCCACGCTGGCCGACCGCCTTATTCAAGAGACGAACACCGTCTCGGCCCGCGACATGAAGGAACAGCTTCTGGATGCCATGGATATCGAACGCGAACGCGGCATCACGATCAAAGCCAACACCGTCCGCATCGACTACACCGCCGATAATGGCGAACACTATGTGCTGAACCTGATCGACACGCCGGGCCATGTGGACTTCGCCTATGAGGTCAGCCGCTCCATGCGCGCCGTCGAAGGCTCCCTGCTGGTGGTCGATTCAACCCAAGGGGTTGAGGCGCAAACCCTCGCCAATGTCTATCAGGCCATCGACGCCGATCACGAACTGGTGCCAGTCTTCAACAAGATCGACCTGCCCGCCAGCGATATCGACCGTGTCGCCGAACAGGTCGAAGACGTCATCGGCATCGACGCCTCGGGCGCCATCCCGGTATCGGCCAAGACCGGCCAGGGCATCCACGAAGTGCTGGAGGCGATCGTCCACCACCTCCCCGCGCCCAAAGGCGACCGCGACGCGCCGCTCAAAGCCATGCTGGTCGACAGCTGGTACGACGCCTACCTCGGCGTCATCGTCCTTGTCCGCATCATAGACGGCGTTCTGAAAAAGGGCGACCAGATCAAGATGATGCAAACCGGCGCGCGTTATGGCGTTGACCGCATCGGCGTCTTCCGCCCTGCCATGCAGCCCGTCGACGAACTGGGCCCGGGTGAGATCGGCTTCCTCACCGCCTCGATCAAACAGGTGCGCGACACCAAGGTGGGCGACACCATCACCCACGAAAAGAAGGGCGCCGACAAACCCCTTCCGGGCTTCAAACCCTCGGTCCCCGTGGTCTTCTGCGGCCTCTTCCCCGTCGATTCAGCCGAATTCGAAGACCTCCGCGACGCGATCGAGAAACTCGCCCTCAACGATGCCAGCTTCTCGTTCGAGATGGAGACCTCCGCCGCCCTCGGCTTCGGCTTCCGCTGCGGCTTCCTCGGCCTTCTCCACCTCGAGGTGATCCGCGACCGGATCGAACGCGAATACGATATCGAACTGATCACCACCGCGCCCTCCGTCGTCTATCATATCTACATGAAAGACGGCACCATGCGCGAGCTGCACAACCCCGCCGACATGCCCGACCTCACCCATGTCGACCACCTGGAAGAGCCGCGGATCAAAGCGACCATCCTGGTACCCGACGAATATCTGGGCGACGTGCTGAAACTCTGCCAGGACCGCCGCGGCATCCAACTTGACCTCACCTATGCCGGCTCCCGCGCGATGGTCGTCTATGACCTGCCGCTGAACGAGGTGGTGTTCGACTTCTATGACCGCCTGAAATCGGTGACCAAGGGCTATGCGTCATTTGACTATCAGATGACCGGCTATCGCCAGGACAATCTGGTGAAAATGCAGATCCTGGTGAATGACGAACCGGTCGATGCGCTGTCGATCATGGTCCACCGTGACCGTGCCGAAACCCGCGGCCGCGCCATGTGCGAGAAGTTGAAAGACCTCATCCCCCGCCACATGTTCAAAATCCCGATCCAGGCGGCCATCGGAGGCAAGGTCATCGCCCGCGAAACCCTGTCCGCCCTGCGCAAAGACGTGACCGCGAAATGTTACGGAGGCGACGCGACGCGAAAACGCAAACTGCTGGACAAGCAGAAGGCGGGGAAAAAGAAGATGCGTCAGTTTGGGAAGGTGGATATTCCTCAGGAGGCGTTTATTTCCGCCCTGAAAATGGACGACTAAAGCCGGCCTTTTTTCGTGCGGGTAAGCGGTTCGCGAAGCGAACTGCGGCCGCACACGGTAGCCATTCTTGGTGCCGGAGTGCCAGAACAATCATCACGCCCCGCATCCAAAAGGACCAGTGGGCGAAAGCGATTTTTGCCTGCAAAGTTGCGTGCCCGCATCCTAGGGGTTACCAAAATACTCATTAATAAAAAAACACTTAGAATCTGAACTCTTAATGGTTTAGCTTGTCCATTCTCAGTTTCTTGTTTTTAAACGGTGTAGCCGAAGTATAACAAGGGAGCCAAACCAAGTGAGCGACATCTTTTCAAACCGCGCATTGGAGAGCTTTCGGGAGCTTTTGCAAGACTTTGATGATTTCATCGATGCAATGCCTGCTCGCTTCAATCGTGTCGTTTTTCGAAGAATTCGTTGACAGACCGGCACTCAAGCTGACTGGGCAATCTTGACTGGAGTAAGTCAAACAACCATCGGCAATTGGGAGCGGGGCTACACCCCGCCGCTTTCTACTTACCGCCGTTCACTGAGAAGCGCGGCTATTGAAATGAGGCAACGGCTTGTTGACCGTTTCGGAAGGCAGGTGTCCGAGAAAAGCACTAGGGTCAATATTCCACTCACTGAAAGGAGACTGCGTAGTTCAATTCTGCGGGCGTCGCTTACAGACTTTGATTTCAACCCTGTTTCAGCCAAAATTGTTCCAGTTCCATTTGAAGGCGATACAGATCGAAATGCGCCGGAAGAGATTGCTGAAGATCGCGAAAATCTCCTTAAGTCACTCTCGAAATTTGCCGAGTTGATAGTTGAAAGCGTGCAAGACAGCACAAACATCAACGAAGAGAAGTTCATAAGATACGTGAGGTCGTACGCTTCCGAAGCTGAGTCTGAGAGCCCTAATCCTCGGTTGCTGAATAGGCTTGGTACCACTATCTCTCGAATTACCAATAGCGACGATTTTCAGAATGCTGTGAACTCTTGGGACGTAGAGGCAGTCGAAGGTTTCAACCGCGACCATCTTGAGTTGATGCGACTTTACTTCCGAGAAGCGCTGGCAAAAGCGCAAGAGGTCGACGCCGCGGAAGTCTCAACCGTGGTTAATGAAAGTGATGGCTCTGAGCTGCGAGAAGTCGCCGAAATAATGGATGCGGCCACTTCGGACAATGGGGAAAAAATCGTAGATCCGTCTATCCCAACCTTGCTGCGAGACATAGCGGGTGAAATTCGGGATTTGGACGACGCCGCCAATTTCACTACCGATGAGAAGAGACGTGAGGTTTTCAATAGAAGAAAGAGCGAAGCTTTCAAGAACGGCGGTGTGTATGTGGGTCGCTTTGTTTTCTTTAGCGCTCTTATTTCATCTTTGGCAATCCCCGGGGTTGGAGAAATAGTCGCGACTCTTGCAGCTATCGTAGGCCTTTCGGAGTTTGTATCGCCTGGCACCATTCGGCAACAGTATGACAAACTGCGCGAGAAGTTTCCGGCGCTGCCGCCACTACCTATGGGTAACAATATGGAGACTGAGGCCGACGAAAAAACAAACGGCTAATCGTTGGGAACATACTTCAACTATTCCTTTGCAGCAATCGAAGGGTAGCTAGCAAGCGTAGGGTGGGTGCCAACCCACCAAACCCACCCCTCCACCAACGGTGGGTTTCACCCACCCTACAGCGCCGTCCTTTACTCAACCCTCGGGCCACCACCCGACGGTCCCGGTACCCGCCCTCTAGACGGTCCGCCTAACGACCCTCACCAGCAAGCGTAGGGTGGGTGCCAACCCACCAAACCCACCCCTCCACCAACGGTGGGTTTCACCCACCCTACAGCGCCGTTCTTTACTAAACCCCCGGGCCACCCCACCCGACCGCCCCGAACCCCGCACAACGACCCTCACCAGAACCGCCACCACCGCCGTTTTGGCTCGGCCTGTTCCACCCGTTCTGGGATCTCCACCGCGACCTCGCCGCCTTCCACCGGTTTCAACCCGCCGGCGGCCAGCATCGCGCGTTCCTCGGCGCGCGTCATCTGGCGCTCGCGGATGATCTGCGCCGCCTGCGTGACGGTCACCGGCTTGCCCTCCGGACCCATCACCAGCCCGCGTGACAGGTACAGCCCGCCGCCCCGCCGCCGCCCGGTCAGGGGCGATCTGGCGCCGAACCATTCGTCGTCCTGCAGTTCCCAGATACGTTTGACCTCCTCCATCGACACCAGCGCCGCCACCGGTTTCCCGTGGCGGGTCAGGACAATCGGCAGGCGCGGGTCCTGCACCAGGGTCACAAGCTGGCCCAGCCGGGCGCGGGCATCGGAAACGGACAGTTGCATGGGGTCCTCCAGGGGTACAAGATGCACAATCGCCCCTCGAACCCTTGTGCAAAACGGTCAATTATGGCTGAATCCGGCGTGCGCTGGGGCTGGGCGGCCTCCGCCTGTCAGGTTAAGGTGACAACCATGCGCGCCTTGTTTGTCCTGTTTCTTCTCTCGGCTTGTACACAGGCCAACCACCTCGGCAACCCGCTGACCCTGCCGGTGCGCGGCCTCACAACGGCCGTAGAAAACAGCGCCTACGCCGCCCGCCGCGCCCGCGTGAAAGATGTGCTGGGGCGTATCGGCCCCACCGGTCTCCCGGCCCAGCAGGCGCAGCTCTGGGCCGTGGCGCCTGTCCCTTTATCAAATCAGAACAAGGTGTTGCAGGAAATCGCGGCGCTTGAGCGCACAGAGGCCTGGGCGGAAAACGCGACCGTGATCGTCATGGTCCATCTGCCCTGACATCCCCGATAATCCGCCGCCTTTCCAGGGGGTCGGAAAAAACTGAGTGGGAAATGCATGAAAACGCTTGCCGTGCGGAAATCTCAGTATACGTTGGTATTCTGTACAAAAATAATGACACGCGGGGAGAGTGTGGTGTCAATCAATTTGGACGGAATGCAACAAGACCTAACCCTCCGCCTCTCAGCATTCGAGGGAATGCTAAAACATCTGGACCTGGACCCGGGCGAAGTTGAGGCTCCGCTGCTGCTGGCCGAGCTTCAGAACGCATTGAAATCATGTGCAAAATGCGACACGCCGGGGCGCTGTACAGGCTGGCGCGCGGCGGGCTATGAGGGCACGCCGGATTTCTGCGATGCCACCCAAAGTTTCCACAATCTGATGCTTGCCAAAACCGCGTTAGAGATCCGCGCGGCTTGAACGCCAGGCGTCTGCCATGACCAAGAAAAACGCAGCGGTGTTCGAAACCGCCGCATTTTCATAAGGTTATATTTCAATTCGGTTCAGTGCCCAAAAGCCGCATCGGGCATCCAGTCGGGCGCTGATCCTTTCGGGGCGGCGCGCATATGCAGGCAGGCGGTGCCCTGGTTCTGGAAATACACCGCGCTCAGCGGGTACCACCCGGCCACCGGCACCTCGACCTCTACTGCCGGGATCGGCTCGCAGGGGGTCCGCTGATCCCAAACCGTGATCTTTTTGCCGCCGATGAACATGCGCAGCCCGTCATTCACAAGAAAATCAATGGTATAGACGCCAGGCGCATCAAACCGGACATAGCCATTGATCTGTGCCGCCACCCACCAGGCTTTGCCAGATGTCAGCGTCTCACCGCCTTCTTCGGTGTCCCAGTAATCCAGACCCTTCAGCGCAGGCCCGCGCTTGGCGGATTTCAGCGCCTCGTCGGCCTGGGCCAGAGTTTTGATCTGCTTTTCAGGTAGGGCGTATTTCACCGCCAGACCCGATTTCAATCCGCTGGGCTGCGGATTGGCAGGTTCCAGCTTCAGTGGCCCGGCCAGTGCGGCCCCGGCACTGAAGATCGCGGCGCACAGGCTCACGATTTTCACAAGTTTCATCATTGTATCTCCCTGTCCTTTTGTTCGAAGCTTAGAAAGCTTAAGAATTTTTGCAACGCCCAGCTTCGGTCAGGTCCGAACTGCCACAAAAAGATCAAGGAGAGATGACATGGCGCAAACCCTCAAAGACATGCTCGAGGCGGCACATGCCGCTGTGCCGCGGATCTCGGCTGAGGACGCCAAAGCCAAGATCGCCGAAGGCGCGTTGCTTCTGGATGTGCGGGACGGTCCCGAACTGGCGGCAGCCGGCAAGGCGGAAGGGGCGCATCATATCTCGCGCGGGCTGCTGGAGTTTCGGGCCGATCCCAATGCGCCCACAGCCGATCCAGAGCTGCGACCTGATCGTGTGATCATCCTGCATTGCGCCAGCGGCGGCCGGTCGGCGCTGGCGGGTAAGCTTTTGAAAGATATGGGGTATAAAGAGGTCTATAACCTTGGCGGCCTGAAAGACTGGGCCGATGGCGGGGGCACGGTCGTCGCGGGCTAAGCAGCGTCCAGAAAGACCCGCACTGCAGCTTCGAACCCGCGCGGATCATCGGCATGCAGCCAATGGCCCGCGCCGGGAAGCTTGGCAAATCGTGCTGCCGGAAACAGGCGCTTGATCGTCTCGCGATGCTCGGGCCGGACGTAATCCGACGCCGCGCCCGACAGAAACAGCGCGGGCCCGGTCCAGCTGGCATCGGTCTCGGGAAAGCTCATGATCCGGGGCATGTTTTCGGCCAGCGCATCCAGATTAAGCAGCCAGCGCCCTTCTTTCAGGTCCAAAGACTGGGTGAAAAAGCTTTGCAGCGCCTTCTCTACCCCCAGTTCGGCCAGTTGCGACTCGGCATCTGACCGCCGTTCGACCCGGCTTAGATCGACCTGACGCATCGCGTCGATAAAGGGCATCTGGCTGTGGCAGTAAGCCACCGGCGCGATATCAGCCACCACCAGTTTGCCAATCGCATCGGGGTGGCGCAGGGCCAGCATCATCGCCGCCTTTCCACCCATTGAATGGCCAACGACATCGGCCTTTCCGCCATGGGCCGCAATCACTTCGGCCAGATCGTCCGCCATTGCTTCGTACCGATGATCATCGGACCGCAGGCTGCGCCCGTGGTTGCGCATATCTACGGCGATCACCTGGCCGCGATCCGACAGGCGTTTGGCAATGACGCCCCAGTTCCGGGCAGACCCGTAAAGCCCATGCGCAATCACAACAGGGGGGCGTTCCGAAGGGGATCCGTGCAAAATCGTGTTCAGCATATTGCCCTGATACCGGCCTTCGCCCCGCGCTGCCAGAGGCATTGAGGCGCAGCCGCAGCCAAGGTAATCTGTGTCCGATGAACCGGAGGGGCCATGTCCGACGCCGCGCAATTTGACAAGCTGATCGCCGACCTGAGCAATCGCCTGCAGGCGAAATTCAAACTGCGTCCCGCGCCTTTTGCCAGGCTGGTGGCGCGCAGCAAGGGCCGCTTGCCGCGCCATGTCTATCAGAACGCCCGTACACTGGTTGACGCCGAACGCTTCACCCATCATCCCAAGCTGGCGCGTACCGTGGATTTCAAGGGGCTCAGCCAATCGGCGGACGTGGTGAAAACCCATCTCAACAGCATCGACCTGGCCGAAGAACGCAAGGACCGTATCCTGTCCATCCTTGCCTCCATCGCGTTCAGCCTGATCGTGGCGTTTGCCCTGCTGGTTCTGGTGCTGTCCTGGCGCGGTTTCCTGTGACCGGGCGGTCATAGAGGACGTCGCGATACACCAGCGTCACCGTGGCGAAGCTGACGTAAAGCAGCAGGTACCACGACCCCATTTTTGCAAAGCTGACCAGATCAAGCGCGCCTTGCCCGGCATAAATCCATGTACCGGTTCCGGTTCCCACGTTCTCGGCCACCCAGAGGAAGAAGCTCGACAGCAGGGCGGCCACGGGCAGGGGCATCCAGTAGTCATTGCCGCCCACGACAAACCAGATACGCGTGCGCCAGAACAGGATCACCGTGGCGGCAAAGAGGGCCAGCCGGATATCGGGCAGGAAGTGATGGGCGAAGAAATTCACGTAAATCGCCACACCCAGCGCAATCGTCATCCAGAACGGTGGGTAGGGGGCAAAGCGCATCTCGAACACGCGGATCACCCGCGCCATATAGCTGCCGACGCTCGCATACATGAACCCTGAAAAGAGCGGTACACCCCAAAGCTTCATCACCGCCTCTTCCGGATAGGCCCAACTGCCCGCATTGACTTTGAAGATCTCCATCGCCGTGCCGGTCAGATGGAAGAGCAGGATGACCCGCGCCTCGCGCCAGGTCTCCAGCTTCAGGGCAAGAAAACCGGCCTGAATGGCCAGAGCATATATCAAAAGCGCGTCATAGCGCGCCAGCGACCAGTCTTCGTGCCAAATAGCTTTCGAGGCGATCAGCCCCAGCAGCATCAGGATGCCGAAAAGGCAGGCCCAGCCCTGTTTGAGGAGAAACATTACGAATTCGGACAGCACAAACGGGAGCCGGGCGCGCATCCAGTCGCCCAGGCCCCGTTCGATGCGTCGGGTTGCGGATCGGTCCAGCTCTGACATCAGACGGGGCGCAAATTCTTTACAAAGAATTTGCAGGCAGAGTTTTTCAAAACTCTGCCGCCAGGGTCACAGGTTGGGATAGATCGGGAAACGCTTGCAGAGCGCGTCGACTTCGGCACGCACTTTGGCTTCGACCTCGGCATTGCCGTCCTCGCCATTCGCTGCCAGCCCATCGACCACCTCAATGATCCAGTCCGCGATCTGGCGGAACTCGGGCTCTCCAAACCCGCGCGTGGTTCCGGCGGGCGATCCCAGACGAATGCCGCTGGTCACGGTCGGTTTTTCCGGATCAAACGGTACGCCGTTCTTGTTGCAGGTGATATGGGCCCGCCCCAGCGCTTTTTCGGTGGCATTGCCCTTCACGCCTTTGGGACGCAGGTCGACCAGCACCACATGGGTGTCGGTGCCGTGGGTCACCGTATCCAGACCGCCCTTGATCAGCTGATCGCTCAGCGCCTGCGCATTGGTGATCACCTGCTGGATATAGGTCTTGAATTCCGGGCGCAGCGCCTCGCCAAAGGCCACGGCCTTGGCGGCGATCACATGCATCAGCGGACCGCCCTGAATGCCGGGGAAGATGGCGGAGTTGAATTTTTTCGCCAGCGCCTCGTCATTGGTCAGGATCATGCCGCCGCGCGGGCCGCGCAGCGTCTTGTGCGTCGTGGTGGTGGCCACATGCGCATGCGGGAATGGGGAGGGGTGTTCGCCCGCCGCCACCAGCCCCGCGAAATGGGCCATGTCCACATGCAGATAGGCGCCGACCTGATCTGCAATCTCGCGCATCTTCGCAAAGTCGATCTGGCGCGGAATGGCCGAGCCGCCCGCGATGATCAGCTTGGGCTGATGTTGCTTCGCCAAGGCCTCAACCTGGTCGTAATCCAGCATGTTGTCCTGTTTGCGCACACCGTACTGGATCGCGTTGAACCACTTGCCCGACTGGTTGGGCGCTGCGCCATGGGTCAGGTGGCCGCCCGCATCCAGGCTCATGCCCAGGATGGTATCGCCCGGCTGCAACAGCGCCTGAAACACACCCTGGTTCGCCTGCGACCCGGAGTTGGGCTGCACATTGGCAAAGCCGCAGTTGAACAGCTTGCAGGCGCGTTCAATCGCCAGGTTCTCGGCCACATCCACGAACTGGCACCCGCCATAATACCGCCGGCCCGGATAGCCTTCGGCATATTTGTTGGTCATCACCGAGCCTTGCGCCTCCATCACAGCGGCCGACACGATGTTTTCCGATGCGATCAATTCGATCTCGTCGCGCTGACGGCCCAGTTCGTCGGTGATCGAGCCGAAGATCTCCGGATCACGCTCGGAAAGCGTTTCGGTGAAAAAGCCGGTGTCACGATGTTGCGCGTTCATGGGTGCAAGCCTCCGTTGGGTGCAGTGGTTGCGCGCGTCTCTATCCCAAACGCCCCCCATCGAAAAGAGAGCAAAACGACCAAATCGCCCGGTTTGGCGGCAAGGCTGGTCAAGAGGGGAAACTTGTGCTTGTTTCGGAACCAGATGCGCAGGACCGGAACCCGTTGTCATGTCTATGAAAATCGCATTCCTGGCCAGTGACGCGCCAGTGGCCCAGACCGCGCGCGCCGCGCTGATCGGGCGCTATGGCAATGTGCCGCTGGACGAGGCCGACGTGATCGTGGCCCTGGGCGGCGACGGGTTCATGCTGCAGACGTTGCATGGCACACAGGAACTTGGTGTGCCGGTTTACGGCATGAACCGTGGCACCATCGGGTTTCTGATGAACACCTATGGCGAAAGCGACCTGATCGAACGGCTGGAAGCGGCTGAGGAAGAGGTGATCAACCCCCTCTCGATGCAGGCCATGGATCACTCAGGCAAGATGCACCGGGCCCTTGCCATCAACGAGGTCTCGCTTCTGCGCGCAGGCCCCCAGGCGGCCAAGCTGAAAATCACCGTGGATGGGCGCCTGCGCCTGGCCGAGCTCGTCTGCGACGGCGCACTTGTGGCCACGCCTGCGGGATCGACCGCCTATAACTATTCTGCCCATGGGCCGATCCTGCCCATCGGCGCAGATGTGCTGGCGCTAACCGCCGTTGCCGCCTTCCGCCCCCGACGCTGGCGGGGCGCGCTTCTGCCCAAACGCGCCAAGGTCCGGTTTGACGTGCTCGAGGCCGACAAGCGCCCTGTCATGGCCGAAGGTGACAGCAAATCGGTGGAAAACGTGGATTGGGTCGAAATCCAGTCGGAACCGGCTATTGAACACCGCATCCTGTTTGATCCCGGACATGGGTTGGAAGAGCGGTTGATTTCGGAACAGTTCACCTAAGCGCGCCCATCCCGGCAACAACCTCGCGTCGCACGCCTTGGCCCGACTCATCGGAATATCCGGCCGATGGGCCAACAGCGGAACCGCCCTGTCGCCCTTGCGCGCTGTCTGGTTCAGAGCCTAGTCAGAAAGATCCGCCTCGGCTGCGTCTTGTAGCGCGTCGACGGTCACATCGCTTGCAGCGCTACGATCCGGTTTGATCTTTGGTGCAGGTTTTCTCCATTCCTGCAAATTCTGGCCGATCTCCCGATAAAAGAAAGGCACTACGTCTTCGAGCTCTTTGATAAAGTTGACCTGTTGAGTGAATTTCCCGCCCAATCGGCGTGCTATGAAAATATGAAACCGGCTCACTTGCAGGCCATTTTGCCTTTCTCGCAGATTGCAGGATCTTCTATCAGTTCAGACAACTGAAATTGAGTAGTCTCGCTTCGCCCTGGCCACGTCATCCTTACAAAAACCTCTTGGACGCTTTCAGTTTTTACTTGCCGCAGTAGCCAGTTGACGCGCGCCTTGGAAGAAACTTTGTCTTCAGGAGCGCGCAGTGTCATTCCGATGTCAATTGCGCGACGCGCGATATCGGCAATGATCTCAATCGGAGCGGCGGCGTCGGGCACTTCTAGAACAGACTTCAGTCGACCTTCTTCTCGAAGGAGTTGGAGTTCGTCCCGCCTGCGCTGCGCGGGGTCTGAACGTTGATTTTTTGGCAGCTTTTCTTGTACATATGCTTCGGTTTGACGGCTGAGTATCAGTGAAAGATCCCGAGTTTCTTGATGCCATGCATCAAGGATTATCGCCGCTTCCTGAGACTTGGCTGGGATTTTTCCTCCAGCGGACACAAGTCGGTTGATTTCAGCCCATTCCGGCGGCATCCGATCAAAACCTTTTACTCCAGCGCTTTCGTGGGTCAGAAAGCGACGGAGCTCAGTCAAAAGTAGCCTTTGGTCCTTGTCGGCTACGCCGTCCTGATTGAGCAATATGTCTGTAACAGTCAGGATCGACATCCAAGACCAGTGAAAGACAGGAATTCTTGAACGACTTTTCCGGACTTCTTCAACTGGATGGTGCTCAGGCTGAGTTGCGAATTGATTGGAAATGGTAATAACGCAGTCTAGCCCCTGTTCTTTGGCAATTTCTCGGTACTTCTCAACTTGATCTGCACCAATTGCCGAGTTTCCTACTTTTGCTTCTACCAGCGCGCGCCATTCGTTGGAGCCAGTGCGCAAAACGATTAGCCCGTCAGGGCGATCCGCAACGCGAACCTTTTCGTTTTTGAAGACGATCTCTGTAAAGGTTTCTATAGACGTACGCTTGCCGACGCGCTTGCCTACACTCTTCATTAATTCCGCGCCGAACTCTTCAATCTTGGAAATGCACGCCAGTACAATTGAGGTTATTCTTCCCTCTTTGGAAGTCGTCGCTAGCACAGGGAAAAGGCGAGCGCTTTCACCTTGAACAAGGTAATCGGGACGATGCATTCAAATTTCTCCAAAGTGTAATAACCGCCACTGCGCACAGGCTAGTTGAATGCCAGCAGTCAACGCAACCGTACGTGGTGTAATCTTTATGAAGTTCTCGTCAGGTAGCAAAATACCCGTCACTTCGGGCTTGCTGCGGCGGGTCTTTCTCTGGCTACGGACAAATCGGCCGCGCAGCCGGTCGCTCATCTTTCGGTAACACCTCCACCGCACGCCCTCTTAACACCTGCCCTCGGTGCACCCTCCGGTGCACGGGTTGTGCACGGGTTGTGCACGCCCTGTGCATCCCGATTTGTCCCGTTAACCCTTGTTTTCATAGGCGTTGACGAAATCGGCCCCCGGATCACTCCACGAAGGTCGAAATCTCCTCCAGCGGCTTTTTCATCTTGGCTACTGTCGGCACGGTCGCATCTTCCGACGGGTGGCCCACGGCGATGATCATCGTGGGCTTTTCCGAGGCCGGGCGCCCCAAGGCCGGGGCCAGAAACTTCATCGGGTTGGGCGTATGCGTCAGCGTGCACAGCCCCGCATGATGCAGCGCGGCCAGCAGGAACCCGGTGGCGATATTGACGCTTTCGGGCACGTAATAATTCTTGTAGCGGGTGCCGTCCTCGAACTGTCCCCAGCGTTGGGCAAAGACCACGATCAGCCAGGGCGCAGTGGTCAGGTGCGGTTTTTCTGCATTGGTTCCAATGGGTTCCAGCGCCTTGATCCATTCATCCCCGCCGCCGCCTTCGTAAAAGCGCCGCTCTTCGATCTCGGCCTCTTCGCGGATACGCGCTTTCATCTCCGGGTCGCTGATCGCCACGAAATGCCAGGGCTGGTGGTTTGCGCCCGAGGGCGCAGTGCCCGCGGTGCGGATGCAATCCTCGATCACCTCTCGCGGCACGGGCCGGGTGGTGTAATCGCGCACGGTGTGGCGCGTCCGCATCTTGGCATAAAACGCGTGCGCGGCGTCGCGCATCTCTTCATCCGTCAACTCGACGCGATCGGGCAGGGGAACCGCCGTGTATTCCAGCTTTTCCTTTGCAAACATCGGCCCTCTCCTCTCCCTGCGCACCCCTACATGACGCGGCAATCCCCTCAGCGCAAGAGACCCTCTCCCGCCGCCTGCCGCACCGCGCGGGTCAGTGGCGCGATGGCCCCCGACAGCGCCCGGCTGACATGCCAGAAAAGCGGCACATCAAGCGGTTGTCCCGGCACCAGCGCGACAAGAGAGCCGTTCACCAACGAGTCCCGCACCAGCACCTCCGGGTTCATGCCCCAGCCAATCCCGGCTTTCGCCGCATCGATGAACGCATGGGTCGAGGGTAGCATATGCGCAGGCGGCGTGGGCCGCGCGCCTGTCACATCCGCCATCCAGCGGGCCTGCAGCTTGTCTTTCGGGTTGAACACAAGGCAGGGCGCACGGTTCAGCGTGTCGGCGTTGACGCCCGCCACAAACCAACGCTCCATAAAGGCAGGGCTTGCGGTGGCCACATAGCGCAGCGCGCCCAAGGCAAAGCTGTCACAGCCCCGCGCCGCCTTGTCGGTGGCAGCGATGGCGGCGCTGACCTCGCCGCGCGCCAGCCAGTCGGTGGAGTGATCCTGATCGTCGATCACCAAGTCAAACAGCACATCCGGCACCGCCGCCAGCGCCGGTATGAACCACGTGGCCAGACTGTCGGCATTGACCGCCAGCCGCAGCCGCGCGCCGGATTTAACCCCTGTTAACGACAGGTCCCGTATAAGCTGCGCCTCAAGAAGCCCCAAATCGCCCGCGTGTTTGGCCAGCCGCTGACCCGCCTGCGTGCCCGTGCAGGGGCTGCCGCGATGCACAAGGGCCGTGCCGATGTGATCTTCCAACGCCTTGATCCGCTGCGATATGGCCGAGGGTGTCACGTTCAACTCGGCCGCGGCCAGATCGAATGCGCCACAGCGCAGAACCGCGGACAGTGCGGCCAGTTGGGCAGGGTCGATTTGCATAAGTTCAGCTTAACCAGATGAAGGATATTTAATTCGACTAAATCGGCCTGCCTGCGTAGTCAACGGGGGACCACAGCACACGGTTCCCCATGATCGCCTCCTTCCTCCCCGGTTTTTTGCTCAGCCTGTCGCTTATCCTCGCCATCGGCGCGCAGAACGCCTTTGTGCTCCGCCAGGGATTGCGGGGCAGTCATGTCTTCTGGGTGTGCATGGTCTGCGCGCTGTCCGATGCCATCCTGATCACCGCCGGGGTCGCGGGGTTCGGCACCTTGGCCACCAAGGCCCCCTGGTTCGAGCCGCTTATGCGCTATGGCGGGGCGGCATTCCTGATCTGGTACGGCGCGCAGAATTTCCTCAACGCCTGGCGGGGTGGGGAGGTGCTGCAAGCGGCAACCGACACAGGCAACGGGCTGCGCAGTACTCTGATCACGCTACTGGGTCTGACCTGGCTCAACCCGCATGTCTATCTGGATACGCTGATCCTGATCGGCTCGATCTCGTCCCAGTATGACGACCGGATCGCCTTCGGTGTCGGGGCCGCCCTGGCCAGCGCGGTTTTCTTCTTCACGCTTGGCTATGGCGCGCGCCTGCTGGCACCGCTTTTTGCACGGCCCCGTGCCTGGCAGGTTCTGGATGTGATCATCGGCTGCATGATGTGGGCCATCGCGGGCAAACTGCTTATCATGTGAAGGGTTGCGCGCGGCGTGCCATTGGGTGTTCATAGCCCTATGGATGACGCCCGGCCACAGAACCCGATCCTGGGAATTTTCTGGATGCTGGTGACAGGCTTGTGCTTTGTCGCCGTCACGGCGCTTGTCAAATACATGGGCGACAGGATCCCCGCACCGGAATCGGCCTTCCTGCGTTACCTCATCGGGCTTGTGTTCCTGATCCCGCTGATCCCCCACCTGCGCCGGTCCCACCCCACGGCACGGCAATGGCGGCTCTTCGGGTTTCGTGGGCTGAGCCACGCGTTCGGCGTGATGCTGTGGTTCTACGCCATGACCCAGATCCCCATCGCCGAGGTCACGGCGATGAACTATCTCGCCCCTGTCTATGTCACCATCGGTGCGGCGATCTTCCTGAAGGAAAAGCTGGCTGCCCGCCGGATCGCGGCGGTGGTCTGCGCGCTGCTGGGGGCGCTGATCATCCTCCGCCCCGGTTTTCGTGAGGTCGATCCCGGGCATCTGGCAATGCTTCTGGCGGGGCTGGTCTTTGGCGCGTCCTACCTTCTGGCCAAGGTTCTGGCCGATGAGGTCGACCCCACTTACGTGGTCGCCAGTCTGTCGATCATCGTGACAATCGTGCTGGCCCCCTTTGCCCTGGTGGTCTGGGTCACGCCCACTTTGGCCGAACTGGGCCTGCTGTTGGCTGTGGCGTTTTTCGCGACAGCCGGCCACTACACGATGACGCTTGCGCTGCGCGCTGCACCAGTGACGGTGACCCAGCCGGTGACCTTCCTCCAGCTCGTCTGGGCCACGCTTTTGGGCTATGTGGTTTTCGCCGAAGCCATTGATATCTGGGTGGTTTTGGGCGGTGGGCTGATCCTGGGATCGGTGACCTTCATCGCTTGGCGCGAGGCCGTGCTGCGGCGCCGCCGGATCACACCAACGGCGCCGGAAACCAAGCTTTAACCGCTGCCGCGCGGGTCCAGAAGGCGCTGCAGAATGCCGTCATAACTGATCTGACCCAGCAGCTTTCCATTTGCGACAACACCCACCGGTTCCTTCGTCTCCATCGCCGCCTCCATCACCTCTTGGATCGTGGCATCCGGCGCGACCGAATGGGGCGGGGTACCCTCGGCCGGGTCCATCACATCGCGCGCGCAAAGCACGCCCAGCGGGTTCATATGGGCCACGAAATCGGCCACGTAGTCGGTGGCGGGGGCGGTGAAAATCTCTTGCGGGGTGCCGCATTGCACGATCCGTCCGCCCTCCATGATCGCGATGCGATTGCCGATCTTGAAGGCCTCATCCAGATCATGGCTCACGAATATGATGGTGCGTTTCAGGGTTTGCTGCAGCTCCAAGAGCTCGTCCTGCAACCGCGTCCGGATCAGCGGATCAAGGGCTGAAAACGGCTCATCCATCAACAGGATCGGCGCATCCGTCACAAAGGCCCGCGCAAGGCCCACGCGCTGCTGCATGCCGCCCGACAAATCGCCCACCTTGCGTTCGGCCCAATCCGAGAGACCCACGAGAGACAGCTGCTGATCCACCTTGGCCGCCCGGTCGGATTTGGACATCCCGGCCAATTCCAGCCCAAGCCCCACATTTTCGCGCACGGTCCGCCAGGGCAAAAGGCCAAACTGCTGAAACACCATCGCCACCCGGCTCAGTCTCAGATCCCGCAGTGTCGCCGCATCCGCTTGGCCCACGTCGATCATCTGCGTGCCGTCATTCACCCGCACCGACCCACGCACCACCGGGTTCAGCCCGTTCACCGCCCTCAGCAGCGTGGATTTGCCTGACCCGGAGAGGCCCATGAGCACAAGGATCTCCCCTTCTTCCACAGTCAGGGAGCAATCATGCACGCCCAGCACCTGGCCGGTGGAGGCCTGGATTTCACTGCGCTCCTGACCCTGATCCATTAAGGGTAGGGCCGCCTGCGGTTTGTCGCCAAAGACGATGTTGACCGCATCAAACTCAACCGCTGTGCCCATCACCGCCGCTCCATCCGCAGCATCCGATCCAGCATGATCGCGACAACCACAATGATGAACCCGCTTTCAAAGCCAAGGGCGGTGTTCACCTGATTGAGCGCGCGCACCACAGGCACGCCCAGCCCATCTGCGCCGACCAGAGCGGCGATCACCACCATCGACAGCGACAGCATGATCGTCTGGTTCAGGCCAGTCATGATTTGAGGCAGCGCATAGGGCAGTTCGACCTTCCAAAGCGTCTGACTGGGCGTGGACCCGAAGGCCTGCGCGGCCTCAAGCAGAGGTTTGGGGGTGGAGGTCACACCCAGATGCGTAAGGCGGATGGGCGCGGGCAAAACAAAGATCACCGTGGCGATCAGGCCCGGGACCATGCCGATGCCGAAAAACACAATGGCCGGAATAAGATAGACGAAGGTGGGCAGCGTCTGCATCAGGTCCAGCACGGGCCGCATGAAGCGGTAAAGCCGGGGGCGGTGGGCGGCGGCGATGCCGATGGGTACGCCAATCCCCATACAGACCACGCAGGCCGACAGAACCAGGGTCAGGCTTTCGGTGGTTTCCTCCCAATAGTCCTGGTTGAGGATGAACAGAAAGCCCAGGATCACAAACAGCACCACTTTCCAGTTGCGCTGCAGGAGCCAGGTCAGCCCCCCAAAAACCGCGATGATGATGAACGGGTGGGGCGTCTGCAGAACCCAGAGGATACCGTCAATCAGGGCCTCCATCGTGATGGAGAGGCCATCAAAGAACCACGCGCCGTTGATTTGAAGCCAGTCGAAGATCCCGGCGGCCCATTTGCCGATGGGGATCTTGGTGTCGGTCAACCACTCCATTCAGACCTCATCATGCTGGGAGGGGGCAAAATTCTTCGAAGAATTTTGGCAAGAAAATTCGAATTTTCTTGCGCGGCCCCGGACCAACCGAAGCCGCGCAGAAAGATCAGTTCAGCGCAGCTTTCACCGCTGCCATCGCGTCACCACCGTCTTTGGTGGTCACACCATCCAGCCATCCGCCCAGCACATCGGTGTTGGCCGAAAGCCACGCGGTTGCCGCATCGGCAGGATCTTCGCCGTCATTCAGGATCGCGCCCATGATCTCGTTCTCCATGGCCAGCGAAAACTCCAGGTTTGTCAGCAGCTTGCCCACATTCGGGCAAGTCTCGACATAGCCCGCCGATGTGTTGGTATAGACGGTCGCACCGCCCAGATTGGGCCCGAAATAATCATCGCCACCGGTCAGATAGCTCATCTCGAAATTGGCGTTCATCGGGTGCGGCTCCCAGCCCAGGAACACAATCGGCTCCCCCCGACGATCGGCTCGCGCCACCTGCGCCAGCATCCCCTGTTCAGAGCTTTCGACCACCTCGAAACCCTCAAGGCCAAAGGCGTTCGCGCCAATCATATCCATGATCAGTCGGTTGCCGTCATTGCCCGGTTCAATGCCATAAATCTTGCCTTCAAGCGCATCCTTCTGGCTGGCGATATCGCTGAAATCCGCGATGCCCATGTCTGCCGCCGCCTTGTTCACGGCCAGCGTGTATTTCGCCCCTTCCAGGTTGGCGCGCACCGTGTCGACCGTGCCGGCCTCACGATAGGGCGCGATGTCGCCCTCCATCGTGGGCATCCAGTTGCCCAGGAACACATCGATGTCGCCATTCGCCATGGATTGATAGGTCACCGGCACCGACAGCACCTTGATGTCTGTCTCATAGCCAAGCGCTTCCAGCACCACCGTGGTGGCGGCGGTTGTCGCGGTGATGTCGGTCCAGCCCACATCCGAGAATGTGACAGTGTCACAATCGGCCAAGGTGGGCCCTGCAATAGCCATAAGGGCCAATGCGGAAAGAGAAGATTTAAAGGTCATTACTGTCTCCCTGACGGTTTTTGTTGTCCTCGTTTGGCAGGCTGAGGGTTATTGATTGACGAGTCAATAAAGAACCCATAGCGTTTTCCGACGTTCACCCCGGAGACGCCCACATGCCCAAACTTGGAATGGAGCCTATCAGGCGCGATGCCCTCGTCAAAGCGGCGATTGCCGAGATCGGAGAGGCGGGGTCGCTGGACGTCACCGTCAGCCAGATCGCCCGCCGCGCCGGCATGTCGAGCGCATTGGCCCATCACTATTTCGGTTCGAAAGAACAGATGCTTGTGGCCACCATGCGCCACATCCTGACGCTGTTCGGGGCAGAGGTGCGCGGCGCGCTGGCCATGGCGCGAAGCCCCGAAGAACGGATCGAGGCCATCGTGCGCGCCTCTTTCTCGTCGCAGAATTTCCGGGCTGCGACGGCGGCGTCCTGGCTGCATTTCTATCTTCAGGCGCAAACTTCCGACCAGACGCGGCGGCTGTTGCGGCTCTATCACCGGCGGCTCAGATCGAACCTGATGGTGGGCTTCACGCCGCTGGTCGCCGATCCCGCCCGCGCCTCCGAAACGATCGGCGCATTGATCGACGGGGTCTATCTGCGTCAGGTCCTGCGCCCCGAGGCGATGTCGAACGAAGAGGCGGTCGCGCTTGTTCTGGCCGATGTTCAACGCCTGATCCGGGAGGGATGATGCCCAAACCAAACATCCTGATCCTGATGGTCGATCAACTGAACGGCACGCTGTTTCCCGATGGTCCTGGCGATTGGCTGCACGCGCCCCATCTGCGGCGGCTGGCCGACCGGTCAGTGCGCTTTGCCAACAGCTATACCGCCTCCCCGCTCTGTGCGCCGGGGCGTGCCAGCTTCATGACGGGCCAGCTGCCCTCGGCCACCGGCGTCTATGACAACGCTGCCGAATTCCGCGGTGATCTGCCCACCTACGCCCACCATCTGCGCCGGGCGGGTTACCACACGTGCCTGTCGGGCAAGATGCACTTCGTGGGGCCCGACCAGCTGCACGGGTTCGAAGAACGGTTGACCACCGATATCTATCCCGCCGATTTCGGCTGGACGCCGGATTACCGCAAACCCGGAGAGCGGATCGACTGGTGGTATCACAACATGGGGTCGGTCACGGGGGCAGGCGTGGCCGAGATCACCAATCAGATGGAATATGATGACGAGGTCGCCTATCACGCGCAGCGCAAACTCTATGACCTCGCCCGCGGACATGATGACCGGCCCTGGTGCCTGACCGTCAGCTTCACCCACCCGCATGACCCTTATGTGGCGCGCAAGCGGTTCTGGGATCTTTATGAAGACTGCAACCATCTGAGCCCGCGCGTCCCCGCGATGGACTATGCCGATCACGATCCGCATGCGCAGCGGATTTTCGATGCGAATGACTGGCGCAATTTCGACATCTCCGAAGATGATATCCGCCGGTCGCGCCGGGCCTATTTTGCCAATATCTCCTATCTGGACGAGAAGATCGGAGAGATCCTCGACGTGCTCGACCGCACCCGTCAGGAGGCGATCATCCTCTTTGTGTCCGACCACGGCGATATGCTCGGCGAGCGGGGGCTGTGGTTCAAAATGAACTTCTACGAAGGCTCGGCCCGCGTGCCGCTGATGATCGCGGCTCCGGGCCTTGTGCCGCAAACGGTCAGCGATCCGGTCTCCACCATCGACGTTTGTCCGACGCTTTGTGACCTGGCGGGGGTAAGTATGGACGAGGTCATGCCTTGGACCACGGGTGAAAGCCTTATACCGCTGGCAAAAGGCGCCGCGCGCACCAGCGCCGTGGCGATGGAATATGCCGCCGAAGGGTCCCAGTCGCCGTTGATCGCGCTGCGCCAGGGCAAGTGGAAATACACCAATTGCGCCATTGACCCCGAACAGCTCTTCGATCTGGAGGCAGACCCGGACGAGCTGGTCAACCTCGCCGAAGACCCCGCCCATCGCGTCACGCTGGAAGGCTTCCGGATCGAGGCCGCCGCGCGCTGGGATCTGGAACGCTTCGACGCCGATGTGCGCGCCAGCCAGGCCCGCCGTTGGGTCGTGTACGAAGCGCTCAGGCAGGGCGGCTATTACCCCTGGGATTACCAGCCGCTGCAAAAGGCGTCGGAACGCTACATGCGCAATCACATGGACCTGAACGTGGTGGAAGAAAACCAGCGCTTCCCGAGGGGGGAGTAACCTCATGCTTCTTTCTGGCCAGAAATACCCCACTCCCGCGCAAATCATAACGTCCCGCATCTGCAAGGTGGGGCGCTGATGGAGGCCGATTTCGTCATCGTCGGCGCGGGCAGCGCGGGCTGCGCCATGGCCTACCGTCTGGCCGAAGCCGGGCAATCCGTGCTGGTCATCGAACATGGCGGCACCGATTGGGGGCCGCTGATCCAGATGCCTGCGGCTTTGTCCTATCCGATGAACATGAAGATGTATGACTGGGGCTATCTGTCTGAGCCCGAGCCGCATCTGGGCAATCGCCGGCTGGTCTGCCCGCGCGGCAAGGTCATCGGCGGATCATCGTCGATCAACGGGATGGTCTATGTGCGCGGGCATGCGCACGATTACGACCATTGGGCCGACAGCGGGGCGGAAGGCTGGGCCTTTGCCGACGTGCTGCCCTATTTCAAGCGGATGGAAAGCTGGCATGACGGCGGGCATGGCGGCGACCCGGGCTGGCGCGGCACCGACGGTCCGCTGCACATAAGCCGCGGCCCCAGGAAAAACCCGCTTTATCACGCCTTTGTCGAGGCGGGGCGTCAGGCCGGGTATCAGGTCACCGACGATTACAACGGCGAGAAACAGGAAGGCTTCGGCCCGTTCGAGCAGACCGTCTGGAAAGGGCGGCGCTGGTCTGCGGCGAATGCCTATCTGCGGCCTGCACTGAAACACGCAAACTGCGATCTGCTGCGCGGATTGGTGGAGCGTGTGGTGATCGAAGACGGCCGCGCCAAAGGCGTGGCGCTTGCGGGCGGCAAGATCGTGCGGGCCCGGCGCGAGGTGATCCTAGCGGCCTCGGCCATCAATTCGCCGAAGATCCTGATGCTGTCGGGTATCGGCCCGGCGGCGCATCTGGCCGAACATGGGATCGACGTGATCGCCGACAGACCCGGGGTCGGCGGCAATCTGCAGGACCATCTTGAGATATATGTGCAGTTCTCCTCCAGCAAGCCGATCACGCTTTACAAGCATTGGAACCTGATCTCGAAGGCGATGATCGGGGCGCAGTGGCTTTTCACCAAGACGGGGCTGGGGGCCTCGAACAACTTCGAAAGCTGTGGCTTCATCCGGTCGCGCGCGGGCATCGAATATCCGGATATCCAGTTCCACTTCCTGCCCATCGCCGTGCGCTATGATGGGCAGACGGCTGCGGAAGGGCACGGGTTTCAGGCCCATGTCGGGCCGATGCGGTCGAAAAGCCGGGGGCGGATCAGCCTGGCCTCGGGCAATCCCGTGGATGCGCCGAAGATCCGGTTCAATTACATGAGCCACCCGGATGACTGGACCGAATTCCGCACCGCCCTGCGCCTGACCCGCGAGATTTTCGCGCAGAAGGCGATGGAACCCTTCGTGAAGGCCGAAATTCAGCCCGGCGCGCATCTGCAGACGGATGATGAGCTTGATGAAGCCATCCGCGAGCACGCTGAAAGCGCCTATCACCCTTGCGGCACCTGCAAGATGGGGCGAGCCGACGACCCGCAGGCGGTGGTCGATCCCGAAGGCCGGGTGATCGGCGTTGACGGGTTGCGCGTGGCTGACAGCAGCATTTTCCCGCGCATCACCAATGGCAACCTGAATGGTCCGTCGATCCTCGTGGGTGAGAAGATGAGCGATCATATCCTTGGCCGCGATCCGCTGCCACGGGCCAATGACCGGCCCTGGGTCCATTCCGACTGGCAAACCGCACAGCGTTAACCCCGGCTCAAGGCGACGCTTGCGCTTGCCCGGCCGCCAGCGCAGGTTAACCGCATGTTAAGGTTTTGCCTCGCGGTTCTCCTCTCTCTGTCTCCGCTCACGGCGCTTGCAGACGTGAGCGGCGCGGTGCGCGTGATCGACGCCGATACCTGGGACGTTGGCGGAACCCGCGTCCGGCTTTTCGGCATCGACGCACCAGAACGCGATCAGACCTGCACACGCCCCTCTGGGGAGGTTTGGGAGTGCGGGCTTTGGTCTTCTGCGCAGACACGCGCGGAATTCGACGGGGCCTGGGCGCAGTGCGAGGCGCTTGATCGGGATCGCTATGGCCGGGTTGTCGCGCGCTGTGCGGTCCGGGGCAGGGACGTGGCCCGTGTTCTGGTACAATCGGGGTGGGCCTATGCCTATCGGCGCTACTCCATGGATTACGATCTGGATG
Source organism: Aestuariivita boseongensis (assembly GCF_001262635.1). Lineage (GTDB taxonomy): Bacteria > Pseudomonadota > Alphaproteobacteria > Rhodobacterales > Rhodobacteraceae > Aestuariivita > Aestuariivita boseongensis. The sequence continues at coordinate 31,406 of NZ_JXYH01000014.1, forward strand.
AAAAAGGCGCAGCGGTGCGCGGTGTCGGGCTGCATGGCTCCTCCGCGCAGGCGCCTGCGGAATTCCGGGCGGAACGGCGCGCGCCGGAAACCCCTGACAGGACTTGCGCGATCAAGGGCAATATCTCGGCCTCGGGCAAACGGATCTATCACATGCCGGGGCAGGAACATTACCGCCAGACCCAGATCAACCCAGCAAAGGGCGAACGCTGGTTCTGCAGCGAGGCGCAGGCGCAAGCCGCCGGGTGGCGCCGCGCCAGGCGTTAGGTAATTCGGGTTATCGCACGCCGGGTTTGATCCCGGTCAAAGTGTGCCCTGCCGCGCATGTCCTAGAGTGGCCTGAACCGAAAAGACATCCACGGGAGAGAGACATGTCGCACACACCCCACGAACTGGCCGAAGAATTTCCTGACAAGGTCGAACTGATGAGCCAGCTTAAACAATCGAACGCCCATTTCGCGCGGCTGGCCGATGAGTATCACGAGGTCAACCGTGCGGTGCACCGCGCCGAGACCAATGTTGATCCGATGGAAGAATTGGCCGAGGTCGACCTGCGCAAGAAACGCGCCCATCTCAAGGACGAAATCTGGGCAATCCTGTCCAAGGCTTGACGTCCGGATAGGGCCAGCGCTGGGCTGAATTGCCGCCAGCGTACATGGATATCTGAAACACCAGGGGAGCAGGAGTGCTCAATTCCTGCTTCTTTCTGGCAAAAATACCCGATCCTGCTTTGTGCACCGGGCGCTTGTCTGGATCAGCGCACTGTGTAGGGCAGGATATCGCGGGCGTTCACATCCACCGACAACCTGCGCTCCAGCGGCGGAACCGATCGCTGGTGGCAGGAGGTGCGCTCGCAGATCCGGCAGGAAATGCCGATGGGCTCGAACGCTTCGGCGTTCGACACGTCAAGCGTGTCGGCATAGACAAGCGATGGCGCGTGGCGCACTTCGCAACCCAGCGCGATGGCATACCGCCGGATCGGCGCACCATAGGATCCCCCCGATTTCGACACGTCCCGCGCCAGGCTGATGTACCGCACACCATCGGGTGTTTCAGCCAGCTGGCGCAGGAACTGACCCGGGGTCTCAAACGCCCGGTGCACGTTCCACAGCGGGCAGGCGCCGCCGAAACGCGCGAATTGCAGCCGCGTTGCCGAATGGCGTTTGGTGATCGTTCCGGCCTGATCGACGCGTACAAAGAAGAAGGGCACGCCCTTGGCGCCGGGTCTTTGCAGCGTGGACAGGCGATGGGCCACCTGTTCGATCGACGCACCAAACCGCCCGCCTAAGACTTCCAGATCGTGGCGCACCTCTTGCGCGGCATCCAGAAAAGCGCGGTAGGGCATCAATGCGGCTCCGGCAAAGTAATTGGCAAGGCCGATCTTGGCGATGGCGCGGGCCTCTTCCGTCTGAAAGCGTGCGAAATCCAGCGTTGCCTCAAGCAGCTTGTCCTGGGTCAGCAACGCAAACTGCAGAAGCATCTGGAACAGTTGGGTCTCGGGCGCCGCGCGGGCCGACAGGTACAGCGTGCCCGTGGCCGCGTCATAGCGCCGGACGGGGCTGTCATCGTGCAGCAGGACCGTTATGCCCAGATCGGCCAGCCGCCGCTCCGTGGCGGCGCGGATCTGCCCGCGGGATTGGGCGGCAAAGCTTTCGGCCGCGCGGTCCACCGCGTCGATATAGTTGTCGCAATAGTGGAAGAAATCGCGCACCTCGTCCCAGGGGCTGGATTGCGTGCGGGCGTCTTCGCGACCCAGCGCCTCGTCCAGAGAGGCCAGTCGCTCATGCGTCTGGCGATAGGCCTTGTGCAGTTCGATCAGCGCACGTGCCAGCGCCGGCGCGTTCGAGGCCGTCAGGCGCAGATCCGCAAGCGGCGGCATGTTGTCGGCAAAGACCGGATCCGACAGGGCCTCGCGCATATCGCTGACCAGCCTTTCGCTGTCGCCGGTGCTCAGCTCGATCACATCGACGCCGAATTCCTGCGCCAGCGCCAGAACGACTGAGGTTGAGACCGGCCGCTTGTTGTTCTCCATCTGGTTCAGATAGGGCAGGGACACGCCCAGCTTGGCGGCAAAGGCTTTCTGGGTCAGATCCATCCGCATGCGGATCTCGCGCAGCTTTGCACCGGCATAGAGTTTTTGCGTGGCCATGGGTGCCCTTTGCAAAGTTTGATCTATGCCGTGCTAACCTTGCAAAACATGCGGCGCAAGTCCTCAGCCCATGATTTGGCGTTCGCGCCAGATCACTACGCGGATCGCAACGACGCCCAGTGCAGACGTCGCAAACATCAGCCACAAAAGCGGCGTTGCCCCCGTTCCGGGCCCCAGCAGCGCCCCGGCCAGTGCGCTGAGCGCCGCGCCCCCGCCAATCATCAGCGCGCCACCAAGCCCCGAGGCGGTGCCGGCCAGATGCGGGCGCACCGAGAGCATGCCCGAGGTGGCGTTGGGAATGGTCATGCCATTGCCCAACCCCACCAGCGTCATCAGCCCGAAGAAGGAATAAAGCGTGCCGTTGCCGGTCAGAAAGAAGCCCAGCGAAATCGCCATTCCAGTGGCGCATGTCGTGCAGCCCCATTGGATCATCCGGTTGATTCCGAACCGGACGGAGTAGCGGCCCGAAATGAAGTTACCCAGAAGATAACCCACGGCGGGCGCGCCGAAATAGACCCCAAGCTGGGCCGGTGAAAGGTTGAAGACCTCGGTTCCCACGAAAGGCGCGCCGCCCAGATAGGCGAAGAACGCGCCCGATGTGAAACCAGCCGCCATGGCATAGCCCCAGAACCGGGGAGAGGTCAGCAGCTCGGGATATTCGCGGAACTGTTCGATCAAGGTTTTGCCGCTTGTTAGGGCGGTTTCCCCCATATCCTGCCAGACCAGCGCAAGGCAGATCGCGCCCAGACCAAACAGCATCCAGAAATTGGCCTGCCAGCCAAAGACCTCGTCCAGCGCGCCGCCTATGGCGGGGCCGATCATGGGCACAATCGCCATGCCCATGGTCACATATCCGATCATCGAGGCCGCCTGATCCTGCGGGTACATGTCGCGCACCGCGGCCCGGCTGAGCACAAGGGCCACGGCCACAACCGCCTGGCACATGCGGAAGAACAGGAAAAGCTCGGCATTGGGCGCAAAGATGCAGCCCACCGTCGCCAGCAGAAACAGGGCCAATCCCCAGATAATCACGGGTCTGCGCCCGAACTTGTCCGAGATCGGGCCAATAAGGATCTGCAAGACCGCGTTGACGGCCAGATAGACCGCGACGGACAGTTGCATCACCCGGTAATTGGTCTCGAAATAGGCTGTCATCCCCGGCAGGCTGGGCAGGAAGATGTTCATGGCAAGCGCCGACAGCCCCGACAGCATGATCAGCGTCGAGACATGTGGCGGTGAGCTTGGATCAAGAAAGCGTATGTTGGGCGCGTCGGCCATGAAATTTGATCTATGGCGCGGCGTTGGGCTTGTCCATGCGAACGTCGCGTTTCATCTGTTAATTAGCATGATTTGCAATTCGCATTCATCGCGATGCAGAAAATATGCAAATTTGCCGAATTCCGCTTTGGGGACCACAGTTGCTTGGCTATAACCAGCCAAACGGATTTTGGGGACAGATATCATGAAAGACATCCTGACCGAGTTGGAAAACCGCCGCGAGACCGCGCGGCTGGGCGGTGGTCAAAAGCGTATCGACGCGCAGCACGGGCGCGGCAAGCTGACCGCGCGCGAACGGATCGACCTTCTGCTGGACGAGGACAGCTTCGAAGAATTCGACATGTTCGTCACCCACCGCTGCACCGATTTCGGCATGGAAAAACAAAAGCCTGCGGGCGATGGCGTGGTCACCGGCTGGGGCACGATCAACGGCCGTCAGGTCTATGTCTTTTCGCAGGACTTCACGGTTCTGGGCGGGTCGGTGTCGGCCACCCATGCGATGAAGATCTGCAAGATTATGGATATGGCGATGCAGAACGGCGCGCCGGTGATCGGCATCAACGACTCGGGTGGTGCGCGCATTCAGGAAGGCGTGGATTCGCTGGCCGGCTATGGTGAGGTCTTCCAGCGCAACATCGAAGCCTCGGGCGTGGTGCCGCAAATCAGCGTGATCATGGGGCCCTGCGCAGGCGGTGCGGTCTATTCGCCCGCGATGACCGACTTCATCTTCATGGTCAAAGACAGTTCCTACATGTTCGTCACCGGCCCGGATGTTGTGAAGACGGTGACCAATGAGGTGGTGACCGCCGAAGAACTGGGCGGCGCGTCGACCCACACCAGGAAATCCTCGGTCGCGGATGCGGCGTTTGAAAACGATGTGGAGGCCCTGGCCGAAGTGCGCCGTCTGGTGGATTTCCTACCGCTCAACAACCAGTCGAAACCGCCTGTGCGCCCCTTCTTTGACGATCCTGCGCGGATCGAGGCCTCGCTGGACACGCTGATCCCCGAAAACCCCAACCAGCCCTACGACATGAAAGAGCTGATCCTGAAGCTGGCCGATGAGGCGGATTTCTACGAGATCCAGGAGGAGTTCGCGAAAAACATCATCACCGGGTTCATCCGTCTGGAAGGGCAGACCGTGGGTGTTGTGGCGAACCAGCCGATGGTTCTGGCTGGCGTGCTGGACATCGACTCAGCCCGCAAAGCCGCGCGCTTCGTGCGCTTCTGCGATTGCTTCGAAATCCCGCTGCTGACGCTGGTCGATGTGCCCGGCTTCCTGCCCGGAACCACGCAGGAATATAACGGCGTGATCAAACACGGTGCGAAACTTCTCTTTGCCTATGGGGAGGCCACGGTGCCTAAGGTCACGGTGATTACCCGCAAGGCTTATGGCGGGGCCTATGTGGTGATGAGCTCCAAGCACCTGCGCGGCGATATCAACTATGCCTGGCCCACCTCGGAGGTGGCGGTGATGGGGGCCAAAGGGGCCACCGAGATCATTCATCGCGCCGATCTGGGCGATCCCGAAAAGATCGCCGCGCACGCGGCGGAATATGAAGCGCGCTTTGCCAACCCGTTTGTGGCGGCCGAACGCGGGTTCATTGACGAGGTAATTCAGCCGCGATCGACACGCAAACGCGTGGCGCGGGCCTTTGCCTCGCTCCGGGGCAAGAAGAAGCCTATGCCGTGGAAGAAGCACGATAATATTCCGCTGTAGGCCGGGCTTCAGCCCGGCACCTGCCGCAAAGCCGGGCTGAAGCCCGGCCTACGGAGATCACCATGACCCAGCTTTGGAAAAACCAGGCCTTCACCATCGCCCATGCCGATGACGGCAAATTCGTGGGCGAAGGGCTGCGTGCGTTCTTTGAGTACCGTGATCTGGGTATCAAGGACGCGACGCAGGGCAAGTTCGGCGCGCATGTCATCCGCGCAGTGCCGGGCATGGAGAGCCCCGGCGCGTGGCATTCGCATGATCTGGATTTCCAGATGGTCTATGTCACCAAAGGATGGGTCGTTTTCGAATATGAGGGGCAGGGGGAGCATCTTTTGCGCGAAGGTTCCTGCGTGCTGCAACCCCCCGGCATCAAACATCGCGAGGTCCGCCATTCCGACGATATGGAGCTGATCGAAATCATCAGCCCTGCGGAATTTGACACACGGGACGAATCGGCCCCATGATGACGTTCGGTCAACCCAACACGCGTGCTGCGTGCACGCGATCAGCAGCCCCGGCAGGAGGAGCCCGCATGCGGGGTCGGGGCTGCGTCCTGGGTTTGATCCTGTCCATCAGCCCCGCTTTCGCCACCGAGGCCATCATCGCGCCTTCGGGCCAGACCGTGACCCTGTCCGAGATCCTGTTAGACGAAAACCCGGGCGAGCTGTGGGTGCGCTTCCGATTTCTGGCGCCGCAGATCACGCCCGGTCCGGATGCGATTGCGCCCGATACCGCCATCGCGGACATGCAGGTTTTGTGCGATGATCTGGCAGCACCTTACCTTGTGGATAACGCAATTGCGCCCGCGCGGATCGTGATGTCGTTTTCCGATCGCGAGGTGCCCTTTGGCCAGCCCGACCCCGACGCAACCCAGTTTTTCGAGCTTTTCAGCCTGCAAGACGGCGCCTGCATTTGGGAGGAATTCTGATGCAGCCACAATATCTTGCGGATCAAAGCTTAAGCGCCATGCGATTTGAGGCTTTGGAGTCACAGGCTGGTCCGTCGCGTGGCTGTGGATATCTTTCGGCCTGTCTTTCCGCTATGATTTCAGTGCGATGGGCATTCGCCCGTCGGTGTTTGAGGTGGGTTTCCACAAGGACGCAGAGCCTTGAAGGATCCATAAGAAAAGACAGGAGACATGGATGTCGACGAGCATCAAGCTTCTCGCGATGGCGGGCCTCTTGGCCGGCCTTGCAGCCTGCGCACAGCCGCAGGAAGAGACATTTGTCGTGGTCGAGCCCGAGCCCATTTCGGTCGAGCCGACATATACCGGCAAACTCAAGTAACACTGTCACGGGGTGGGCCAATGGGCCTGCCCCGCTGGCACCCCGCGCTGTCCTTTTGTCAGGGGGGCAGCCATGCTGAAGCATCGCGGGTTCCCGGGCCGTTTGCCGGGTACTGATTATCAATTTGTCATCCGTCGCGCGAACCCTCGCGGTGTGACGCCATTGACGCGTCGCGAACGATTTGCCGACCGCAAGGCCGCTGACAGGCGCGCAGATGCCGGGTTTCTGGCCGCCTTGTGGGAGCATTTCGGCGATCAGCCCTTTGAGCGCGGCAATCTGGATGCGGGGCGGCTGAGCTGGCTTTTCGGGCGCGAAGTTGTTCCCGCTGAAGATCCGTTTGACCCCGCCAGTTACGAGGCGCTGCTGGTTATTGATGTGGCTGCGGCGCGTGTGTCTTTCCCGGAGGTGATCCAATGATCATCGGCGGTTTTTTGCAAAGCTCAGTCTCAGATGGGCGCGATTTGGCTCAAAAAGTGCAAACCTCGGCAGCGCGCTTGGCAGAAAGCGAGTCACAGTACAGTCTTCTACCTGTAGGCGAAACTGCCATCCCGGTTGCGTCTGCGAAACACCTATTCCGTACCCCTTCCCTGGGCGGGCAGGCGCGTGGCTTGGCCACATTCCTGCCCGCCTCTTTTTTGTTTGATGCGTCGTGGGCGGCACATGCGCGCAGATTTGCCAAATCCTGCGCGGATCAAGCATTTGACTTGCGTCGGAACCTTTCCCGGACCAACGTGGTTTTTACAGGCACTGTAACGAAAAAAGGTAGGGTAAAATGCGAGCTCCAAAGATTTGGTTTGCGTTGGCGGTCATGGGTGGACTTGCGGCATGTGGCGACACGGCGGGCGAACAAGCGCTCATCGGGGGCGCTGTCGGCGCAGGCACAGCAGCCGTGGTCAATGGGAACCTGGTGGCGGGCGCCGCTGTGGGTGCGGCAGGCAACATCCTGTATTGCCAGCAGAACCCCAGCAAATGCTGACACGCGGCCGCTGACGGCCGCCGGGACACGTCCCGAACATAACAGAATTCAAACATCACGCACCGTGCGCGAGGTCAACCTTGTGCGCGGCTTTTCGCGTGGCACCCTTCCAAAGACAAAGGACGTTCCATGTTCAAAAAGATCCTGATCGCAAATCGGGGCGAGATTGCCTGCCGCGTTATCAAGACCGCCCGCAAGATGGGTATTCAGACGGTTGCCATCTATTCCGATGCCGACAAGCAAGCGCTGCACGTTCAGATGGCCGACGAAGCCATCCATATCGGGCCACCGCCTGCGAACCAGTCCTATATCGTGATCGACAAGGTCATGGACGCCATCAAGCAAAGCGGCGCCGAAGCAGTTCACCCCGGTTATGGCTTCCTGTCGGAAAACGCCAAGTTCGCCGAGGCGTTGGATGCCGCTGGTGTCGCCTTCATCGGTCCGCCCAAAGGCGCGATTGAATCGATGGGTGACAAGATCACCTCCAAAAAGATTGCGCAGCAGGCCGGTGTCAGCACCGTGCCCGGATATATGGGGCTGATCGAAGACGCGGACGAGGCGGTCAAGATCTCGCACGAGATCGGCTATCCGGTGATGATCAAGGCCAGCGCTGGTGGTGGCGGCAAGGGCATGCGGATCGCGTGGAATGACGAAGAAGCCCGCGAAGGCTTCCAGTCCTCCAAGAACGAGGCCGCGAACAGCTTTGGCGATGACCGGATTTTCATCGAGAAATTCGTCACCCAACCCCGCCATATCGAAATCCAGGTGCTCTGCGACAAGCATGGCAATGGCGTTTATCTGCACGAGCGTGAATGTTCTATCCAGCGCCGCAACCAGAAGGTGGTTGAAGAGGCTCCCAGCCCGTTTCTTGACGAAGCCACGCGCAAAGCGATGGGCGAGCAGTCCCTCGCGCTGGCCCATGCGGTTGGATATGCCAGCGCAGGGACGGTGGAGTTCATCGTAGATGGCGACAAGAACTTCTATTTCCTGGAGATGAACACCCGTCTGCAGGTGGAACACCCGGTGACCGAGCTGATCACCGGCGTCGATCTGGTCGAACAGATGATCCGCGTGGCGGCAGGCGAGAAGCTGTCGATCCAGCAAAGCGATCTGAAGATCAACGGATGGGCGATCGAGAACCGGCTCTACGCGGAAGACCCCTATCGCAACTTCCTGCCCTCGATCGGTCGTCTGACGCGTTATCGTCCGCCGATGGAGGTGGCATCAGGCCCAATGCTTGAGGCGGGTACCTGGCACGGCGATGCGCCCACGGGCGAAACCGGCGTGCGCAACGATACCGGCGTCTATGAGGGCGGCGAGATCAGCATGTATTACGACCCGATGATTGCCAAGCTGTGCACCTGGGGCCCTGATCGCGGCACGGCGATTGAGGCGATGCGCGTGGCGCTGGACAGCTTCGAGGTTGAAGGGATCGGCCACAACCTGCCATTCGTGGCGGCTGTGATGGATCACCCGAAATTCGTCTCGGGCGATATGACGACGGCCTTTATTGCCGAGGAATATCCCGATGGCTTTGAAGGGGTCTCATTGTCGGACGATGATCTGCGCCGCGTTGCGGCCTCTTGCGCGGCGATGCACCGCGTGGCCGAGATCCGGCGCACCCGCGTGTCGGGCCGCATGGACAATCACGAACGCAAGGTGGGCTCTGATTGGGTCGTGACAGCGCAAGGCCAGCGCTTTGACGTGACCATTGCCGCCGATCACGACGGATCGACCGTGACCTTTGCCGACGGCACGAAAGTGCGCGTCGACAGCACCTGGGTACCGGGTCAGACATTGGCGCATATCAACGCCGATGGCACGAACCTTGTTCTGAAGGTTGGCAAGATTTCGGGCGGCTTCCGCATCCGGACACGCGGCGCTGACCTGAAGGTGCATGTGCGCACTCCGCGTCAGGCGGAACTGGCCGAAAAGATGCCAGAGAAGCTGCCGCCCGACACCTCCAAGATGCTGCTGTGCCCGATGCCGGGTCTGATCGTGAAAGTCGATGTAGAGGTCGGCGACGAGGTGCAGGAAGGTCAGGCGTTGTGCACGGTGGAAGCCATGAAAATGGAGAACATCCTGCGCGCCGAACGCAAGGGCATCGTGTCAAAGATCAACGCGGGCGCGGGCGACAGCTTGGCCGTGGACGACGTGATCATGGAGTTCGAATAAGCCAATGGCTGTGCGCCGATCCCCGGACAGCGTTTTCTGGAACAGAAAACGGGCCGGAAACTTTCAAAGTTTCCGGGGGGATGGCGCTCAGCCGTCGCCGCGCCGTTCGCGGATCTCGCGTTGGCGCATCGGCATCTTGTCGATGGACCGGCTCAGCTCCCGGACGCTCCAGGGGAAGGGTTTGCGCAGATACACCGTGCCATCCTTGCCGATCAGCACCAGCATGAAGCCGCGCGGGCGCAGTTTCTGCCGCAGAGCCGAGTTCTGCGACGGGTCGGTGTCTGTCAGAACCACCACATCGCGCACGCGCAGATCATCCAGCCGTTCGGTCAGATATTCGATCTGTTCGGCATATCGCGGATCTGCCGGCGTGTCGGCAAACACGATCACCGGCCGTTTTATCCATAAAAATTCACTTAAATCCACGTCCTCCGCGCTGCGGATCATGTCGAACTCCTGCGGAGAGGATGCATCCGTCGCCATGGCGGAAAGCGGAAATAAAACAGCCAAAACAACGGCTAGTATGTTTTTCATGGGGCCTCCTGATGACCCACATATAGGCCTGAATTTCGCAAATGCGACCACCCCTGATCGTCTTGCACACGGTCTTTTGAAAGTTAATCGCTTTGTCAGGAGTCCCTGTCAATGATCGCGTCCATTCCCCTGTCACCGCCCACTGGGTCGGCGATCCTGCAAAAGGTACGACGTGTCATGGACGTGATCCTGCATATCGGCGCGCATCGCTGTGCGACCACCAGCTTTCAGCATTATATGCGCAGCAATGCGTCACGGCTTGATCCGATGGGGGTTGGCTTTTGGGGGCCGATCCGCACGCGATCGGGATTGTTCCATGGGATCCTGCCCGGGCCCGAGGCCCCTCTGACGCCAAAGACACGGCAACGCGCTCTTGGCCGCGTGCAACTGCGTTGCGCGAAATCGGTCGATCTGGGGGTCAAGCAGCTGATCGTCAGCGATGAAAACATGATGGGCACAATGCGGGCCAATCTGCGGGTTGGGGAGCTTTACGGTGGCGTGGGCGAGCGCATTGCGAGGTTCGCCGAGGCGTTTCAGGGCCATCTGACGGATATCGTTCTGAACATTCGCAGCCCGGAATATTACTGGGCTTCGGTCTTTGGTCTTTTTGCGGAACATGGCCGGGGCACGCCGCATCCAGGCCTGTTACGCCGCGTGGCCCACACGCCGCGATCTTGGCGCGATGTGGTTACAGATGTGTCTTGCGCAGCCGGCGGTGCGCGGGTGCATGTTCTGCCTTTTGAAAGATTTGCGGGGCGACCCGATGCTCAGCTGGCTCATCTGATCGGCCGGCCTGCACCCGGCCACGCGGCACAGGACAAGCGCAACACCACTCTGCCGCTTGAACAGCTGCGCCGGGTCATGTCTCCATCCGAAGGCAGCTTGCCAGAGGGCGAAGGCCGCTGGATGCCCTTTGACGACGAACAACGCGCCATGCTGCGCGAAACATATGCCGATGATCTGATGTGGCTGGAAAGCGGGGCCGACGGCCTCGCGGTTCTGGCGGAGGATCCGGCGCATAACAAGGCAGAGAAACATCTGCCATCACCTGACAAGACAAGAGGAAGACACCATGGGCGACACGCAAAAGTGGCGCGCGCTGGCTGAGAAAGAGCTGCGCGGAAAGCCGGTTGAGGATCTGAACTGGAACACCCTCGAAGGGATCGAGGTCAAACCGCTTTACACCGAAGAGGACCTGTCGGGCCTGGGCCATCTGGGCAGTATCCCGGGTGAGGCGCCTTTTACGCGCGGTGTGAAGGCCACGATGTATGCGGGCCGTCCCTGGACGATCCGACAATATGCGGGGTTTTCCACGGCAGAGGAGTCGAACGCCTTCTATCGCCGCAACCTGGCGGCGGGGCAGCAGGGAGTGTCAGTGGCCTTCGACCTGGCCACCCACCGCGGCTATGACAGTGACCACGACCGTGTGACCGGCGATGTCGGCAAGGCTGGTGTGGCCATCGACAGCGTCGAGGATATGAAGATCCTCTTTGACGGCATCCCGCTGGACAAGGTCAGCGTATCGATGACGATGAACGGCGCGGTGATCCCGGTTCTGGCCAGTTTCATCGTCACCGGGGAAGAGCAGGGGCATGACAAATCCCTGCTGGCGGGCACCATTCAGAATGACATTCTGAAGGAATTCATGGTGCGCAACACCTATATCTATCCGCCCGAACACTCGATGCGCATCGTGGCGGATATCATCGAATACACCTCGGACCACATGCCGAAATTCAATTCGATCTCGATCTCGGGCTATCACATGCAGGAGGCGGGCGCGAACCTGGTGCAGGAGCTGGCCTATACCCTGGCGGATGGCCGCGAATATGTGCGCGCCGCGATCGAACGGGGCATGGATGTCGACAAATTCGCGGGCCGGTTGTCGTTCTTCTTCGCCATCGGCATGAATTTCTTCATGGAGGCGGCCAAACTGCGCGCTGCGCGGCTGCTCTGGCACCGCATCATGTCGGAGTTCGAGCCCAAGAACCCCAAATCCATGATGCTGCGCACACATTGCCAGACCTCGGGCGTCAGTTTGCAGGAACAAGACCCCTATAACAACGTGATCCGCACCGCTTACGAGGCGATGTCAGCGGTTCTGGGGGGCACGCAATCGCTCCACACCAATGCTTTGGACGAGGCAATTGCCCTGCCCACGGATTTCAGCGCCCGCATCGCGCGGAACACGCAGCTTATCCTGCAGGAAGAAACCGGTGTGACCAATGTGGTCGATCCTCTGGCGGGCTCCTACTATGTGGAAAGCCTGACCGCGCAGCTGGCCGAAGAAGCCTGGAAGCTGATCGAAGAGGTTGAGGAGATGGGCGGCATGACCAAGGCCGTCGCCTCGGGCATGCCCAAGCTGCGGATCGAGGAAACCGCCGCAACCCGGCAGGCCATGATCGACCGGGGCGATGAGGTCATCGTCGGCGTCAACAAATACCGCAAGGACAAGGAAGACCCGATCGACATTCTGGAGATCGACAACCAGCAGGTGCGCGACAGCCAGATCGCCCGTCTGGAACGGATTCGTGCGGAACGGGATGAGACAGCCTGTCAGGCGGCTTTGGATGAACTGACCCGCCGCGCGGGCGAAGGCGGCAATCTTTTGGACGCTGCGGTGGAAGCGGCCCGCGCACGGGCCTCGGTGGGAGAGATCAGCATGGCGATGGAAAAGGTATTCGGACGGCACCGGGCCGAGGTGAAGACGCTCGCAGGTGTCTACGGCAAAGCCTATGAGGGGGACGAAGGGTTCGCCGCCATCCAGAAGGATGTCGAAGCCTTTGCCGAAGCTGAAGGGCGTCGCCCGCGCATGCTGGTGGTGAAAATGGGTCAGGACGGCCACGATCGGGGGGCAAAGGTGATCGCCACAGCCTTCGCCGATATCGGCTTTGACGTGGATGTGGGCCCGCTGTTCCAGACCCCGGAAGAGGCGGCACAGGACGCGGTCGACAACGACGTGCATGTTGTCGGCATCTCGTCCCAGGCGGCGGGTCACAAGACGCTGGCCCCTCAGCTGGTGAAGGCGCTGAAAGAGGCCGGTGCCGAGGATATCATCGTCATCTGTGGCGGCGTTATTCCGCAGCAGGACTACGAGTTCCTGTATGAAAACGGTGTGAAGGCGATCTTCGGGCCGGGGACAAATATCCCCGAGGCGGCGAAGGACATTTTGCGCCTGATCGGGTCGGCGCGCGGCTGACCGGCGGTAGAGGGGGCTCTGCCCCCGCCTTCGGCCCCCCGGGGTATTTGCGCCAGAAAGAAGCGGGAGTGCACGATGCGTCTGGAACTGGATCATATCGCTGTTGCCGGGAGCACGCTGGCAGAGGCGACCGAGGCTGTTGAAGATGCCCTGGGCGTCCGGCTGCAAAAGGGCGGGGAACATGATGTGTTCTTTACCCATAACACTTTGCTGGGCCTGGAAGACGGTCTGTACCTGGAAGGCATCGCGATCAACCCGAATGCACCCACGCCGGATCGCCCGCGCTGGTTTGATCTGGATCGGTTCGAAGGCCCCGCGCGGCTGACCAACTGGATCTGCCGGACCGATGACCTGACGGGAATCTTGCCCGATCTGGCTCCGGGCGTGGGCGATATCGTCAGTTTGAAGCGGGGCGATTTGCGTTGGCAGATGGCGGTCCCTGAGACCGGGGTTTTACCCTTCGACAATCTGCACCCGGCGATCATCGAATGGGGTACGAATCTGCATCCGGCCGCCATGCTGGAGCCGTCGGGATGTCGGTTGACCCGGCTGGTCATCGCGCATCCCCGCGCGGATGATTTGCGCAAGGGTCTCGCGCCTTACCTGCGCGATGATCGCGTCGCGTTCGAAGCCGGGAACGTTCCGGAGATGATGGCGGAATTCGATACGCCCAACGGGTCGCGGGTGCTGCGGTGATCATCCGCGCAGCCAGCGCTGAGGACGCAGTCGCGATCTGCGCGATTGCAAATCCGCTGATCCGCGACACCGTCATCACCTTCACCACGATCCTGCGCACCGAAGACGGTACGCGCGAGGCCATTACGCAGGCCGAAGGCGCATTCCTGGTGGCGGAGGAGGCAGGGCAGGTTATCGGTTTTGCCAGCTATGGCCCGTTCCGGGCAGGTCCCGGATATGCCCACACCAAGGAACATACGATCCAGCTGGGGCCGCAGGCGCGCGGCCGTGGGATCGGGCGCGCGCTGATGACCCGTCTGGAAGATCATGCCCGCGCGAAGGGGGTGCATGTTCTGGTCGGGGGCGTCAGCGCCAGCAACCACGCAGGGATCGCCTTTCACAAAAACCTGAGTTTTGTGGAAACCGGGCGTATGCCGCAGGTTGGGCGCAAGTTCGACCAATTGCTTGATCTTGTCTTGATGCAGAAAATTCTCTGATCCGGCAATGACTTCCCCGACATGCGCCGTTATCGTGGCGCCATGTCGATCTGGTCGCGAATAACCGATGCGCTGCAGGCGCTTGCGCAGGGTGAAGGCCTGGCGCAGGTCTTTGATCGTCTGCGCACGCCGCCTGAACGCAGTGTGGCCTTTGCCATCGCGGTGGTGGCGCTGGGCGCGAAGATGGCCAAGGCCGATGGGCATGTCACCCGCGACGAGGTGACGGCCTTTCGCGAAGTCTTTGAAATCGCTCGCGAAGATGAGGCCGGGGCGGCGCGTGTGTTCAATCTGGCCCGGCAGGATGTGGCGGGATACCGCGACTATGCTGCGCGGATCCAACGTATGTTCCGCGACGATCCCGAGACCCTGACGGATTTGTTGGAGGGGCTTTTTCACATCGCCATGGCGGATGGGTTTTATCATCCGGGCGAAGACAAGTTTCTGGAAGATGTCGCCGAGATTTTCGGGCTGAGCGAGCTTGAGTATCGCGCCATGCGCGCGCGTTTCGTTCCTGATGCGGCGCCCGATCCCTATACGATCCTGGGGGTCACGCCGGACACGCCCATGGCCGATATCCGCAAGGCCTGGCGCAAGCTGGTGCAGACCAACCACCCCGATCAGATGATCGCGCGCGGTGTTCCGGAGGAGGCGGTACAGCTTGCGCAAAAGCGGATGGTCGACATCAACCGCGCCTGGGAAGAAATCAACGGCGCGGCGGGCTGATGCGGCTGGCGACGTATAACATCGAATGGTTTTCGAACCTGTTTGATGATGACAATCAGCTGATCGTGGATGACGCGCGCTCAGGCCGGCATGGGGTCAGCCGCGCTGAGCAGATCGAGGCGGTTGCCAAAGTTCTGGTTGCGGTGAATGCAGATGCGATCTTGGTGATCGAAGCGCCCGATCAAAGCCGCAAGCGTCGGACGGTGGCGGCGCTGGAGCATTTCGCGGAAAGTTTCTCTCTGCGGACATCCCGGGCTGTGATGGGCTTTCAGAACCATACCCAGCAAGAGATCGCGCTGCTTTACGATCCGGCTGTCATCAACGCGGTGCACGATCCGCGGAACGGGCCGAACGTACCGCGCTTTGACGAAGTGTTCCGGATTGATCTGGATATCGACGCCACCGAAGACCTGGTGGAGTTTTCCAAACCCCCGCTGGAACTTGCGGTGACCACCGCGACGGGCGTGGGTTTGCGGGTGATCGGGGCGCATCTGAAATCGAAGGCGCCGCATGGTGCGCGTACCCGGGATGAAATCATGCGCGAGGCGATCGCCAACAGGCGCAAACAGCTGGCCCAGGCGATCTGGCTGCGCGGTCGGGTCGAGGAACATTTGCAAGCGGGCAATTCCCTGATCGTGCTGGGCGATCTGAATGACGGTCCCGGTCTTGATGAATATGAAAATCTTTTCGGCCGATCCTCGGTCGAGATTGTGATGGGTGGTTCGGGTTCGGACCTGTCTCTTTACGATCCCCATGCGGCCCGCGCCCTGCAACGCCGGTTGGGCGCCAATCCGACAACCGCGCGCTTTTATCTGGAACGCGAGCGACGCTATCTTCAGGCGCTTCTGGATTACATCATGATCTCTCCCGATCTGCGCGCGAAACGGCCTGAATGGTGTATCTGGCATCCGTTTGACGATCCGAACTGCTGGTCCGATGTCGAGTTGAGAGAGGCGCTGCTGACCGCCTCTGACCACTTCCCCGTGTCGTTGGATATTGACCTGTGACTTAAAATGTCGCCTTGGATGCGCTATATTCAGGTCATGAAACGGTATCTTGTTCTTGTGTTCATTGCCGCAGCCCTTCCCGCCGCCGCGCAGGAGGCAGAGGATCCGCCCAGCCTGATGGAGCGGGGGGCGCAAATGTTTCTGGAAGGTCTGATGGCCGAGGTCGAGCCGCGTCTGGATGACCTGCAGGGCCTCGCACAAGAGTTCGGACCCGCGATGCGCGGGTTCTTTACCGAAATGGGCCCTGCCTTCCGCGATCTTTTGTCAGAGGTCGAGGATTGGTCGGCCTACCATCCGCCCGAAATCCTGCCCAATGGCGATATCATCATCCGTCGGAAGGCCGAAAACCCGCCTGCTGATCCAGGTGAAGAAGACGCGCCGAAAAGCGGTGACCCCATCGACCTTTAACTGACGAATTTCACCTGAGCTTCCGCCTCCATCGAGGCGGCAAGGGACATCAGCCTTGCTTCGGCCACCTCGCCATAAAGCGCGCTTGCGGCGCGGGGGATGCGCAGCTCAAGCACGCGCTTTTGTGGGAACCATCTGAACTGTCCCATGGGCACATCGCCCTGCATCCAGAACATGGCGCCAAAACGCATGGCCTTGCCCAGTACTTCGGCCTGTCGCTGTTCCTTGTCGTCCAGCAGCTCATACAGGTCTTCGAACCGCGTGCCTTCGCGCTTGTTGCGATAGCGATGCAGCAGCGCAAGGCCCAGGAACACCCTTTCGTTATGTTTCAGCCCGCCCAGGTTCGCGCGGGTGGCGTTGTCGAAACAGGTTTCGGCCCGGTAATCGGGATGGGCGCGCCAGCTGACGTCATGCAGAAGGCAGGCCGCCTTGATCAGCCGCATGCGCGCAGGCGGCGCATTCTTGAACAGCGGCTGGACAAAGTGAAACAGCGTTTTGCCAAAGCCGGGCAGGCGCGCATCCTTGGCCTCGGCAAAGCGGCAGGCTTCGATCAGCGGGTCACGGTCGCGCAGGCGCTGGGGCATCTGTTCATACAGCATCCCCTCGCGGATCCCATAGCTTGAGATGGCGATGTCCTTGGGTTTGAAGGTGCGCACCAGACGTTTCAGCACCTCGATCGCGTAGGGCACCAGCGACATCCGCGCGCTGGATATGCTGCAGGCCGTGCGCAGTTCTTCCAGGTCACAGGCGTTGATGTATTTCGCCGTCTCTGACACCGATGTCGCTGTCATCCGATATTCGTGCAGCACATGCAAAGGATACCCCCGGCGTTCCATGTCGATGCGCGCGATGGCCCGCCAGGACCCGCCCACCAGAAACAGCCTGTCGCGCTGGGTACCCATCTTTTCGGCAAGGGTTTCCATCGCCTCTTTGATATGGGCCTTGCGGCCAGCCTTGCCGCCCTTGATCCCCTGCAGCTTGAGCGGTCCAAGGTTTGACGTCACCCGCCGGCCCACGCGGCCATCGCGGATTTCCGCAAGCTCCATCGAAGATCCGCCGATATCGCAGACCAGACCGAAGGATCCCGGCCAGCCCAGCAGCACGCCCTGGGCGGAAAGACGGGCCTCTTCCTCGCCGTCGATGACCCAGATGCGCAGGCCGGTCTCACGCTCGACCTCGTCCCGGAAATCCTGGCCGTCTTCGGCGTCGCGCACGGCGGCGGTGGCAACGGCGGTCAGCGGCGGCAGGTTCATCCCTTCGGCCAGCAGTTGAAAGCGCCGGATCGCGGCCAGCGCGCGCACGCGTCCTTCGGGGTTCAACCGCCCGGTTTCGCCCACGCCTGCGCCAAGCGCACACATGATTTTTTCATTATAGAAATAGGCTGGGCTGCGCGCCGCGCCGTCAAACACCACCATCCGGACCGAGTTCGACCCGATGTCAATCACGCCAACCCGAGCAAGCGCCCGCGCGGACGGATCGTCAAACAACGGCCTGCCAAACGGCCCCCAATCGCGCGATGACGTGTCAGACAGGTCGTTCATAGATCCCCCAGGCCTTGCCTTCCGCCTGTGCGGCCACCATGGGCAAAGCGCGGGCTCGGGTCAATCTTACTCCTCCGTATGCGTCAGTTTGGGCACGTCGGATGCCCCCGCCGACCCACGGCCCGAAAGGGAAGGGTTTTCCATGAAGAACCGGTGGCAGTTGAAGGCGAATTCGCCTTCTTTCACTTGCGCCCTGTCGAAACTGCCATCTGGGTTCATCACCCAGCTTTGCGCCACATCCGACAGGTTCGCAGCCATGATCTGACTGACAATCTGTGCCTTCACTGTGGCATTTGTCGTCTCGACCAGCGTTTCGACCCGGCGATTGAGGTTGCGCCCCATCCAGTCGGCCGAGCTGATGAACACCCGCGCCTTTTTCGATGGCAGGCCAGCACCATTGCCGAAACAGACGATACGGGAGTGCTCCAGAAAGCGTCCGATGATGGATTTCACGCGGATATTGTCCGACAGCCCCTTGATGCCGGGGCGAAGGCCGCAGATCCCCCGGATCACAAGGCTGATCTTCACGCCTGCCTGGCTGGCTGCATAAAGCGCGTCGATCACTTCGCTATCGATGAGAGAGTTCATCTTGGCCCAGATTTCGGCAGGTTTGCCAGCCTTGGCGTGATCCATCTCGGCCGCGATCATCTCAAGCAGGCGGGGTTTCAGCGACACCGGCGAAATCGCCAGGTTTTCCAGGCTGTCCGGCTGGGCATAGCCCGAAAGATAGTTGAACACCTTCGTTGCATCGCGCCCCAATCCGGGGTCACAGGTGAAAAAGCTCAGATCCGTGTAAATCCGCGCGGTGATCGGGTGGTAATTGCCGGTGCCGTAATGGGTATAGGTGACAAGGTTGTCCCCCTCGCGGCGCACAACGGTTGAAATCTTGGCATGGGTTTTCAGGTCTATGAAGCCATACACCACATGCGCGCCCGCGCGTTCCAGGCGGCGGGATTGCCGGATGTTGGCGGCCTCGTCAAAGCGGGCCTTCAGTTCGACCAGCGCCGTGACGGATTTGCCGTCTTCCGCCGCTTCGCACAGCGCGCCCACGATGGGGCTGTCCTTGGATGTGCGGTAAAGCGTCTGTTTGATCGCCACGACATTGGGATCGCGCGCGGCCTGCTGCAGGAAGCGGACCACCATGTCGAAGGTCTCATATGGGTGGTGCAGCAGCATATCCTTTTGGCGGATCGCGGCGAACATGTCGCCGTCATGGTCCTGCACCCGCTCTGGCACGCGGGGGGTGAACGGGGGCCACAGAAGGTCGGGGCGGCTGTCCAGCACCAATTCTGACAGATCAGCCAGACCCAGCATACCGTCGATCTCGATCAGTTCATCCTCGGTCACGGCCAGCTGATCCATGACAAGCGTTTTCAGCTTCTCCGGGGCGCCGGCCGAATGGGTCATCCGCACCACTTCACCCCGCCTGCGGCGTTTCAGGGCCACTTCGAATTCGCGGACCAGATCTTCGGCTTCTTCCTCCACCTCCAGATCGCTGTCACGCAATACACGGAAGGCAAAATGGTCTTTCACTTTGTATCCGGGAAACATGTGCCCCAGCTTGATCAGCAACAGGTCTTCCAGTGCGATGAACCTGTCCTCACCGGGTTCGGATGGCAGGCTGATAAACCGGCTGACCTGCGCAGGAACCGGCAACAGCGCCTGCAGGGGGCGTTTGTCCTTCTCACGCTCCAGCTGCAGGGCCAGCGAAAAACCGTTATTGGGCAGGAACGGGAAGGGATGCGCCGGGTCAATTGCCAGTGGCGACAGGACCGCGAATACCTTGTTCAGGAAGACATCTTCCAGATGCTGGTGGTCGGCCTCTGTCAGATCGTCGGGCTGCAGGATCGAGATGCCCTGTTCTTCCATCTCGGTCTTCAGATCGACCAGAACGCGTTGCTGCGATTTCATCAGCCGCCGCGCATCTTCGCTGATCAGAACCAGCTGTTCGGCCGGGGTCAGGCCGTCAGCGGCGGGGGTGACGTTGCCGGCATGGGCCAGCTCTCGCAGGCCTGCGACGCGGACGGTGTTGAATTCATCAAGGTTCGTGGCCGAGATCGACAGGAATCTCAGCCGTTCCAGCAGCGGAACGCGTGGGTTTTCCGCCTCTTCCAGAACGCGCCAGTTGAAGCCCAGCCAACTGAGTTCGCGGTTATAAAACCGTCCCGGCCCGCTGGTGTCGAGATCGGGCACCTCGGTCGCTTCGGGGAAAGGGGATTTCAGAAAATCAGCAAGGGTCATGGCAGCGCTTATGGGCGAAGATTGGTAACAGTTCTGTAACGGAATAGTCCTGTCAGGCTACGCCGAATTTCACGCCGCGCCAAGCAGTTGGCTGGCCAGGCGGCGCGTCACGCTGCGCCCCTCGGCCATGGCAGCACGGTCCAGATCAGCGACCAGGCGCTGTGCGGCCTCGAACGACCGCTCCATCCGCGCCACGACATAGGGGATCACGTCGGGCCTTGGGGTGATTTGCCGGTCGGCAAACAGCTTGGCCAGAACGGCTGCCAGAAGCGCGTCGTCCGGCGTCTCCAGCGTGGCGGCCTGTGTGCCTTCAACCCGGCTTTGCAGATCCGGCAGCGACAGCGCCCAGTGGCGCGGCGTTCCCTGACCGGTCATCAACAACGCGTGGCCATTTGCCAGCACAAGATTGTGCAGATGGAACAACGCATCCTGAGCGGTGGTGTCACCGGCGATCCGGGGAACATCCTCGACCACGACACTGGTTTGGGCCAATGCGGGAATGTCCTGCCCCGCCAGATCGGCAGCGGTCACAATGCGCGCCCCGCTTTGCGCCGCCCAGACATGGGCCAGATGGGTCTTCCCGGATCCCGCGGGCCCTGTCAGCACCAGTTTGCGGGACGGCCAGTTGCGGCTGTCTTCGACCATAGCGACGGCAAGCGCGTTCGAGGGGGCGACGAAAAAGTCTTCCCGCCCCAGCGCCGTTTTGCCGGGCAAATCAAAGCTCAGTTGTTCGGCCATTATTCCGAATCCCGCCCCGAGAAACCGCGATAGAGCAGGCTGGTTTTATACTGTTCCACAGCAAAGCGCGTGATGACGCCAAGGGCCGCAGCGACGGGCACCGCCACCAGCATTCCGATGAAACCGAAAAGCGCGCCAAAGACGCTGAGCGCCAGAAGCAGCCAGACCGGATGCAGGCCCACGGAACCACCCACCAGTTTGGGCGTCAGAATATTACCTTCGACCACCTGACCCACGACGAAAATGCCCGCGACCAGACCCAGCG
Organism: Aestuariivita boseongensis; assembly: GCF_001262635.1. Classification (GTDB taxonomy): domain Bacteria; phylum Pseudomonadota; class Alphaproteobacteria; order Rhodobacterales; family Rhodobacteraceae; genus Aestuariivita; species Aestuariivita boseongensis. The sequence continues at coordinate 52,811 of NZ_JXYH01000014.1, forward strand.
ACACCCAATCGCCCCAGAACTGGAACAATGCCAGCCCGATCGCCAAAGCCCCACCAATCAATGCGCCTAGATAGGGGATGAAGGTGACAAGCCCTGCCACGAACCCCACGACCAGCCCGAATTGCAGCCCCACCAGCATCAGCGCAATGGCGTAATATGTCCCCAAAATCAGGCAGACAGTCCCCATGCCACGAATGAACGCGGCCAGCGTGTCATCGATTTCCGACGCCAAGCGGCGGATGGTGGGGGCGTGATCGCGGGGCAGAAGATCGTCGATCCGCGCAATCATGCGATCCCAGTCCAGCAGCAGATAGACCGCAACAACCGGCGCCACGATCAAAAGCACGACAATGTTGATCACCGACAGGGCCGAGGTCAGAACCGTCTCCAACAGCTCGCCGCCCTTGCTGCGGATCGTTTCGCCCACGGTGCGCAGCGTCTCGTGCAGGGCCGAGCCCTCAACCAGGATCGAGGGGAAGTTCTCGCGCACAAAGCCTTGCAACTGCTCGAACAATTGCGGCGCGATATTGAACAGCTGGATCGCCTGGGAAATCAGGGACGGGATCACCAGCAGCGTCAGCAGAACGAACAGCAGCAGGCTGATCACCGTGATCACCGCCGTTGCCGCGACGCGCGACAGGCCCGCACGCTCCAGCCGGTCGGCCACCGGATCCAGGAAATAGGCAATCGCTCCGCCGATCACGAAAGGCAGCAGGACAGGGCCCAGAAACCAAAGGGCCAGGGCAAAAATCAGCGCGGCAACGCTCCAATATGTGACCTGTTCCCGGACGGGCAGTGCCATGAAAGATCCTTTCGTCTTTGCCAAGAGATGGCGCAGCTTGCCCCGTCTTGCAAGCCGAAGAGATGACAACCGTGCGAGCGACCGTTTCCCTCTTAGTCATGCCCCGGGAAAGGGCGGCAGGGCGCTTTGGCCAATTGCGCGCCCGTGAAGGATGGCTTAGACCGCGCTTAGATTGACTGGATGCAAGAAAGACTTCGCCCATGCGCCTGACCCGTTACTTCCTGCCGGTTCTCAAGGAAAACCCGTCCGAGGCTCAGATCGTCAGCCACCGGCTGATGCTGCGCGCGGGCATGATCAAACAGCAGGCGGCGGGCATCTATTCCTGGCTGCCTTTGGGCTTCAAGGTGCTGCGGAACATCGAACGGATCGTGCACGAGGAGCAGATCCGCGCGGGCCATATCCCGATGTTGATGCCCACGATCCAGCCCGCCGATCTGTGGCAGGAAAGCGGGCGCTATAACGCCTATGGACCCGAAATGCTGCGCATCCGTGACCGGCATGATCGCGACATGCTGTATGGTCCGACCAATGAAGAGATGATTACGGATATCTTCCGCGCGCATGTGTCGTCCTACAAGGATCTGCCGCTGACGCTTTACCATATCCAATGGAAATTCCGGGACGAGGTCCGCCCCCGGTTCGGCGTCATGCGCGGGCGCGAATTCTATATGAAGGACGGCTATAACTTCGACCTGACCAAGGAAGATGCGCTGCACGCCTATAACCGCCATTTGGTGAGCTATCTGCGCACCTATGAACGGATGGGCTTGCAGGCCATTCCGATGCGCGCCGACAGCGGCCCCATTGGCGGCGATGACACGCATGAATTTCTGGTTCTGGCCGAAACGGGCGAGTCGGAGGTGTTCTACGACAGCGCCGTGACCGATATCCGTCTGGGCGAGCGCGAGATTGACTACGACAGCGTTGATCAGTGCCGCGCCGTAATGGAGGAATTTACCGCCCTTTACGCACGCACCGACGAAACCCATGACGAGGCCGCCTTCAACGCCATCCCGGAAGACCGGCGCAAGCAGGCTCGCGGCATCGAGGTGGGGCAGATTTTCTACTTCGGCACGAAGTATTCAGACGCCATGGGCGCCGTCGTGCAAAATGCCGAAGGGGAGCAGGTGCCGGTCCATATGGGCTCGCATGGGATCGGGGTCAGCCGGTTGGTGGGCGCGATCATCGAGGCCAGCCATGACGACAACGGCATCATCTGGCCCGAAGGTGTGACGCCGTTCCATTGCGGGATCGTGAACTTGAAACAGGGCGATGCCGAAGCTGATGCGGCCTGCGAAAAGCTGTATGCGGCGATCGCCGGGCTGGGGCTTGAGCCGCTTTATGATGATCGCAACGAACGCGCAGGCGGCAAATTCGCTACGATGGATCTGATCGGCCTGCCATGGCGCATCACCGTGGGTCCGCGGGGATTGAAGAACGGCGTGGTCGAACTGACCAGCCGCAGAACGGGCCAAAGCGAAGAGCTGCCGCCGGAAGAAGCGGTCAAGAAACTGGCTGCGATCTATGCCCCGCACCATGCGCATCTGGACGATATGCGCGAACCGATGGCGAACCGAAGCTTCCACACCTGGCTGTAAGCCGCGCCTGAAAAGATCCCGGCCGGTTCAGCGAAACGGCAGCCCCGTGATGCGTCATCGCGGGGTTTCGCCGGTTCGGTTGGCGTGGTCAAAGACGGATGGGCAGGGCCAGCGGATCATGCGGCGGGCCGCCGGACGAATTGTGGCGCCTTCGCCTTATTTTGCGGGAATGTATCTATGAAATAAGGCAGGCGCACATATCCACAGGCACTCTTGCAAATCTGGCAGCATTTTTTGACTGTGGATAAGTAATCGCTGGCATTTCAGGCCTGTGGATAACTGTCTTGAATGCTGCGTTTTTGCAAAGAGGGATACGTGAAAATGCTGCCTATGTCTGAATATTGACAAAGTGTTGCCGTACTTTCCTCAATCTGTGGATAATGCTGGTCGGCCGCCAGTTTTCTTCGCCGGTCTTTACATTCTCTGTGCCTTGACGTGGGCAGGGCAAATTCGCACTCTCCGCCAAACCGATCCGAGCAGGACATAAGAATGGCCACCCAGCCTCCGCCCTTTGCCCCTTTTGAGTGGATGATTGCATGGCGCTATCTGCGGGCACGGCGCGCAGACGGGGGCGTCAGCGTGATGACCTGGATCAGCCTGATCGGAATTACCCTTGCCGTTTTTGCGCTGATCGCCACCCTGGCCGTGCGTACAGGCCTGCGAGAGGAAACGCTGCGCGTGATCCTTGGCGCCACGGCGCATTTGGAAGTCTATTATGTGGAAACCCAGACCGAAACTGGCGCGCGTGACAGGCTGATCCGAGACTATGACGCCGTCGCCGAGCGTATCGCGGCTGAACCTGGCGTTATCCACGCCGCCCCGGTGGTCAAAGAGCGCCTGATCGCCAACGCCCGCCAGCTCAGCGCCCCGGTCGAGATTTACGGCCTTGCGCCGGACCGGCTTGCGACGTTCCCCGGCATCGCCGAGGCCGAGCGCAGTCAGGGCGATCTATCGCGCCTGCCCGAAGGCGTGGCGCTGGGTGATCAACTGGCCCGGTCGCTTGGTGTGGGTGTCGGGGATCGCGTGCGGCTGATCTCTCCCAACGGGGTGCGGACGGCGTTGGGCACCTCGCCCCGGGTTGTCGCCTTCGAGGTGGTTTATGTCTTCCGTTCGGGGCAACCCTTTATCGACAGCACCCGCGCCTATCTGCCCCTGTCCGAGGCGCAGTCTTTCCTCAATCGTGAAGGCGGCGTTGACCAGATCGACGTGATGGTTGCCGATCCCGAGGGGGTCGATGCTGTCATGGTCCCGATCCTGCGGGCCGCGGGCGATCGCGCGGTGGGCTGGACGTGGCGGGACAGGTCCGGGGGCAGTCTGCGCGCGCTGCAACTGCAGGACAATGCGCTTTACATCCTGCTGTTCATCCTTGTCCTGATCGCCACGCTGAACATCGTTTCGGGTCTGGTCATGCTGGTGAAGAACAAGGGCCGCGATATCGGCATTCTGCGCACGATCGGGCTCAGTCAGGGGTCCATTCTGCGAGTTTTCGTCTTGGTGGGGGCCTCTGTTGGTATCGCAGGCACTGTGTTCGGCGCAGCGCTGGGCGCGCTTTTTGCGGCGAATATCGAACATGTCTATGCGCTGATGGATCAGATCACCGGCGGCAGCAGAGCGGGGCTGGAGGCTCAGGGCTTCTTCTTCCCACCTGCGGTGCTGCGCCCGGCCGACCTCGCTGCGGCGGTCGCTCTGTCGCTGGGCCTGTCCTTCATTGTCACCATTTTTCCCGCGCGCCGTGCCGCCCGGCTGAACCCTGTCGAGGCGCTGCGCTATGAGTGAACCCGCCCTGCGTCTGACTGGCATTTCCAAGACCTATAACAAAGGCCAGGCCGGGGAAGTTTCGGTATTGCGTGGCGTCGACCTGACCCTGGCGCCCGGAGAGGTCGTCGCGCTTGTGGCCCCCTCAGGCGCTGGCAAGTCGACGCTCTTGCATATCGCAGGGCTGCTGGACACGCCCGATGCCGGAACGGTGGAGATTGGAGGACAATCGCTGTCAGGGCAGGGTGACAAGACCCGCACCGCGATCCGCCGGAACGAAGTCGGGTTTATCTATCAATTTCATCACCTTCTGCCCGAATTCACAGCGGCGGAAAATGTGATCCTTCCGCAGCTGGCAAATGGCGTGCCGCGAGCGCAGGCCGTGGCGCGGGCTCAGGATCTTCTGGCGCGTGTGGGCCTTTCGGGGCGGGCAGACCATCGGCCTGCGGCCATGTCGGGCGGGGAACAGCAGCGGGTGGCGTTCTGCCGGGCGCTGGCCAATGGCCCGCGGGTGCTTTTGGCGGACGAGCCCACGGGCAATCTGGATCCTGGCACCTCGGACCAGGTTTTTGGTACGTTGATGGAACTGGTCGCCGGAACCGGGCTTTCAGCGCTGATTGCCACGCATAACATGGCCCTTGCGGCGCGGATGGATCGCATGCTGCGTCTGGAAGACGGCCGTCTGAACCAGGAAGGCACGCCATGACAGAGGTTTCACTTAAAGACATCCACGCGGTCACGAGCCGAGCGCTGACGGCACATGGCGCGGCGGAGTGGGTGGCCCATGCCGTCGCCGACGCCGTGGCCGAGGCAGAGGCTACGGGAAACCGCATCTGCGGGCTCTATTATCTGGAAAGTTATTGCCAGCAATTGCGAACCGGGCGCGTGAAGGGCGATGTGGACCCGGTGGTGACCCGTCCGCGTCCCGGCGTGGTGCAAGTTGACGGCAAGCTGGGTTTCGCGCAGTCGGCGTTTCAGCGCGCCTTGCCGCAAGCCCTTGAAGCGGCACGGGAAATGGGAACCGTACAGCTGGCTGTCGGGCATACGCATACCTGCACCTCGCTTGGGTTTTTCACCGGACAGATCGCGCGCGCAGGGATGATCGCGCTGGGCATGACCAATGCGTCGCCCATCGTGGCGCCGCCGGGCGGAAAGACGCGGGTGATCGGCACCAACCCGATCGCCTTTTCCGTGCCCGATGGGCAGGGCGGGGTGGCGATGCAGTTCGATCAATCCACGACCACCGTAGCTTTGGGCAAGATCACCATGGCGAAAGCCGCAGGCGAACGCATCCCGGAGGGCTGGGCGGTGGATGCCGATGGCCGGCCCACCACCGATCCAGAGGCCGCTTTGGCGGGGTCGCTGGTGTCGATGGGCGGATACAAGGGCTGGGGGTTTGGGCTGATGGCAGAGCTTCTGGCGGCAGGGATGACCGGTAGCGTGACCTCGCGCGAGGTCAGGCCGCTCAAGGCACCCGAGGGGCCGCCGCATGATCTGGGCCAGTTCTATCTGATCATCGACCCGTCTGCCGCGCCGGGATTTGCAGAGACGGTGAGGAGAGTGGCGGACGCTGTGGCCGAGGACGCGGGTGCGCGGATGCCGGGGCAGAACCGGGTATTGAACGACCCGGTCAGCGTCGATCCTGTGGCGTGGGATCTGGCGTTGCAACTGGCGGGCTAGCCGTTTTCTGACGCAGAAAACGGCTGGAATTTGACGCAAATTCCACACCCGGGACCGTCCGTTTCTGCGCCAGAAACGGGCCGGAAACTGCGTCAGTTTCCGGCTGAGATCCTCTTGCCCCAAAGATCGTATTCGCCTGCTTCATCCACCTCCACCGTGACGATATCGCCAGGCTTCAGATCCTCAAACCCCTGATCAATAAACAAATTCCCGTCGATCTCGGGTGCGTCGGCCATGGTCCGGCAGGTCGCGGCCTCGTCATCGACCTCGTCCACGATCACCTGCAGGTGCTGGCCCAGTTTTGCCGCAAGCTTTGCCTCGGAAATCGCCTGCGCCTTGGCCATGAACCGATCCCAGCGGTCTTGCTTGACCTCCGGGTCAACATGATCCGGCAGCGCGTTCGACCGCGCTCCTTCCACGTTTTCATACTGAAAGCATCCCACACGATCCAGCTGCGCGTCGTCCAGCCAGTCCAGCAGCGTCTGAAACTCCTCCTCTGTCTCGCCGGGATAGCCGACGATGAAGGTCGAACGCAGCGTTATATCGGGACAGACCGCGCGCCAGGCAGCGATTTCATCCAGCGTTTTCGCCGCCGCCGCGGGCCGGGCCATCCGGCGCAGCACGTCCGGATGGGCGTGCTGGAAGGGAATATCCAGATAGGGCAGCAGCCCGTTCTCCGGGTCAGCCATCAGCGGCACCAGATCACGCACATGCGGGTAGGGGTACACATAATGAAGCCGGACCCAGGCCCCAAGTTTCCCCAACTCCCGCGAGAGGTCGAGGATATGGCTGCGCACCTTATCCCCTTTCCAAGGGTTCAGGTCATATTTGCGGTCAAGCCCATAGGCGCTGGTGTCCTGGCTGATAACAAGAAGTTCGCGCACGCCGGCTTCGACCAGTTTTTCCGCCTCTCTCAGCACCGCATGCGCCGGGCGTGATGCAAGGCGCCCACGCATGTCGGGGATAATGCAGAACTTGCACTTGTGGTTACATCCCTCGGAAATCTTGAGATACGAATAATGTCTTGGTGTCAGCGACACGCCGGTTGCCGGAAGCAAATCGATGAACGGATCCGGCGCGGGCGGGACGGCGGCGTGGACCGCATCCAGAACCTGCTCGTATTGATGCGGGCCCGTCACAGCCAGAACGCGGGGATGCGCGCCGGTGATGTATTCCGGTTCGGCCCCCAGGCAGCCAGTGACGATCACCTTGCCATTTTCATCCAGCGCCTCGCCGATCGCCTCAAGACTTTCTGCCTTCGCGCTGTCGAGAAATCCGCAGGTGTTCACGATCACCGCGTCTGCCCCCGCATAATCGGGGGATATCCCATAGCCTTCCGCCCTCAGCCGGGTCAGAATGCGTTCGCTGTCGACAAGCGCCTTGGGGCATCCCAGGGACACCATGCCAATTGTGGGCTGGCCTGCGCGGCGCGTATCGCTCAGGCGGGCTTCGGGCGCCAGGTCGGGGCGCAGATTCGGTGGGTTCGTGCTCATCGTGCCGCATATAAGCCAAGCCTGCCTGTCTGCCCAGAGCGTCTGGGCAATTGCCAGCGCGGCGCGTTGCGGTAATCTGGGGTCAGGCAAACGGAGATTGGGCAGATGCGGTGGATTTTTCGGCTTTTGGGGATCGTGATCCTGTTGGCGGCTTTCGCCGTGGGGGCGGTGTTTTTTCTGCCCAAGGATCGGATCGCCGCGATTGCCAGCGACCAGTTGCGCGCCCAGACGGGGCGGGAGCTGACCGTCTCGGATGAGATCGCGTTAAGCTTCTGGCCCGTTCTTGGGGTGACGACGGGGCCTGTGACGTTGTCTGACGCGGACTGGGCGGGACCTGACCCGATGATGGCGGCGCAGGGGCTGTCCATCGGCGTGGATGCACGCGCCCTGATCGGTGGCGAGATCAAGATCAAACATATCGAGGCCCAAAGCCCCGTGGTGCGTCTGACCACCCGCGCGGATGGTCGCGGCAATTGGGAATTCGGAGAGGCGCCAGCTGCCGACACTCAGGCGGGCAGCGGGGCAACGGCATCCACGCAAAGCTTTGGTTTGGAACGATTAACCCTGAGCGATGCGCAGCTGATCTATACCGCGGCCGGGGCGGAACCCTTGGTCCTCAGCGATCTGAACGCCACGCTGGATTGGCCTGATCCGAATGGTGCGGCGGATATCGCGATGTCCTTCACCCAAGGCATTGCAGAGATGTCGTTTGAAGGCCGGATCGGCGGGTTCGGTGCGTTTCTGGAAGGCGCTGTGGCCCCGGTCAGCCTGACAGGCACGGTTGCGGGGGCCGCGCTCAGCTTTGAAGGGCGCGCCAGTACGGGCGGCGATGCAGCGGGCCGGGTGGAGATGTCGGCGCGGGATACCGGGGCGGTGTTGGCCGCGCTTGGATCGCCCGGTGCTGCGCCGCCTGCGGGGTTTGGGCAGTCGGCAGAGGCGGCGATGGACCTGACCTTTACCGAAGGCAACCGGATCACGATGCGGGATCTGACGCTGAAGCTGGATCAGAACCTGTTCACCGGCGCGGCCGATATTCTTTTGTCGGATGTACCGCAGGTCACGGCCAATCTGGTGGCCGGCGATTTGGATTTCAGCGCGGTCACGAATGACGGCAGCGGCACGGCTTCGGCCGCGCCCGCAGGCAGCGGGTGGTCGAAAGATCCCATTGATGCCAGTGGCTTGGCGGCGATGAATGGGACCATCGCGCTGGCTGCAAACAGCATCGATCTGGGCAATATCCAGCTGGGCGCTTCACGCCTGTCGCTGAATATCGACCGGTCGCGCGCGGTGCTGCAGCTGGGCCAGGTGGCGGTGTTTGACGGCTCTGTCACGGGGCAGTTGGTGGCCAATAACCGCAACGGATTGTCAGTGGGCGGGGATCTGACCGCAAGCCAGATCGAGCTTGAGCGGATGCTGTCTGACCTGGCCGGGATCACCCGTTTGTCAGGCAGGGCGGATGCCAGGGTCCAGTTCCTGGGTGTCGGGCAAACCATGGATTCCATTATGAAATCTCTTTCGGGGCAGGGCTCGTTGAGTACCGGGCGGGGGCTGATCGCGGGGATCGATCTGGACCGGCTGATGCGCAGTGGGGACGGAACCGGCGGCACCACGGTTTTTGACAGCCTGTCCGCCACTTACACGATGGATAAGGGCAATCTGTTCAATTCCGACCTGCTGCTGCTTCTGGCCAATTTCCGGGCCGAGGGGGAAGGCCGTATCGGGATCGGGGCGCAGGATATTGATTATCTGTTCACGCCCATCGCGCTGCGGGCCAATTCGGGCCAAGGCCTTGCGATTCCGGTCAGAATCCGGGGCCCGTGGTCAAATCCTCGGATCATTCCGGACCTGAGCGAGGCGCTGCAGCTGGATGTCGATGGCAAGGTCGAGGAGGTCAAGAAGGACGCGCGGGAGAGCGTGGAGCGCAAGCTGCAGGAAGAGCTGGGCGTGATCAAGGAGGAAGGTCAATCGACCGAGGATGCAATCAAGGATGCTCTGGGAGAGCGTGCCAAGGAGCGGTTGAAAAAACTGCTGGGCGGGGACTGAAACGGTTTGAAAACCGGTGTGCACAACCTGTGCACTGAGCGTGCACAGCGCGTACACCGATTGTCTGCAGGTACAGGTTGGCGAAGACTTGAGATGGAGGGGGAGGCCCCGGGGTGCGCGCGGCGCGATCAGAAGGTCTGGTCGTATTCGCCCACGCCGGGCTCTGTCCGGATCACCGCGTCGATATCGGCGAAAATGGCGCGCAGTTCTTCCTCGCTTTCGGGGCTTTCGCAGACCACCACCAGGTTGGGCGTGTTCGACGATGCGCGCACAAGGCCCCAACCGCCATTGTCCAGGATCACGCGGGCGCCGTTGACGGTGACCACCTCTTTGATCGCGCGGCCTCCGATCATGTTTCCGGCATCGGCCTTGGCCACCAACTTGTCGACCAGCCGGGCGAGGATGTCGTATTTCTCCGTATCGGCGGCATAGGGCGACATTGTGGGGGTGGACCAGGTCTTGGGCAGCGCCTTGCGCAGGTCTGACATTTTCATGTCGGGGTTGCGGTCCATCAGTTTGCAGATCTCGACCGCGACGCGCATGCCGCAGTCGTATCCGCGCCCGATGGGTTCGGCCAGGAAGTAGTGGCCGGATTTTTCGAACCCAGCCAGAGCGCCGATTTCCTTCACCCGACGCTTCATGTGGCTATGGCCGGTTTTCCAGTAATCGGCCTTCACGTCATGGGCCTGCAATTCAGGATCGGAGGCGAAGAGGCCGGTCGATTTCACATCCGCCACGAAGGTGGAGCCGGGGTAAAGCTTGGCCAGATCGCGGGCCATGATGACGCCTACCTTGTCGGCAAAGATCTCCTCCCCTTCGTCATCGACCACGCCGCAGCGGTCGCCATCGCCATCGAAGCCCAGGGCGAAATCGGCGCCGGAGGCTTTCACGCTGTCTGCCATGTCATGGAGCATTTCCATGGCTTCGGGATTGGGGTTGTAGTGGGGGAAGGTGTAGTCGAGCCGGTTGTGGCTTTCCACCACTTCAACGCCCAGCCGTTTAAACAGCTCGGGCGCGAAGGCCGAGGCCGTGCCGTTGCCCGTGGCGCAGACCACTTTCAGTTTGCGGGTCATTTTGAAATCGCCCACGAGGTCGTCCAGATAGGCTTCGCGCACGCCTTCCACGAATTCGTAACCGCCACCGGGGCGCGGCGCGCCACGCCCTTGCAGGACGATGTCGCGCAGCTCGGCCATCTCGTCCGGACCGTGAGTGAGGGGGCGGTCAAAGCCCATTTTCACGCCTGTCCAACCATTGGGATTGTGCGACGCCGTGACCATCGCCACCGCAGGTACGTCCAGATGGAATTGGCTGAAATAGGCCATGGGGCTTAGCGCAGGGCCGATGTCTTTGACCTGAATGCCCGCCTGCATCAGACCCACGATCAGGGCGTTTTTGATCGACAGCGAATAGTCGCGGTAATCATTGCCCACGGCGATGACCGGCGCGATGCCCCGGGCATGCATCTGCGTGCCCAGGCCCAGGCCCAGGGCGGTGATGCCGGGCAGGTTGATTTCATCAGGGTATTTCCAGCGCGCGTCGTATTCGCGGAAGCCTGTGGGGGCGATCATGGGGTCGCGCAGGAATTCCCACGTGTTCTGGGTCACGGTGGCGGCTGGTTTGGTCATGAAAAACGTCTCAGAGATGAATGGGATGGTCTTTGGCGATCTTGTCGAAGGCCATCATGGTGTCGACCAATTCCGGCATGTTGTGCAGGAAGATCATGTTTGGGCCGTCACAAGGCGCATTATCTGGGTCTTGATGGGTTTCGATAAAGACCGCGGCAACACCGATCGATACTGCGGCGCGCGCCATCACTGGGGCAAACTCGCGCTGGCCACCGGATGATCCACCCTGGCCGCCCGGCTGTTGCACCGAATGGGTGGCGTCCATCACCACCGGATAACCTGTCGAGGCCATCTGCGGCAGGGACCGCATGTCAGCCACCAGCGTGTTGTAGCCGAAAGAGGTGCCGCGTTCGGTCAGCATGATCTTGTCATTGCCGGTGCTTTCGATCTTGGCCACCACATTGGGCATGTCCCAAGGGGCCAGGAACTGACCCTTTTTGACGTTGATCACCGCGCCTGTTTTGCCAGCGGCCACCAGCATGTCGGTCTGACGGCTGAGGAATGCGGGGATTTGCAGGATGTCGACTGCTTCGGCCGCAGGCGCGCACTGCGCTTCGTTATGCACGTCTGTCAGGACGGGCACCCCGATTTTCTTGCGAACGTCCGACAGCACAGCCAAACCTTCCTCAAGCCCCGGGCCGCGATTGGACAATACCGAGGTGCGGTTGGCTTTATCAAAACTGGCCTTGAAGACATATTGCGCGCCCGCCGCGTCGCAGATTTCCTTCATGCGGCCCGCAATCATCTGCGCGTGATCCGCGCTTTCCAATTGGCAGGGGCCGGCGATCACGGTCAGCGGGCGATCGTTTCCGATGGTCAGACCGCCCAGCGATATATGTTTCATCTATGCGCTTACCTGTTCACGTAGGATGGATGCTGTGAGCGAGATTAGCAGGTAAATGCCGCCAAAGACCATGAAAGCCAAGAGCGTATTCTCGAATGAGCGGGGATAGGACGGTTCTTCGCTGGCCACCGGCTCGACCGAGATGGTCAGGTAACGGACCTGACGGTTGGCTTCCATCCGGGTGGTTTCCACCGCCTGGAGGGCCGATTGCAGCATCATATCGCGGGTCATCAGGTCGGCCTGGGCCATCTGGATACGCACGGCAAGCTGTGCAAGGGAGTTTTCGCCCTGGCTCATATCGGTCATTTTCGCATTCAGTTCGTCGAGGAAGGACTGGATGCGGCGAATATCGGCCTCGGCCCCCTCCACGCGGGACTGGTTGGGCCGAGGGTTGTCCTTGAGCGCGGCCAGTTGCAGGCGTTTTTCCTGAAGCTGCACTTCGAGGCTGTTGATCTGCGAGCGGATCGAGGCAATCACCGCCTCAGGGTCCAGGATAGAACCCTGCACCTGCAGATCGACCAGGCGCTGCTGGGCCTCGCGGCGTTCGGCCTCGGCCTCCTTGAAGCTTTTCATCGCTTCGCGCATTTGGTCCGAACGTTTCTGCTCTGACAGGCTGTTCACCCGTTCTTCGGCGTATGAGATCAGCTTGCGCGAGAAATCGGCAGCCACCTGCGGATCGGTGGCGATCACCTCCATCCGGATGACGCCTTCGGTGGGGTCATAGCCGATCTTCACGTTCTTGCGGAAAACCTTGTAGGCCTCTTCGTTGGTGGGGTTGTCCTCCAGACGCTGGATCGGGTCGATGGACGGGTCGTTGAAGTGACTTTTAAAGCCCTCATCCTCATTCAGGCGCAGCATGGCGTCTTTGGACTGCAGATAAGACTGCACCGCGATGCTGTCCTGATTGGTGGCAAACTGCGTGCCTGACAGCAGGCCACCCATTGGGCTGCCGCCGGCGCCATCGGCCTGCAGGATCAAAAATTCCGATTTGGTGGAATACATCGGCGTTGCCACGGCGAAGAAGTAATACCCCGCGATGATCGTGGGCAGCATGACGAAGAAGGACAGGCGCGCCAGCAGCAGCCCCAGCTTCTTGCGGCGGCGGGCGACAAGGTCGCGCTGGATCTTGCTGATCTCTTCCTCGCGCTGACGGGCGGGGCTGAGATGGGGCGAAGGCAGGTTGGTCCTGGCAAGAGGGACCGTCTGCGGAAGCTGGATGTTCTGTTCGGCCTTTTCGTCTTTCTGCGTGTCCTCATTGGCTTTGGGGACAACGAGTTCCAGCATGTTGGAGCGCTGGAACGGGTCGATGCCCTTTTGGCGCAACAGGCGCACCGCGTCGAAATCGGATGTGGCGGGCAGGTTGTGGCGCTGCGCCACCCGGCGGGCCATGCGCAGCTGGCGTCCGGTCAGCCCTTCCTTGCGGATGGCGTCGATATCGGTATTCGCGGCGGTTTCGCGCGCGGAAGACACCTCGCCGGAGCGGGCAGGCTCTTGCGCGTGTTGCGCTGGCTCAGGACTTTGTGCCCGGGCGGCGGCGCGATCCTGGGCGGCTTTTTCCTTGGCGGCGCGCACGGCTTCCTGGCGGGGCGTTTGCGGCACATCGGCTTGCGACACAGCCCGGCTGGCCGCTTGCGGCTGCGGCTGAGCGGCGGCTGTGGCACTGGGCGCAGCGGAAGAACCGCTACGCCTGATGCGGAAACGCTTGGCCTTTGGTTTCGTAGTCATAAAGCTGCTTGGCCTCTTCGAGGGTGTCGAACATATGCAGTTGGCCGTTCATCAGAACGCCGGCTTTCTGCACGAATCTTTCCAGTGTTTCGGGTTTGTGCGAGACGATGACGAGGGTCGTGCTGTTAAGCCGTTCCGCCAGCAGATCGCCTGCCCGTTTGTTGAATTCCGCGTCGCCGGCCGAGGGCATCCCCTCGTCCACGAGATAGATATCGAAATCGAGCGCCAGCATCAGCGCAAAGGAAAAGCGCGCGCGCATGCCCGATGAATAGGTGCCCAGGGGCTGGTCGAAATATTCGCCCAGATCGCAAAGCCAGCGGCAGAAGCTTTCCACGTAATCCGGGTCAAGCCCATAAAGCCGCGCGATATAGCGGCTGTTTTCCATCGCCGAAACGCGGCTGACGACGCCGCCCATGAAGCCCAGGGGAAAGGAGGTTTTGCTGGAGCGGACGATCTCGCCCTCGTCAGCTTTTTCGAGGCCGGCCATCATGTTGATCAGGGTAGTTTTGCCGGTGCCGTTGGGGGCCAGGATCCCAAGCGACGTGCCGATTTCGACGCGAAACGACGCGCGATCCAGGATCACCTTGCGCTGCGACCCCGTCCAGAAGGATTTGCTGACGTTTCTGAACTCAATCATCTCAAGATGCGAACGGCGTTCGTCCGACCCTTATTACCTATACGCTCCTGCCCAATGGGCCCTCTTTTACCAGAGGTTGCAATATGCACTAGCTGCTGAATTTGGCCACATTATGTCGAAATGTGAAACAAAATCAAAAAGCGGGTTCCGTCGCTGTTGCGCCCTGATTTTTCTGGGCTGCAAGGCGGTGTTTGGGCGGAGTTTCGCAACCGGGGCGTGGGATAGGACGGACGCGTGGTTGTTTCCCCAGATGAAACAGAGATGCCTTGGCTTGTCTTGGCGCGCGCGCGGTGTCATCCCCTTGGGCATATGCGCCAGAGGGCAGGGCGGAACGGATGACGGAACAGGCAGAACGGCTTGCGGCAGAGATCGAGGGTTGCCGGATCTGTGCGGCGCAGTTTGCGGCGACGCAGACAGCGCATGCGCCGCGGCCCGTCGTGTGGTTTCGGCCCGGCGCGCGTATCCTGGTGGCAGGCCAGGCCCCGGGCGCGCGGGTGCATCAATCGGGCCGGCCCTTCACCGATCCTTCCGGGGATCGCCTGCGGCAGTGGCTGGGTGTGGATGAGGCCACGTTTTACGACCGCGACAGGCTGGCGATCATTCCCATGGCGTTCTGTTTTCCCGGTTACGACGCGCGCAAGGCCGATCTGCCGCCTCCGCCCATCTGTTCTGAAACCTGGCATGACCGCGTGATGGCAGCTTTGGGTGAGGTTGAACTGATGGTTCTGGTGGGTGCCCATGCCCATCGATGGCATCTGGGCGCGCGCACAGCGGTCACGGACACGGTTGCGGGGTGGCGCGCCCATGCGCCGCGCGTCTTTCCCTTGCCTCACCCGTCCTGGCGCAATACCGGGTGGCTAAAGAAAAACCCGTGGTTCGAGGCCGAGCTTCTTCCGGTTCTGCGCGCGCGGGTTGCAGAGGTGTTGGAATGACAGAGATGACCCCCCTGGATCAGGCCCATGCAGCGATGGAGGCCGCACCGGCCGACGATGCCGCGCGGTTGCGGTTTTACGAGCGGCTCGCCGATAGCGAGCTGTTCCTGCTGCTGACCGAGGAGCCCAAAGGCGAGGCGCTGTCGCCCGAACTGTTCGAGCTGGCCGATGGCCGCTTCGTTCTAGCCTTCGATCGGGAGGCGCGGCTGGCCGATTTCGTGGGCCGTCCCGCACCCTATGCCGCGCTGTCGGGCCGGGTGATCGCGGCGATGCTGGCCGAACAGGGGATCGGGCTGGGTGTGAACCTGGAGGTTGCGCCCTCGTCTATCCTGATGCCGGCGGAGGCGGTTGCCTGGCTGCATGCCACGCTGGGCCACGGGCCGGAAGAGGTCGAAGCGCGTATGGAGGCGTTCGAGCCGCCCAAGGGTCTGCCTGAGATCTTGCTGAGCGCGCTGGATACCAAGCTGGCCACCGCACGGGGGCTGGCGCGGTCGGCCTATCTGGTTGGTGTCGCCTATGAGGGCGGTGGGCGTGGTCACCTTCTGGGGTTCATTGATGCGCTGCCGCAGGCGCAGGGCGCGCTGGCCCGCGCCGTGAGCGAGGCGCTGACCTTCTCGGGGATCGAGGCGGGCGCGCTGGATGTGGGGTTCTTTGACGCCTCTGACGTGGCCGCTGCGCGGATGGCGCAGGTGGGCCTGCGCTTCGATCTGCCGGAGCTGTCCGAGGAAGACCGGGGCCTGCGCCCTGCGCCCGGCAGTGACCCGGAAAAGCCGCCCATCCTGCGGTGAGCCTATGTGCGCACTGGCGATTTGTTGCAAAACCCAACGCCGCTCACGCGGTGTGTGAGGCGTTTTGATCAGAAAGCCCGGCTTTTGCCGCAGATTTTCGGGCTTTCGTTACAACCCGATCACGCACAGGTCGCCACCCATCACGTGGCGGAGAGGGGGGCTTTGGTTTTCCGCTGCGTCAGGACATCTTTGGACCCAGGCGGCGCGTGCTGCCCCCCTGTGACCCCGGTTTCCTGATAAGGATGGAAGAATGTTCAGATCCCTTGCCCTTGCAGCCGCTGCTGCCTTCACCTTTGCCACTGCCGCCTTTGCCGGCGATCAATATGTCGATGAAACAGGCTTTGCCGTGTCAGGCTATGACGTGGTGGCCTACCGGTCTTTGACGCAATCGCCCGTGGGCACAGCCCAACCCGAAGCAGTGCCGGGCCGCGCCGACATCACCGCGGAATACAATGGCGCCACCTTCGCCTTTGCCAGCGAGGAAAACCGCGATCTGTTCGCCAGCAACCCCGAGTTTTATGCGCCGCAATATGACGGCCACTGCGCCTATGGGGTGTCGAAAGGCGGCAAGGTGCCCGGCAACCCGAACCTGTGGCGGATCGTGGATGACAAGCTGTATCTGAACATCACCAAGAATGTGGTGGGCTTCTGGGAAGAAGATATCCCCGGTAACATCAACCTGGCCGAAGGCAACTGGCCGGGGATCGAAGGTGATGTGGCGTCCGACCGGACCATCCCGAACTTCTCCTCCTCCGCGCCGGTCACGAACTGATTTTTTCGACGTAACGCGAAGCGGGACCGCGGCAGAGGCTCTGCCGCGGTCTTTTTTTCATGCGGGTGCAGGTTGCATCAGCTGCTGGGCCACCCCAAGCCTGTCGGCGATTTGCCAATGACCAACCAGCATGTCCCAGCCGTCAAAGCTGTAGACCGTGAGGCCGGACATGGTGATCTTGCGGCCCGATGCCGGGAAACCCGGCAAGTCGCCCAGATGGGTGCCGCGCCATGTCCAGGCGACCGCGACGCGGCGGTCGTCCTGGATCATCTCGACCGGGGTAAAGACCTGGTCGGGTGCTGCGGCGCGCGATTTGGCCACGCGGTCGCGAAAACCCTGTTGGGTCAGGGTTTGGCCATCCCAGGGATCGCCGGGATCGTGACGGATCTGATAGCTGTCACCCAGATAAAGCGGAATCCGCTCCAGGCGGCCCAAAGTCCAGATTTCCGTCAGGAACGACGCGAGCCTTGGCTTGAGATCAGTCATGGGACCACTCCACCACCAGATGCGGCGTGCCATCCGAACGGTGGCGCAGGGACCGACCGTTTTGATCGACCGTGCCGGTAATCTGCCGCCGCCAGGACGAGAAGCTGTCGAAGCTGACCACGTCGATGGGCTGATCCAGCTGGATCGCCACGTGCCAAAGGGTTTGCGCCCCGCGCCGTGACAGGGATTTCAGAACCCCCGCAAAAGGCTGGCCCAGATAGCGGCCCGTAACCCTGCTGCCCACCTGCGGTGTGGCGGGGGGTGGCGGCGTGTCGGCCCAGGCGCGCAGGGTGTTCCAATCCCATGCGCCATATTGCTGGGCCAGAAGCTCCAGCGATCTGGAGTGCGTGATCTGCGTGCCCTGGTCTGCAAGGGCCTGTCGCAATCGGCGCGCCTGATCCTTCAGATCAGACACGCTGGGTGTGTTTTGTGAATGTTTCATCCTTATGCCTTTACGCTGTCGCGTGGCAGTCTCGGGCGGGGCTCGCATTGCCGTCCAACGCACGCGTTGCGGAAGACATCAGGGTCGGTCAAGGGTTTCACCATGGCTGTCGCCTGCAAGCGGCGGGCACCCTTGTTGCCCGTGCGTGGCAGGTAAGGCCCGCCGCGCGCGGGGTCAATCGGCCATTGCCAGCATGCAAGGCGAAGGGCTGTCATCGCGGCAGATAAGTCACAACCCAAGGAGCGGGCATGGATCCCAAAGCCCTGGCCGAACACCTGGTCGCCAAAGCGCCAGGCGGCAAATTCGGAGAGCCGTATATGCTGGAGCTGCAGGGTCTGCGCGATCTGCTGGGGGCTTACGAGACCGATGCCGAGATCGCAGCGGCAACCGCGGCCTTTCAGCATCGGCTGGAAAAGCTGACGGGATATTGCGCGTCTGACGCCAATCCAGCGGCCGCATCGCCGCCCCGACGCGCCGCGCCACAACCCGGCCTGCAGGCGTTGCTTGAGAGCGCAGGCGCAGATCGGGCAGGCCTTCTCGGCCCCGTTGGACGGGACAGAGGCGCGGCCGGACGTGCTGGGCCAGCGCACCTGGGGCACTATCAGGGATCTGATCGAAAAAGGCGCAGACAAAGCAGCCTGCGCCCGGATGATCGAAGACGAAAACGCGGCCTTGCGCGCCGCGTGGGACGCGCGCTGATCAGCGGCGGCGGTCGCGACGCGAGCTCATCGGCTGGAAGGCCACGCCCACATGCGCCTCGCAATAGGGTTTGCCGGCTTGTACGGGCAGGCCGCAGAACCAGAAATCTTCTGTCGCGGGGTCGCCCACGGGCCATTTGCAGGTGCGTTCGGTCAGCTCCATCAGGCTGAGCTTCTTGGCTTTCTTTTCAACCTCGTTGACCTTGGCCAAGGCTTCGGGGCTGATCTCGTTCGCCGACGGCTGCGGAGGCAGGGGTTGACCTGCCGGAATGATCTGACGGCGCGCGGGCGTTGCCGGTTTCGCCTCGGCCTCCGGCGCTGGGGCGGGGCGGGCGGGTTCCGTCTTGGGCGCTGGTTTCGGCTTGGCCTCGGCCTTGGGTGCCGGTTTCGCCTTGGCCTCGGTCTTGGTGGCGCCACCTGTGGCGCGGTTAGACAGCCCCAAACGATGCACCTTGCCGATGACCGCATTGCGGGTCACGCCGCCCAGTTCCTTGGCGATCTGGCTGGCGGATTGACCCTCCCCCCACATTTTCTTCAAGAGTTCGACGCGTTCGTCGGTCCAGGACATCAGGCCCGCCTTTCGAGATAAAAGGGCGGCCTTTCCGGGCCGCCGCAATGTGTTTTTCCGTGCAAGGCCCTATTCTAATCACTGACGGCTGAGTTACAAGGCGTCTCGCACCGGCAGAGATGGCAAAAACACGGGCAGAAGAATGCAGCGAACGGATGATCTGGGAATACGCCGCTTTGGGCGGGTGAACTGGCTGGGGCTTTACACATTGGCCGCGCGCGAGGTGCTGCGGTTTACCAATGTGTGGACACAGACGGTACTTGCGCCGCTGGTGACGGCGGGTTTGTTCCTGATGATCTTCACCATCGCCATCGGCGCCAGCCGAAGCGATGTGATGGGCGTGCCCTTCCTGACCTTTCTGGCGCCCGGCATCCTGATGATGACGGTAATCCAGAACGCCTTTGCCAACACATCCTCGTCGATGGTGGTGTCGAAGGTGCAGGGTAATATCGTTGACACGCTGATGCCGCCCCTGTCGCCGGTCGAGCTGGTTCTGGGCTATCTCGCGGGCGGCATCGCGCGGGGGCTGGTGGTGGCGGTGATCATCGCGCTGGGCCTGTGGCTAACGCTGGGGCTGGTGCCCGTGGCACCGCTGACCGCATTGGTCTTTGTGGTGCTGGGATCGGCCTTTCTGGGCGCGCTGGGGCTGATCGCCGGGGTTTTTGCCAACAAGTTCGATCAGATGGCGGCGATCACCAATTTCGTGATCACACCCCTGGCCTTCCTTTCAGGCACCTTCTATTCGGTCGAGGCGCTGCCGCCTGTTCTGAACGAAATCATTCACTGGAACCCGGTGTTTTACCTGATCGACGGGGTGCGCTTTGGCATGATCGGTGTGTCAGACAGCAGCCCCCTTCTGGGGCTTGCTGTGTCGGGCGGGGCGACATTGGTTGCCGCCCTTGTTCTGTGGCAGATGTTTCGCACGGGCTACAGGTTGAAGGCCTGAGCGGGGGCCGCGCGGTTTAGCCCATGTGATCCCAAAGCGCGTTGCAGACGGGGCCGATGCGCGCCTCGATCGCTTCCATGGCATCCACGATCAGATCCTCGCGCCAGCGACGCCCTGCGATCTGCACGCCGATGGGCTGGGGGCCTGTGTCAAGCTGGGCGATGCGCGTGGGGATATTGCCTGCGGGCAGGCCGGTGAAATTCATCACGAAAGACCAATGCGCATGGCCCAGCGCCTCGCGCACGCCTTCGGCCCCTTCCGCGTCGCGGCCTGCGGTGAAGAAGGGGGTCAGCAGGAAAGGCGTCAGCACCAGCGGGTAATCTTCCAGAAAAAGTGACCACTGACGCGCGTAATGGCTGCGCTGGGCCATCATCTGAAGAAGTTCGGCCCCCTCATAGGGCGGGTATTGCGTGTAATATTCGTCAAAGATCGCGTTCATCGTGTCAGAGCCATAGGCGCGCAGATCCGCACCCATCAGAGCCTTCACTTCGCCCATGAGGGTGCGGTAACCGACATCGCCGGTCTCACGCACGAGGGGCGGTTCGACAGCCTCCACCGCATAGCCCGCATCGCTGAGCGCGTCTGCCGCGGCATCCAGCGCGGCTGAGACATCGGGGTGCATGCCAAAGCCCAGATCGTCCTTGGTAAAGGCCACCTTGATCGGGCCATCCAGCGCCGGGCCACGCCAGGGCAAAGGCGCGTGGAAGGGATCGCGCGGATCGGGGGCGATCATCGTGGGCATGGAAAGATGCAGGTCCGAGGCATGGCGCGTGATCAGGCCCTGCACCGACATGGATTGCGCCAGCATGCCGCGTTCGGCTTTCTGGCTGGGGTTCCAGGCCGGCACGCGGCCCAGGCCCGGTTTCACGGTCACAGCGCCGTTGGCTGAGGCGGGGAAGCGCAGGCTGCC
>NZ_JXYH01000140.1 GCF_001262635.1 Aestuariivita boseongensis
ACAAAGCTCACGCGCACCTTCACCATCCAGATGGAAGCGCTGAAAAAGAACCGGGCCAAGGCTCAACAAGTCGTTCGGGTTGAACGCGTCAATGTAGAGAGCGGCGGACAAGCCATCGTGGGCGATGTCACCACCCAGGGGAGGGGTAGCCGTGAAAAGTGACGGTAACCCCATAGACCCCACTCAGAGGCTCAGAGACGCGCCCAGATGCACGGCCATGGCCAAGTCAACGCGACAGCGGTGCTGTAACCCCGCCAAGCGCGGGTGGTCCGTGTGCCGCCTCCATGGCGCAGGCGGTGGTGCTCCGCGTGGGGAG
>NZ_JXYH01000141.1 GCF_001262635.1 Aestuariivita boseongensis
TCTGCTATTGTGCGTATCCAAGACTTTGAGAAGTGAGCTTTCATGCCCGGACTACTACTTCATCATGTCTCCTATCCCGTCAGGGATGTTGAGGTGTCAGCGTCCTTCTACGAAAGTCTTTTCAACCTGGAGCGCCTTGATCGCCCGCCATTTTCGATACCTGGAGTTTGGTTAGCATGTGACGATCGCCAAATTCACCTGGTGCTGAACGAAGCCGGAACCTTTCGCACCAAATCGTCACCTGACATTGCTGACGTCCACTTTGCATTCTGGACGGATGACTTTGAAGACATGGTCGAACGCTTGGAGGCG
>NZ_JXYH01000142.1 GCF_001262635.1 Aestuariivita boseongensis
GTTAGTGTCCGAGGACGTGGTGTAATTTCTGCGCCGGTCGCGGTGTAGGGATTGGTGGCCACCGAGGTGTATGGTCGGGTGGAGTTTGAACGCTTCAACCACGAACCACACGGAGACCCCGATGACCAAAACCAACATGGACCTTTCCGAGCTACTTTCAAAGCATGATCAGGGCGACTTCATGCGTGCTCTTGCGGAGAACGTGCTTCAGCTGATCATGGAGGCCGATGTCGAAGGCGTGATCGGTGCCGGACGACATGAACGCAGCACTGACCGCGCGACATGGCGCAACGGGTATCGAGAGCGCGCT
>NZ_JXYH01000143.1 GCF_001262635.1 Aestuariivita boseongensis
TTTGCGGCTACGCCCGCACACCGGGCAAATTTCGCACGTCTAGCAGACGGCCGGTCTAAGTTAACACAGCCAACCTATACTCCTTTCCTGACTTGGTCTGCTTCGAAGCCAAAAGGGGTAATGACAGCGAGTTCGCTTCAGGGTTCCTATAGCATTGGAGCTGCGTTTACTTCGATAGTGTTGAGGTCGGGATCAAGCAGATAGAGTTGTGGGAACCCGGCGAGGCCTTCACGCAGAATAAGCAGTCTTTTTCTGTCACCCTCTGGCAAGTCCTCCCTAAATCCTGCCGCCTCCAAGCGTTCG
>NZ_JXYH01000144.1 GCF_001262635.1 Aestuariivita boseongensis
ACACCACGCAGTTCAAGCTATCTGCCATCACCGCTTTCCTTGAGCGAGGCCGAGGGTTTCGCCGGGTCGCCGCTCAATTTCAAATGGACCCCACCTTGCTTCGTCGTTGGGTCGAGGCTTATCGATTACACGGTGAGGCCAGCTTGAGCAGTACCGGCCAGCGTTACAGTGCCTTGTTCAAGTTCTCTGTTCTACGGCGCATGTGGGATGACTCCCTTTCCTTGCGCCGCGCAGCGGCGCTTTTCAACTTGGGGGATTCCACTCAGGTGGGCAGATGGCAACAGCAGTATTACAGTGGCGG
>NZ_JXYH01000145.1 GCF_001262635.1 Aestuariivita boseongensis
ATTCCCCACTGCTGCCTCCCGTAGGAGTCTGGACCGTGTCTCAGTTCCAGTGTGACTGATCATCCTCTCAGACCAGTTACGGATCGTCGCCTTGGTGAGCCATTACCTCACCAACTAGCTAATCCGACCTAGGCTCATCTGATAGCGCAAGGCCCGAAGGTCCCCTGCTTTCTCCCGTAGGACGTATGCGGTATTAGCGTCCGTTTCCGAACGTTATC
>NZ_JXYH01000146.1 GCF_001262635.1 Aestuariivita boseongensis
TCGTCATAGGCGTAGGCAACAACGTGCTGCTCCGTCACCCATACGTAGGGTTCATGCCCCTTGGCGCGCTGAACCTGGTAGTCCACCGCCACAATGCGGCCCCGTTCATAGCGCAAAAACAGCGACCGGCCCGCGCCGTTATCCAACCGCTCAATGCGCCCCAATACGTCGCGGAAAATTCGCAGGCGGTTGTCATACGCGTCACTGA
>NZ_JXYH01000015.1 GCF_001262635.1 Aestuariivita boseongensis
GTCGGTCGTCGCGCCGCAAGGCGCGGCGAAACCTTATTCGGTGACGACGACCTTCGTCATCACATCCGGCTCTCCGGTGATCTCCAGCGTGCTGCCGTCTCCACGCTTAATGTTGTCCAGCACGTCGAACCCGTCGGTCACACGGCCGACCACGGTATATTGCCCGTTCAGGAAATAGCCCTTGTCAAACATGATGAAGAACTGGCTGTTCGCACTGTCAGGGCTCGATGAGCGCGCCATGCCCACAACACCGCGATCAAACGGAATATCCGAAAATTCCGCCTTCAGATCCGGCAGGTCCGAACCGCCGGTCCCGGCGCGCCGAATCCGCTCGGCCTCGACCTTGCCAAATTCACCATCACCGGTCTGCGCCATGAACCCGTCGATCACACGGTGAAAATAGACGTTATCGTAAAACCCCTGTTCAGCCAGGGTGACGATCCGCTCCGCATGTCCGGGGGCCACATCCTCCAGCAGGTCGATCTTGATCACACCCGAGGTATGCGCCCCTTCAACAGTGATCTCGATGCCCGTGGCCGCCGCAGGCCCCGCCGCCAACAGCGCAAAGACCAGCGCCAGCTTATGCATCGGCGGCCACCTTCACGCTGATCATGCGATCGGGCTCCGCCGGCGGCTCACCACGGGTAATGGCGTCCACATGCTCCATCCCGTCGATCACGCGGCCATAGACGGTGTATTGCCGGTTCAGGAAATGGTTATCCGAGAAATTGATGAAGAACTGGCTGTTCGCGCTGTTGGGATTGGCCGAGCGTGCAGCGCCCAACGTACCACGATCATGGGGGATCCCGGAAAACTCCGCCGGCAGATCCGGCAGGTCCGATCCGCCAGTGCCGGCCATACGCAGGTTGAAACCCGCTTCCATATTGCCGTTCTTCACATCGCCCGTCTGCGCCATGAAGCCGTCGATCACCCGGTGAAAGGCCACATTGTCATATTGTCCGGCCCGCGCCAGTTCCTTCATCCGCGCGCAGTGCTGGGGCGCGATATCCGGCAAAAGCTCGATCACGACAGTGCCGCCTTTCAGCTCCATCAGGATGGTGTTTTCGGGGTCTTTGATCTCGGCCATCTGGCTCTCCTTTTTGGTCTGTTGGGCTGATAGGTAAAACCCAATGTCGCAATTGCCAAGCTATCCATTGACGCCGGGGCGGATTCATTGGACAGGGGGCGGCGGAAAACGAGGCTGCATGAGGGGATGACAGATGGGGTGGCAGACATTGGACCAGATGGATCTGGCGGGCAAACGGGTTCTGGTGCGCGTCGATCTGAATGTTCCACTGGAAGGTGACACGGTCACCGACGACACCCGTATCCAGCGCCTTGTTCCGACCGTGCGCGAT
Organism: Aestuariivita boseongensis; assembly: GCF_001262635.1. Taxonomy (GTDB): domain Bacteria; phylum Pseudomonadota; class Alphaproteobacteria; order Rhodobacterales; family Rhodobacteraceae; genus Aestuariivita; species Aestuariivita boseongensis. The sequence continues at coordinate 1,359 of NZ_JXYH01000015.1, forward strand.
ATCCTGAACGCCGGCGGCAAGCCGATCCTCCTGTCCCATTTCGGCCGCCCCAAGGGCAAACACGTCCCCGAGATGTCGCTGCGCAAACTCGTCCCTGCGATCGAAGCCGCCTTTGGTGTGCCGGTGGTTTTTGCCGCCGATTGCCGCGGCCCGGCAGCCCAGGCGGCGGCCGACAGCCTGGCCGACGGCTCTGTCCTGCTGTTGGAGAACACGCGCTTTTATGCGGGCGAGGAAAAGAATGACCCGGACCTCGCGCGCGATTTTGCGGCGCTAGCCGATATATATTGCAACGACGCCTTCTCCTGCGCACACCGGGCCCATGCCTCGACCACTGGTGTCGCGCATTTGCTGCCTTCTTGTGCCGGCCGGCTGATGCAGGCCGAACTGGTGGCGCTGGAAGCCGCGCTTGGCAAGCCGGAACGCCCGCTTATTGCCGTGGTGGGCGGGGCCAAGGTGTCGACCAAGCTCGATCTGCTGTCGAACCTGGTCGAAAAAGTCGACCATCTGGTGATCGGCGGCGGTATGGCCAACACCTTCCTTGCCGCCCAGGGCATCGACGTGGGCAAATCGCTGGCGGAGCATGACATGACCGACACTGCTGCCGATATCCTCACCAAGGCTGAAAAGACCGGGTGCGAGATCGTGCTGCCCACCGATGTGGTCGTCGCCCGCGAGTTCCGCGAGAATGCCCCGCATGAGACCTGCGCCGCCACCGCCTGCCCTTCGGATGCCATGATCCTCGATACCGGGCCGGAAAGCGTCACGCGCATCAACGCTCTGATGGAGCAGGCCCGCACCCTGATCTGGAACGGCCCCCTCGGTGCATTTGAAATTGCCCCCTTCGGAACCGCCACCTTCGCCGCCGCGCGCAAAGCCGCCGCGATGACCAAGGCCGGCCAGCTTGTCACCGTCGCCGGCGGCGGCGATACGGTCGCGGCGTTGAACATGGCGGGGGCGGCCCATGATTTCACCTATATCTCCACTGCCGGGGGCGCGTTCCTTGAATGGATGGAGGGCAAGACCCTGCCGGGTGTGGCCGCTTTGACTCAGACGGAATAATCGCGCGCCCTGTTCAAATCGGGGATTCACAGCGCGAATCACCTATGTCATAGTGCCTCTCAGCAGTCCGTCAGAGACCGCATCAGAGGCAGAACGCAGTGACCAGATCCAACAGACCCAGCTTCGGGACGCTGATCTTTTTCTCAGCCGCCTTCGCGCTGAGCATCTATTTCACCTTTGCCGCCGTGCAGGGAGATTTCGGTCTGTTCCGCCGGGCCGAGATCCAGGCCGAAACCCGCGATGTCGCCCGCGACCTCGACCGTCTTCAGGCCGAACTGGCACGGATGGAAAACCTGACCCTGCGCCTGTCGGACAATTTCCTCGACCTCGACCTTCTGGATGAACAGGCCCGCTCGGTCCTGGGCCTGCTGCGCGCCGACGAAATCGTCATTCGGTAATCCGATTCAAACGCTCCTGCTTCTTTGAGGGCACAGATCCCCCCAAGCCACGGTTGCGGCATGGAAACCCCTTCTTTTTCCCGCGATTTCACCCGGAATCTTCCAACCCTGCCCCCGCGTCATAATATCCCTCGCATCAAAGCAACAAATCCTTTATGGAATAGTTTAACGCTAAACTATCTCGCCAGAGAGGGAGCCCCCACGCCATGGCAGCGCGAAAAACTACAAAGAAACCAAATGTTTCCGCCGAGGAACTGAAAGCCTATTACCGCGACATGCTGCTCATCCGGCGATTCGAAGAAAAAGCGGGTCAGCTTTACGGCATGGGCCTGATCGGCGGGTTCTGCCACCTCTATATCGGTCAGGAAGCGGTTGTGGTGGGCCTCGAGGCCGCTGCAGAAGAAGGCGACAAGCGCGTTACCTCCTATCGCGACCACGGCCACATGCTGGCCTGCGGTATGGACCCCAACGGCGTCATGGCCGAACTGACGGGCCGCGAGGGCGGCTATTCCCGCGGCAAGGGCGGCTCCATGCACATGTTCTCGAAAGAGAAGCATTTCTATGGCGGCCACGGCATCGTGGGTGCGCAGGTGCCCATCGGCGCGGGCCTCGCCTTTGCTGACAAATACCTTGAAAACGGGCGCGTCACATTCGCCTATTTCGGCGATGGTGCCGCCAACCAGGGCCAGATTTACGAGACCTTCAACATGGCCGCGCTCTGGCAGCTTCCGGTGATCTTCGTGATCGAGAACAACCAATACGCCATGGGCACCGCCCAGAAACGCTCCACCTCCACGCCCGAGCTTTACACACGTGGCGCCGCATTCGGCATTCCCGGTGAAGCGGTCGACGGCATGGATGTGCTTGCCGTCAAGGAAGCCAGCGAAAAGGCCGTGGCCCACTGCCGGTCCGGCAAAGGCCCCTACATCCTGGAAATCAAAACCTATCGCTATCGCGGCCACTCCATGTCGGACCCGGCCAAGTACCGGACCCGCGAGGAAGTGCAGAAAATGCGCGACGAACGCGACCCGATCGAACAGGTCCGCGAATTGCTGCTGACCGGCAAACACGCCTCGGAAGATGACCTGAAGGCCATCGACAAGGAAATCAAAGAAATCGTGAATGCCTCGGCCGAGTTTGCCAAGGAAAGCCCCGAGCCCGCGCTTGATGAGCTTTGGACCGACATTTACGCCGAAACAGCGCCGCAGAACGCCTGAGGGAGATAAGAACAATGGCAACCGAAATCCTGATGCCCGCCCTCTCGCCCACCATGGAAGAAGGCACACTCGCAAAATGGCTGGTCAAGGAGGGCGACACCGTCTCTTCCGGCGACATCATGGCTGAAATTGAAACCGACAAGGCCACGATGGAATTTGAAGCCGTCGATGAAGGCGTGATCGGCAAGATCCTCGTCCCCGAAGGCACCGAAGGGGTGAAAGTGAACACCGCCATCGCCATTCTGGTCGAAGAAGGCGAAGACGTGCCCGAGGCGGTCGACGCCTCCACCGCCCCTGCCCCGGCGGCCCTCTCTGGCGAGGAAGGCAAAGCGTCCTCCCCGGCCACAGCGGCAAGCCCGGCCCCGGCCAACATCCCCGAACCGGACCTGACGCCTGACTGGCCCGAAGGCACACCGATGAAACAGCAAACCGTCCGCGAAGCGCTGCGCGACGCCATGGCCGAAGAAATGCGCCGGGACGAGACGGTTTATCTGAAGGGGGAAGAGGTCGCCGAATACCAGGGCGCCTACAAGGTCTCCCAAGGGTTGCTGGACGAGTTTGGCCCCAAACGCGTGATCGACACGCCCATCACCGAACACGGCTTTGCCGGTATCGCGGTGGGTGCGGCTTTTGGCGGTCTGCGCCCGATTGTGGAATTCATGACCTTCAACTTCGCCATGCAGGCGATTGACCAGATCATCAACTCTGCCGCCAAAACACTTTACATGTCCGGCGGCCAGATGGGCGCGCCCATGGTCTTCCGTGGCCCCAACGGTGCCGCCGCCCGCGTGGGCGCGCAACACAGCCAGGATTACGCGGCATGGTACAGCCACATTCCAGGCCTCAAGGTCGTGATGCCCTATTCGGCCTCTGACGCGAAGGGCCTTCTGAAAACCGCGATCCGCGATCCCAACCCGGTGATCTTCCTGGAAAACGAAATCCTCTATGGCCGCACCTTCGACGTGCCCGATATCGACGATTTCACCATTCCCTTCGGCAAGGCCCGCATCTGGCGCGAAGGCGATGATGTGACCATCGTCAGCTTTGGCATCGGCATGCAATATGCCCTGCAAGCCGCTGATAAACTTGCAGAAGAAGGCATCTCGGCCGAGGTCATTGACCTGCGCACGATCCGCCCGATGGACACGGCGACCATCCTGAAATCGGTGATGAAGACCAACCGCTGCGTGACCGTCGAAGAAGGCTGGCCGCAAAGCTCGGTCGGCAATTACATCAGCTCGGTCATCATGCAGGAGGCGTTTGACTATCTCGACGCGCCGGTGATCAACCTGACCGGCAAGGACGTGCCCATGCCCTATGCCGCGAACCTCGAAAAACTGGCGCTTGTGACCACCGACGAGGTGATCGAGGCCGTCAAAAAAGTCACCTACCGGTAAGGAGCGCAGAGAATGCCTACAGAAATCCTCATGCCCGCCCTGTCCCCCACGATGGAGGAAGGCACCCTTGCCAAATGGCTGGTGAAAGAAGGCGACACTGTCTCCTCCGGCGATCTGCTGGCCGAGATCGAAACCGACAAGGCCACGATGGAATTCGAAGCCGTCGACGAAGGCGTGATCGGCAAGATCCTTGTGCCCGAAGGCACCGAAGGGGTGAAGGTCAACAGCCCCATCGCGGTTCTGCTGGAAGAGGGCGAAAGCGCAGACGATATCGGCAGCGCGCCCGCCGCTGCCCCGGCCCCTGCCGCCGAAGCGCCCAAAGCGGCCGAGGCGCCTGCGCCAGCCGCAGCTCCGGCCCCCGCCGCGCCCAAAAAAGACGGCGAGCGCATCTTCGCAACCCCGCTCGCCCGTCGCATCGCCGCTGACAAAGGCTTGGATCTGGCGCAGATCACCGGCTCCGGCCCCCATGGCCGCATCATCAAGGCCGATGTGGAAGGCGCCACGGCCCAACCCGCCGCCGCCCCTGCCGCAGCAGAGGCACCCTCCGCCAAAGCAGCACCCGCAGCCGCCGCCATGCCCACCGGCCCCGCAGCAGACCAGGTGCTGAAAATGTACGACGGCCGCGAATTCGAGGAAGTCCCCCTCGACGGCATGCGCAAAACCGTGGCCTCGCGCCTGACCGAGGCCAAACAGACCATCCCGCATTTCTACCTGCGCCGCGACATTCAGCTCGATGCGCTGCTGAAATTCCGGGGCGATCTGAACAAGCAGCTGGAAAGCCGCGGTGTGAAACTGTCGGTCAACGACTTCATCATCAAGGCCTGCGCGCTGGCGCTGCAACAGGTGCCCGCCGCCAACTCCGTCTGGGCCGGCGACCGCATGCTGCGCCTGAAACCCTCAGACGTGGCCGTGGCCGTGGCGATCGAAGGCGGCCTTTTCACCCCTGTCCTGAAAGATGCAGAGATGAAATCCCTCTCGGCCCTGTCGACCGAGATGAAAGACCTCGCCACCCGCGCCCGCGACCGCAAGCTCGCGCCGCATGAATACCAGGGCGGCAGCTTTGCAATCTCGAACCTTGGCATGTTCGGCATCGACAATTTCGACGCGGTCATCAACCCGCCCCACGGCGCGATCCTCGCGGTGGGTGCAGGCGTGAAGAAACCCGTCGTCGGCAAAGACGGTGAGTTGACGGTGGCCACGGTGATGTCCGTCACCCTCTCGGTCGATCACCGGGTCATCGACGGCGCGCTGGGGGCCGAGCTCCTGCAAGCCATCGTCGACAATCTGGAAAACCCGATGGTGATGCTCGCCTGAGGCCCTGCTTCTTTCTGGCGAAAAATACCCAAAACGGGAGCGCAGCTCCCGAAAGAAAAAAATAAGCCGGGCGCCTCAGCCCGGCTTTCCTTTTACCCCATTTGATATCCCGGAGTGGATTGCGACAGGGCTATCTCCTCCTCGGTCATCTCTTCGGCCACGCCTTCAAACAATGGCGTCGACAGATACCGCTCTCCGGTATCGGGCAGCATGCACAAGATCACCGATCCCTCCGGCGCGGTTTCCGCGATCTTCATAGAAATCGCAAAAGTCGACCCACCGGAAATCCCGGTAAAGATCCCCTCTTCCGCCGCCAAACGCTTTGACCACGCAATCCCGTCCGGCCCCGCCACCGGGATCAGCTCATCGTGATAGCCCTTATCCAGCGTCTCTTGTAGCACCCAAGGGATGAAATCCGGCGTCCAGCCCTGGATCGGGTGCGGCTGAAAATGGGGATGCCCTTCGGTGGGCTGATGATCCTCGTTGCGGGTATTCACATAGCCCGACCCGACAATCGCCGCGTTCGCGGGCTCCGTCAGGATCAGCTTCACATCTGGTCGCTCGGCCTTCAGCACGCGACCTATCCCCGACACGGTCCCGCCCGTACCATAACCGGTGACGATGTAATCCAACCGCTGCCCGTCAAAATCCCCCAGGATCTCCCGCGCGGTCGTGCTGGCGTGCATATCCGCATTATCCGGCGTCTCGAATTGCGAGGCCAGGAACCACCCGTTCGCCTCCGCCAGTTCCTTGGCCTTCTGATACATGCCAAAGCCCTTCTTTTCCTTCGGCGTCAGCACCACCTTGGCCCCCAGAAAGCGCATCAGCTTTCGCCGTTCGACAGAAAAACTTTCCGCCATGGTCACCACCAAAGGATACCCCTTCGCGGCACAGACCATCGCCAACCCAATCCCCGTATTGCCCGAGGTCGCCTCAACCACCGTCTGACCTGGCTTCAGCCGCCCGTCGCGCTCAGCCGCTTCGATGATGTTCAGCGCCAGCCTATCCTTCACCGATCCCGCCGGATTGAAGGCCTCAAATTTCACATAGACGGTCACGTTTTTTGGCGCGATGCGATTGATCCGGATCGCCGGTGTATCCCCGACCGTATCCAGCACGCTGTCATAAAGCCGCCCCCGGCCCGAGGTTTGTCGAATTCCCATGTTACGCCCCTTTCAACTGTCGCAGAGGCGTTAACCATAAGAACAAAATATGCGCGCAGGCCAGAGGCGAGCGCGCATTCAGGGACGTTATTCCCGATTTAGGGAAAGATCAGCTATCTTTTCCCAGCATGTGGTTCATGGACACTGCCGGCTGGTCACAGCCCGCCTCTCCGACGATCTTGGCCGGGATGCCCGCCACCGTTTTGCAGGGCGGCACATCTTCCAAAACCACAGAACCGGCGGCAATGCGCGAGCAATGCCCGATGCGGATATTGCCCAGAACCTTGGCCCCGGCCCCAATCAGCACACCATCTTCGATCTTGGGATGTCGGTCCTCTTCTTCCTTGCCGGTCCCGCCCAGCGTGACCGAATGCAGCATCGACACATTGTCGCCCACCACAGCCGTTTCCCCGATAACGATGGAATGGGCGTGGTCGATCATGATGCCCTTGCCGATGCGGGCTGCGGGGTGGATATCCACACCGAAAATCTCGGAAATGCGCATCTGGAAGAAATACGCCAGATCGTATTTGCCCCGCTCCCACAGCCAGTGGCCGATGCGATAAGCCTGCATCGCCTGATAGCCTTTGAAATACAGGATGGGCTGCAACAAACGGTGGCAGGCGGGGTCACGTTCGTACACCGCCACCAGATCGGCGCGCGCCGCCTCGACCAGTTCGGGCGATTGGGCATAGGCCTCATCCGCGATCTCGCGCAGGATCACCATCGACATCTCGTTCGAGGCCAGCTTGGCCGCCACGCGATAGCTCAGCGCCTTTTCAATGGATTTGTGGTGCAGGATACAGGCGTGAACCAGACCGCCCATCAGCGGCTCGGTCGCCACCGCGTCGCGGGCCTCTTCGGTGATGCGATCCCAAACCGGGTCGACAGATCTGATTTTTGCGCGTGTCTCAGCCATGGCGGTCATCCTTTTTCTCGCCTCAGGTTACTCACTTAGGCGATAATTGACCAAACGCAAACCTGTGATCGGAATAATCACGAAAATGAATGACGCCGAACGAGCCCAGATGCGAGCCCTGATCATGGCCCGAATTGACGAGATCGCACGCGAAGACGCCCTTGGCGCGGAAGGCCAGTCAGTGGTCACGCTGGATCAGCAGTCGGTGGGCCGTCTCAGCCGCATGGACGCGCTGCAGAACCAGGCCATGGCCAAGGCCCAGCAGGCGCGTCGCGATCTGGAACGCCGCCGGCTCACCCATGCGCTGGCAGCGATGGAGGATGGCGAATACGGCTATTGCGAAGATTGCGGAGAGGACATTCCCCTCCCCCGCCTCAGGCTCGATCCGGCCGCGACACGCTGCGTCAGCTGCGCGTCCGGCTGAACGCACGGCGCTGCAAACAGCCCAACACCACCCGCATCGCCGCGCAGTAAGCGGGATTGTCAAAGCCCGGCTCGGGCGGCATCGGATGCCAGCGCGCCACTTCCATCAAAGACCCTGTCCCCCACAGCGGATGTGCCTTTCCGGTAAACTGCCGATACCTGTCGGCCCGCGCCGCACGGCGCAGAAATCCATCACAAACCGCCACCCGGTCGGGCGCAGGAACCATCATCAAGGCCCGCGCGGCGGAAGATACATCGGCATAATGCACCCTTCGCATCACAGCATCGCCGTCACGCGCCCGAACAACCCCGCGCCATAGCGGGCCGAGATCTGCGCAACCTCGAACCGCAGCGCGCCCGCGGCCCCATCCGCCGTCTGATCTGCCAGTTCATAACGCCATGCGGGTGCCGTGACCTCGACCTCACGCAACAACGTGTCATTCTGGAAGACCCGCACCAGATAGGCCTCGCGTTCCTCACCCAGCGGCACCTCGGGCACGTCCCAACTGTCGCCATCCACCCGCGTACGGCGGATCCAGCTCAGATCCAGCGCCCCGCCCGGATCCTGAGTTGTCCGCAGATGCACGGGCGACAACGGCCGCAATCCGTTGCCGTCGAAGGCCTCGACCCTCTCCACATAGGATGGATCATCCACCGGCCTCAGCGCAGGTCCGATCCGGAAATACTTCGCGATCCGACGCTCTGCCGCACTCAGCGGGATCTGTTCAGGCGCCCCATTCAGCAAGACGACCCACGACCCCTCCGGCCACAAATCCGGCATCAGCGCATCACTGCCCAACTGCCCGCGCAACCGCCCCGACAGCCAATAGGTGCCCGGTCCGATGACATCGGCAGTCTGAAACTGAAACAGCTCCCAATTGCCCGGCGTACCATCGCCAATCGCGGCCAGATTCGCCCCGTTCAGAACCGAGGACAGGGGCCTGCTTTCCAAAGCGCCGTGAAGCAGCTCGACCTCCAGCGCCGCGCCATTATCCCACACACCAGGCCTTGCGCGCGACAGCTGGGTCTTCGTTCGACCAATCACCGACCGCTGGGTAACCAGCAGATCCTGCCGGAAATCCTCCGGCCGATCCGAACTCCACACCGCCACCGATCCCGGCCAGGGCGAGGCCGTGGTCGCCAGATGCGGCGCATGGGGCACCTCGTCCCCGGTGATCAGCGGCAGGTCCAGAAACAGCGGCTGCACCGGAACCGGCGGCACAAAGGCCCGCGTGGCGGCCAGCCCCTCCTCGAACGAGGCCGGATCATAAACCGAAGGTTCGATTCGCACCGCGTCCAGCACTCGCGACCCGGCCTGCTCCACCCGGTCCACACGATAGATCTCATCGGCCAGACCATCCGTACCGGGAATCGACACGATATCCCCCGCCCCGATATCCAGCCGCGACGGCGGCAGGGCAAAGCGGATCGTATCCCGCGCAACCCGCGATTCAATCAGCCAGCGCTCCACGATCCTGCGCGCCTCGCCGCGGGTCAGGGCCAGCGCCGTTTCGCTGGACGATACCGCATGGGTCGCCTCATCCGGTGGCACCGCTTCCTCTGATTGAATGGCGTGATCACCTTCGGTTTCGACAAACCGCAGCCGCACGCGACCGGCCAGCTCTGCATCCGTCTCCCGCGCACGGGCAACGCCGCCCGCAATTTCCTCTGACATGGCCAGCAGATCTGGCTCGACCGGCACCGCCTCGGCCTCCCCGCGCATCTGAAAGATCAGCCGTCCATCCCGTTCGACCGCGTCAAACCCATAAGCCAGCATCAGCGGCTGCAACTCGCTGCGCCCATCCGCCACCTGATCCACGCCATAGCCACGCACCATCCCCTTCAGCGCGCTCACATCAAAGGCCGCCACACCGGCGCGCTCGCAAATCTCGGCCACCACAGATGCCAGGCTGCGCGAGGACACCCGGCCATTGATCCAATGGCCGCGCAGGTAATTCAGCCCGTCGCTCCACTGCGCCAGGTTGTTGGGAAAGAACGGAAACGGCCGCGTGTCCCATGCCCAGACATAGGCATTCGCCATATCGACCATCCGACCGGCGTAAAGATCAGCCTCCGGATTGTTCTCCGCCATGCCCCAGTATTCATACATCGCGCGCAAGTACTGCGCCTGGATGAAATCATCCCGCTGCCCGTTCGAATAAAGCGGCAAAGAGCTTTCCGAGGATTTGGGATCCAGAAACTTGTTAGGCTGGTTTGTCCCCTTGTCCACCGCACCACAGCCCAGCTCGGTGAACCAGATGGGCTTGCTGCGCGGCTCCCACGCCGTGGGCGTTTGCGATCGCACACCGCCAACCCTCTCGAAATGGGCGTTCTCCCACCAGTTGCGGATGTCCTTGTAACGGTAAATCCAGGGCTCCCCGCCTGCGCCATCCTCGATTGGCGTGCGGATCTGCGCCTCCCGCGCCTCGGCCGAGTGGTAGAACCAGTCATACCCCTCCCCGCCCTGAATATTGGCTTTCAGATAGTCCAGATCGTAAATCGACGGCCACAGCGCCGCATCCGCATGATCGCGCCCTTCCCGCCAATCGGACAGCGGGATGTAGTTGTCGATGCCCACGAAATCTATGTTGGCATCGCCCCACAGCGGGTCGAGGTGAAAATACCGATCCCCGCTGCCATCTTGAGGCTGATATCCGAAATATTCCGACCAATCGGCGGCATAGCCGATCTGCGCCTCGGGCAGCAGAACGCGCACCTCTGCAGCCAGCGCGCGGAATTGCTCCACCGCCGTGAAGGCATTGCCTGCACCTCGAATCCAGGTCAGCCCCCGCATTTCCGTGCCGATGGCGAAGCTGTCGATCCCCCCGGCAGCTGCACACAGGGCCGCGTAATGCAGGATGAACCGCCGCATCCCCCAGTCATTTGGATTGCCGACATAGGTGACCACACCATTGCCCACGATGAAATCGGACGCCTGCGCAGTGCCAAAGAAATCCGCAACTTCCTGATCGGCCTGCGCCGTGCCGTCGGGCGACCCGGGCCGCCCCGGCGCGGTGCTGAGCGTGATGCGCCCCCGCCAGGGCAAAGCGGGTTGATCGGTTGCGCCGGAATAGGGGTCAGGCAGACCATTGCCCCCAACCTGATCCATCAGGATGAACGGGTAAAACAGCACCCTCTTGCCCGCGTCACGCATATGCCGGATCGCTTCCACAACCGACGCATCAGCCGGCGTGCCCCCGTAAACAGGTCGCCCGTCCACCTCTTCCAGCACATCTGCCTGCCCACGGCTCAGGCCCGACACGCTCCACGGCATCGCCTGCCCCTCGGCCTTGTCGGTCTCGACCTTCGGCACCAGCGTGCAGGATCCACAGCGCAGATCATCCCCGAACCAGCACACAACCAGCGAGGCCGCCTCGCAATTCGGCGCCTCCTCCCGAAGGGCGGTAAAGGATGTTTCGAAATCCGTCAGCCCCGACGGGCTGTTGAGATTGGCCGCCCAGGTGCTGCCCGGCTGATCCGAGTAATAAACCGGCGTCGTCGCCAGCGCGTATTCCCCCGTCCCCGGCACCAGTGCGACGCCTTTGACACCGTGCGGCATCGACGTTGCCGCCTCCTCGGCTTCAGCCGAAATGGGCCGCGTGATCTCGAATGAAAACTGTGGCACCCGGTTGCCGAACCGCCCCAGATCAACCGCCTCCATCACCACATAGGCCGTCCCGCGATAGGCCGGAACCTGGCCCGCGCCTTCGACCGCCTCCATCAGCGGATCGGGCAACTGGTCATCGGACCCGGTATAGACGGTCATGTTCAGATCACGCAGCGACACCTCTTCCCCATCGGCCCAGACGCGCGACACCGAGGAAATCTCACCCTCGCACAGCGCAATGGCAAGGCTGACGGTATAGCTGAACTGCGTCACCTGAGGCTGCGGCGGCCGGCCTTTACCGCCGCCACCACTGGTTGCGACTGTCTCAAGAAAATCCGACGCCCAAATCACCTGTCCGCCCAACCGCACGCGTCCAAAGCTGCGGGCGATGGCCGTACCCTCGCTGGCCCCGGTCAGGCGAAACCGATCCACGCGGCCCACTTCGACGGGGTCAGAACCGGACCCCAGCAACCGCTGATCAATCGCCTTGCCGATTGTGGCCCCCACAGCCCGCCCGATGGCAACGGATGAAAGCCCCAGAACCGTGCCCCCGATAGACCCGCCAATGGCAGCACCGGCTGCGGATAAAAGCAATGTCGCCATTACGAGGCCTCCATTGGAAATGCAAAACGTGCCACGATGCGCCGCCGCCAGGGCTGGCTCAGCGGGCTTTCAACAACACCGCGGCCGGAATAGGCATGGATAAAAGACGCCCGCTCAGACAGGCCCGAGACGATCCCAAGATGCTTGGCCACCGACCCCGCGCGCATCCGAAACAGGATCACATCCCCTAACTCCTCATCAGACAGCGCCTTGGGCAGCAGATGGCGGCTCGCCGCCTGCCACAGCCGCTCTGCCCCCTGCGGTTCGGACCAGTCCATCGAATAGGCAGGCACCGCTTCGGGCTCGTGTCCCAGAGCGGACCGCCACACACCGCGCACAAGCCCCAGACAATCGGCCCCCGCCTGGCAACGCGCCGCCTGATGCAGATAGGGCGTGCCCAGCCACCGCCGCGCTTCTTCCACGATGTCGGGGCGATTCATCGCCGGCTCCCCCCGGTATTGGGATTGCCCGATCGCGGCACAGCCACCAACCAGTCTTCTCCGGGGATATCCGGAAAGCCCTGATAATTCAGATAATTGTCGAATTTCTGGCGGCAGGTTTCCGACCGCTTGTCACAGCCTGCCTGCAACTGCACCAGATCGCCGGGCTGAAGCCGTGCGCGCAAGGGTGACCAAAGAACGATCTCGCGGCCCGCATCCGTCTGCTGATCGGCCTTGATCGCAGCCCAAAGTCCCTGTGCGGCACCACTCAGCACATTCAAACGCCCCCGCGCGAACCAGTCCGGCAGGAAGCCATCCAGCCCGTCCCATTGCAGCGCACCGTCCGCGGTGATCCTGTCCACCGCGATCTCGTGGGAATAGCCGGCCTGGCTCAGATCGAACCGACATTGCCTGTCGCCCAGAACAGCCGTACAGGGTTTCTGATAGGCCCGCCCCATCGGCGCATTCAGCGCCTCGGTCAAACCCCGCAGCTCGGCCTCAAACGCCCCGCCCGCGCGCTTGATCTCCCCGATGGAGCCCCGGAATTGCAGCCACCGCTGATCCGGTTCAGCCCAATTCACCAACCACGCCCTCACCTCCGCCCCATCAAAGCGCCCGGCTTCGATATCGGCCTCGCGCAGCCCGGCATCGCTCAGCACGCCCAGCGCTTCGGTATTGTCCACCGAAAGCCCGGTGGACTGCTGCACCGCATAGGCCGTAAGCCCGGTATCGGGCTTGAAGCTGACGCCTTCGAAATTCAACGGCAGATCGTGATCGGTAAATCCAAAGGTCACGCCATCCCGGCGCGTGATCGCCCAACAGCGGCACAGCGTCGTCTCGCCCCCCTGCAGATGCGCCTGCAATTCCAACGGCAGCCCCATCAGACCCGAACCTCCACCACAGGTACATTGGGCACGTCGCCGGCCTGAAAACTGGCCACGCTGGTCTGAATGCGATCGGTGTCAAACCGCACAGGAACGTCAAACTCGAACCCCGCCGTCACCGCCATGTCCTGATCCGGCGGCCGGTTGAACGTCACCATGCCGGAAGTCACATCGACCTCATAATCGACGCCCTCCTGCATCTCATCCTGCTCCACCCCGATCCGCACGGTGCCAGCCACCGGCTTGGCAATCGGGCGCGCATAGGAAAACTCCCCCGACCGATAGGTCTTGACCAATTGAAACCCCGTCTGCACCCCATTGCCCAGCGCAATGACCTGATCCTGATAGGTCAACTCTTCTTTCGCAGGGCCGGATTTGTAATCCGCCCAATCCTTCCAGCGAAACGCATACATCTGCCCGCGCCGCGCCTCGAAAAAGGCGATCAGAGTTTCCACATCATCCAGCGACCGCATCCCCAGCCCGGCATCATAGCGCCTGCGTGAATGCGCCCAGGGCGTGTTGCGTTCCTCAAAACCATTGGCCAGCGTCACCACATCCGTGCGCCGCTCCGGCCCCCCGATTGACCCAAAGCTCAGCGACGCAGGAAACCGCACCTCGTGAAAATTCATGGGCTTGCCCTCCGATCAGCGATTGCGATTGCCACGGCCCAGCGCGCGCGACATCTGCGCGGCGATCTGGCCCTGGCTGCGTTGAAAACTCTGCACATCCGGCGTGCTGACATTGATCACCACATTCGTGGTGCCCCCCGATCCGCGCACACCCAGCTTGCCATCGGCCCCACGCGCCAAAGGCATAATCGCCTCAGGACCGGCCTCGCCCATCAGGCCAAGCCCGCCACGCATGGGAAACATCGTGGGCCCCTGCACAATCCCGCCCGAGGCAAAGGGCATCACCCGGCCTTGAGAAAACGTGCCCCCATCCGCAAATGGCAGGATCCCCTCCATCAGGTTCGACACGCCCCCGGCGATCATACCGCCGAAATGGTTGGTGATCGGCCGCATCGCGGCGGAATAGACGGTGTTCGAAATCGATCGTGCCAGCCCGCTCAGCGCATCCGACAGCTTGTCGCCGTCAAAGACCACCCCGTCAAAGGCCTGGCGCAATCCGCGCGACAAGCCCCGCTCCAGCGTCGCGGCATCCTTGCCTGTCGCGGCAAAGCTTTCCCGGATCCGCTTGAGTTCCCCATCAAAGCTCGCCGCCATGGACGAGGCCGTCCCCAGGCTGTCGCTCAGGCCTTCTGATGCGATCTCCAGGTGCTCAATCCCGCTCGTCTCATCCATCACCGCTCTCCTTAACTCTGTCGGGATAAGCGTCCTGCAACGCCTCAAGCCCCGCCCGTGTCATGGGCGCGCGTCCTCCGCCTTGCCCCAGCATCAGCGCCAGTTCCGCAGGCGTCAGCGCCCAGAACTGATCAGGAGGCAGCCGTAACCCCTGCATCCCCGCACGCATCAGCTGGGGCCATGCGAACCCGCTCATGCCGTCTCTCCCGGCACAATGAACGCACCTGCCAGTACCGCTGCTGCCGCGCGCGCCGCGCCTATGGGGCCGCCGTCAATCTCAGCCTGGGCCAGCTGCTCTGCCTCCATCGGATTGCCACCGCCCACCAAAGCGGCCTCAAGCAGCGCCAGCACATCCGCCGCCGAAAATCCGCCGCTTTCGAACCGTTCTACCAGCGCCACCAGCGACCCGGTCTGCAGCCGCGCCTCAAGCGCGGCCAAAGCCCCAAGGGTCAGCCGCAAAAGCCGCGGCTTGCCGTCGATGGTCAGCGTGACCTCTCCGCTCCATGGATTGGCCATCAGATCACAGCGCCGTAAATGTCAGCGCCCCGGCACTGGCCAGCGCCATCTCATAGGTCGCCTCGCCGTTATGCGTTCCCGCATATTCGATCGAGGTCACCTGAAACGGGCCTTCCACAATGCCGAAATCCGGGATGATCACCTGAAATGCAGGCGTTTCTCCGTCAAAGAACAACTGCCGCGCGCGCTCATCGGTGCCCTGATCCTTGAACACGCCCGATCCCGAAATGGCGGCCGATTTGACCCCCGCACCAGACAGCAGCTCGCGCCAGCCGCCCTGGCTTTCCAGGCTGGTGACATCCACACTTTCGGCGTTGAAGCTCACCCTCGTGGCGCGCAGCCCTGCGATTGTTTCGAACTGACCACCACCGGTCATATCCACCTTCACCAGAAGGTCCTTGCCTGATTGGGCAACCATATCTTGTCTCCGCTTCTTGGGTTAAACGTCGTCCACGCGTGCGCGGAACCTCAGATCAATCTGCCGGACCGAGGCCGCAGACCCGCTGCGCCGCGCCACGGCACGTTCGAAATTCAGATACACAAGCTGACCGCGCGACAGGCTCATGGGCTGGGCCAAAGCCTCTGTTACCGCCCCCGCCACGATCTTGGCCTGCGAAAACCCCGCCGCCTCGGACACAACCGTGATCGTCAGGCTGTGCAGGCTTCCTGTGCCCGTGACATCAGACCGGTCCATCGCGGTCTCGGTCCCCAGCATCACGTAAACCGGTGGCGCGCTCCCCGCAGGCACCTCGTCATAAACCGCATCCCCGATCAGCGCCGCCAGCGCTGCGTCGCCCGTCAGGCTTTGATAGACCGCCGCCTGAAGCGCCGATGACGCTGCATAGCTCATGTCGCCACCTCTTCCTTGGCAAAGCAAACCAGGTACCGACCCGCCGGGTCCCATTCACTGACCGCCTCAATCGCGAAAATCCGTGTGCCTTCACGAAACCGCTGTCCCGCCAGAGGCCGGGCCGCCGATCCCACGGGTGCACCTCGCACGACGATCCGCAACATCACAGCCGACACAGCCGACACCACATCGCGCGCCTCCCGGCCACTGCGCGTGGTCACCTCTGCCCACAGCGTGCCCAACTGCACCCAGCTTTCGGAAAACCCGCCGGCACCATCGGCCACCCGCTCAGATGCCTCCAGAACCAGCGCCCGGTTCAGATGCGGCGCACCCATCAGTCGCGCCCCGCACGCAGCCGCAGCGACCGGTACCGTTCAATCAGGCTCGATACCCCAAACGGCATGCACCCACTGGGCAGCGCCGTTTCATGACGAAACTCGTAATAATGGCTGGCCAGCAGCAATACGGCCTGTGCCAGATCAGATGGTACGCCGTCGAAATCCGCTGCATAGCCCGCCACGAAGGTGATCCGCGCCGATCCATCCTCAGCCACAGTCGGCAGCAACATTCCGCGAGGCTTCAGCCGCGGGCGGTGCATATCCTGCTCCAGCCAATACTGGTCCGCCGGCACCACCGACTCCTGGCCCAGCCGATCCACCAAGGCGACATCCGTCACCGACACGACCGGAGCGACCGGAAACGCCTGGCTCATTGCATTCTGCCAGCCGCTCAGGACCAGCGAAAATGTCCGCGCGATCAGCGCCTTGCCTGTCCGCGCCTCGATTGCCGCAATGGCTGCCCGGAGAAAACTCCTCAGAACGCCGTCTTGCAGGGTCTCCGCGGCAAACCCGGTGCCCAGCCGCAAATGCGCCTTGAACGCATCAACCGGCAATGCGGCGTCCGGAATGGCGTTTTCTTCGATCAACATCATGGAATTACTCCGAAAGTCTCAAACCCACACGGGAAGTCCGGTCGCGTGGGAAACCGGCCACGTGCCCGCACCGCGTTGCTCGAACGGAGGGGAGCAGCTGGACAACACGGGACGAAACACGCGCCCGATCCCAGGGCTGGCCCGAACCGGGCCAACCCCATCGCCACCGCTTATGCGATGCCGAATTTCATCAGCTTGATGGCAGCAAAATCGCTCACATCCCCGCCCACGCGCTTGGTGGCGTAGAACAGGACATGCGGCTTGGTGCTGAACGGATCGCGCAGCACGCGCAGGTCCGGACGCTCGGCCACGGTATAGCCGTTGCTGAAATCCCCAAAGGCGATGGAAAAGCTGTCGATCGCGGCATCAGGCATATCCTCGGCGATCAGCACCGGATATCCCATCAGGCGCGCAGGCTCACCCGCGGCAAGACCGTCCGACCACAGGAAGCGGCCATCCGCATCCTTCAGCTTGCGCACCAGCCCGGCGACCTTGGAATTCATCACGAAGGTCGCATTCGCACGGTATTGCGCGCCCAGCGCATAAACCAGATCGACGATCGCCTCTGCCGTCAGATCCCCTTCGCTGCCAGACGGCACATAGCCAAGATTGCCCCAGCTCCAGGTGCTGTTGTCGACAGCCGTATGCGCAAGAAACCCCTTGGGTTTATCCACACCATCGCCATTGATGAAGGCTGCCGCTTCTGCACGGGCGAACTTGTCGGCAATCCGGCCCGCCAGCCAGCCCTCGATGTCGAACGCGCTGTCATCCAGAAGCCGCTGCGATGCGCGCGGCATCGCGCTCAACTCGTTCAGCGGGATCGAAATCCGGTCGATCTGCGGCGTGTCGCTTTCCGCCTGTGGGCCCGCTTCCGTGGCCCAACCCGCGCCGACATCGCCATGATCAACCAGCACGTCATAAGACGTCGCCTCGACATTCACCACATTTGAAATCGCACGGATCGAGGCGCTGGAGTTCAGCACCGACTGCACCGTGTCCGAGGTTTGCGGATCCACAAGATACCCACCATCGCTGTTGACTGCGGTGGACAGCGCCTTGCCCTCCAGCTCCAGCCCACGCAGCCCGTCATCATCACCCGACCGCAGATAGGCGTTGAAGGCTTTCTTGTGGGGGGCGGCCAGATCGACACCGCCGGCCAGGTGCGGACGCGCCGCGGTTACAGATTTACGATCCAGCATGGTCACTCGCTCTTCGGTTTGTTTCAGTTTGGTTTGAATGTCGGCCTGAAAGCCTTTGAATTCAGACATGAAACCGGCCACAGCCTGTTTCACCTCCTCGGCCGGAGACACACCTTCCCCGACCCGAGACATCGCCTCGGTCTTGCTCATCCGCTCGTCCTTTCCGTGTCGCAGATCCGGCGCTCAGCGCCGTTCCATCTCCAGCCGCGCGCCCTCGAAGGCCGCCGCCACGTCGCGCCAGGCTGCATCGGTGTCAGGGGTCTCCCCCTTTGCCGCAACCCGCGCACTGGGCAGCATCGGGAAGGTCACCAGCGACACTTCCCAAAGCTCCAGTTCCTTCAGCAGCCGCTGACCGGCTTCGGTCTTTGCGGCCTTCACCGTCCTGTATCCGATCGACAGCCCGTCAATCGCGCCCGCCTCGATCAGGGCGATCGCTTCGCGCCCTTTCTGCGTGCCGTCCAGCAAGCGGCCTTTCACATAAAGCCCGCGCGCATCCTCGCGCACCTCGTCCCAGACGCCGATGGGCTGGGCCGGATCGTGCTGCCACAGCATCTTCACCCGACGCCCGTCCGCCCCCAGCGCCTTCAACGATGCGGCATAAGCCCCCTTGCCCACGATATCGCCGCCCTGATCGGCCTGTTCAAACAGACTGGCATAGCCCTTGATCACTGCACCATCCGTAATTGTCACCGCCTCGCCAAAGCGCGCAAATTTATGTTCCAGTCCGCCGATATCCACTGCCCCGCTCCTCATTGTCTCATTGCACATAGGTGAAAACCGATCGGAAGGTCTCCGCCAGGATCACCGCCAACATCCCATAGACGATCAGCCACAAGCGCCGCTCGATGGTCTCGACCATCTCCTCGACCCGGTCGATCTGGCCTGTCATCATCTTGAACTGAACCTCCGTCACCCTCTCATGCGCCTTCAGCCGCAGCCCCGGCGCACAGATGAAATCGTTCTCGCGCTCACCCATCGGACATCACCGGCAATCCCAGCAGGCTTCGCTTCTCCGCCTGGGTCAGAAAATCCGCCCGGGCGACCCGCGCCCATTGCGCATCCCGCTCCGCCGACAACGCAGGCACCTGGTCCAGATCCGGGCGCAACTCAACGGCCTCACCGCTATGAGTGGCCAGCCAGACCGACAGCGCCGCTGTCACCCGCGTCACCAGAGGCAGCACCGTCAGGCGATAAAACGCGCGATTGGCCTCCTGATAATTGGCATAGGTCGCATCTCCCGGAATCCCCAACAGCATCGGCGGCACCCCAAAGGCCAGCGCGATCTCACGTGCGGCAGCTTCCTTGGTTTTTTGGAACTCCATATCCGACGGCGAAAAGCCCATCGGTTTCCAATCCAGCCCACCATCCAGCAACATCGGACGCCCCGCATTGCGCGCCCCCTGATGATAGCTCTCCATTTCCACCTGCAGCCGGTCGAACTGCTCCTCGCTCAGCTGGCCCTGCCCGTCTACGCCGCGATAGATAATGGCCCCCGAAGGCCGCGCTGCATTGTCCAGCAAGGCCTTCGACCAGCGCGAGGCCGCGTTGTGTACATCCAGCGCCATCGCCGCCGCCTGCATGGGCGACAACCCGTAATGATCGTCCTGCGGGTGGAAGCTGCGAATATGACAGATCGGCGACGGATCACTCACATGGAACCGGTGCTTCTTGCCGCCCACCACATAATCGAACGCCGCAGGCCAGCCATCCGTGCCAGGCACCACATGCATCCGGTCCGACCGCAACACATGCAGCTCAGCCGGAACCAATGCATCCCCATGGACCGCCTCAACATAGGCATTGCCCGACAGCATCAGCTGACCGTAAAGCGCCTCAAGGAAATCCGACCGCCCCTGCGCCGCGTTCGGTTGCGCCAACAGCTCGAGAACCGGATGCTGGTCAAACCGCTGCGTGGCGTCCTGCAGGATCAACGGCAGCGCTGCTGCTGCTTCCGCGATCAGTTTGACCGACCGGAACCCAACCGGATTGCCGGCAAAGCCTGTCTTGGTCAAAGACACCGTGTCCCGCGGGCTCCACGCCACGCGGCCCGAGCTCTGATAGGCCACAACAGGCCCCGTCCGGCTCGCTTTCTGCTCCGGCTGGATCTCCTGCTTATTGCGTCGGAAGACGTCGAACACCATTCTCAAGCTCCTCTTTGGGACATGCCCGTCGTTGATGAGGAAGGTTGTCCCACAGCTTTCCAAAGGTTTCGGAAACCCACCGTACGGTGCCCCTGCAACGGCTCACAACACCCGCACGCGCGGCGCGCCAGACCGCTTTTTCGCGGGCTCGATCATCAGCTCATGCAACGCCCAGACCAGCGCATCGACGCGGTCCGGTGACCCTTTTCCCTGAAACCCCGCAACCGTCATCTGGCCCATCTGATCTTCCAGCGCATGCAGCCCGCGCACGTGATGCACCCGCCCCTGTTCGTAAAGCGCGGCCACCGGCTCCGCCCGCGCCACCTTCCCGCGCGAGGCATGGACCGACTTGAACGGCACCACATCATTGACCTGCCGCACGACTTCCTCCACCAGCAGCCCGCCCTGATTGGTTTCCACCACCAGCCGGTCCGCACCGTACAGATCGAAGGCCGCCACCGCCGTTTCTGCCCAACCGATGGGGCCCACGCCCTGCACGGTCTCATCGGCCAGCACCCAGGCCTCCCAATCGCGCGGCTCGCCCTGCATCCGCACGCCGGCAACCACAATCCCACAGGCATCCGATCCCTGCGCGGCACTCACCGCCGGATCCACGCCCACCACGATCCGGTCCAGCTCAGGCACGTGGTCGACCTGCGCCTGCACCAACATGTCAGTTGACCACAACGCCCCCTCGATATCGGCCAGCAGAACGCCATCCAGCTCCTGCCGCCCCAGCCGTGTGCCCGCATATCGCCTGCGTACCTCCTCCAAAAACGACGCTGCCAGATTGGCCCGGTTCGCCTCGGTCGGCGCATGCGTGACCACAGTCGACGATGCCTCCAAAAGCTGGGTCAAAACCTCCACATTCCGTGGCGTGGTCGTCACGCAAACCCGCGGATCCTCACCCAGCCGCAGCGCGAACTGCAGCATATCCCAGGTGGCCTGCCCCTTGCGCCACTTGGCCAGCTCATCAACCCAGGCCGCATCAAACTGCGGCCCCCGCAGCCCTTCCGGGTCGTGCGCCGAATAGGCCTTCGCCTCCGCCCCGTTCGGCCAGATCAGCTTGGCCTCACCCGCCTTCCACAGCGGCCGTCTGTCAGGCGGTGAACAGGCCATGAGCCCGCTGTCGCCAAAAACCATGACGTCGCGCACCTGATCAAACGTCTCGCCCACAAGCGCCACGCGCTTGGCCCGGCCCGGCGCAAGGGGCATCCCCCCTTCCACCTGCGCGCGCACCCATTCGGCCCCCGCCCGCGTCTTGCCTGCGCCGCGCCCGCCCAGGATCACCCAGGACCGCCAGTCGCCTTCAGGGGGCAATTGATGCTCCATCGCCCAGAATTCGAAAAGGAAAGGGAGGGCACACAGCCCTCCCGCCTTGATCATCGCCAGAAATTCATCCTGTTTCACAACAGGTTCGGAGGCGAGCCAGGCGGCACCCGATCTCAAATCGAGCCGCGTCAAGGTCGACGGCATATCCGCCTCGGGCAATCCCAAGTTCTTTGTTTCTCTGTTCTGCAAGGTTGGCCTCCAATTTCATACAGCTTCTGACCAGACCTTCCGCAGGCGACAGCAGTTTCTGCGCCGCGGAAAAGTCGATATCCTCACCGTCTGCGGCCTGTTCATTCAGGTCGTCGATGACCCTTCGCAGTTTTTTCAAACGCGCCAGGAAAACCTTAAGCAATTCCTCGGTCGCGGCACTTTCCGTGCCTGAAGTAACGAGTGTCATGGATTATT
This sequence comes from Aestuariivita boseongensis, assembly GCF_001262635.1. GTDB lineage: Bacteria > Pseudomonadota > Alphaproteobacteria > Rhodobacterales > Rhodobacteraceae > Aestuariivita > Aestuariivita boseongensis. The sequence goes on from NZ_JXYH01000015.1 coordinate 23,458, forward strand.
GTCCTCATGCGTGAATGCTTTCCGCACGAGAGAAACGCAAAACGGCCCCGAGGCAGCGCCAGGGGACCGTTTGCAATTCTTCCAGCCTAACACAACCTATACGAGAAACCGCACGCCGAGTCAATATGGAAGACGCAGGTAAGCACCTGCAAAACATTGAAAATTTTCACTAATTTTGGATTACCCGAGCGTTCGCCGCTCAGTTATCCGAATTTGCCCGCTCCGCTTCCAGCCGACGATAGGCCGCAACATTCTGGTTATGCTCGGCCAGAGTTGTCGCGAAATTATGCCCGTCTGCCGGGTCCAAGGACTTCGCCACGAAGAAGATGTAATCGGTGTCGGGCGGGTTTGCCGCCGCCTCCAGACTGGCCTGACCGGGATTGGCAATCGGCGTCGCGGGCAATCCGTCAATTACATAGGTATTCCAAGGGTTTTCGGCACGAAGTTCACTCTGCCTGATGCCACGGCCCAGGGTGCCACGCCCTTCGGTAATGCCATAGATCACCGTCGGATCGGTCTGAAGCCGCATCCCCTGCCGCAAGCGATTCACGAAGACGCTGGCCACCGGCCCCCGCTCTTCCGCATTGCCGGTCTCTTTCTCGATGATCGACGCCAGGATCAGCATTTCTTCGGGGCTTTCCAAAGGCAACCCATCCTGCCGGCTCTGCCAGGCCTGCGTGATCCGCTCTTCCTGCGCCGCCTGCATCCGCGCCAGAACCGCTGCGCGCGCATCGCCCACGCGCACCTCATAACTGTCGGGCGCCAGCATGCCTTCCGCAGGCACCTCGGCCACCTCGCCTTCCAAAACATCCATCGCTTTCAGGCTTTCGGTAACCTGCCAGCTTGTCACACCTTCGGCCAGGGCAATCCGGAATCGCGTGCCGGGCTGCGCCTTCTTTTCAGTGTAAACTTCAGGCGCTGCCTCTTCCGCAGGATTGAACTCCGCGATTTCGACAAAGCGGTTCGACGTCGGGTCCAGCTCCCTCACCTCGGCCAAAACCCGTGTCACACCAATGCGATAGACCACTTCGGTGCCGCAGGTGCTGGCCCCGCCACGGGTGATCTGATCGACAATCGTCTCCATCGACGCGCCCGGTTCCACAAGGAAACTACCTGCCTTCAGTTGCGATGACTTATCGGTGTAATCCGCGCCCATCCGGAAAATCCGCGACGATGTGATCGCGCCTTCCGCCTGCAGGTTTTCACTGACGCGGCTCATGTTCGATCCACGATCAACCTGCAGGCAGATCGCCTCGGTCAAAGGGCCTTCCGCCCGGTACTGCGCCTGACCCCACATGATCAGACCACCCAGCAGAAACAGCGCCACAATCAGCAGCGACAGCCCGTTCGAGGCGACAGCCCGCCACATCAGCGCACCTTCCCGAAGACCACGCTCGCATTGGTGCCGCCAAAGCCGAAGGAATTCGACAAGGCCACGTTGATCTCGCGCTCCCGCTTGGCATTCGGGGCCAGATCAACCGGCGTTTCAACGGCGAGGTTTTCCAGGTTGATCGTCGGCGGGGCCACCTGATCGCGGATCGCCAGGATCGAAAAGATCGCCTCGATCGCACCCGCAGCGCCCAGCAAATGCCCCGTGGCCGATTTCGTCGACGACATGGTCACCTTGCCCGCCGCATCGCCCATCAGGCGTTCGACTGCGGCCAGTTCGATCACATCCGCCATGGTCGAGGTGCCATGCGCGTTGATGTAATCAATGTCCGCAGGCTCCAGCCCCGCGTCGCGCAGCGCCGCGCGCATGGACCGCTCGCCGCCTTCCCCGTCCTCGGACGGCGCGGTGATGTGATAGGCATCGCCCGACAGGCCATAGCCCAGCACCTCGGCATAGATCTTCGCGCCGCGTGCCTTGGCGTGCTCGTATTCCTCCAGCACAACAATGCCCGCACCCTCGCCCATCACGAACCCGTCACGGTCCGCGTCATAGGGGCGGCTGGCCTTCTCAGGCTCATGGCCACGCTTGGTCGACAGCGCCTTACAGGCATTGAACCCGGCAATCCCGATCTTGCAGATCGCGGCCTCAGCCCCGCCGGCCACCATCACATCGGCATCGCCATATTTGATCATACGCGCCGCGTCCCCGATGGCATGCGCCCCGGTGGAACAGGCCGTCACAACCGAATGGTTCGGACCTTTGAAGCCGTATTTGATGCTCACCTGACCGGAAATCAGGTTGATCAGCGCACCCGGCACAAAGAACGGGCTCACGCGGCGGACGCCCTTTTCTTCCATCAGTATGGTGGTATTCGCGATCGAGTTCAGACCCCCAATCCCAGAACCGATCAGAACACCCGTCCGCTCAAGGCTTTCACGGTCCTCCGGCATCCAGCCCGAATCCTCGACCGCCTGCTGAGCCGCCGCCACGCCGAACATGATGAAGGTGTCGACCTTGCGCTGCTCCTTGGGCTCCATATAGGCGTCGGCATTGAACGTCCCGTCCGACCCGTCCCCGCGCGGCACTTCGCAGGCATAGGTGGTGGCCAAGCCTTCAGGATCAAAGCCCGTAATGGTTCCCGCACCCGATTGGCCATCCAGAATCCGCGACCACGATGCTTCCACACCATCGGCCAGCGGCGTCACCAGACCCAGCCCCGTCACCACAACTCTGCGCATGGAATGCCCTTTCGCCTCTTGCATTTCTTGCCTGCGTCATACCCCGACCGGGCAACCGGGGGCAAGAGCGCTCAGCCCCTGGGCAGTCGCCCGCCCAGAGCAGCACAAGGCCAGCAAGCTGTTATTGAAAATCCGCGATGGGCTCAGGGCGCGGCTGCGCAACGGCCAGCGCCTCGGCCAAGTCCAGGTCGCGGCTGAACAGCGCCCGCCCCACCAAGACACCCGAAATGTTGGGGATGTATTTCGCCCGCGCAATGTCATCGACGGTGTTGATCACCCCGCGCACCATCACAGGCACCCGCACCTGCGCCGCAAGACCTGATACCATGCCAAGCTGGGCTTCGACCTCTTCCATGTCACTGTCGATATCGGTGATGATCACCCCGGCCAGCGGCGTATCGCTGAAAGCGGCGATAAAGTCTTCGGGGGTAAAGGCGGTGGCCGCGCGCCAGCCTTCGCTCATGACCTTGCCTTGCCAGACATCCACCGCCAGAACGATCTGGTCGGGGAAGCTGCGGGCCAGCTCCTTCACCAGATCGGGGTTCTGCGTGGCAAGCGTACCGATCACGATGCGCCCCGCGCCCTTGTCAATCCAGCGCACCACCGACTCGCGCGTGCGGAACCCTCCACCAAGCTGTACCGGAATACCGGCCGTGCGGATGATATCCTCCAACAGCGTGTTGTTCGCATTTCCCCCGACGACACCGTCGAAATCGGTAACATGCATCCACTGCGCGCCCGCTTCGCGGAACTTGCGCGCGGTTTCGATCGGGTCAACATGCCAGATCACCGGCTCGTTCAGACGGCCGCGCTTCAACGACACACAACGGCCTTGCTGCAATTCGATCGTGGGATAGACAATCATGGCGAGCCCTTTCCTCCGGTCACCTGCGCCCAACGCGCAAGCGACACGCTAACACAGGACAGCCACCCGACCGCTCACCAGTTTCGACATTCACAGCCTCAATTGCGGCACCGGCAACGCTTTGCCTAACCTTGAGGCGGACCCGCCCGCTTCATGAGAACCACAGGCACATCGTCATAGCGTGTCCTGCGGATCTCGCGATATCCAAGCGCATCCGCCAGGTTCAGCGAGCGTTCATTGGCCTCGGTAATCACCGCGACCAGGGGCCCGTGCACAACCCGGTCGAACCAGTCATGGGCCGCCTGCGTCGCATCGCGCGCCAATCCCTGGCCCTGCGCCGCGCGCGCCAGTACCCAGCCGGCTTCGGGATAACTGTCGAAATCCTCGCCCAGATTGCGGTTGCGAAAGAAAAAACCCGTCTGCCCCACCATATGGCGGGATCGCGCCTCCCAGATCGCCCATTGGCCAAATCCCGTCATCTGCCAATGCCCGGCATTGCGCAAAAACACTTCCCAGCTTTCCGCGCGGCTGCGCGGGCCGGTGATTTCGGCGGTCACTTCGGGATCGGCCCAGATCTGGGCGAAACGATCGAAATCTTCGGGGCGCATCGGGCGCAGGCTGACCCGCGCGGTGTTGATAATGGGAATCGTACGACTCATCGGGGGCGGGACCTGCTGCTCGGGATGTTTTTTTCCCAAACTGCGCCCGCTTCGCACCTTCGTGCAAGCCCAAAAGAAAACGGCGCCGCCCTGTTCGGGCAGCGCCGCAAAATCTTGTCGAAAACGCGGGCTTACGACGCGTCCGAGATGAACTTGACCGCATCACCGAAGGTTTGGATGGTTTCGGCTGCGTCGTCCGGGATCTCGATGCCGAACTCTTCTTCGAACGCCATAACCAGTTCAACGGTGTCAAGGCTGTCTGCGCCCAGGTCGTCGATAAAGGACGCGTTTTCCGTCACTTTGTCTTCTTCAACACCCAGGTGCTCTACAACGATCTTTTTCACGCGGTCTGCGACGTCGCTCATATCTGTTCCTCACGTCTTCCGGGCCGTTGGCCCAAATTATGCCCTTGCCCACTTGGGGTGGCGTGGTTGGTGCCCGTTGCCGGGCGGCTCATCCCCAGTCGGGGCTGCGGATGGACAGGTCCCCCGCTGAAATGTGCGCCGCCTATAGCACAGACGGCGTCAATGGCAAACGCTTTCACGTCATGTCGCGCTCGCCGCGTCACAACATGGCCATGCCGCCATTCACGTGCAAGGTCGTCCCAGTGACATAAGCGGCCTCGGGCGCGCTAAGGTACAGAACTGCCGCAGCAATTTCCTCTGGCGTGCCCATCCGCCCCGAAGGGATCTGCGTCAGGATCGCCGATTTCTGATCATCGGTCAGCTTGTCGGTCATGGCTGTCTCGATAAAGCCCGGAGCGACCGCATTTACCGTGATTCCCCGGCTGGCCACCTCATAGGCCAGCGATTTCGACATGCCGACCATACCGGCCTTGGCCGCCGCATAGTTGCCCTGCCCCGGATTGCCGGTTGCGCCCACCACGGAAGAGATATTCACGATCCGGCCCCAGCGCGCCTTCATCATGCCGCGCAGCACGCCTTTGCACAGCTTGAACGTGGCCGTCAGGTTCACGTCCAGCACGCTTTGCCATTCTTCGTCCGACATGCGCATGAACAGGTTGTCGCGCGTGATCCCGGCATTGTTGACCAGAATATCCACGCTGCCCATCGCCTCGGCCGCCTGTTTCGGCAGTGCGTCCACCGCCTCGGCATCGCTGAGGTTGCAGGGCAGCACATGCGCCCGTTCGCCCAGTTCGGCGGCCAGAGCTTCCAGCGGCTCAACCCTGGTGCCGGACAGACCCACAGTGGCGCCCGCTGCGTGAAGCGAGCGTGCGATCGCGGCCCCGATGCCGCCCGACGCGCCAGTGACCAGCGCGTTTTTTCCTGTCAGATCAAACATATCCGTCCCCTATTTTATGCTTTCTGCGGCTGCCTGCACATCGGCGGGCGTTGCGATATTCTGTGTGGCAATCTCACGGTCGATGCGCCGGACCATGCCGCTCAGCGCTTTGCCTGCGCCGATCTCCCAGATCTCGGTGACGCCTTGGGCGCCCATCTCGATCACGCTTTCACGCCAGCGCACGGCGCCGGTGATCTGTTCGACCAGCAGGCTACGAATGCGATCAGGATCGCTTTCCGGCGCGGCCAGCACATTGGCGATCACCGGAACGGCCGGCGCGTTGATCTGCACGGTGCTTAAGGCTTCGGCCATAACTTCGGCGGCCGGAGCCATCAGGGCGCAATGGAAAGGAGCGCTGACGGGAAGCAGGACCGCGCGTTTGGCGCCCTTCGCCTTGGCGATTTCAATGGCGCGTTCGACGGCCTCCTTGTGGCCCGACACGACGACTTGCGCCGGATCGTTGTCATTGGCGGCCTGACACACCTGATCGCCTGCCGCTTCTTCGGCAACAGCGCGTACCGCATCCAGATCCAGCCCCAGCAAAGCGGCCATCGCACCCACACCGACAGGCACGGCCTCTTGCATGGCCTGCCCACGGGCGCGCAGCAAACGCGCCGCGTCCGAGACGCTCAGCGCTCCCGCCGCCGCAAGCGCGGAGTATTCGCCCAGCGAATGCCCCGCCACGAAACTGGCAGCGTCGATGCCCACGCCTTCCGCCTCCAGCGCGCGCATCGCGGCCATGGAGGTCGCCATCAGCACGGGTTGCGCATTCTGGGTCAGCGTCAGCGTCTCGATATCGCCGTCCCAGATCAGCCCGCTCAGGCTTTCGCCCAGTGCGTCGTCGACCTCTTCGAACACCGCGCGTGCCGCCGGATAGGCGTCGGCCAGTTCCTTGCCCATCCCGATCGTCTGCGCGCCCTGCCCTGGGAACACAAAAGCTCTGCTCATCTCAATCCTCCCGAGTGTTTCCCAGTGGCATAGCTTTTGCCGGCTCAAAGGGCAACGCCCGGCGCGGCTGTGCACTGCTGCGCTTTGTCTGTGCAGCCATTGCGTTTGCGCTGGCGCATGCGCGTCTTACACTCTGCCCATCAAGAAACGGAGCGCGCGATGAGCCTGGCCAACACGAAAACCCATTACGGTGGTATCACCAAGACCTTCCACTGGCTGACGGCCCTTCTGATTCTGACAGCGATTCCGCTGGGCTGGTATGCCAACCAGCTGCCTTATGACACCTCGGATCAGCTGGCGCAGAAGGCCTTCGTGTTCTCCATGCACAAGACCATCGGCATTGCCGCCTTCGTTGTAGCACTGCTGCGCATTCTGTGGGCGCTGACACAGCCCAAACCCTATCTGCTCAACGCCGAAAAACCGGCCGAGGCGCGCCTGGCCGAAACCGTGCACTGGTTGCTTTACGGGTCTCTCCTGTTGGTCCCTCTCACCGGGTGGATCCACCATGCCTCAAGCTCGGGCTTTGCGCCGATCTGGTGGCCCTTCGGCCAGGACCTGCCCTTCGTCCCAAAGGACGAAGCGCTGTCATCGCTGTTTGCGGGGCTGCATATCGTCACCAAATGGGTGCTGATCGGAGCCATCGGCTTTCACATCGCAGGCGCACTGAAACACCATGTGATCGACCGCGACGCCACGCTGCGGCGCATGCTGCCCGGCCGTCCCGATATCCCCCCGCTTGCGCCCGCCGATCACGCGGCATCGCCCTTCATCGCCGCGCTGGGCATCTGGGCCGCCGCAATTGGCCTGGGCGCCGCAACCGGCAGCTATGACGGCCACGAAGAGGGTCTGCCCCAAGCCGCCGCATTGGAGGAGGTCGACACGGACTGGGCCGTGCAAGACGGCACGCTTTCTATTGCCGTCACGCAGCTGGGCAGCACGGTCGAGGGCAGCTTTGCCGACTGGACCGCCGCGATTTCCTTTGAACCGCGCGACACCCCCGGCCCGGCCGGATCGGTAGAGGTGACAGTCTCCATCGGGTCTCTCACGCTGGGCTCGGTCACCAGTCAGGCTCTGGGCGCGGAATTCTTCGCCGCCGACACCTTTCCCACAGCCACCCTGAACGGAGAGATCCTGCGCACCGACACCGGCTATGTCGTCGAAGGCCCTTTGACGATCCGCGATCAATCGGTGCCGATCACCATGCCCTTCACGGTCGAGATTGCCGATGGTGTCGCCACAGCATCGGGCGGCCTTGCCGTCAATCGTTTGGATTTCGGGGTCGGCACGGCCTATCCCGACGAAAGCTCAGTCGGGTTTGGTGTCGACGTCACGTTCCAACTGACGGCCAGCCGACAGCAATAAAGCCCGCGGTAATTGATACAAGTCAATGGCACCGTTGTTTCGACAGCCCAAACTGCTTGTATCGAGAGCAATGATTTGGAAAACCGAAATGCGTAAATTGATCAGCCTGACTGTCTTGATCTCGGGCCTTGGCCTGTCTGCTTGTTCTGGGAACGACTCGAAAATGGAACGTGCCGTGGTGGGGGCCGTGATCGGCTGCGCTGCGGGCGAAGTACTGGTGGATGGGCGCTGCGTAGAAGGCGCGCTTGTTGGTGCAGGCGTCGGCGTTCTGACCGACTAATACCCGCGTCCTGACCCGGTCACACAAAAAAAAACCGCCGCCCCATTTCGGGACGGCGGTTATATGTTTGTGCCGAAAGCTGCCGGCGGCATAGCGACTTAGTTGTCGGTGGCCTGCCAGGCTTCCAGCGAAATGGTCACTTGCACCTCGTCACCGACTGCCGGCGCGAAGGCGCCCAGGCCGAAATCCGACCGCATCAGCGTCGTGGTCGCATTCAGACCCAACGTGTCCACGCCCTGTTTCGGCCCAAAGGGATACGCGCCACGCTGGTTCAGCGTGGTTTCCAGAACAACGGATTTGGTCACGTCGTTCATGGTCAGATCGCCGGTGATCAGCGCAGTGTTGTCGCCCGTCACTTCAATCCCGGTCGAGGTGAAAGAGACCATGTCCCCCTCTTCCGCGCCAAAGAAATCGCCGGACATGAAATGCGCCTCGCGCGCTTCCCAGCCCGTGAACATGCTCATCACCGGCATGGACACGCTCACGCTGGAATTTGCGGGGTTTTCCTCGTCAAACATGATCTCGCCTCCAAAGCCCGAGAACATGCCGGTCGTGGTGGAAAAGCCCAGGTGATTATAGCTGAAAACAACCTGAGTATGGCTGGGGTCGAGTTCGTATTTGACCGCGTCGGCGGCAGCGGCGGTCGCACCAGCGGCGATAGCAGCGGCGAGGAAAAGATGTTTCATGGTGGAAGGCTCCGTGGTTGGACAAACGATTAAACCTAATGTGGGCCAGCCTGCCGTTTGGGCAACTGGCGAAAACTCACAATGTCTGTGGGATTCTGAACAGTGGCAGAATTCAGCGCACCAGACTGCCCAGCTGCTGACGCAGCGCGTGGCGTGCTTCCTGATCAGCCAGCGGAATATTAAGCAGAACGCTGCCATCCACATCCCAGATCTCAAGCTGACGGGCGCGGATCTTGGCTGCGCCCAGCGTGTCATAGCTGCGACGCAAGACGGTCTGCGGCCGCCCGCGGTCGTTTTTCTGCAGGATGCGCATCTCGCGGCGGATCGGGTCGAAATACACTTCGGGCTGCGCATAGACCTTGTTGCGCAGGATCAGCGCCATGCCGCAAAACGCAAAAAAGATAGACGCGCCCAGTTTGTAAAGCATCAACGCCGGATCGAGGTTCGAGCCGGGCAACAACCAAAGGCCGGGCGCGCACAGGATCAGCGCCGCGCCGGTAAAGCGCATGAACGCATGGACCAGCAAGCGGTTGCCTTCAAATCCCAGCTTGACCGGAACGTGATCGTCGAACCGCATCACAGGCGACGCGACAGGGAACAGGCTTTCCCGCATTGCGGCCGAGAAAACGCCCGAGCGTTTTTGAGCCGCATCATCCTCGGACGCGGTCACGCCGCCGATTTGCGCGATGGTCATGGTTGCAAGTCCCGTTCTATCCCAGTGCGAATTTTTTCGTCGCGTTGACACTCGCCAGCGTTGTCGACGATCACGGCAGCATTGTGGCAGCGGCGGGGAATTGCGCGGGCACAGCCCGTTGGGGCCTGCCAGGGCTTGCGCGAAGGGCCAAAGAGTGTATACGGGCGGCTCTTCCGCAGAATTTCGAACCGCGCAGTCTCTCGTGGTGGGGCAGCGGAAGATCAAACGCCCTGCCTTTGAAATGCGCCTTGATAGAAACAGGAGTACGCATGCCACTCTATGAGCATGTCTTTATTGCGCGTCAGGACCTGTCCAACACGCAAGCCGAAGGCCTTATTGAACATTTTGGTGCCGTTCTGTCCGACAATGGCGGGAAGCTGGTCGAACATGAATACTGGGGCGTCAAGACGATGGCCTACAAGATCAACAAGAACCGCAAAGGCCACTATGCCTTTCTGAAGACCGATGCCCCCGCGCCGGCCGTTCAGGAGATGGAGCGCCTGATGCGCCTGCACGACGACGTTATGCGCGTTCTGACCATCAAGGTTGACGAACACGAAGAAGGCCCGTCGGTGCAAATGCAAAAACGTGACGATCGTGGCGACCGCCGCGAGCGCCGCTCGTAATCGCATCAGGAAAGGACGCTAAACCATGGCTGCAAAACCATTTTTCCGCCGTCGCAAAGTCTGCCCTTTCTCGGGCGATAACGCGCCGAAGATCGACTACAAGGACACGCGCCTGCTGCAACGCTACATCTCGGAGCGCGGCAAGATCGTTCCTTCGCGCATCACCGCCGTTTCGGCCAAGAAGCAACGCGAACTGGCCCGCGCAATCAAACGCGCGCGCTTCCTGGCGCTGCTGCCCTACGCCGTGAAATAAGGAGAGAGACTGATGCAAGTTATCCTTCTTGAACGTGTGGCCAAGCTGGGCCAGATGGGCGACGTCGTCGACGTGAAGCCCGGCTATGCACGCAACTACCTCCTGCCCCAGGGCAAAGCGCTGTCGGCATCGGAAGCAAATATCGCAAGCTTTGAAACCCAGAAAGCGCAGCTGGAAGCGCGCAACCTGGAAACGCGCAAGGAAGCCGAAGCGCTGGGCAACCGTCTGGACGGGCAGCAATTCGTCGTGATTCGCCAGGCATCGGATGGCGGCAACCTTTACGGTTCGGTCACCCCCCGTGACGCGGCCGACGCCGCAACCGAGGCGGGCTTCACCGTGGATCGCAAGCAGGTCATCATCCCCCAGCCGATCAAGGAACTGGGTCTGCACGCTGTATCGGTCACCCTGCACCCCGAAGTTGAGGTCGAAATGATCCTCAATGTGGCGCGTTCGCCGGAAGAGGCGGATCTGCAGGCTTCGGGCAAAACCATCCAGGAGCTGGCCGCCGAGGAAGAGGCCGAGGCCGAATTCGAGATTGCCGAGCTCTTTGACGATATCGGCGCAGCGGAGCTGGATGAGCTGGAAGACGAAGTGGCCCCGGCCGCCGAGGAAAACACCCCGGCCGAGGACGCTGAAGAGGAAGAGCCCAAGGCATAAGCCAAAAGGCAGTCTTTTTTCTGAATTAGGGCCGCACCCATCCCGGTGCGGCCCTTTTCATTTGGCGGTGTTTCGCTTGCGGCTGGAACGCCCCCTTGCACGGTCTGACGAAGCGGCTTTTAGTACCCACATGACCGCCTTGTCCCGACGCCTTTTCATCGCCCTGTCTGCACCCTCTCTCATGGCCTGCGGGCGACCCGACGCGCCGCCGACGGCCGCGCGCGCAGTTCTTGAGCCGCCGCTATACCCCAATGAAACGCCCGAACTGCGCGCCAAGATCAACAAATGGGCCGATCACTATGAGGTGCCCCGCACATTGGTGCAGCGCGTGGTGATACGCGAAAGCACCCATCGGCCCTGGGCGCGCAACGGGCCATATATGGGTCTCATGCAGATCCATCCCAGAACTGCGCGGGGCATGGGCTTTACCGGCCCGAATGAGGCGCTGCTGGACGCAGATACCAACCTGAAATACGCGGTAAAATACCTGCGGGGCGCATGGCTTGTTTCCGATGGGGACGAAGCAACCGCCGTGGGCTGGTACGCGCGCGGATATTATTACGAAGCCAAACGGCGCGGCCTTTTGGAAGAAACCGGCCTGAAAACCTGACAACCTTGCCAATTTGACCACAGGTAAGGAATTCCCGACCCGATCCGGCGGGGTTTTCATGCTAGTGTTACAAATGATTAACTACCGGTGGGGACCGTGTGACACGCTTGATTAATGAAAAGCCGATGAACCCCGTTCTGCGCGCGCGCCTTGGCATGGCCAAGAATGCACATCTGCGGCTGAGCGCCCTTCGCGCTGCGTTGCACACAATGGACACGATCAGCCGCACCGCCACCGGCCGCCCCTTCTTCGGCCTGCGCGAGAGCGAGGCCCTGATGGCCGAGATCGACGGGCTGACCGGCCCCGATCTGGTCGCAGCCCTTTTGGACAAGCGCGGCAAGACCCAGCTGGTCACCCGTGGCCAGGAACACGTCCCCGCCACAGGCCCCGCAATCATCGCCGCCACCCACCCCACCGGCATGTTCGATTACATCGCCCATGCGGGCGCGCTGCTGGAAAAGCGACGTGATCTGAAAGTGGTCGCCACGGCCGAAGCCAAACAATTTCTGAAAGATGACACCGTCGTGCCAGTCGAGGTCGACAAATCCTATCGGTCTACTTCCAGCCGGGCCACTGTGCAGGCCATGGAGGCGCATCTGCACAATGGCGGCGCGCTTTTGGTCTTCGGATCGGGCCGTGTGTCCCACAAAGCCGCAGGCCAGCTGGTGGAGCCTGATTGGCGCGGCGGTGCAAGCCTTGTGTCACAGAATTGCAATGCCCCGCTGATCCCTGCGGCGCTGAACGCGCGCAATACGGATTATTACTATCGCCTGCGCGGATTGGCGCAAAAGCTCAGCTGGGATGAGCATGTGGGCGCCCTGTTCGGATCTGTACGCCATCTTGCGGAATTTCTGGAAAAACTGGGCGGGCGGTATGAGCTGTCTTACGGTCACGCCATGGCGCCGGGCACAGCGCCCGAGGTTCTGAAATCTGCCGCCGAAGGGCTGGTGCCGGGCTTGTACCGTCAGGCCTGACCCCGTCACACCCCCCCTGACTGGCATGAAAAAGGCCGCCCCGACAAGGGCGGCCTCAAAGCGTTGCAGATTGCGCGGGCTTACTGGTCGTCCAGCGACTCAACCGCTTTTTGCAGATCGTCTTTCGACACCTCTTTGTCGGTCACTTTCGCCAGCTCGGTGATGTAATCAATCACCTTGTCTTCGAAGATCGGCGCGCGCAGCTGCTGTTGCATCTGAGCATTTTGTTGAACGAATTCAAAGAATTGACGCTCCTGACCGGGGTACTGACGCGCCTGGTTCATGATGGCTTGCGTCATCTCGGCATCCGACACTTCAACCTCGGCTTTCTGGCCCAGTTCGGCCAGCAGCAGGCCCAGACGCACGCGGCGTTCGGCCAGTTTCGTGTGCTCATCCGTGGGTTCGATCTTGTCGTGATCGTGGCCCTCCACGTCGGGGTTTTCCTCGTGCCACAGCTGGTGCGCGATCTGATCGGCCTCGGCCTGCACAAGGGTCGGCGGCAGGTCGAACGACACCAGTTTGTCCAGCTCATCCAGAATGCCGCGCTTCATCACGGCGCGCGAGGCACCGACGTATTCCGCTTCCAGACGTTCCGCGATCTGCGACTTCAGCGCGGCCAGATCTTCGGCGCCGAATTTCTTGGCCAGATCGTCGTTGATCTCGGCTGCGACGGGTTCCTTGACCTCTTTGATTGTGCAATCGAACACGGCTTCCTTGCCGGCCAGATGTTCTGCACCGTACTCTTCCGGGAAAGTCACAGTGACAGCCTTTTCTTCACCGGCTTTCACGCCAACCAGCTGATCTTCGAAGCCGGGGATGAAGCTGTTGGAGCCCAGAACCAGCGGATAATCCTCGGCCGAGCCGCCCTCGAACTCTTCGCCATCGACCTTGCCCACGAAGTCCATGACGACCTGATCGCCGTCCTTGGCTTTGGAGCCTTTCTTCCGTGCTTTGAAATCCTGCGCGGTTTCGGCCAAGTTGCCCAGGGCCTCGTCCACGGCCGCGTCATCGGCTTTGACAACCAACCGCTCGGCCTTGATCTTGCTCAGGTCCACCTCGGGGATTTCAGGCAGCGCCTCGTAGGACATTTCGACATTGATGTCGTCGCCTTCTTTCCAGTCCTCATTGGTCATCTTGACCTCGGGCTGCATGGCAGGGCGATCGCCGCTGTCTTCGAAATGCTTTTGCATCGCGCCGTCGATGGATTCCTGCATCGCCTCACCCAGAAGACGCTGACCGAACTGCTTTTTCAGCAGGGGCATGGGAACCTTGCCTTTGCGGAAGCCCTTCATCTCGATCTCGGGCTGCGCTTCGGCCAGCTTTTCGTTCACTTTCTCGTCCAGCTCGGCCGCGGTCACAGTGATCGCATAGCCGCGCTTCAGTCCATCGTTCAGGGTCTCGGTGACCTGCATGTGGTATTCCCCATAGGTTCAAAGCCGCCCCAAGGCGGCACAGCGTCAAAATCTGCGTCCTTCTATTGAGACGTGCGCAAAGGTACAAGAGGTTCCGGCCCAGAATATCGGGCTGCGTGGCAGTCTTTGTGCTGCAAATGCGGCTTTTCGCGTATCGGTCTGTCCCGACATGCCTTATCAGGCAGGCGATCCCAAAGGTGGCCTACCCGGAAAGCCCCTATCGTACAGGGAACAGGTGGTTAGTTCGACACGCAGGCGCAGTCGCGCTCGGCCGCCGGTAAGGTTGTTGCCAGCCGGAAAAAGCGGAACGCACCCATGCGATAGGATTCGACGACATTCCGGTCGACCCGACCGTCGCGATAGCGGGTTTCGACCGGCGTGCTAACGATTTCGACCGGCGTCTTGTAGGGCTGGCCGTTGTTCAGCCAGCTTGCCGTGAAGACCATATCCGTTCCATCCAGTTCCCACGTTCCCTCATAGGGGCGGTTGGTGAAGATGTAACCGAACGTGCCGTCCTTGCGGATTGACAGGTATCCTTCCGCATCGATCAGAAAATCACCGGTTTCATCCGGAGCGATGATTTCCGCCCAAAGCACCACATAGCTGGGTTCATTTGGGCAAAGCTCATAGCGCGGGATCGGCTCTTTCGTGTCGAAGACCCATTTTTCCTCAAAGGCCAGATCCATGATTTCGAGACGATCTGTGATGACCCGCGCCTCTTCCTGGTCGTAAAGTCGCGTTTCAATGTAGTCGTCCTCTTCAGGGTCATCCTCGAAGTCGCGATCGTTGGTCTTCGCGAGAAGCGAGGTACAGAAATTGACATCCACCGGTGCGAACGACTGGTTTTGTGCCGTAGCCGCAGCCGCGCTGAAGCTTAAGAAGGCACTGGCGAAGTAGGTAAGAAAAATCAGTTTCAAAAGAACATCCTTATTAACTTTTACCCTATTTTTTAGGACATTAGCAGATCCACCTGAGCAAACCCATCAAATGCGGCGCGTGTCGGCATGAGAAGATGATTTTTTCAATTTACCCAGACGCACCGCCCGAACACCTGAATGGAAACACTGCTAACACCGATCGCGCCAAGCAAGGGGTTTTTATAAAAAAAAGACGCCCTCCGGCGCGGCGAAGAGACCGAACAGTCACGAAATTGCGTTGTTTCAGTTTCTTCGGCAGGTCGACCTGCGCCCAAAACCTGCAGGGCTGCAAATGTAGCTACCGCTGCCCAATACCCGATAGGACACCCGCTTTGGTCGTTCACGCAGACTGCCGGACAGCAAATTCAATCCTTTGTTTTTTTTCTCAGCCTTGACCGAGCTGCCAAATTCGAGCCGAATTTGATGTCTGTCCATCACCGACTGCGACACCTCCGGAGAGGTCATGTACTTCTTGGAATACCAAAACCCATCGCGACCTCCTTCAGCGGCAGAAGCGGCGGTGGTTGTGACAAATACACAGACCAAAGCTACCGAAGCGGCTTTCATTACTCCCAGAAAACCTGAAATGTGCCCATTGATGAACTTCATGTGGCACCTTTCTTGCTATTAACTGCCATCTTCACCCAGACCGAGTTGCCCACGCCACCTAAATTTACTTCAAAAAAGTGTCTTTTTTCCTAACACCGCACGTCAAAACTTTGTCCATTTCAAGTTTAGCCCAGATGTCACATAATGCAAAGCGCAGAAGCTGATTTTGGCCCCTGTGCCCTTGTTTCATTGAGTTTCGGCAAGATACCGCTGAATCAAACTGTTGTCAGTTTTGCGGCAAAATGTTCTGTTCAAAGCGCCAATCAGGCAAACCGAACCCGCCAGGCCAAGGATAGACCTCTTTCTGATTGAAATAGACAACCGCGCGCAGTTCGTCGAATCCATCCAAATCCTGGCGTACGTCATTTTCCCATCTCGCGACATATTCGGGGCTTCCCGAGTAACCAAGTTCAGCAACCACAATCGGCTTGTTGAACTGCAAGACCCGTTCATAGCGCGGCGTCAGAATATCACGAAAAGTTTGCGGGCCGCCCAAAAAGGCACGTTCATAGGGTTCGAACCCGAAGACCGACAAACCAACGACATCGACATAATCATCGCCGGGGTAATATTCTTCCAGCCCCTCGTCACCAAGCGGCGACCACATGTACTGAATATCGTTGGACACTTCACGGCAGATATCAATCGCACGCTTGTAGGCCCGGATATAAAGATCGGGATCCCAATCTGTCCAGATGAACTGACCGTCGCCAAACTCCATCTCGTGACCCCAGCGCACCGTCACGGGGCTGCTGAACTGGGACAACTGATCGCAGATCGCACGCATGTTGATGTCATAATCACCACGCAGAATACCACGTTGAAGCGCTTCGGGACTTTGCCGTTCGCCCCGCGTCCATGTCCAGGGCTCGACCGTCACCAGGATGGCCCTGCCCCGTTCCGAAGCGTACGAGTCAGCCAGGCTGAGCGATTGCAGGAAAACATCTTCCCAAGGAAGAAACAGATGCTCGATCTGAACATCCGGTTCGTCCTCGAAATAACCATCCGGATCATAGACGCCGAAAGGGAAGTCTCCGGGTGGTGATGCGAGGGTTGGCAAAGACATTGCCATCACGAGAGCAAGCGCGGATGCACTTGATTTCAGCCAAAGGCTGCCACTTTCACGGTCTTGAGCTTCATCAAACATGACGCTACCTCCTCATTACGCCTCAGTTTTCTACGGTCATGCGCCATCCTGGGTCGAATACAGGCTGCACGTTACCCGTACCCATTCCAGCTCCCGATACTGCGAATTCAATACGAACGATCTGCAGGGGCTCCAAACCTAAACTCAGGGCATGCAGGCTGATCAAAGACCGCTCGGCAAATGCGACGGAGAACAATCCGACCAAACCCAGAACACATAATAGCTGCAAGTGAACCAGCCTGGGACGCAATCCCAGTTTAATATGATTATCGACAATGTGATGATAAACCGCAACAGCCAGGACAGACATATAGATCACCGCACTTAGCAGTGAGAGCAGATAAAATCCGTTAGCAAACTCAAGATCTTCGATGAGAAGGGTTGGTAAAATTGCCCCCAAGCTTAGCAGCAAATACGGTAAAAACACCGGAAACGGTAGCTCTGCGACTGTGTTTTCCCCTTTGGGCGTCACGCGAAAATCAACAAAGCTCCCCGTGAGCAGGTCGCGAGTTGCCATCATGCACCCCCACAGGACCCAGGGCCACTGGATTGCGAAGAAAAGAATTTTTTCCCAGCCAAGCACTTTGGCGTCATAGGGCCTCAGAAAGCCGTCTTTGCGAAAGGCGAATAGCACGGCAATGCAGATCAGAACGCTTGGAAAATTGTGCAGCACGAACGCACCGAACGTGACATCTGCATAACGGAAATCCCCGATCAGGGCGACGATCGGCAGCAGGTAAAGCAGCAACATTGTCAGCGCAATCATCGGGTAGAGAAACTGGCAGAACAGGAACTGCCATTTCAGCTTTGCAGGCAATGAAGGCAGATAGTCGGGCGTATATTTTCCCAGCAGCGTGACAAGGCTGCGCGACCATTGAAACTCCTGAATACACAGATCCGCAAAGGTCGCCGGACCGTCTCCGGTCGCAATTGCATCAATGGCATGCACACCGCGCCAATGACCCGCGGCCATCAACATTGTTGTCGAATGGTCTTCGGCCAGCTCAGGGCCAAGGCCGCCAACCTCTTTCAAAGCCTTGGTGCGCACTGCATAATGCGACCCGATACACATCGGGGTCAGGCCATTGGCATATCCGCACTGGAAAATACCGTGAAACGCGGCTTCATTATAAAGACGCGTCCGGGCTGCCCAGCTTTCCTTTTCATTGTTTGAACAGATGCTGGGACCGCTGACATACCCGACTTTCGGATCGCGGAATCCCCGCATGATTTCCGTCAGATAGCTGGGTTTGGGAACGTGATCCGCATCCAGCTGTGAGACGAAATCGTAATTTTCATACCCATAGGTGTCATAGAAGAAGGCTAGGTTGCCTTCCTTGCAGCGTGTCCGCCGGGGCCATTCGGACCTGTGATAATCGTCGCGCCCCTTGCGGGTTGAAATGCGCACACCGTGGGCTTCACACCAGGCGATGGTCTCGGCGCTGGGATCTTCGTCGGCAAGCCAAGTGTCGTGCGGGTAATCCTGCGCCAGCATTGCCTCAAGTGTGCGCCGGACGATCGAAAAGGGTTCCGATGGTGTTTTCGTCGTGATCATCGCGACACGCACCGTATTTGGATCAGGTGGCGGGCCATTCGGAACGATCGCCCGCCGATGGATCACGAAGAAAAAGCCAAACAGGAAATAGGTCCAAAACAGCGCGAATGAGGCCACAATGTAAGCAGGCCCCGGCAACATGCTTGATGGCCTCAGCCACCATGTCCAGAAAAACAGCGCCGCAGCGATCCAGGCCAGAACGAACAGGTTGTATTTCAACGCAAGCCAGCTAGTCAAAAGCCGCCGGGTATAAGGCACCTCCGGCCGGTCCGCGTCGATAGACGTGGTGTGGGGTGCATATGCCTCAGGCGACTGCATCAACCGCCTGTAAACCAAAACTGGGCCCCGCATCGCGCAGGATCTGCGCAAGATCGCTATGCGTGGCCTTGAACCCAAGCTCCTGCGCGGCACGGCGCGTATCGGCAACCAGCGTCGGTGGATCGCCAGCGCGGCGCGCGGCTGCATTCCAGGGCAGGTCCTTGCCAAAGACCGCTTTGATGGCGGCGGCAATCTCGAGAATGGAATGCCCCTGCCCTGTCCCCACATTGAACGCGGCCGAAGACTTGCCCGCCTGAAGATGACGCAGGGCCGCCACATGCGCCGCAGCCAGGTCAGAGACATGAATATAGTCGCGAATGCATGTGCCGTCCGGCGTGGGATAATCCGTCCCGAACACCTGCAGCGGTGGCCGGGTGCCAGCAGCGGCCATCAGCGCCAGCGGTATCAGATGGGTTTCGGGGTCATGGCGTTCGCTCAGCTCGCCGGAAGGGTCGGCCCCTGCGGCGTTAAAATACCTCAAGGCGACAGATCGGATACCATGGGCGATTTCGAAATCAGACAGCATACCCTCACAGATCAGCTTGGTGCGCCCATACGGATTGATCGGACACTGTGGCGTGTCTTCCGATATAGGCAGAGTTTCCGGGATGCCATAGGTCGCGCAGGACGACGAAAAGACAACTTTTGACACACCCGACCGCGCGCAGGCGGCCAGAAGAGACGTCATGCCGGTGACGTTGTTGTCATAGTAAAGCCCGGGATTTGCGACCGACTCACCGACATAGGCTGCTGCCGCGAAATGCACGACCGCCACTGGTTGTTCGCGTTCAAAGAGGCCCACAAGACCTTCGGTGTCACGCACATCCAGCTTCTCGAACAGCCCCCATTTGACCGCATCGGCGTGCCCCGTGCGCAGGTTGTCGACCGTGATCGGCTGATACCCAGTTTCGCGCAACAGTTTACAGGTGTGGCTGCCGATAAATCCGGCGCCCCCTGTGACGACAACCGGCTGCGCCGACATTACTGAGCCCTCGAACTGAGCACCCTGTTGGCCCGCAATTCGGCAGCGAAATAGGGGATTGTTTTTTGCAACCCTTCGGACAAAGACACTTTGGGCTTCCAGCCCAAGACCCGCTCGGCCAGCCTGATATCGGGGCAGCGTTGCTTGGGGTCGTCAACCGGCAGAGGCTCATGCACCAGTTTGGAGTTTGAGGGCACCAGATCCTGCAGAATATGCGCCAGTTCATTGATAGTGAATTCACCCGGATTGCCGACATTCACCGGATAAAAGACATCATCGGGTGCCTGAACAAGTGCCATCAGACCATCCAGCAAATCATCGACATAGCAGAAGGAACGCGTTTGCGATCCATCGCCGTAAACGGTGATATCCGTCCCCTTCAGCGATTGGCAGATGAAGTTCGACACGACTCGACCGTCCTCGGGGTCCATGCGCGGACCATATGTGTTGAAGATGCGCGCAATCCGGATCCGGACGCCATAGCGTTCGTGATAATCGTGAAACAGCGTTTCCGCCGCGCGCTTGCCTTCGTCATAACATGAGCGCGGGCCAAAACTGTTGGTATTGCCCCAGTAGTCTTCGGATTGCGGCGACACTTCAGGATCACCATAAACCTCCGAGGTCGAGGCCTGAAGGACAACCGCGTTTTTCTCAAGCGCCAGCTTCAACGCGTTCTCGGCGCCAAAAATGCTGACCTTCAGCGTTTTTATGGGGTCGGCCTGATATTTGGGCGGAGATGCCGGGCACGCCATGTTGTAAATAAGATCCACCGGCCCCTGCACGCTGTAGGGTTCAATCACATCATGTTTGCGGAACGCGAATTTCGGGTGGTCGATCAGATGCGTAATGTTCTCCATCCGGCCCGTCGAAAGATCGTCAAGGCAAAGCACCTTATCGCCCCGTTCGATATGCCGGTCACACAGTTGAGACCCGATAAAACCAGCGCCGCCTGTTATGACGACAGTTCGCAACGAATTGATATTTACAACACTCACGCTCTGAGGCCGAGCAGACTGATTACTCACGCGAGTCATTCGCAGACATCCCTTACCAACTCCCTGACTGACTTCCCCGCTGGGTTTCAACCGTCCAGGTAATAATGTCCTGGGTTCGATCAGATTTTTTCAAGCGATCAGTCAAGCAGATTTTATACTCAATTCACTGACTTCAAGTGGAGCAGCTTAGACACAGCTGCGTCAAGCTAGTGCCCAAAAACCGACGCAAATTCTCTTTTGGGTTGTGCTGTACGCGAGTAAACTATGTCTTAAAACAGCCTTTGGGTGAATTTTTAAGCGGACCGGCATACAGACATGAACACAATGATGCCTTATAACGCTTTGAACACCGCCTGCTTTGCTGCACTGGTGTCTGACATGGTCGCCATGTCGGAATTAGGATCTGCCGAGTTGAAGACCAACACTTGTCGCAACTGGCAGCATGGGACAGACTACTGATCCGTCGCTCAACTCGTTTATCTGCAAACTCTCAAAGACGTGGAAAAGATAGGTATTGGGGCGACCAACAAGGGCTATTGTCGCGGCGCGGCACGCTAAAATTCTGCCCAAAGCACCGAATACGTTGACTAATTCACGGTGTTCACCCACGCTTGAGCTTATTGTTGATACCATTGTCAGGTATGTGTCAGATGCGTATTTTTCCTCGTTCCAAGTTAACAGCTCTCGTTTTGTCGGTTCTGGTCACGCTGGGCACGCCGTTTGTGTCCCACGCGACCGAGATCGCCTCATTCGATGACGTCGCCAAGGCCGGAGACCGCGACGCGCTGCGCACGCACAGCGAGCGGATTCTGGTCACACGTGGCAGCTCTTCGGCGGAGAAGACCAAGGCGGCTGAATATCTCAATGTCATCGCAAATGCGGGTGACAGCGAGGCTCAGGCCATTTTGGGAAAGATCCTGATTGACGGGGTTTTCCTGCCCCGCTTTGTCGACCGGGGGCTGGCCCTGCTGGAAAGCGGCGTCGCGGCCGGAAACAACCAGGCACGGATCACCCTGGCGCAGTCCCATATGTGGGGTTGGCAGGTTCCAAAGGACATCGCGCGCGCTCGGTCGCTTCTGGATGAAGCGGTTGCCGATGGTTCGCTGGAGGCGCAGACGATTCTGGGCGAAGAGCTGATCCAGGGCACTGTTTTCGACCGCGACATCCCGGCGGGACGCGCGCTTTTGCAAGATGCGGTGGACAAAGGTTACCCGGATGCGAAGGTCACACTGGGTCAGATGCTGCTTTACGGTGATTGGCTGAAAAAAGATGTAAAGACCGCCCGCGCCCTGTTTGAAAGCGCCGCGGAGGACGGGCAAACCGCCGGGGTCGAGGAATATGGCAGCTATCTGATGTGGACCGAAAGGAACACCTCCAAGGGTGTTGCGCTGCTAAAAGATGCCGGCGAGAAGGGAAGCGGATCGGCGTGGACCACGTTGGCCGAGGGGGCGATGTATGGCTATCTGGGCCACCGGCAGCGCCGTAGCTTTGTCGAATATGCCGAAAAAGCCGCGCAAACAGGCGATGCGGACCGCATCGCCATTCTTGAAGCGGAGCGCCGGATCTGGGGAATCAGCATGCGCGCAAGCGGCCCCGAGGCGATCGCGGTGCTGGAAAAAGCCGCGGAAGACGGCAACCGAGAAGCGTTGGAGTACCTCATTCAATTGGTCCGCAATGGTAACCGCTACAACATCCGCAAACGCCCGGAACAGGCGCGCGGATATGTTGAGCGTTTTCAATCACTTCTTACCCCGGATCAGGTCGCGCATTACAACTTTTCAATCGACGTGGCCAAAACGAAACAGCTCGCCAATTATGCAAGACTGGCAGAGGAACTTTCTGACAAGCGCCAGACAATGACGCTGAGTGAGGCAAAGGATCTTTACGCCGCCAATCCGAATTTCGTTCTCTATGTGCTGCAACGCGATATGAAACGGCGCTCGGCCTATTCCGGCAAACTGGACGGTCTTGCCACGCGCAAGACGATCAACGCGCTTTGGCGGGAATGCCAAAAACTTCCCGATGACCGCGATTGCGGAGACGATGTGCTGGCGCCTGACAAGATCGCTGCATTGCTGCTGCGTTGAAGGGCCGTTTCCAGGAGTGAAAAATGGTGCGGGTGGAGCGCATTGAACATGGGTCTTTTTGCGCTTCAGCACATGCCGATTATCGATAAATTTATACGCAAAAGCGGATACTTACAGATCATCACGTTTCATGCTATCTTATCGCATCGCATCCCAACTGGGGGATAGGATGGGGGATAGGTCATGCCAAAGCTCAATGCTGTACAGGTGAAGACTAAACCACCAGGCAAACACGAAGATGGGCAGGGCTTGCGTCTTGTGAAGCAGACGAAGGACCGCGGTCAGTGGGTGTTTCGCTATTCGATCTTCGGCAAGCGCCGCGAGATGGGGCTGGGCAGCATACAGACAATATCGCTCAGGGAAGCGCGCGACCTTGCGGCAGAACAGAGAACTCTGGTGGCCAAAGGCGTAGATCCCATCCGGCACAGAGAAAAGCAGAGGCAAGACGCAATGCGCAGCCAGAACCTGCTGTCAGACATCGCCTTGGACGCCTTCCAAAGCCGAAAAGCTGAACTCAAAAGCGACGGTAAGGCGGGGCGCTGGTTCAGCCCACTGGAGCTGCACGTTCTTCCCAAACTTGGCAGGCTGCCAGTGACCGAGATCACTCAGAGAGACATCAGGAATGCATTGGAACCGATCTGGCATGCCAAGGCGGCAACAGCGACGAAGGCTGCTGACCGTCTCAATATCGTCATCAAGCACGCGGCGGCGCTGGGGTTGGACGTGGACATTCAGGCAGTCGAGAAGGCTAAAGCTCTTCTTGGGCGCCAAAGGCACGTGACGACATCCATTCCAAGTCTGCCTTGGCAAGACGTGCCGGCTTTCTACGCAAGTCTGTCCGACCCGACCGTCACGCACCTTGCTCTTCGCCTGCTGATCCTGACCGGCCTCAGGTCCAAGCCCATCAGGTTTGCGCGACTCGAGCAAATCGACGGCGACATATGGACTGTGCCTGCAGAAAACATGAAGGGGCGCAAAGGGCAGACGCAGCCGTTCCGGGTACCCCTGTCAGACGAAGCCCTTCACGTGATCAACCTCGCCCAACCGCATGAGCGAGGTGGCTTTCTGTTTCCGTCAACGCGTGCCGGAATAATCAGTGATGCAACCATGTCCCGGCACATGGAGCGGAGGGGACTTGATGCGCGGCCCCATGGCTTTCGAACAAGCCTGAGGACATGGCTGGCGGAACGGACGGACGCCCCACATGAGGTGGCGGAAGCCATGATCGCGCACACCCCTGACAGCAAGGTCGTGCGGACCTATCGACAGACAGATTTTCTCGACCAGCGGCGTGTCCTGCTGGATCGGTGGGCGTGCTTTTGCACCGGCAAGGGTGCGGAGGTCTTGAAACTCGGGAGCAAAATATGAAAGGCCGCGAACCCTACGACCCAGAAGACTTCCAGTTCCAGTGGGAAGAGTTGCTCCTTCGCTGGAGTGAATTGAATGAGCATAGGTTTCATGAGCTGGGTGACGAGAAGTCTCCCAAGTCGGGTGTCACCAAAGATAAACTACAGGAGCTGCGACGTGAGCTGCTGCGCGAATGGTGGGCATTGACTGCTGAGGTACTTTTCTTTGTGGTTAAAGCTGAGGTGCAGGGGGTTCAAGATCTGCGGCCCAAGCCACTTTCCCTGCTATCAGAACTCGCGCGAGTGGCCGAAGATCTGGGCGCTGGTATTTCTTCTCCGCTGCTGCAAGACGTCGTAAAGCGTGGTCGAAGCAGCTTCTCGTTTGACGAGAGAAAATGCATCTCGATAGCTCTCTACTACTTGGCTGCTGTTGGTGAGGGGCGAATTGAGGATCGCTCACCGAATAAAACAGTCCGATCGGCCTTTGATGTGTCGGGGCAAACAGTGAGAGACTGGCAAGCACGGCAGGAAGAAATTTGCGCGGGGATGCCTGGAGCTGACTACACGCCATATAGGCTGAAAGAAGAAATGCTTCAGGCAGGCAAACTGTATCAGCAAAATAGTCGTAGCCAAACAGCCATTCTCAATCGAAATCGATTAGATAATTAGGGGTCAAGTCAAACAGCGATTTCAGCTTGGACTGACAGACCCAAAACAAAACGGCAAGCCTCATTGCATCACATCTGAGCGAAACAGTTCGCTCACAGACAACGGGTGACGCAATGAACAGTCTTGGAGCAATCGACAAACTCCTAACACTTGACGAGCTGTCGCGAGAACTTGGTGGCTTAAGCCGCGCCACGATTTATCGGCACATTAAGAGCCTGCCCGGCTTCCCGCAGCCCGTGAAGATCGGCGCCGCAACTCGGTTTCGGCAGTCCGACATACAGGCCTTCATTCAGGGTGGCTGCGCCTCTTCGGAGGCCACCAAATGAAGTCAGAGAAGATCACAAAGGCGGACGCTGAAGGCGCCCTCAGCAGCCGGGAGCGCGACGACAACTACAACACTGTTGTATGCCGGCTCGCGCCCCGGTGGCGCGTCATCGTCTGCAGGCAGGGCATCCAATGGATCCTCCAGAAAGCGAAAGCTGAGAGCGGGCATGGGCTGGTCTGGCGAGGCTTCAGCTACTTCCTGACGCGCGACGCGCTGATCAAGGCCTGTGCCCGCATAGATGGGCCGGTTGACCCTGATGCGATGGCCATCCTCCACCAGCTGCCAGAACGCTTCAGGAGGTCACCATGAAGACTTCACTTGGAAATCGCCCCGGCGCCGCGTTGCAGCGCGGAACCGGAGCAGTGATGAAAAATCGCGAAGGGACGCAAAATCCAACGAGCATATCATACACCAATCCGCTCGATCATCAAAGGCGGCACCTTCAGAACAGGCACGGCTTATCAAAGCACGCCGCGCTGCTCATTGTGGAGCTCCACTTCAAGGTGATGCCATGAATGCTCTCAACCTTGATGCTGCGGCAAGCCCGGATAGCCTTTTCGATGATATTTCCGCGCCGGACGCCCACAGCCCTGGCGGGCGCGCAAAGGAACTGCAACAGGCTTTACGCCCGCTGAACGCTATTAAGCCTGTCCTGTCATCACGCTACCTCGTCAAAGGCTGGATAGACCGGGGCACCACGTCCGTAGTTTACGGCCAAAGCAACGTGGGCAAGACCTTCTTCGCGTTGGACCTCGCAATGCACGTGGCCGCGTGTGTTCCCTGGCACGGCGCCAAGGTGTCCCCAGCGACAGAAACGTCTGGCTGCGTGGTCTATATCGCAAGCGAAGGTGGCTCTGGCCTGCACAACAGGATCGAAGCAATCCGCAGGCAGCGTCCAGACCTGGTCGAGAAGGCTGAAAGGCGGCGCAGTTTCACACTTCTGCAGTCAGTGCTGGACCTTTGTACGTCCACAGATGCCCGGGAACTGGTGAGGGCCTTGGACGCGCTGCCTCTGTCGATAGACTTGGTCGTCATCGACACGTTGGCACGCACCATGGGCGACGGCGATGAAAACACCACCCGCGATATGGGCGCGTTTGTACGCAGCCTGGACAAGATCCGCACCGCAACCGGCGCGCATATCATGGTCATCCATCACAGTGGCAAGGATCCCTCGAAGGGCGCGCGCGGCAGCGGCAGCCTGCGCGCGGCGGTGGATACCGAGATCCATTTGGAACGCAAGCGCAACGTTACCATGGCACAGATCACCAAGCAGCGGGATATGCCGGCCGACAAGGTGTTCGCCTATCGCCTCCGTGGTATGGAAATCGGACCCGACGAAGACGGTGAACCGGTCACGTCAGCGGTCGTCGTCCAGACTGATCCAGTCAAAGAAGGCCCCAAGCTCAGTGCACAAAAGAACAATGCCCTGCTGGCGTTGGAAGATGCATTGAAGGCTAAGGGTGAAGTCCGAGACGGCGAGCCCTTCCCCCGCAACCAGCCCTGTGTGCCAGTGAGTGTCTGGCACGAGTTTTGCGACCAACGGCGTTTGTCGAACGGCGACAGCGAGAGCGCTCAACGCAAGGCGTTCTCCGTTGCAAAGAAAGCCCTGGAAGAGAAGAACATCGTCTGCATCTCCAACGATTGGGTTTGGAGGTGCAAAAAGTGACCGTTCCGTCCGTTACCTCCCGTTACCATTCACGCTCTGTAACGCGGTCATGCTGCCGTTACGTCCGTTACCACCCCCTTACAGGGGGTAACGACGGTAACGCTGACCCCAAAACCGCCAACTGCACGGTTACCAACCCAATCCAACCTGAATTTGCGCTGACGGCGGTTGGAGAGAATGCAGTCCGCTGCGCCCATCCCCTCCGGAACAATTTCAAAGCAAAAAAGGAGCAACTGACATGACAGAAATGGGACACAATGAGAAATCATACCGCCTCGATGCTATCGCAGAGAGGGCGCGCAAGGGCCTGGAGAATAAGGGAAAGGGGGAGGAGCTGACGATCGCCGGCTGGCTTGCCTATGGTCTTGCCCTGAACGAGGGGCGGGCCCTGTTTAAGGGCGATCGCGAGTTCGGAGAGTGGATTGCGCTGTGTCAACTTGACACAGCGGATGGCTCCCCGATCGACCGCCACGACCGCGCCGCCGCCATGTGGGCCGCAGCCAATGCCGACCAGTTTGAAGAGGCCCGGCAGCGCGGCAATCCCCGCACGATCCGGGGCATCCATGCCAAGTGGAAAGAGATCGAGAAGGAGCGCGAGGAGGCTGCCTGGGCGGCTGAACAAGCAGAGCGCGCCGCCAATGATGAGGCGTATGAAAAGGTCATGGGCCAAATCAAACCGGCATCTGACTTGACCCCTGAAATTCCAGACGAGGTCGATGCTTATTTCCATGAGGATCAGTCCGCTAAAGAAGTCAAGCCGGCCACTGGCCACTCTTTGGCCACTTCGGAACAGCGGCCCACTGGCCCGTCATTGGCCCACTTAAATCAGGCGGCCGATGAGCCGGCTGAGTACGACGACGACGTCGATGACCTGACCGAGGAGGCCCTCAAGGAGGAGGTGCGCGGCCTGCGCATCGATCTGGAAGAGGCCGAGAAGACAATCACCAACCAGAAGCGGGCGCTGGAATACCTGCAGGAGAAGTATGACGAGGCCACGCAGGGCGATCAGGGTGCCACGATCAGCCGGCTGCACAATCAGGTGGCCATCCTTAAACGCAGCGCAGACGAGGCGAAGATCGCCGCCAAGCGCATGGAATACCGCATGAAAAAGGCCATCGAGGAGCGCGATCGCGCCGTGGCAGAACTGCAAAATCAGGTGATTACGTTATGAACACATGGACCGTATCGCAACGCCTTCAAATCAATGCGTGGTCCGAAGAAGACTGCCTTACAGATCATACGATGCCTTGAGCCTTAGCAGCTCAACCAGCGCCGCGTCACGCCGCTCAACGAGGGTTGCTTCATCTTGCTTCTCAAGTTCACGCTCTACACCCGCGACAAGCGCGGCCTTGGTGTCATCATCGAGTTTTGGAGTTCCGAGGCTCTTCCACCGGTGCTCTTGCGTTGGGCCGAGATGATCGAGATACCCGCGGTATCCGCCAGCCCCGCCCCCCAGGTGATATATCAGATGCGGCCCCATGAAGGCCCAACGCATGCCCGGTCCGTACGCAACCGCCTTGTCGATGTCCTCCACGTCGGCAATGCCTTCTGCAACCAGGTGGACAGCTTCCCGATAGAGGGCTGATGTAAGCCTGTTGGCGAGATGGCCGGGTACTTCCTTCTTCACACGGATGGTGACGCGCTCCATCAACGCGTAGTAGCCCTCTGCCTCTTCCAGCGCCTTATCTGAAGTGTGTTTGCCAGCCACCAGCTCAACCATCGGAACAAGATGCGGTGGGTTCATCGGGTGTGCAACGAGGATGCGGTCGGGATGGGTTGCGCCCACCTGCATGTCACTGGCGCGCAGGGAAGACGTGCTGGAAGCGATGACAACATCAGGCCGTACAACCTTCTCGATCTCAGCAATGACCGCCCGCTTGATCTCAAGGTGCTCAGGTCCATTCTCCTGCACGAAATCCACGTCTCTCAGCGCAGCATAGTCTTGCGTGATTATCGGGGTTGATGGCTTGTCTTGCCGGGCTAAACCCAACATGGACAGGTTGCTCCATGCATCATTGAGAAAAGCATCAAACCTTCCACTGGTCGCGGGATCGGGATCAACGATCACCACATCACAGCCCTTCGCCAGGAAAAGGCTGGCCCAACTCATGCCAATGAGGCCGCCGCCGACAACCCCAACAGAACTTCGTGCCGTCATGTCCCACCTCGTATATCGAACAGTCTACAGGTTGTTCGAAATCGCCACCCACTGCCACGCATTAGTTGATTCCAAACAGAACTCGGCTGGTCCACGCTAGAGAACCAGACTAGGGAATGATTACAGGCGGGCATGGAGCTTGTCTGGCTTAAGATGATGACCTGCTCCCCCAAAACCGCATCAATGCCTGCCGATGCCCAGTTTTAGGCTATGCAATTCCACGCGAGGCATCGAAAGCTGTGAGTCGATCGTCTGCATCCTCGATAGGCCGCTCCAAGCCTGAAAGCTGTCGTTCGCTGCGCCTTAGATCAACGACCGCCTTGCGGACAATCCCGCCGTTCGCTGATGTGCCGCACTCGCGGGCCGCTTGAATGACCGGGTAGTGTGCCCGCTCATTCGCAGTTTCACGTCTTGTAAGAAAGGTATACCGACCAGAACCTACGGCAAACGCATGCGCACCAGCTTCGATGGAGTGCCAATTGTTTCCCGTGGCACCAACAACCGGGTCGATGCCATTCATAAGACCCTTGTTTTGGGGTTCTGTGTCGCTGAGCGATACGGGTCGGCATCCTTTCACCGGGAATTTTTCGACACTTGCGGCAACAAGAACCATCCCCCATCTGCAGGCGTTCGCCGCGCTTGCAAAGAACACTCATACGCGTTGGACAAGTTTTCATCAGTCAGAACATCGCACAATGAACCATGCGCCACCAAAGTGCCGTTCTTCATCAGCGCCAGCGCGTCGGCATAACGCGCCGTCAGGTTCAGATCATGCATTACCGTTACGACGCCGCCGCCGCGGGCTGCGAAACCGCGGGCGATCTCCATCACCTGCAGTTGATGAGCGATGTCCAGGCTTGATACCGGCTCATCCAACAGTAGCCAGCGTGGCGATCCATCCTGCAGCGGATGCCACACCTGACATATTGCACGCGCCAGCTGTGCGCGTTGCTGTTCGCCGCCCGAAAGTTCTTGAAAGAAACGATACTCATAGCCCGCAAGCCCCACGCGCGCGAGGGCCGCATGCGCAATCTCGTCCTGTTCGGCATTGGTGCCCGATTGAAGGCCCAACCGAACGATCTCGATGACCTGAAAAGGAAACGCCAGCGTTGAGCTTTGGGGAAGAACGGCGCGCAGAGAGGCCAGCTTCCATGGTTTGAGCCCCCTGACATCCTGTCCGTTGATCGTGATCTGCCCGCCATACGGGACATCCGCGCAAAGGGCGCGCAAAAGCGTAGATTTGCCGGACCCATTGGGGCCGACAATGGCCGTTATCTGCCCGGGCCGGGCGGTCAGATCGACGGCGTGTAGAACCTGTTTTCGGCCAAGTGAGACGGTTATGGCGCATGCGCTCAAGCTCATAGGTCAACGACCCCCCGTTGTCTCAGCAAGATCCAGATGAAAACTGGCGCCCCCAGAACGGCGGTGACGATGCCGATGGGCAGTTCCGCAGGAGCAATGACGACCCGGCTGATGACATCGGCCAAAAGCAGCAGGCTTGCTCCCAGAAGAGCCGAGTTCACAAGCAACATCCGGTGATCCGGCCCAGTGGCCAGGCGTAACAGATGCGGCACGACGATACCGATAAAGCCGATGCCACCGGAAATGGCGACCGCCGCGCCAGTGGCCGCCGCAACGCAGAGAATCGCGCTCGTCTTGGTACGCTGCACCTCTATGCCGATATGGTGGGCCGCGGCCTCGCCCAGAGCCAGACCATTGAGGCCCCGTCCCAGCGTTTGGGCCAGCAGTATCGCGATCAGGATGACCGGCCCGACGATGCCTATCTTGGACCATGAGGCACCGGTCAGCGATCCCAACTGCCAGAAAGTCAGATCGCGCAACTGGTCGTCATCGGCATGATAGACCATAAGGCCCGAAATGGCGCCCGCAAGCGCGGCCAGGGCGATACCCGCCAGCAACATGGTGGCCACCGATGTGCGCCCCGCCCGGGTCGCCACGCGGTAAAGCAACAGCATTGACGCCCACGCCCCGATGAAAGCGGCCAGAGGCAAAAGCGCCGGGCCGAATAGAGTCACCGGGAGAAGCGGGCCCAGAACAATGGCCGTGACCGCGCCCAGACCCGCGCCCGCGCTGACACCCACGATACCCGGATCGGCAAGCGGGTTGCGGAACAGCCCCTGCATAAGCGCACCCGACACCGCCAATGCCGCGCCCACGGCAATGCCGGTGATCAGACGGGGCAGGCGGATATTCATCAGGACAACGCGCTCCGACAAGCTGAGTGCGTCGCCGGTGGCAAGCTTGCCCAGCGTAGCCCACAGCGACACGCCAGATGCGCCGATGCCCAGGCTTGCCAGCGCGCTTACCCCAAGCAGCAGCAAAAGCCACAGATGCGCGGCGCGGGCCGTTTGCCGGCGATCTGCCGGGGCCGCTGTTTCGCTGAGCGATACCATCAGGCTTTCCCATAAAGCGCGGTGTTAAGATCGCGCACCGCCTGCCCAGTGCGCGGTCCAAAGCCCAGCAGGTAAAGGCCATTCATCCGGATCACCGCACCGTCCCGCGCTGCCGGTGTGGGCAGGATCGAAGGCATGTTTAGCAAAACCTCATCCGGTGCGCCGTGATCACCGCCGCGATCCATCATAAGGATGACATCCGGAGCGGCGGCGGCCACCGCCTCGTCACTGAGCTGTTTGTAGCCACTGAATTCTGTGATTGCGTTTTCGCCCCCCGCCAGCGCGATCATGCCGTCCGCTGCGGTGCCGCTGCCCGAGGCCAGGATGCGTCCGCCTTGTGCGGAGAGGATAAAGAGCACGCGTTTGCGCTCCTCCTTCGGTGACAGAGCCTGGGCAGCCGCGATGTCGCCCAAAACCTCCTGTGCCAACGCCTCGGCACGATCTGCCACATCAAGCGCGCCTCCGACCACGCGGATCTTTTCGGCCACGCCCGCGGCGGAATAGGCGTCAGGCGCGATCACGAAGGGGATGTCGGCGGCGCGCAGGATGTCGATCGTCTCGACCGGACCTGCGCCCTCTTCGGCGACGATCAGTTCGGGGTTCACGCTGAGCACTCCTTCGGGGGCCAGCGCACGGGCATAGCCCACATCCGGCAGGGTGGTCGCGGCCTCCGGGAAGGTAGAGGTGGTGTCGCGCGCCACAAGTCTGTGGCCCTGGCCCAGCGCGAAAACGGTTTCGGTGACCGCTCCACCAATCGACAGCACACGTGCGGGGACCGCGTGACCAACCGTTGGGGCCAAGGCCGCAGCCCCCAGCGCAAGACCGAATGTCCGACGTGTCAGCATCAGGCGTCCTCCCGGTCCGGCAGGGCATCGACCAGTTTGCGCCAGTCAGGGCGGCTGTCGATTGTGTCTTTTGCGATGCCAAAAATCTGGAAGATCAAACCTCCCTCTGCATCGAAGGCTTCGACCGACAAGGCCGGGCCCCGTTGGGTGGGTTTGTCCACGGCCCAAACCTCGGCCACGTGATCCAGCCTCAGATGCAGGTTAAAGCCGGGATCTAGCACATTCTGCCAGGGGCCCATCGGTTTCAGCGTATTGATCGGCCCGGCATGGATCTGGATGCAGCCCTGATTGCCGACAAAGATCATGACCGGCGTGCCGTCCTGCGCCAACCGGTGCAGCATCGTGTCAATAGATCCGGGGGCCAGCGCACGCACAAACGGGGCCCCCGCGATCCGGTATGCACCCAGGCGGTTCATCTTAAGCTTGGAACACAGGCGCAGGAATTGATGTGTGTCGGTCATCTTTTCCCATTCGGCGCGCAAGCGGCCGGCTTTGGCAGGATCGGCCTTGGCGGCTTCGACCGGAGTGCGTGCGGCAACCTCGATAATCTCGGGCTGATCTGCCAGCGCCAGCCGTGTTTTCGCCGCGTCCCAGGCCGCGATGTCAGAGCCGTCGCGCAGAAAAATCTTGTGGACCGCATCCCCTGCCCCATCAAACACCTGAAGGCTGCGGCGCAGGCCGGTTTCGGTTTCCTTTTCGACCATGAAGGCGTGTTTCCAATGACGCGGGAACATGCGCAGGTCGATCTCTTCGTTCAGGATCATCGTGGCATGGCTGCCGGAATGGTAATTGTCGTAAACCCCCACCTTTTCGTGCACGCAGGACGGGTTGCGGGTAAGCGCCATCACCTCACCCAGCGTTTGGGCGATCTCCATCACCTGATCTGGATGCGCCGGAATATGCGTCACGCCGTGGCCAGTGAAGGCCGACATCAGCTGCGCTTCGGAAATGGAGAGTTTATCGGCCACGTCGCGTTCACGCATATTGGCATGGTCTTCGCGGAAGGCGCGAATATCGGATGGGGCAAGAACAGCCTGCACAGTCATGGCATTCCCTTCGGGTCACTGAGGTTTGAGAAAGGTAGCTGCGTCCCGCATCGCGGGCGTGGCTGCGTTTGGACCAGACATCCAAATCATTGTTGACAGTTTTAGTAAGGATTCGCTACCTAATCAATACGCCATCTGCGGCGAACAGAAAATTCACGTAAAAGCCAGACCGCGCCAGCCTTTCGCAAGCCCGGGTTCAGCTATGCTGAAAACAAGGGATCGAAATGTTGAAGACACGCATCCATATGGTGCGCACAGGCGCAGTTTGCTTTGTGTTGGGCTGGACCGGGGCGGCCCATGCGCAAGAAGGAGATTTCCTGGGCACGGTTCTCCTGGGCGAAAGTAAGCGGGAGGTGCAGACCGACACCGCGACATCCCAAACCATCGTCGATCAGGAGGAAATCTCGGACCGTCAGGCCGGAACCGTGGCAGAGTTGATCGATTCGGTGCCTGGCGTGACATTGGTGAACGGCGCAACGGCGGCCGGTTCTGGCATCAATCTGCGCGGCTTTGGGGCCAATGGCACATTTGGCACCGACCAGAAGATCCTGATCCAGGTCGATGGCGCCACCAAAGGAAGTGAAGAGCTTTATCGGATTGGCACACAGCTGTTCACGGACCCCTTCCTTTACCGCGAAGTCGAGGTGTTGCGCGGGACGGTGGGCAGTTTCTCCTATGGGTCTGGCGTTGTGGGCGGTGTTGTGCGGCTGGAGACCAAGGACGCCTCGGATTTCACAGGTGGGGATGTGGGGCTGGCCTTGAACCAGGTTCTGGAGTTTTCCTCAAACGGGGATGGGATCACCAGCTCCTCTACCTTGGCGTGGCAGCCAACCACCGATCTGGAATTTTTGCTGAATTACACCCGACGGACGTTGGGTGTGCAAGAGGACGGGACCGGCACCCCGATCAATCCTGCAGCGGGCGATATCGATGATCCCTCCTGGCTTTTCAAAGCGCGCTATACGTTCGGGAACAATCGCGAACATGCGCTGAGCTTTAGTCTGTCCGATACCCAATCGGATCAGCGCGATGTGCCCTATGACAGTTTCGGCCTGACGACATTCGGGAACGTGGATCGGTTCATCCAGAACCGCGTTGCGGCGCTGAGATACAGCTATACCCCGATGGGCAATGACCTGATCGATCTGGATGTCGAGCTGACCTATTCCGACGAGGAGATCACCCAGACGCCTGTCGGTTTTGGCCCGCCGATCCCGTTCCTGGATGCCGATCACCGATATGAAACCACAACCTTCCGTATCCGCAACACGTCGCTGTTTCAGACCGGTCAGGTGGATCACACGCCTCAGACAGGGATCGAATTCATCCGCCGCGAGAGGCTGGATGCGGCGTCAGCGCCCGGTGGCACGGATAATCGCATGGCGATCTATGCGATCAACGAGATGCGCATCGGCGAGGCGTGGACGATCACGCCCGCGCTGCGGTTCGAAACATCCGACATTCAGGGATCGACCGCGCCCAATAATGGGCAGTTTGACAATTCGGCCCTGATGGGTGGGCTGTCGGTGCGATACGCATTCCCGAACGGCTGGGCGGTTTTTGGAAGCGCCGCCTATACCGAAAATCTGCCGATCATCGACGATCTGGGCAATCCGGTCTTTATGCAGCAAAGCGAGAAAGCCCGCACTTGGGAATTTGGTGTGTCCTATGACGCGCTGGATGTTTTCGCCACCGGTGACAGCCTGGCCTTCAAGGCCGTGGCCTATGACACGCTGTTGTGGGACGCGACCTCCTTTGGGAGCATGCCACCCGGCACCGGTGTGATCGAGGTGGACCGGCAGGGGCTGGAGCTGGAGGCGGCATATACCCTGCAGAGCGGTCTTTATGTGGATCTGAACGCCCATATCTCAAATGGCAATGCGCTGCGCGAGGATGGTGCAGTTGTCGATTGGGCCGAAAACCCTGCCGACAGTCTGCGCCTGACCGTGGGGCGGAATTTCGGGGAGCGTCTGAACCTGAGCTGGGAAGCTGTTGCCAACCGCAGGTATGACGAGGGCGGCGCGGTCAGCCCCGGTTTTGTGGCGCATAACCTGCGTGCAACCTGGCGGCCTGAGGCGCTGCAGGGTGCAGAGGTGCGGTTTGGCATCGAGAACGTCTTTGACAAAACCTTTACCCCGCGCCTGTCGACCCGGCCTGCGGCAGGCCGGAACTTCAAGCTGACACTGGCCAAAAGCTTTTGATGACGGAGGATCGCATGAGACACCGATTTACCCTTGTCATTACCACCGCACTTGGCCTTTCAACGGGCGTTGCATGGGCCGACACCCCCACCGGTATCGGGATTGAACTGAACGCGGCAGACACAATCGGTGATGCGTGCCGCCTGACCTTTGTGGCCACGAACGGGTCCGCCAATGCGGTGGATCAGGCGGTGTTTGAGACGGTGCTTTTTTCAGAAGAAGGGCGCGTGACCTTGATGACGCTGTTCGATTTCGGCGCATTGCCCGCCGGTGTGCCGCGTGTGCGGCAATTCCAGATCCCCGATATCTCGTGCAACCGGTTGGGCCTGGTTTTGGTCAATGGGGCCGATACCTGCCGTGTGCAGGGGGTGGAGGCTGAGATTTGCGGCACTGGCCTGAGCACCACAAGCCGGACGGATATCGAGATGAAAGGCTGAGCCATGTTTGATCTTTCCCGATTGACGGGCGCGCTGGAATTGGGTGGGCCGGTGGTGATGGTTCTGCTGGCTGTGTCGGTCGTGACGCTGGCCGTGGTGTTTTACAAACTCTGGCAGTTCCGTGCTGCAGGTGTCGGGCGGCACGCGGCATTGGCCGAGGCATTGGGTGCGTGGGATCGCAACGATCAGCCGCGCGCGATGGTCGCGTTGGCACGCTCGCGCAGTTATCTGGCGGGTGTGATGCAGATGGCCATCGCCGCGCCCGATGCGCGCGATTTGCCCGACCGCCTGCGGGCAGAGGCGGAGGCGCGGTTTTTGCGTCTGGAACGCGGATTGCGATTTCTGGACACCGTTGCGCAGCTTGCCCCGTTGTTGGGCTTGTTCGGCACGGTGCTGGGCATGATCGCGGCGTTTCAGGCCCTGCAACAGGCGGGCGATGCGGTTGACCCTTCGCTTCTGGCTGGCGGGATCTGGGTGGCGCTGTTGACCACTGCTGTAGGTCTGGGGGTGGCGATGCCGACGGCTATGGCTCTGTCGTGGTTCGAAGGGCGGATGGAGGCCGAACGCGTCTTTGCAGACCGGGCGATCACCACGATCCTGTCGCCCACTGGCGCCGCGCTGCAGTCTGAGGTGGGGCATGCCGCTTAGAGCCGCGCGCCGCCGCAGATTGTCGATGACGTCCCTGATCGACGTCATCTTTCTGCTGCTGCTGTTTTTCATGTTGTCCTCGACCTTCACCCGTTTTGCCGAGATTGAACTGCGCGCCGGAGGTTCTGATGGCGGGGCGACGCGGGGGGAGGTGCTGTTCGTTCAACTGGGCGAGACGGCGTTGACGGTGAATGGTCAGACGGCGGACCTGGACACTCTGCCCGATTTTCTGCGCGCGCAGGAGAGGGGGGCGCGATTGATCGTGAGCCTTTCAGATGATGCAAGCGCGCAGCGGCTGAGCGATCTTTTGGTGGCGCTTGCGGCCTTTCCGGACCTTCCCGTCACAGTGTTGGGGGACGCCTGATGCGACGCGCGCGGACCAGATCACAGCGCGAGCCGACGATTGCGTTGATCAATATCGTCTTTCTAATGCTGATCTTCTTCATGGTGGCCGGAACGCTAGCGCCGCCGCTGGAGGCCGATGTGCGGCTTGTTGAGACGGCCGATCTGGAGGGCATCGCGCCACCGGACGCATTGATCCTTTCCGCCGATGGCACGATTTTTTATCGCGGGGAGGTGTTGCGCGACGCGGGAGCGTTTGTTGAGCGTTTGCCGTCAGAAGACGCAACTGTCAGGCTTGTGCCAGACCGCGCGCTACCGGCTGAGCGACTGGTGGCGATCGCCGCCCACTTGCGTGCCGCTGGGGCTGACCGGGTGATGATCGTGACCGAGCGGGGGCTGAAATGATCCGGTCCAGCATATTTGCGGCAAGCGGCGCAGTTGCGGTTTCGCTGATTTTGCATGGGGCGGGTATGACGCTGCAGTCGGGTGAAGACGCGCCGATGATCGCGGGCGGCGCGGCGCAGCCTGTGGCCATGCTGGGCGACAGTTTCGCCGATCTGGCCCAGGGCACCGTCCAGCCGGCAGTCACAGAAGCGACCGCGGAGCGCGTGGCGGCGATGACGCGCTCTTTGGCCCAGACCCGCGCGATCGAGACCCCAGCGGTTCAGCCCAAGTCCGCCAGTCCAGTTCACGTGGTGCCACCAGAGAAGCCAGGGCATATTTTGATCCCTGCACCTGCAACGCCCGCTCAGACAACCGCCCTGCCGCAATACACGGAGGCCGTGCGGCCCGAAACGGTGCTGTCCGCGCTGCCCGAGATCACCCACGCACCCGAAGCTTCGGTCCGGCCTGCCATTCGTCCCGACCGACAGCAGATGACCTCCGAAGCGGCCAAGCGGCCTCAAGCATCCGGTAATGCCGAGCGTTCCGCCAAGCGTGGAACCACAGATGGCCAGCGCGCGGCGCGGGCGGCAACTGCAGCCCCCCGTGCAGATGTTCAGACCACAGCCCGCGCCAATGCAGCAGCCTCGAATTATCCCGGTCGTGTTCTGCGAAAAATCTCTCGTGTGCGCGCCCCCCGTATCCAGGCGAACGGCGCGGCGATCATCCGGCTGTCTATCACTGACAGTGGCGCGCTGTCTGACCTGAGTGTCGCTCAGTCCTCAGGCAATGTCCGGTTGGACGAGGCTGCCTTGAAACTTATCATAAACGCGGCCCCGTTTCCCCCGCCACCAGAGGGTGCGCGGCGCAGTTTCTCTGTCGAGGTGAAGGGCCGGCAACAATAGGAATATGTGCTTGGGTTTCAGGATTTAACGTCGTTGCAAAGGGAGCGCCCAAGATGTTGCACTTGCCTAGTCCGTCCCCTCCGCCACTTGCCCCCGCGAAAGCGTTCTCCCGATCCAGATGCGGCCGGTTTTTTCCGTTGTTTTAGAGAGTTGTGTGGGTTGGGCTGAGCACTGGCTGGTCCACAAAGCGGCTTAAATCGTTCTCTCATAGGCTGGATTCTCCAAACCTCATGACTGCGCCGACTTGGTGAAGAGCCTGTAATTAATTGAAACCTATTGGTTTTTCTGACCGGTGGGCTGAATACTTAGATGCCGATGGCACTCGCCGAGATGGAACAGAAATCGAACGTTCGCCATTGCGGCCGTTCGCTGCGACACATCAAGACGACTGGATTGCGGACTCTGCTGCCGTAGAATTCTCTAGCGTCAAGGTCTGCTGTGTGCGCTAAGCGAAAACCGCAAGAAACAACAGGTGGCAAGAACCAGACTGTCCCTGGCGATGCAAAGTCTACGACGCCTTCCGAAAGACGCGGACGTTCAGCATCGCAATCAGCGGCGTCGGCTGCGGGAAGCTGTATCGCAGATGACACCCGATGCTGACCCGCATGCCAGACACACGGCCGCGCCTGGTCATGTCATGAGTATCTTGCAAGGATGAGCGTTCCGAGGCATCGGGCCGGTGCCATCCTGCGCAAGGACGGGGAAGGCCAGGGACGCTATCACTCCAGCCACGATGGCCAGCCTCGAGATCAACCTTGCCAGCGGGTGTCTCATCGCCGCTTGCTCCTTGGCGGACCAGAGTCCGCCGGTTGCAGCGCGAGTCTTCGATAGCCCAAGCGTGAGCGTTCCAGTCAGCCGTCGCGTGGGCGCGGGCGGCGGCGGGGAGCCCCTGGAATTCGATCTGGATGGCATTCCTTCGTTCTCGGCCACCTGGATCGCGAAGTCCGGCGGAACTGTCCGATGAGTACGACCGGTCATCGGGGCGACAACTTGTGCAGGGCCGCAGCGGCAAGAGCATGTTCCTTCTGGTGGTAGTCACCGCGGAACTTGCCATCGACCCGCACCTCCCAGATGCCGTTTCTTTCGCGTACCTGAACTCCACCGCGCTGTGCTGGCCGGTCCATGAAAGCCCCCTTTTCTCCTCTGCTTTTCGGTTGCTCGGGTTGCTTGTCGTTCATCTCCGGCTCCTTCGCGTTGGGCGCGCGCTCCTCTCCGAGAAGCATCACGGCGCGAATGAATTCTTCCGCGTAGTCGTCGGTTTCGCGGTAATCGTGTTCGTGCGGCACCATGCGCATCGGTTCCACGAACCGTTCTCGCAGATGGTCGACGAAACGGGGCTCGGTACGGGCCATGTAGGCGATTAGAGCTTGCAGGATCCGTTCATGGGCCAGCACGCGCCGTTCGAGATCGGTCGTCTCTGCTGCCGTCCTGGTTAGATGTTTCACTGATGTCATGGCTTATCGTCCTTCACGCTGCACTATGGGACGCTGGATGTCGTGCGTACGAGCGAGGCCAGGCAGGCTACCGCCTCGTAGCGATCCAGCTCTTGCCATCCACCTACCAGCCAAGCGCAAATCGTGCGCTGACGCAGGTTAGGGGCACGGAAATTTAGTGGGTGTGTCTTGCTCTGAAGCGGAAAGAAACCAACCTCGGTGGTCCAGATGTCATTGACGTGCTTCCCGATTGATACCCTCAATTCATGCTTGAAACCTTCCACCATGAACCTATCGGCCTGCTTCGACCTCCGTCTGTGTCACGATTGGCGTCGCGGGGGCTTGCGCTGGTCGGGCCCTGCCGATTGACGCCACGCCACCGTCGCCCGGGTCGCTGCCCGGATCGCGGATTGGGTTTGCCTCGCCCTGCATGCCGCGCAGGAACTGGAACAGATCGCTGTCCGTCGTCAGGACAAGCGTTGTGTCGTCGGAGATCATGTCGCCGTAGGCCTGCATAGTTCGGGTGAAATCGTAGAATTCGACCGAAACGGCATCGACATTGTAGGCGCCCGCATAGATTGCTGCTGCTGCGGCATCGGCGGCACCGCGGATTTCCTCGACGGCGCGATAGGCTTCGGACTGGATCTTGTTCAGATCCCGCACCCTGTTGCCTTGAATACGGGCCGCTTCACCGTTGCCTTCGGACAGGAATCTTTCGGCGATCTGCTGGCGTTCCGAGATCATGCGGTCATAGATCTTGGGTCGTACGCTCTCATTGTAGTTTATGCGCTTGAAACGAATGTCGAGAAGCTCAATCCCGAAGACGCGCACCTTCTCCGCCGCCGCCTCGAAGATCTGCTGCTCGACCAGCGCCCGCCCCTTCGTGATGGGAACCAGTGCGCCAATGTCCTGCGCAAGCTCCTGATCAGTCAGAAGCGTGTCCCGAAGCGGCGTCCGGCCCCTGGTCGTGCGCACAATCTCGATGAGTTCATGCTTGGCGACGGCGTTCCGCGTCTCGCTACCGAGGATATCATCGAGGCGCGACTGGGCGCTGCGTTCGTCGCGCAGGCGCAGAAAGTACTGCAGAGGATCGGTGATCTTCCAGCGCGCGAAGAGATCGACCGAGATATAGAGCTTGTCTTTGGTGGGCATGTCCGATGGCGAGCCGTCCCACTCCAGAACCCGGCTGTCGATCCGGTTAACCTCCTGAACGAAGGGGAGTTTTATCTTGAGACCAGCCTCGGTGATCGGCGCGCCGACCGGCTTGCCGAACTGGGTGATGATGGCCTGTTCGACCTCGCCGACCGTGTAGACGGCGGATGACGCAGCGACGACCCCGGCAACCGCGATCCCCGAGGCAATAAGCGAAAGGGTCTTCATCGTTGCTCTCCTGTCAGTCGATCAAGGTTCAAAAGCGGGAGGATGCTTGCCGTGGACCCGTCGACAATAATCTTGGAACCAATTCCCGGCAGAACATCCTGAAGGGTTTCGATGTAGATCCGGCGCCGGGTAACTTCGGGCGCCAGACGGTATTCCGTCAGGAGGGCCGTGAATCGGGCCGCATCGCCCTCGGCTTCATTGATCCTCCTCAAGCGATAGCCATCGGCTTCGCGGATCCGCTGGTCCTTTTCTCCTTCGGCCAGAGGTATAACGCGGTTGTATTCGCGGCGGGCCTCGTTGATGATCCGCTCTTTTTCTTGCTGCGCCTGATTGACCTCGTTGAACGAGGCCTGAACGGGTTGGGGCGGATTGATATTCTTCAGCTGCACCTGATCGATGCTGATGCCCATCGCGTATTTGGTCGCGAGCGCCTGCATCTTCATCAGGGCTTCGCTTTCGATTTCCTGGCGCCCGACGGTGATCACCTCGTCGACTGTGCGGTCTCCCACAACTTCGCGCATGACGGACTCCGAGACGTAACGCAGGGTCGCGCTCGGCTCACGCACCTCGAACAGAAATTTCCGGGGTTCGGAAATCCGGTACTGCACCACCCACTCCACGAGCGCGGCGTTTAGATCGCCAGTCACCATCTCGGTCTCGCGGCGACCGTCCGTCGGGCTCTGATAGGGATCGGAGGCACCCGGAGTCGTGAACCCGAACTCTTGTTTCAGCTGGCGCTTGACCGGGACCAACGTGGTCACGTCGATCCCGAACGGGATCTTGAAGTGCAGCCCCGGAGGGACCTCGGCCGCGTACTTCCCGAACCGTTGGACAATCGCAACGGAGTCGCTCGGCACCGTGTAATAGGAGGACCACGCCCCAAACGCCGCAAGCGCAATGGCGGCCCCGATTGCAAGACTCTTCACCGGTGGCGGACCGTCCGGCAGGATGCCGTGCAGCCGATCCCGGCCCCGCCTGAGAATTGCGTCAACCTCAGGAGGAACGCGGGTCTGCTTGTTTTTCCAAGGTCCGCGATCTTCCGGTCCATTGTCATCAGAAGGCATCGCAAGCTCCTATCTCGGTTTTGGCACTCGGTGCGATGCCTGGCTCGCGCGTTTGACGGTGCGACCCGTTTTGCGCCATCACATCGTCGGCTCTGAACAGCATGACCTCAGAGGTCCAGTTCCTTCAGGCAGGCTTGCGCAATGTCTCGGTCCGGGGCATCGGTTCCCGGCATGGTCGCCCAGCCGGCTGTCATGAGAGCGTCGCGCCTTTGGTAGGTTGAGGCTGCCCGGATCGTTGCAAGCTTGTCAGCCCGAGCCGGGTCTGACCGCGCCATGTCGAGGCAGACCGGTACCATTGAGGCGACAACGTTGTCGCGAGACATCGCCATCGCCCTGTCATTCGAAGTGCCGCCGGTCACCCAGCCGCCCCAGGTAAAACCGACCACGCCGACGAAAACCGCGCCGATCACGGCACCATAGATGCCGGGTTTGAGCCATTCGGGAGTATTCATTTCAAGTCCTCCTGCGGGAAAAGCGCCGCCTCGCTGTGATTGTTCGTTTCGCTTGTGGTTGCATCCCGGCTCAGCGCCGCTTTCAGGTCGCTGTCGGAAATCGCCCGTAATTCTGTACGTCCCGCATGACCGCCCCTTCCGCGCACCGTCAGGTAGGTCGCCGTCCGGCGATACGCCTCAAAGCTGAGCCCCTGAAGAAGCTCCTCTTCGACAAGAACCTCGTAGTCGCCCGCGGGCAAATCGCCCGGGTATCCAGGCAAGGTGAACGGGTTCGCAAACGTCACCGTCGATCTGGTCGACCGCATGTTCATCTCTGGTCTCCGCGATGTTGGCGGATCCGTCGCTCACCACTGTTGACGGCCTCTTGGAGTCCGGGACGGACCAGTCGAACGATTTAGTATCTTGTACCTCGGGATCGTCCGACTGGTGCTGACGCATGTTAGTCCCGGGCACCGAACCTGCTGCGACCTTCCCGGGGTGCAGTCGCGCGCACTGACCTGTGTAAGGGCGGGGAGACCGACCCGCGCGTATCCTTTGGCAAACAGGGGCGATCTGCGTTCCTGCGACCAAGGAATGGAAATACAATGGCCGACCCCAATGTACTCAACCCGCACCCACCCGAGTTCGAGCGATTTCTCTATGCATCGGTCGGCGAGGACCGAAACGGATATATCGTGACGGTCCTCTCCACGCTCGCGCGGCTTGGCCTCGATCCATGGAAAGAAACCGCTGAACTGGTCATGCTGGGGCGCGACGGCGCGCGGGCACGATTGGGAACGCTGCTTTCCGGATTTCGGGACGTTCCTGCGCTCGCCAGCGATTACGGCAGGATCGCACGAGACCTGAGCCAGCTGCTTCCCGAAGGACCGACATCAGGTGCCCCGCAGCGAACTGCCTCCAAGTTAGACGACGGCCGCCCGGCAACAAGCGGCGCTATCTGGGCGGTGCTCGCGATCATTTTTATACTGTTTCAGATACTCATGGTTGGCGGTTCGGGGTCAGGCGAATGACCGCATCAACCGCGACCACGAGGAGACCGGCACATGCCGCGCACAAGTCCGGTACACTTTCTCCACACGAACAGGGCATACTCTGGGACATGGAGGAACGCTTCTGGACCAGTGGCGCCGACAACGCGCGGGCAACGACTGCGACCAACGCCGTCATGGTCTTCCCCTATCCGCCCGGAATCCTGCAGGGCGACCAGATCTGGACCCATCTTCGGGAAAGGACAGGCTGGCGCACCGTTGTCATGGCCGAACGGCGCGTCACGCGGTGTCGTGATATCGCAATTCTCACCTATCGCGTCTCGGCAGAGAAACCCGATGTGCCGATCTACAAGGCCCTCTGTGCCTCAACCTACCTCAACGATGACGACAGATGGCTGAGGATTTCCCACCAGCAAACTGCAGTGAATTGAGAAGCGCATGGGCAACCGACCTGCCGCAGGCGTCGGGGCTAACCTGCGTCAGTGCGGCGGGGCGCCGACTCCGTTTAGGTGAGACGTGCCGCCGAACATTCGGTGGTGCATTTTTCCGAGTACCCGAGAAGCGTGTGGGCGTGTCGATCTCCAAAGGACGGCATGTCGACACGCTTCTTATTCTCGGAGCGTCCAAGAAAGGACAATTCCAATGACTTTCGAACAGAACAAGACTGCCGAGAAGATGACCTCCGTGAAGGCCGCGTGGGACAAGGCGCCCTCCGGCCCGAAGAAAGACGCGGCGCTGAAGCACTACCAGGCAGCCGAGAAGGCCCACACGGCGAAAAACGACGCCGAGACCAACAAGGAACTTGATGCGGCGAGCGAGAAGCTCTCGTGACATCCGACATCTGATGCAAACCTTGGCCGCCCCTAGCTTTGCGGAGGGCGGCCCTCTCATTTCAGGAGCGGGCCGCTCTGATCCAGATACGCCGAATCGAACTCGGCAAGTTCCACCAGCCCCTCATAGTCGTGAAACGTCACGCGACCGTCTCGAAAGGTCACCAGCCCTCTTTCGCGCAGCTTTCGCAGGACGCGGTTCACGTGAATCGCACTAAGCCCCAAG
This sequence comes from Aestuariivita boseongensis, assembly GCF_001262635.1. Taxonomy (GTDB): domain Bacteria; phylum Pseudomonadota; class Alphaproteobacteria; order Rhodobacterales; family Rhodobacteraceae; genus Aestuariivita; species Aestuariivita boseongensis. Next base: position 67,784 of record NZ_JXYH01000015.1, read on the forward strand.
GCATCTGCCAGGTGATACTGGGTCAGCGGGCAATCATACCCATCCTCAGCCCCCATGCCCACCAGCGCAAGCCGCGATCCCAACTCCAGCAGAAAATGCGCCATGCGGGCGTCAGCATCACGTCTGCCGATCCCAACGAGATGTTCCACCACCATCGCCTCGTCCCTTGACGCCGCCCAGAGTATGGCGGTCGCCAAGCGAGGGGTCTGCGCGAACGCATTAAGAAGGTCGCTCTTCAACACTTCAGCGGCCTCAATTTCCACGATAGGTTCGAAACTGTGATCCGAGGTGCGCAACAGCAAGCTGCGCAAGCCGAGGAAATCTCCGGGCACCTGAAAATCGACAATCTGGCGTGTCCCGTCAGGCTGGAGCTTGTAGGAACAGACCCAACCTGCGGATAGAATATAGGCGGCCTGAGCCGACTGGCCCTGATGCACCATATCACGCCCCGCAACGAAGGAGCGGCGACGTTGGTGCAGGCGCTCGAGCACAACCAACTCCGCCTTTGACAAAGCGACAAAGGCCGAAAGTTTCCGGGTCAGGGGGCTGGTCACGAATGGTGTCATAGCTTCTCCCTGACAGGTCCGTCAGCCGCGTGGAAATCGTTTCTTCAACTGCTCTCGATCAGTCCAGCATAGCTCATTTCGTGCGAGAAGTCAGGATAGGTCCGGCGCGAATTCAGCCTAGATCGCTAAACAAGAAGGGAATTCCGAAGATGTCTACGGCGGACGAGCATTCAGGACAGGCCGCCCTTTCAATCTGCGAAGCACTTCTGCTTGCCATGAACGATGGCGGACTGCTGCCGGAGCATGAGATCGTAGGTGTTCTTCGCGACGCCGCAGCAACCCATGAGAACGCAAAGGGATCGGAGGCCGAAACGGAAACGCACCGATCTGTTGCGGCACTCATCAACCAGATTATTGCTGGTGGCAACTCCGTTCGGAGGCCGCAAGTGTAAACGCTCAATCACACAGGATTTCTATTGTCGATGAAGCTTTCGTCCCATTCAACCAACAGTCGTCGCCAAGGGCGAGATCGAGAAGAGATACCGGATCAGACCACCAACCGAGTCCGCAAAGCTCAGCCTCTGAGCGCGCCGCAGCCCCCAGTACAAGCGCGGACCTCGTCCATCACGGGTAAGGAGCCGGGCACGCGAAATGCTGCCGGTCAGACTGATCTGATGCGGGAAGAGCCCAATTTGGCTCCGTCAGACTGGTCGCGGGCGATGGCGAAATACCGACAGCCAATCCATTCGCGCAGCATCTTCGAGCTGACTGTGACAGTGGCTCCGTTCGTGGCAATATGGACGGTCGCCTGGTGGGTGCTCTCGATCAGCACTGCACTGGCAATGGCCCTGGCACTGGTTAATGCGGCGTTCCTCGTCCGACTGTTCATGATCCAGCACGATTGCGGTCACGGGTCCCTGTTTCGCAATCGGCGCCTGTGCGACTGGATCGGTCGCCTGATCGGCGTGATCACGCTGACGCCCTATGACGTCTGGCGCAAAACGCACGCAATCCATCATGCCACGACCGGAAACCTCGACCGGCGGGGTGTCGGAGATATGCCGACACTCACAGTCACGGAGTACCGAGAAAAGGGGTGGCTAGGCCGGGCGCTCTATCGGCTTATCCGCAATCCAGTTTTCCTGTTCGGGGTGGTGCCGTTCTATACGTTCTTTTTGCAGAACCGACTGCCCGTTCACTTAATGCGGTCTGGCTGGCGATACTGGCTGAGCGCGATGGGAACAAATGCCGCCATTGGTTCGGCGTTGACCTTGATCGTTTGGCTGGGTGGCTGGGTGGCTGGGACGTTGTTCTGTTCGTCTTCCTGCCAACCATGTTCTTGGGTGCAGTCGCCGGCATGTGGTTCTTCTATGTCCAGCATCAGTTCGGCTACCACCTCCTTCAGGGCGGCGGATTCCGACCGCAGCTCTTTGACTTCGGGGGATGTCGCCTGTCGCGCCGTGTCACCCGCCAAGCGGTTCTTTCCTGCTTCCAGGAACTCCTTCGACCAGGAATAGTACAGGCTCTCGGCAATCCCCTCGCGCCGGCATAGCGCTGAAATGCTCTCTTCGCCCCGCAAGCCCGCCAGGACAATCCTGATCTTCTCCTCGGCAGAGTAGTGTTTGCGGGTTTTGCGCTTGATGCCCCTGACCAACTTGTCAGCGGCCTCCTTCGATGTTCCGGATGTCTTGTTCATCTTCGCTCCATAATGGCTGCGATGAACCAGAAATCCTCCGTTGCTCAAACCCCTAAATCTGTCCGGTAGGTGCTGACGTCAGACATATCGGCATGTTCGACCAGGCGGTCGAAACGGCCCGCAAGGCGTTCGACCTGAACCCGATCAGGCCAAGCTACTACGATGCCGCGCTTAGCCGCGCACTCTGGGGGCGGGGTAATTACGACGCGTCACTTGAGGCGGCGAACGATTGTCTGGCGAAAACACCCGGCTATTCGGCCTGTCAGGTGTTCCAGGTTGCAAGCAACATAGGTTTGCAGAACACGCTCGGTGCCTCGAACGCGGCGCAAAAACTCATGGACCTATACCCGAACATGACCGTCGCTGTTGCCGTTGGTGGTATGGGCTACGCCGATGCACCGGATGCCAATGCGCTACTATCAGAACAGCTATCGGCGGCAGGATTGCCTGGCAGACCCTAGCCGCACCTGTAATCAAGAGTGTCCGCTCCGGGCTCAGAGCGGTCGTTCGCTGCAGTCAGTTCCAACGACCGCTTTGCGGGACAATCGTGCCGTTCGGCTTATGGACGTGAATGTCTGCTCCGCCTCGCTATGCAGACCTCCAGAGCTCATTGCACACGGAATGCACGCTATGGGCACCTAGATATTAAAAAAACTAACGGATTGGTCCGATCCTCCAGAAGAAATCCGAGAGCTCCCTACAAACAGAGGTTTGACAGGCGACCGTTGAAGTGGATGGGTCTGGCATCGAGGGCCTCGAGCTTTCAGGACGCAGCCGTGACCAACTGGATCGAGGCCATCGAGGCGAAAAGCGCGCGAAGTGTGAGCAGTTGTTTATTGATTACTCTCATCGAGATCGTGCGCCGCTGCGTCGTCCGTAGATTCGGACCGTTGCGCTGCCACCCGTTGGAATGCGCTTGTAGATAATCTTTACAGTCCGAATGCCGCGCACCAGGCCGGGCAGAAGCATCTTGCGGGTTCGGCTTCCGGCCGCAATGATCGACCGGACACGAAGCTCGGATGTTTCCCCGTTGGTGAACGTCACCTCTATGCTTTCGATGAAGATCGGCTTGTCTACTGCTTCGACAACAAGGCCTGTAAAGAGCCCTTTTGCCAACGTGACCGGAACAATGCTGAAATTCTTGATAAGGTTGACCCTGCTCTCTCCAAGCAAAATCCAACCCTCCCCCAACGACGAATCTGCGCGCGCCGCCAATGGAAAAGCCGCCACAAGTGCAATAAATCCGCGGCGATGGATTTTCGCCGGAGACCCGAGACTGTTGATGGGTGTCTGAGTCATTCCTCTATCCCTTTGAGCTTGCTCATCTCTTGAGGTTCTGAACCACCGTCTTGCATTCAGCATGTATCGCACTGTGCCACGCGCCGGATGCAATGGTCCTGATCCCTGCGATCAGAGCTGCTGGCCCAATGTGTCGTAAAGGAAATCCTCCTGGTCGACGTTTCGCGCGCAGTCGGTCGCATAGTCGAGGCCGAATTTCCGGGACGCTCGAACGCGCAATCCGACGCCACTGACAGGGGAGCCGCTGTCACGGTCTTGGCGTTCGATGGAGAGTTCGATCTGCGCTTTGCAGGATCGACCCTCCACCTGATCCGTGACTGTTGTCGCCCCGGTTAATCGAAGACAGTTCCGGAGAGCGAGAATTCGTCAACCGCCCCGTCGGACCGAATGAAGATCCGGTAGTTGAATCGCACGTAGTTGAG
>NZ_JXYH01000016.1 GCF_001262635.1 Aestuariivita boseongensis
GTTCAGTTGGGGAGGCTCACCCGACATAGCGCTGGGCGACATCGCGCAGGATTTTCGATCCATGTTCACCAACATGTCCTCTCATGTCTCGCAGGATCTGAAGGATGCGATTGCGAACATGTCGCTGATGAAAGACCCGAAATCGACGGCGGATATCTATGGCATGGCGGCCAATTCGCTGGTGACCGGCCTGAAGACCGTGGCCAGGATCATCCTGAATATCGTCGGCGATCTGCTGTCGGGGTTCGTGGACCTTTTGAAAAAGCTGCTCAAGTCAAAAGCCCTGTCAGACTGGCTGAACGGCTCCGTGCAGATCCCGTTCATCACTGACCTTTATTGCTATGTCACCGGTAAGGACAAGCTGACGGCAATTGATCTTGCGGCATTTCTGTGCGCCGTGCCCGGTGTTTTCCTCGAGGCGTTCAAGGGCGAAAAGATCTTCAAGAAAGCCAACCCCGCCACAAACGACGATGACCCCCGCACCGTGGCCGCTGCTGCCAATGTCTTTCAGATGTTCGGCGGTGTGGTCGCTGCCTACGAAGACTCCATCGACCCCCAAGTCGGACGTGGCCCGATCCTGAAATTCTTCTTCCTGACCATAGCCCGGATCACATACGCCAAGGCGATCCTCATGACCAAAACCGGCGACAGCCTTGTGGTCGCCATGGTCACCTGGGCGCTTCCAACCTTGAACCTGCTGAAGGATATCGGGTTCAAGGCGGGCGGCTTTTTGCCCCGCGAAAAGGCATTCAGTGACGCGTTGTCCTGCACATTCGGGATTTGCTGTTTCATAATGCTTATACCGGCCTTTGACCCAGACCTTGAAATCAGCGCCGCAACAGTGGTGTTCGTCTTCATCGTGGCGACATCGCTGGCGATTGCCCCCCTGCCCGATTACACCGGACCCCCAGTGAGCTTCGAGATCAAGGCCGCCCGCGGATTGTTGGTGGCGATATCCGGCGTTGTCGGACTGGTCGCCAATGTCGCGGATTTCGACCCGGGCCCGGCCCTGGCCTAAAACATGGCGCGCGGGCCAAGATGCCGGGCCCAGAAAGAAGGGGCGCCTGCCACCCTCAGGCTTTCGTCGGAAAAAGCGCCTCCAGCCGATCCGCCCAATGGGCGCCCATGCGCCAGGCCTCCAGATCATCCGGCGACAGGTCTTCCCAGCGGCGGCGCTGCGCGGCGGCCCAGGCCATCGCAAGGTTGCACGACACGGCAGGCAACAACCCCTCCGCCGCGCCGCGCAGAAGGGGGCGCAGGGTGGCCATGCCGGTACCCAGCATCAGTACCGCATCCGCGCCGCTATCCGACAGATGGGCATAGCTTCGGTAAACCGCCTCCCCGCCCATGGCGTAGATCGGGTGAAAGGCCCCCTCCTCCAGCATCGGGCCGGCTTTGGCCACAACGGAAAAGCCATGCGCCTCCCAATAGGGGGTGCTGGCGCGGTTCAGATCCTCGGGATAGGGCGACAAAAGCGCGATCTTTTCCGCCCCCAGTGCCCGCAGCGCCATGACCGACGCCAGCGCGGCCGTGATGAAAGGCACCTCGAACCGCGCCTCGATCCGGGTCACAAGCGCCTCTTCCGCCGGGCGGCCAATCAGATAGGACGCGCCGGTGCAGGCGGCGGCGATCACTTCGACCGGCGCATTGGCGAATTCAAGGCAGGTGTCGGAATAGCGTTCGGTGTAATCCACCAGCCGTTCGGCGATGCTGGGCTTGTCGGACATCAGCCGCGCCGTCAGCATCGACCAGCCCGGCGGCATCAGCGCCCAGAATTCCGGCTCAACGGTGGTGTTGGCCTGCGGGGTCAGCACCCCCATCAGGCCCGCCGCGCCATATTCCAGCCCGGCGGTCATTCCACGCCCAGCTTTCGCAGGGGCGGCGGTCGGGTCGGGATCGTGAGCGTGCGTTCCTCGGTATAGAACGCCTCGCAGGATGCGCCGCCCTCGCGCCCCACGCCCGAGGATTTGAACCCCCCGAAAGGCGCGCGCAGCTCGCGCATCATGGGCGTGTTCACCCAAACCACGCCCGACCTCATCCGTTCGCTCATGTCCATCACCGTGGGCAAGTGGTCCGACCAGATATAGCTGACCAGCCCGAATTGCGTGTCATTGGCGATGGCGGCGGCCTCGTCCGCACTGTCGAAGGGCAGGAAGGTGGCGAAGGGGCCAAAGATTTCATCCTGCGCCACGCGGGCGCTATTGGACGGGACGGTCACAGCCGTGGGCGAGACGAAATACCCCTCCCCCAGATCGTCGCGGCGGGTACCGCCCATCAACAGCGCGCCGCCATCGGCCTGCGCGATATCGACAAAGCTCAACACCCGATCCCGATGGGCGGCGCTGGCGAGCGGTCCGATCTCGGTGGTCTCTGCCAGCGGGTCGCCCACCCGGATACGCCCCGCGCGCTCCACGAAACGGCCCACGAAATCGTCAAAGATCGACCGCTCCACCAGGATGCGCGATCCGGCCAGGCATTGCTGCCCATTGTTGGAAAAGATCCCCAGCAAAGCGCCGTCCAAAGCCCGCTCCTGATCGGCGGAGGCAAAGATGATATTGGCCGATTTCCCGCCCAGCTCCAGCGTGCAGGGCACCAGGTTGCGGCCCGCCGCCGACATGATCGTCCGGCCGGTTTGCGTGCCGCCGGTGAAGCTGACCAGATCAATGCCCGGATGATCGACCAGCGCAGCGCCGGTGACAGCGCCACGCCCGTTGACAAGGTTCAGCACGCCTTCGGGCAGCACCTCCTGCAGCAGCGCAACCAGCCGCGCCAGCGCCAGCGGCGTCTGTTCGGACGGTTTCAGCACGGCGGTATTGCCAAAAGACAGCGCCGCCGCGATCTTCATCGTGGCCAGCGCCACGGGCGCATTCCACGGCGCGATCAGCGCCGCAACGCCCACAGACACGCGCGACACGGTGGTCATGTAACCCGGCGTCTGATCGTACCGCTGGCCCGCCGACTGGCTGATATATTCGGCGAAGAAGCGGAAATTATAGGCCGCGCGCTTGAAATGGCGTTCGCGCAATTCGCGCAGGACCAGCCCCGTTGCGGCGCATTCCAGCCGGGCAAGCTCTTCGGCGTTGTCGAGGATGATCTGGCGGCAGCGCTCCAGCACCTCGACCCGCTGCAGCACACCAAGGCCCGGCCAGGTCCCCCGGTCAAAGGCCGCGCGCGCAGCGGTCACCGCCTGATCGACCGCAGCCGCGTCATCCTCGATCAGGGTCGATATGCGTGCGCCGGTCGCCGGATAGAACACCGGCAGTTCATCGCCCCCGCCGGACGTCGCCCGGCCTGCGGCCAGCCCGCCCACCTGCGCCGGCGGCGCAATCGGCAGATCGAAGCTCATGGCATATAGGCCCCGCCATTGATGTGCAGTACCTGCCCCGTGACATAGGCCGCCTGATCCGACAGCAGAAACAGGATCGGCCCGGTCACATCCGTTGGCACCGCCACCCGCCCCAGCGGAATGACTGCGGCATAGGCCGACAGATCCACCCGGTCGGGCGCATCCTCATCCGACCGACCGGTGCCGCCGCGCAGAAAGGCCGTGTCAACGGCAGAGGGCGAGACGCAATTGACCCTCACATCCGGCGCCAGCTCAAGCGCCAGTTGCCGCGTCATCTGCGCAATGCCCGCCTTGGCGATGCCGTAAGGCCCATATCCCGGCCGCGCGTAATGGCCCAGCCCGGACCCCACCTGCACCATCGCACCCCCTTTCGCCATACGCGGAGCAAAGGCACGCGCGGCGAAAAAGGCCGCGTTCAAGTTGCCCGCCATCACCTCGGCCCATTCGCCGGGGTTGCGATCGGCCAGCGGCCCATCGCCCAGCACGAAGCCGCACAGGTTCACGAACCCGTCCAGCGGCGTCTCTAACAGGGCCGCCGCGCGGTCCATATCCGCCGGATCGCTGGCATCGACCGCGTGGCATGTGACACCCTCCAGCGGGTGCGCCCGGATCGACCGCTCCAGATCAAACACCACCGGCGTCCAGCCCGCCGCCTGTGCGTCTGTCACCAATTGCCGGCCAATCCCGCCGCATCCGCCCAGAATTCCCAGTGTCTTGGTCATCACAGCCCCTCTGCCCGCCTTAAGCCTTCAATCATCGACGACCGCAGCAGGAAGGCCCGCGCCCGTTCGGGATCGCCCGCGATCCTTTGTAGCTCGGCCAGATGGGCCTGGCGCGCGCGCATGTCCTTGGCGTTCATCCGGGCTCGGTTTTCATCGGCCTGCCCCACGATATCGTCCTTGGCGATCGGGCGGCGCTTGCGCTCATAGGCTTCCAGAATGATACTCGGCGTCCCCGATGCCACCTGCGCCAGCAGATCGGCCAGCAGCCAGGCGTCGTGGATCCCGCCATTCATGCCCATACCGCCCTTGGGGCTGTTGAGATGCGCGGCATCGCCCGCAAGAAACATCCGCCCCTCCCCATAGCTGGAGGCGACGCGGCGGTGGATCTTGTAGATGCGCTTTTCGATGATGTCGAAATCACGCGCGTGTGGCAGGATCTCGGCGATTTGTGCGCGGATCGCTGCGTCTTCCAACGCCTCTTCCGGGCTTTGCCCGTCTTGCGGATGCAGCGACACGCGCCAAACATCCGGCAACCGCAGCAGGGAAAACGTACCACCCGGTTTCCAGATGTAATTCACCCCCGACAGATTGCCGAGATGCTGTTCAAACGGGAAATGCGTGGTCACCAGCACGGTGTTTTCGGGGTAAGCTCCGCCTTCCCATTCCGCGCCGATGGCACGGCGCACGATGGACCGGGACCCGTCGCAGCCCACAAGGTAACTGCCCTGGATCGTCTCGCGCCCCACGCGAACACTGACCCCATCGCCATCCTGATCCACGTCGATCACCGGGCTGGAGAACCGCACGACGCCGTCAGGCAACCGCCGCAGCAGGGCGCGGCTCAACTCGGCCTGGCGGCATTGCAGGCGATAAGGGTGGCCGGTGTCGCCCGCCAGAACCGACAGGTCGAACTCGGCCCGTTCGGTGCTGTGCAACATCCGGATCTGCCAGGTGGGGGTGATCCGGCCCTTGTTGATCAACTCCTCGGTGATGCCCGAGGGGTCGAACAGATCCAGCGTGGGCGGGTGAAAGGTCGACGCACGCAGCTGATCGGCAATCGCGGCTTCGGCCTCGAAGACCTGCACCGGCACGCCCGCCTCGGACAACCGCCAGGCCAGCGTCAGGCCCACAGGCCCCGCCCCCACGATCAACACGGGATCGAACTCTGCCGACACTCCCTTCCTCCCTTTGGTGAAAAGCTTAGCGGCGACCGTCGCGATGATCCAGAACTTGTCGCGCGCTCAAGGCACCAGCCACTGCCCAGACCAGCCATCGCCCGCAAGATAGACAGCGCGGCGGTGGATTTCCTGCAATTCGACAAGGTCCATCGCCTGAACATGGCAGCGCAGCACACGAAATGCGGCGCGGTCATGCAACAGCGTGTAATCATGCGGCCCCGCAATCGGCAGGCCCGGCGCGGGCGATTTCCCATAGGAGGCGCGGGAGGCCTCCGGCACCCGTTCCCAATGCCCAGCCACCGCCGCGCCGCCCAACACCTCGACCCGCGCCGAGAGGCGGATCTGCAGGCGCAACCCCTCGTCCCAAATCATCAGCTGCGCGCGCGGATCGGCGTCCAGCGCCGCGATCTTGGCCGAGGCCGCGTCGGTATGCACCTCGACCACCGCGCCCGCGCGATCCGCCGCGCGCAGCACCACCGTGCGCACCTGGGGCGCGCCATCCGGGGCCACGGTGGCAAAGCTCAGCTGCCGCGCGGGGGATGTCTTGTCAGTCAAACAAGACCAGGCCAGATCCAGAAAGGCGGCCAGATTGCTTGGGTCACTCATATCCCGTCATCTCCAGATATCCCCGCCCGGCGTGACTGCCCGCCACGCTCACCGGCCCTTCCCAATAGGGCAGGGACACGTCCATCCACGCCGCCCGGTTCAGCGCCGATACGGTGACATCCACCCCCTTATCCGGCAGCTCCACCTGCCAGCGCGTGGGCACGGTGCGCCCCGCAACCTCTGTCTGTTCCAAAGCACGCGCACGGAATGCCCCGTCGGGAAAGCTGGTGGTCTGCCCATCCGCCCCGATCCAGGTGGCCGCGGAATAGGTAGTGCCATCGGTCTGGCGCAGCTGAAACCCCATCAGTTTCGCGCCGCCATCGAAGGACAGCGAAAACCAGTCCCATCCCGATTGCGTGTCCGACAGCGGCTGCGACGACCATTCCCGATCCAGCCAACCTTGCCCGGTGACGGGCACATCGCCCTTGGGCAGGCTCAGGACACCCTCCACCGAGAAGAAAGGTTGGGAGTAATAATAGCTTGCCTGCCCCTCGGCCGATTTGACGGAAAACCCGCCTTCCCCATGAAAGACAAGCGGGCCTTCCGCCTGCAGATCAAGCGCGTAACGGAACTCAGGACCCGAGGCGGTGACCCGCAACCGGTCGAAATTGGGCCCGGCCATCTGCCAGTCGTCGATCCAGGCGCGGAAGGGCGCGGGCTCTACCCCCGCCTGCCCGATCCCGCCGCGCGCGACCCGTTCGGCCACATGATGCGCCTGTGGCGTGGTGACGGCGGCATGGGCGAACCAGATCTGCGGATCGCCCCAGCCTTGCAGCGTCTCGGGCAAAAGAGCGGAACGGAACAGCGTCCACTGAATGCCATAGGCCGTGCCATCCGGGCCTTCCAGATTGGCGGTCAGATACCACCATTCGATGCGGTAATCGGGATGCGCCCCGTGATCGGCCGGAAAGTCGAAAACCGGATCGGGCTGCGGCACGGCAAAGCCCTCTGCCGCGCTGCCCAGACCGGCAAAGCCCTGCGCGGCGGCCTGCAGGGGCCACAACAGACAGAAAATCAGAACCCTAACGTTCATTGGCAAAGACCTTTAGCAAATCCCCCGGTGGGGTTCGCGCCAGCCGGATCGCGGGCCAAAGTGCGGCAAGCACCGCCGCCAAAAGCGCGAACAGCGCCAGCCGCGCGTAATCCAGCGGGAAAAGATACATGGGCAATTCCCAGCCAAACGCCTCGACATTCACGACCGCCAGCAGAACCCAGGCCAGCGCCAGGCCCAAAGGCAGGGCCAGCACTGTGGTCAGCACCGCAAGGCTGACCGCGCGCCGTAACTCAAGCCGGCCCAGCGCTGCGCGTGTCAGACCCAAAGCCCAGGCCGGGGCCAGCTGCGGCACGCGCAGGGCGGCTAGGGTCAAAAGGCTCATCAATATGGCAAAGCCCGCAACCGCCAACGTCAGCACATTCAGCGCGGCGGTCACCGTGAAGGTGCGGTCGAACACCTCAAGCGAGAACGCCTTGATCTGCGCCTGATCCACGATGTTCCCCTCTGGCAGGCCAAAATCGTCGATCAGCGCCCGGCGCAGCGCCGCCGGGTCATCGCTGCGCAGGCCAAAGCGGGTGGCCGCCTGATCGGGGAAAAGGCGCGCAAAGACCGCCTCGGCCACCACGGCCTGCCCGATGGGATTGCCATAATCGGCCACGATCCCGGCGATCGGAAGGCTCAGATCTGGCCCCACAGCAATGCGGTCGCCCACCCAAAGCGCCGCCCGGCGGGCCAGTTGTTCGTTGATGATCACCGCCTGCCCGGCGCCCACCCGGTCCCACGGGTCGGGGCCCTGCGCCAGAAACTGCCAGTTCTCGCGATATGTCAGACCGACCCGCGCGCCGAACAGTTCGGTCGGTAAGCCGGCAACCTGCGTCTCCACCGAATTCACCGGCAGCACTTCGCGCGCACGACTGGCAAGGAAACCCTCAAGTGCTGCGGCCTGTTCGGGCGTGTCGGCGGTGATGAACAACTCGGGCGCAAGGCGCTGATCAAGAAACCCCACAAAGGTCAGCCGGAAGCTGGACACCATCGTGGACACCCCCACATTGGCCGCAATCGCCAGAAGCAGCGCCATCAGCGCCAGCGTCAGGCTGGGCAGCTGCTGGCGTGTGTCGGCCCAGAACCATTGCCAGACCGCACTGCGCGCCCGGCCTTCGGCCAGCCGCAGCACCGCGCGCAGGATCAAAGGCAGGGCCAGCGCCGCGCCGGTCAGAAGGCAGGCCAGCAGCGCAAAACCCGCCGCAAGCCCGCTGCCCCAGAGGGCAAAGCCCAGCGCGGCCAGCAGCAACAATCCCGCCAGCGCGCCCAGCCGCCAAGCGCCCTGACCCCGCGCCATGACCCAGGCGCGCGGACGCGCACTGGCCAGAAGCGGCATCCGCGCAATCTGCCACAGCGCGCCCGCAGCCGCGACGCCCGTGCCGATCAGCGCAATCGCAAAGCCCGAGGCCCACCAGCTGGGCCGCAAGCGCACCGATCCGGCCACATCCGCCCCGTAAAGCCCGCGCAGCGTGGCGGCGACATCGGGCAACAGAAACCCTGCGATCAGATATCCCAGCACCACCCCCAACGCACCTGCCAGAAGCGCCAGAACGAACAGCTCGGCCACCATCAGCCAGACCAGCCGGCCCAGCGGCATGCCCAGCGCGCGCAGGGTGCGCACCATGCCGCGCCGCTGCTCGAACGCCAGCCCGATCGCGCCGTGAACGATGAAGATGCCCACCGCGAAACTCAGAAACCCGAAGGCGGTCAGGTTCAAATGGAAACTGTCGGTCAGGCGGCCCACATCGCTGACCTCCTGCGCGGGGCGCCGGATCAGGTCCGGCGCGATCCGGTCAAGCGGAGGCAGCCCAATGGGCTGCAGCTCGGCCACGATCATCCGGCTGATCCGCCCCGACTGACCCAGCAGCGCCTGCGCAGTGCCGATATCGGTGATCACCACCCCCGGTGCGGCGCTTGGATCAACGACCACCTGCCCCTCCAAATGGCCATCCACCCGCGCCGCGGTCTCGGCATCGGCGAAAAGCGAGGCCTCGGTCAGGAAACCGGCAAGGCCGCCCACCGCTTCCATCCGGACCGGAGACAGACCGCCCGGCGTGGTCAGCGGATCAATCCCCAGCACCCGGACCGAGCTGTTGTCGGGCAGAAACACCCGCCCTTCCAGCACGGGCGACACCTGCCAGCCCGACCGGCGCAGCGCGACATAGCGATCCTGCCCAACCGTCTCTCCAGCACGGGGCAGAAGATGGTCGAACCGCCCCTCTCCCAGCGTCTGGGCCGCCGCGTCGTAACTTGCGCGCGCCTCGGCATTGATGGCCTGCACGCCCGACCACAGCGCCGTGGCCAGCGCCAGCCCCGCCACCAGCGTGAAAAGCTGCAGCGGATTGCGCCGCCAATGCGACCAGAGCGCCGAAAACCCCGCGCCCGTCACGCCAGACGCCCGCGGCTGAGATGCAGCTGACGGCCCATCTGCCCCGCCACGGCGGCGGAATGGGTCACGACCATCAGCGCCGCGCCGGTCTCGCTTACCAACTCCAGCATCTGCGCCAGTACGTCGGCGGCGGTCGCCTCGTCCAGATTGCCCGTGGGCTCATCAGCCAGCACCAGCTTGGGTCGCGCCATCAGCGTGCGCGCGATCGCCACGCGCTGCTGCTGCCCGCCCGACAGGCTTTCGGGATACTTGCGCAGGTGATCGTCCAGGCCCAGCGCCTTGGCCAGGGTCTGCAGCCGGTCCATATCCGCCCCGCCCGAAAGCCGCGCCTGAAAGGCAATATTGGCCGCCACATCCAGCGAGGGGATCAGGTTGAACTGCTGAAAGATCACCCCCACATCGCGCCGCCGCAAAGCCGCGCGCCCGGTATCGTCCAGCGCGGTGATGTCGCGCCCGTCAAAGCGGATGGTCCCACCATCGGCGGTGTCCAGACCGCCCACCAGATGCAAAAGCGTGCTTTTGCCCGACCCGGATTCACCCGTCAGCGCAACGGTTTCACCGGCGGCCAGACGCAAATCGACACCGCGCAAAACGGCGACCGGGCCATCGGCCCCGGGATAGGATTTCGTCAGGTTCTCAACCTCAAGCAACATGGCGCGCACCTTTCGCAGTGACAGCTAAGGCCCGGAGCTCACTTGAAAAGGTCAAAGGGCGTCGCACCCCGCAGAAACCCGACGTCAGGCCAGGCGCCGCCCGGGACACCAGATGGCGCGCAGGTTCCTGTCCAAGCCGGCATCCCCTGTTTCGCCCGGGACTGGGCGGCGCTGACGGTCACGCCGGGTTGGCGCTCCTCACCCCTGCTGGCGCAGCCACTCCATCACCGCCGGGCGCACCGACTGGTCACCCCGATGCCGCGCATCCGAGATGATCTTGCGCACCTCATCCAGATTCGACCGCCGCAGCAGGCTTTTGACCGGCCCGATGGATGCAGGCCGCATCGAAAGGGTTCTCAGGCCGATGGCCGCAAGACACAGCGCCTCGATCGGGCGGCCCGCGTCCTCCCCGCAGAACGACAGGGGCGTATCGGTTTCCGCACAGCGCTCCACAATACGTTCAATGAAGGTCAGGAAACTGACATTCAACGTGTCATAGCGGCGGCGCACCCGTTCGTTCTCCCGGTCGGCGGCAAAGAAGAACTGCTTGAGGTCATTGCCCCCGATCGACAGGAAATCGACTTCCCGAAAGAATTTCGGCGGCGAAAAGGCCAGGCTGGGCGTCTCCAGCATCGCGCCGATCTCTATCTTTTCCGGCAGAACATGGCCCAGCTTTTCTTCGCGTGCGATGGCCTTGTCGACCTCGGCGCGGGCCTGGGTGTATTCGTCGAACTGCGCGACAAAGGGGAACATGATGGTCAGCGGCCGCCCACCCGCCGCGCGCAACAGCGCCTGCAGCTGCATCCGCATCACGCCGGGCTTGTCCAGCCCGACGCGGATCGCCCGCCAGCCCAGGGCCGGGTTCGGCTCATCATTAGGCTTCATATAGGGCAGCACCTTGTCCGACCCGATATCCAGCGTACGGAACACCACGCGTTTGCCCTTTGCTGCATCCATGACGCGGGCGTAAATCTCGACCAGCTCGGTCCGCTTGGGCATCTGGTTGCGCACCAGAAACTGCAGCTCGGTCCGAAAAAGGCCAACGCCTTCCGCCCCGGATCCCTCCAGCGACGGCAGATCGGCCATCAGCCCGGCATTCATATGCAGGTTGATCACCTTTCCGCACAGCGTCTCAGCCGGTTTGTCCTTGATCGAGGCATAGCGCTCCTGCGCCTGCGCCTGCATCGCTATCTTCTCGCGGAAGGCGCTGACCACGGTGTCATCGGGGCGCAGATGCACCAGCCCCTGATCGCCATCGACCATGATGTGATCGCCGTTCAGCGCCTCGGTCGTGATCCGCCCCGCATGCACGACCAGCGGAATGGCCAGCGCCCGCGCCACAATCGCCGCATGCGACCCGACCGAGCCATCCTCAAGCACGATCCCCTTCAACTTGCGGCCATATTCCAGCAATTCCGCAGGCCCGATATTGCGCGCGATCAGAATGGGGTCATCAGGCATTTCCGCGCCGGTTTCCGCACCCTGTCCGGTCAGAATACGCAGCATGCGATTCGACAGATCATCCAGATCGCTCAGCCGTTCGCGCAGATATGCGTCCTGCACCTGCTCCATCCGCGCGCGGGCAGTGGATTGTTCCTTCTCGACCGCCGCCTCGGCACTCAGCCCGCGGGCGATGTCTTCCTCCATCCGCCGCATCCAGCCCTTGGAATTGGCGAACATCCGGTAGGCTTCCAGAACCTGCAGATGTTCCTTGTCGCCCCCGGCCGAGGCCGCCAGCATCTTGTCCACACCCACGCGCAGCTCTTCCACCGCCTGATGCAGGCGTTCACGTTCCCGGTGGGGATCGTCGGCAATGGGGTTGGTGACAACAACGCGCGGCTCATGCAGCCAGACATGGCCCTCTGCCGCGCCCTCCTGCCCGGTGGTGCCCCGAACCATCACCGATTGCTGATGCCGCGCCGACAGCGCCGCACCCTCACCGGTGAAGGCGCCCAGTTCGGTCATCTCGGCCAAGACCATGGCAACCACTTCCAGCGCGTAAACCTCGTCTTCGGAATATTCGCGCGCCTGTTTCGACTGCACGACCAGCACGCCCAGCTTTTCGCCCAGCCGCTGGATCGGCACACCCAGGAACGAGGAATAGATCTCCTCCCCCGTCTCCGGCATGTACCGAAACCCCTTGGAGGACGGGGCATCGGCAGTGTTCACCACCTGCCCGCGCCGCGCCACGCGGCCCACCAGCCCCTCGCCCAGGCGCATCCGGGTCTGGTGCACGGCCTCCTTGTTCAGACCTTGCGTGGCGCACAGCTCCAGCGTTTCGGGATCGCGGAACAGATAGATCGAACACACTTCGGTCCCCATGCTGCCCGCAATCAGCTGCGTGATACGGTCCAGCCGCGCCTGACCCGCGATATCGCTGGCCATGGCGTCGCGCAGACGCCCCAGAAGCTTGCGACTTTCACTGTCGGACTGATCTGACATCGCGATAACCGGCCTCCCTGGCGGGGATGTTCCGAACCCCCACGCGGTTAGATCACAACGGCCAGCCCATGGAAACGGCTTTCTCATCCCCGCAGCCGGCGCCATGCGCCAAGCCCCGCAAACCGCCTGTCATTTCAGCGCGGTCCCCTGTCTTCTTCTCTTTCAAAATACGGAACGCGACGGGGGCCGCTCAGACCGCCTTCTCCAATTCGAACGCATCATGCAGCGCCTGGACGGCCAGCTCCATGTATTTGCGGTCGATCAGAACGCTGATCTTGATCTCCGACGTGGTGATCACCTTGATGTTGATCCCCTCATCGGACAGCACCTTGAACATCTTCGCCGCCACCCCGGTATGAGACCGCATGCCGATCCCCACGACGGAAACCTTGGCCACATCCGTGTCCGCGATCAGCTCGGCAAAGTTCAGAACACCCTTTTCCTTGGTCTCGGCCAACGCGCGCTCGGCGCGGACAACCTGATCGGTGGGGCAGGAGAACGTCATGTCCGTGCGCCCCTCTTCCGAGATGTTCTGCACGATCATGTCCACATTCACGCCCGCCTCGCTGAGGCTGGTGAAAATCGTGGCCGCGATGCCGGGACGGTCCGCGACCGAGACAAGCGTCATCTTCGCTTCGTCCCGCGAATAGGCCACACCGGCCACAACCTTGGATTCCATGATATCCTCCTCGTCGCAGACCAGCGTACCGGCCTCGTCGGATTGTTCCTCGAAGCTCGACAGCACGCGCAGCTTCACCTTATACCGCATCGCCAGCTCGACCGAGCGGGTCTGCAACACCTTCGCCCCCAGTGAGGCCAGTTCCAGCATTTCCTCGAACGCGATCTTGTCGAGCTTCTGCGCCTTCGCGCAGATCCGCGGATCGGTGGTATAGACCCCGTCCACATCCGTATAGATATCGCAGCGCTCCGCGTCGAAGGCGGCGGCAAAGGCCACGGCAGTGGTGTCCGATCCGCCGCGGCCCAACGTTGTGATCCGCCCCTCGGGGCTTACGCCCTGAAAGCCCGCGACCACGGCCACCTTCATGCCTTCGTCGAATTTCCGGCGGATATTCTCGGGCGGGATATCCTCAATCCGCGCCTGCGAATGGGCCGAGGTCGTCTTGACCGGCACCTGCCAGCCCTGCCAGCTGCGCGCGGGGATATCCATCTCCTGCAGCGTCAGCGCCATCAGCCCGGCGGTCACATTCTCGCCCGAGGACACGACCGCATCATATTCGCGCGCATCATAAAGCGGAGAGGTCTCGCCCACCCAGCCCACAAGCTCATTGGTTTTGCCCGCCATGGCCGAGACAATGACGATCACGTCATAGCCCTTGGCCACCTCGACCCCCACGCGCTTGGCGGCGCGGCGGATGCGGTCCAGATTGGCGACAGAGGTGCCGCCGAATTTCATCACAAGAACGGGCATGGGCGGTCCTGGCGTTATCGGGTCGCGCAGCGTTTAAGGAATCAAAGGGCGCTGCGCAAGACACCGGGACTGCGGCAAAAGGCTTTTCGAAAAGCCTTTTGCGCCCTGTCGCGACCGGCCCGCCAAAAGCGCCCGCGGATTATTCGAATAATCCGCTACCGGTAATCGGCAGGCCGCAGCGCCTTGTCGTTCAGCTGCGTTTCCGCCCCCGGCACGATATCGGTGTTCTGCGCCGACACCGCCTGCCAGCCCGCTTCTACCCGCTCCAGCACGAAGGTGATGATGGTCGACCGGGCCCCGGCCTCGCTGCCATCCGGGGCGATCTGGCCCGACAGGCGGAACCGGCATTGCACCACCGCCGCGTCCTGGCCCAGCATCCGCGTCTTCACCCGCCCCGGCACCAGCCGCGTCTTCGCAAAGAAGCTCTCCAACGCATAGGAATGCGCCCGCGCGATCGCCGCGCGGTCTTCCCACCAGATGCCCACCACATTGATGAAATCCGCATCCTCGGCGAACAACCCCGCCAGCGCCGCCCCATCGCGCGCCATCCAGGCATCGGTGAAGGCCTGCGGAAAGCCCTCGGGGCTTGCGACCCCCATCAGAACGGATGCGTCCGGCCGTCCCAGGTCAGAAAACAGCCCGTGTCGGCAAGGCTCAGATGATCGAACCGCGCCATCAGCCCGGTCGAGGCCTCTTCCACCGAAATCTCGGCCGTTCCGCCGCCCATATCCGTGCGCACCCAGCCGGGGTGATAGATGCCCACGGCAATCCCATCGCCCTTCAGGTCGCTGGCCAGGTTGCGCCCCAGGTTCAGCACCGCCGCTTTCGACGCGCGATAGATGTAACTGCCCCCCGGCGCCCGCGTGTCCGACGCCATCTGCGACGAGATGATCGCGATCCTCGCCCCCTCGGCCCGGCGCAGATGGGGCAAAAGGCTCTGGATCGTCAGGAAGACGCCGGTGACATTGGCCGCGAAAGTCTGCGCCCACAGATCCGGCGCAAAGCCGTCCTCCAGCCGCTGGCCCTTGTCCAGATAGACCCCCGCATTGCAGATCAACAGATCCAGCGCGCTGTCCCCCAAGCGGGCCGCCATCGCCCGATGCGCCGCCGGGTCGGTCACGTCCAGCGCCACGCCTGCAGACGCGTCGCGCGAGGTCGCCGTGACCTGATCGCCGCGCGCGGCATAATCCGACGCCAGCTGCGCGCCGATGCCGCGATTGGCGCCGGTGATCAGCACATGCATGTCAGTTCGTCTTCCGTGTGGGCCGGAACGGCAGCGGGGCAACCGGCACACCGTCTTCGATCAGCTTTTTCGCCTCGTCCAGCCGCGCCTCTCCATGGATGGCACGGGCGGGGGCGTCGCCATCATGCATCGCGCGCGCCTCAGACGCGAAATTCATACCGACATAATCTGAATTCTTCTCCACATGCTCTTTCAGCTGCGCCAGCGCCAGTTCCTGCGGGGTCGCAGGCTTCGACAGGGGCCGGTCCGACACTTGCTCCGCCTCCGGCTGAGGGGCGGCGGCGTTGCGCGCGGGCCGCACGCGCGGAGCCATCACGGCCTTTTCCACCTGGTCCACACCGCAAATCGCACAGGACACCATGTTCGCCCCCACAAGCTTGTCAAAGGCGCTTGCGGATTGAAACCAGCTGTCAAATCGGTGCCCGTTCGAGCATTTCAGAGTATATTGGATCATCGTCAGATCATCACTTGGCCTGACGCAGAGATATCCGCCCCGCGCCCAAGATCAAGAGGACAGATTGCCCGCCGCTTAGCGCAGCAGACGCGGATCGAAATCCCGCAGCATCCGCGCAAGCTCCGGTTCCGCCACCCGCTGCGCGGCCTTCTTGGGCGAAAACCATTTGCGCTTGCGTTCCTTGCGTTCGGGAAACTCCTTGGCCAGCGATTTCACCTTCACCGGATAAACCATCGCCACACAGGGATAGGTCACACCGGGGCTGATCACCTTGGAATACGAGAAAAGCCCCAGACAGCGATCCTGCGCCTTGCCGATCACGCCGGCTTCCTCCCAGGCTTCCTTGGCCGCGCAATCGGCAGGTGTCATGCCATCTTCCGGCCAGCCCTTCGGCACAATCCAACGGCCCGTCCCGCGCGAGGTCACCAGCAGAACCTCAATCCGGTCTGCTTTCACGCGATAGCACAGGGCCGCGAACTGGCTGCGCACGTCATCCTTCGATGCCGCCCGCAGCTTGAGGGGAAGTTGCTTGATCATCGGCGTGGGAACCGCCTGCTCCTTTTCGTTTTGCTGAGCATAGCGCGCAGATATGGAAAAATCACGTTAATTTACCACACTTAGCCGGAATGTTGTGGCCAAAGCGTGACAACACACAATCTGTTGATCTCAGGGTGGCCCTAGCCCCGGGTCAGCGGGCGGCCCATCTCCCGTGCAAGCCGAAGCACCAGATCCTCATGCGGGACATCGGCGTCAATCGACAGGCGGCGCAGCCCGAAATGAACCTGCGCCATGTTGTGATAATAACTGGTGAAAGCGTAATTCGTGGCCGCCCCGGCCACGGCGCCCAGCACGGGCACGGTCTGCGCCGCCAGTTTCTGGCCCAGCGCCGCGCCCAGGCGCGGGGCGACGGTGGCGATCATCTTCTGCATCGCGCCCCCGGTCAGCGCCAGCCGCACCGATAAAAACCCCAGGTCGGCCCCGTCATCATGGGCCAGAGGCCCGGCCGAGCCGAAAACGCGCAGGCAGTCAAAGCGCACATTATCTGCCTCGGGGTCAAAGCCCTGCTCGACCGCGGCGCCCTGAATGGTGCGCATCAGAACGGTTGTGGTGACCGGCAATTCAACCATGGCACTGGGCAAACCGCCGAACCCACCCGCAGCCCCCATGGCGGTCGCCACCGCCTTGTTCAGCCAGGGCGCCTGATCCGGCACCGTCCTGCGCGAGCTTTGGGCGGCATCCAGCGCAATGACCAACGCCCGCTCTGTCGCCTCGCCCAATTTCGCGCGTACGGGCGATGGCAGGCGGTCGATCAGGTTTTCGGCATGCCCGCCCAGCAGGTTCAGCACCTGCATCCCGGGCCCCGACGCCGCCTTGTAGGTGCGCGCGATCGCCTTGATCTCGGCCTCAAGATCGGGCGGCGTGGTGGTGGTGATATCGCTCATGGGCTCCTGCCTTGCATGGCGAAAAGATCAGCATTGGCACGGATGATTTCAATGGGCGCCCTGCCAGCGCGTGACCTCTCCGGTCACGTCATCCCAGGCGCCAGGGCGCAAGGCCAGGCCCAGAACGCGGTCGGGATTGGTGGGGGGCGGCATGATCACGCCATCCAGTTTTTCAAACCCGAAGCGGCTGTAATAGGGCGCGTCGCCCACCAGAAGCACCCGGTCCCAACCGCTGTCTGCGGCCAGATGCAGGCTCGACCGGATCAGAAACCCGCCCCAACCTTCGCCCTGCCGCGTCGGGTGCACCGCCACCGGGCCCAGCAGCAGCGCATCCTGCGCGCCCACATGAACCGGCCAGAACCGGATCGCACCAGCCAGAATTCCGGCATCATCCCGCGCGACCAGAGACAGCGCGGCCACAGGCGCCACGCCGTCGCGCAGACGATAGGACGACAGCGCCTCACGGCCCGGCGCGAAACACAGGTCGTAAAGCGCCTCGACCTCCCACCAGTCGTCAGGGGTTTCGGGATGAAGTTCGAACACCGGTTGCCATTTTATCCAATGAGACGTGGCGCTTCGCCTATCATGGCGCTAGGTCATGGGCAAACCAAGACCAGAGGATTCGAGGAAGAGATGTTCTATAAACCCGAAGACGGCCATGGACTGCCCCACAACCCGTTCAACGCCATCGTGACGCCCCGGCCCATCGGCTGGATCTCGACCCGCGATGCAGACGGGATCAACAACCTGGCACCCTATTCCTTCTTCAACGCCACAGCCTATGTCCCGCCGCAGGTGATGTTCACCTCGACCACCGGAAAGGCCGATCAGGGCGACACGAAAGACAGCGTCAGCAATATCCGCGAAACGGGCGTCTTCTGTGTGAACATCGTGGAATACGCGATGCGCGATGCTATGAATGCCAGTTCGGCCACGCTTCCGAAAGAGGTGGATGAGTTCGCCCATGCGGGCGTCGAAGTGGCGGAATGCGAAACCATCAACTGCCCCCGTGTGGCGCGTGCGCCCGCGTCGCTGGAATGCAAACTCAGCCAGCTGATCCAGCTGGAGGGTGAGGGCAATTACATGGTGCTGGGCGAGGTAAAAGGCATTCACATGCGTGACGACTGCATCGTGAACGGCCGGTTCGACGTGACCACTTATCAGCCGCTCAGCCGTCTGGGATATCGCGATTACCTGCGCGTGACCGAGCTGTTTGAACTGGTCCGCCCCGACGACTGAGCCCCATTTTCTGACGCAGAAAACGGGGCGGAAACTGACGCAGTTTCCTCAGGCCACCGGATTTTCTGCGTCAGAAAATCCCCGGAAAATGCGTCATTTTCCGGTCTCTCAAAGCTGGGAATAGGCCGCGATCCCCACCACCAGCAGCATCGACACCGCCATCGCCACATTCACCGCCCGCTGGGTGCGCGGAGCCAGATCCATCCGCCTGAGCGCGATGCCAGCCCCCAGCCACGCCAGGTGAATAGGCACCCAGATGGCGTTCATGATCGCAAACTTGATCGCCATCTCCAGCGCGAAATTCCCCGGTATGAAACCAAAGCCCGTGAACAGCGCCGTGTTCACCGCATAGGCCTTGGGGTTGATCGCCTGAAGCAGGATCCCGCCACGCACCCCCGGCGGGCGCTGACGTTCGATGAAGGCGAGCTTCGCGCCGGCAAAGGCAATCCGCATGGCCAGATAAAACAGATAGGCGACCGAGGCCGCAAACAGCACCGTGCGGATACGCGGATCGGCCAGGATCACCGCCGCCAGCCCGCTGACCACGGCCAAAGCCACAAGGTTCGTTCCGATGAACAACCCCGTAACATAACGCAGCCCGGCCGCCCGGCCGAACCCGGCGCCAACACCGGCCGTGGACAGCACCCCAGGCCCCGGCGTGATGATCAGAAAGAAAACGGCCGCTGCAAAGCTCAGCATCGCAAATCCCGGGTCAATGCCCGCCGATAATGCCGGTGCGCACCGAATAATCCACCGCAATCTCGTAATCGGGGTCATCGTCGCTGTCGACCATCAGATGCCCCGCCTTGGTCAGCAGTTGGTGGCAGTCGCGGCTGAGGTGGCGCAGCTGGATCTGCTTGCCCTGGGTTTCGTATTTCGCGGCCACCGCCTCGATCGCCTGCAGGGCGGATTGATCCACCACGCGGCTGTCGGCGAAATCCACGATCACGACCGACGGGTCGTTTTGCGGATCAAAGAGTTCGGAAAACCCGTCGGAGGAACCGAAGAAGAGCGGCCCTTGTACCTGATAGACCTTGGCCCCTTCCGGCGTGACATAGGTTTTCGCATGGATGCGCCGCGCGTTGTTCCAGGCATAGGCCAGCGCCGAGACGATGACCCCCACCACGACCGCAACCGCCAGATCCTCCAGCACCGTGACCACGGTGACAAGGATGATCACGAAGGCATCGGTCA
This sequence comes from Aestuariivita boseongensis, assembly GCF_001262635.1. GTDB lineage: Bacteria > Pseudomonadota > Alphaproteobacteria > Rhodobacterales > Rhodobacteraceae > Aestuariivita > Aestuariivita boseongensis. The sequence goes on from NZ_JXYH01000016.1 coordinate 19,374, forward strand.
ACGGCACCTTGCGCAGGATCTTCAGGCTGTTCCAGGCGAATGTGCCGATCACCACCATGAACATCACACCTACAAGGGCGGCCAGCGGGATCAGTTCGATCACCGGGGCGGCAAACAGGATGAAGACCAGCAGAAACAGCGCCGCCGCAATGCCTGCGATCCGCGTGCGCCCGCCCGATTTCACGTTGATCATCGACTGGCCGATCATCGCGCAGCCGCCCATGCCACCAAAGAACCCGGTCACGGTATTGGCCACGCCTTGGGCCACGCATTCCTGGCTGGCCCCGCCGCGCTTGTTCGTCATCTCGCCCACCAGGTTGAGGGTCAGAAGGCTCTCGATCAGGCCAATGGCGGCCAGGATCACGGCATAGGGCAGGATGATCTGGAAGGTCTCGAGGGTCAGCGGCACCATGGGAATGTGAAAGCTGGGCAGCCCCCCCTGGATCGAGGCGAGATCTCCCACGCGCGGCACTTCGAGGCCCAGCGCGATCACCAGCCCGGCCACGATGCCGATACCGGCCAGCGGCGCCGGAATGATCTTGGTGATGCGCGGCATACCCCAGATGATCGCCATCGTCAGCGCCACCAGTGCCAGCATCATCCCCATCTGATCAGCCGGCAGCCATTGCCCCCCGCCCATGCCGTGGCCGGTGTTTTCCAGCGTTCCGGGCACCTTGAACTGGCTGAGCTGCGCAAGGAAGATCACGATGGCCAGCCCGTTGACAAAGCCCAGCATCACCGGATGCGGCACCAGCCGGATGAACTTGCCCCAGCGCAGCACGCCCGCTGTGATCTGCAACAGCCCCATCAGAACGACAGTGGCAAAAAGATACTCCACGCCGTGCTCGGCCACCAAGGCCACCATCACCACCGCAAGCGCACCGGTGGCCCCGGAAATCATACCGGGCCGGCCGCCGATCAGTGCGGTGATCAGGCCCACCAGAAAGGCCGCGTAAAGCCCCACCAGAGGGTGCACACCCGCGACAAAGGCAAAGGCAACCGCTTCGGGCACAAGCGCCAGCGCGACAGTCAGACCCGACAGAAGCTCGATCCGCAGACGTTCCGGCCCGAAGCCCTGCGGGCGCAGGTCGGTCATGGCAAGACGGTCAGCGAAAGAGGCGAGAATGGCGCGGGTCAAGATGTTTGTCCTGTTAACGGTCAGCGGAAACCCCGCCTGATACGCGATGAGGCCTGGCACGGCCATGCCCAGCAGCGGGTAGCCGCTATGCACCAGTCACATAGCAGCCTGGTCCAGGATTGCACGGTATTCATAGGTATGCGGCGGGCGCAGCCTCGGCGCTCACGAAAAAATCGGTTTCGCGGGCAGGCGCCGCCGCCTATCACTGGGGGAAACATCGACAAGGGACACAAGGCTTATGACGGACACCATGATCGCGATCATCGGCGGATCGGGCATTTACGAGATCGACGGGCTGGAAGACGCAAAATGGCAATCGGTGGACAGCCCCTTTGGCACGCCCTCGGACCAGATCCTGACCGGCACGCTGGACGGCGTGAAGATGGCCTTCCTGCCCCGGCATGGGAGGGGGCATGTGCACAGCCCCACCTCGGTCCCTTACCGGGCGAATATCGACGCGCTCAAGCGGCTGGGTGTGACGGATATCGTCAGCGTCTCGGCCGTGGGGTCCTTCCGGGAAGAGATGGCGCCGGGGGATTTCGTCATCGTCGATCAGTTCATCGACCGCACCTTCGCGCGCGAGAAATCCTTCTTTGGCCCCGGCCTTGTGGCCCATGTCTCGGTCGCGCATCCGACCTGCCCGCGGCTGAGCGATGCCTGCGAAACAGCCGCGCGGGATCAGGGGATCAATGTGCATCGCGACGGCACCTATCTGGCGATGGAGGGGCCGCAGTTTTCCACGCTGGCGGAATCGAAGATGTACCGCGAAAGCTGGGGCGCAGATGTGATCGGCATGACGAACATGCCCGAGGCGAAATTGGCCCGCGAAGCCGAGATCTGCTACGCCTCGGTGGCGATGGTCACCGATTACGACAGCTGGCACCCTGATCATGGGGAGGTCGATGTGACCCAGATCATCGCCACGCTGATGGGCAATGCCGACAAGGCCCGCGGGATGGTCGCGCGCCTGCCCGCGCTTTTGGGTGCCGACCGCGCGCCTTGCTCCTATGGCTGCGACCGGGCGCTGGAACATGCGATCCTGACCGCACCGGAAAAGCGTGATCCGGCGATGGTGGAGAAGCTGAGCGCGGTGGCAGGCCGGGTGCTGGGCTGAGGCCGGGGCCCGGAATTTTCGAAAATTCCGGGCGCTCTGAATGTTGGCGGGTCCCGGGCCTTGCGATCCTTCGAAGGATCGCCGGCACCGGACTTGACTTGCGCCCGGGCGCCGGGCTTGGTGCAAGGGACTTGCAGAGGATGTCTCATGCCGCTTGATCTCTGGCTGACTTTCGTCGCCGCCTCCACCGCGCTTCTTCTGATCCCCGGACCCACGGTTCTGCTGGTGCTCAGCTACGCCCTTTCGAAAGGGCGTAGTGTCGCCGTCGCGTCTGCCGCCGGTGTCGCCCTTGGCGATCTGGTGGCGATGACGGCTTCTCTGGCCGGGTTGGGGGCTCTGGTTCTGGCCTCGGCCACCGCGTTCACGGTGCTGAAATGGGCCGGGGCGGTCTATCTGATCTGGCTGGGGATCAAGCTCTTGCGTTCGGCCCCCTCGGAAGGGCTGGGAACGCTGAGCACGCGGCGTGAGGTGACTGCGCGCGGCGTCTTCGGCCACGCGGCGGCCGTCACCGCGCTGAATCCCAAATCCATTGCTTTTTTCATCGCCTTCGTGCCGCAATTCCTGCAACCCCAGGCACCGCTGCTGCCGCAATTTGCCATCGAGATCGCGACATTCGTGGGTCTTGCGGCTGTGAACGCACTGGCCTATGTGCTTCTGGCCGACACGCTGCGGCGGACGATTGGGCGGGCTTCGGTCATCACCTGGCTGACCCGCGCGGGCGGGGCCGCTTTGGTCGGCATGGGGGTTCTGACCGCCACCCTGAAACGCGCAACGCCCTGAGGACGCACATGAAAACCGTCAAAGACTATATCCGCACCATTGTCGATTTCCCCCATGAAGGGATCATGTTTCGCGATGTGACGACGCTTTTTGCCGATCCGCGCGGGTTCCGGATGGCCGTGGACCAGATGCTGCACCCCTATGCCGGTCAGCCCATTGACAAGGTCGTGGGGCTTGAGGCGCGCGGGTTCATCCTGGGCGGCGCGATTGCGCATCAGTTGTCCGTTGGCTTCGTGCCCATTCGCAAGAAGGGCAAGCTGCCGGGCCGGACGATCAGCCAGGATTACAAGCTGGAATATGGCGAGGCGATTGTGGAGATCCATGACGACGCGATCGAGGCCGGAGAACGGGTGCTGGTGGTCGACGACCTGCTGGCCACGGGCGGCACATGTGCGGCGGGGATTTCGCTGATCGAACGGCTGGGGGGCGAGATCGTCTCCTGCGCCTTCATCATCGACCTGCCGGATCTGGGCGGGCGCAAGGTGCTGGAAGATATGGGCATGGATGTCCATGCGCTGTGTTCCTACGAAGGGCTTTGAGCGCGAAAATGTTTCGCGCGCGAAACATCCCGTCGGATTTTATTCAAATCCCGGATTTTTGACGGAGCCCCTTGGGGCCGGTGTTGCGTGCCGTATTTTTGAAGAGAAGAAGAGCAGGACGGCGCCTAGCCGTCCAGCGGCAGGATGACACCGGGGTTCATGATGCCGTGCGGATCCAGCGCGGCTTTGATCGCGCGCATGGCCGACAGCTTGGCCGGGTCGGAGTACCGCTGCAGATCGGCCACCTTCAGGCGGCCCACGCCATGTTCGGCACTGACCGATCCGCCCAGTTCATGCACCAGGTCATGGACCGCCGCCTTGATCGCATCGCGCTGGTTGTCGTGATCGGCGCGGGTTTTGCCCGGCATCGGGAAGACGTTGTAATGCAGATTGCCGTCGCCCACATGGCCGAAGCAGTTGATGCGGAATTCGCCCAGCGTCGCGATCACCTCATCGCCCCGCGCGATGAATTCGGGCAGCGCGCCCAGGGGGACCGAGATGTCGTGGCTGGAGACAGACCCGATGCGTCGATTGGCTTCCGGGATCTGTTCGCGCACCGCCCAGAACTCGGCCCGCTGGGCCTCGGACTGGGCGATCAGGCCATCGGTGGCCAGCCCCTGCTCAAGCGCCGCTTCGAACAGCTGCATCAGCGCCTCTTGCGGGTCGAGACCGCGTGCGAGGCCCAGCTCGATCAGCACGGTCCAGTCCGGCGCGGGGTCGAAGGGCTGCCGGATATCGGGTAGTTTTTCGGTCAGGAAATCAAAGCCCATGCGGTGCATCAGCTCGAACGCGCTGATCCCCTCGCCCATCTGGTCGCGCACCAGCGACAGAAGGCCAAGCGCGGCCTGCGGGGACGGCACGACAAACATCGCAGCGCCGGTTTCGGCCGGTTTCGGAAAAAGCTTGAGCGCGGCGGCCGTGATCACCCCCAACGTGCCCTCGGAGCCGATCAGCAGGTTCTTCAGATCATAGCCGGTGTTGTTCTTCCGAAGCCGGGTCAGACCGTGCCAGATCTGGCCATCCGGCAGAACCGCTTCCAGCCCCAGGCACAGATCGCGCGCATTGCCATAGCGCAGAACGCCTGTGCCGCCCGCATTCGTGGCAAGGTTGCCGCCAATCCGGGCCGAGCCTTCGGCGGCCAGCGACAGCGGGAAGAGGCGGCCTGCCCCTTCGGCCGCGGCCTGCACATCGGCCAGGATCGCGCCTGCTTCGGCCACCAGCACGTTTTCGTCGGGATAGACCGCGCGGATGGCGGTCATGCGTTCCAGCGTCAGGACCACCGGGTTCATGTCACCTTCGACCACCTGGCCGCCCACCAGCCCTGTGCCGCCGCCGTAAGGAACCAGGGGAACACGCGCCGCGTTGCAGGCGGTGATGATGGCCGCGACCTCTTCCACCGTTCTTGGTGCAACGATCAGACCGGCGCTGCCGTGGTAACGCCCGCGCGGTTCTTCGAAAAAGCGCGGCTCGGGCGGGCGAAAGGCGTCTGCGGGCAGCGCGGCGCGCAGGCGGTCTTCCAGATCGGGGGTGACGGGGTTCAGATCGACCATGGATCAGGGCCTAGCAGCAATGCAGGCGGCGCTCAACGCGTCAGTTTTCGGGATCGCGCAGCCATTCAGGCCGCAGCACAACCACCGTGGGCCTGTCGGGCAATGTGCGCAGCGACAGCTCGATCGAGGATCCGCCGGGGATGTCGATGGCGAATTCATCCGCCATGCCCGCCACGAACTGATCCAGCGAAAAGCCCGAGAACCAGTGCATCGGGATCACGACCGAGGATTTCAGCCGTTTCAGCACCGTGATCATTTCCGGCAGCGACATGGTGTATCCGCCATCGACCGGCGCCATGACCACGTCAAGCCGACCGAGGGCTGCAAATTGTTCATCATTGGGCACGTGATGCAGGTGCCCCAGATGGCCCACGCACAGCCCCGCCACTTCGAACACGAAGATCGAATTGCCGCGCGGTTCGGATGCGCCGAATTGCCCGCGGATATCGGTCGAGACATTGCGCACCAGCATTTCCCCTAGATCGAGGTAATGGTCGATGCCTGTGCCGAACTCCTCCCCCCAGCCGCGCAGGGCGTGGGGAATGGCCGGGTCGGGGTTGGCCGTCCAATGGGTGGAATGGGCATGGTTCATCGTGACCACATCGGGGATCATCGTCGTGTTGCCGATAAAGCCGGTGAAATCCGTCACCGCGTTCAGCCCGCCCGGCGTCTGGATCAGGAAGGAGGCATGGGCGATATACTGGATCCGGACCGAAAACTGTTCGACCGGGTCGGTCCAGCTGGCCTTCTGGATATATTCGAGCCCCGGCGCGGCATCGGCGATAGCGATGCAATGGCTGGGGCGGCGGGTTTCCTGCGCAGCGGCGGGAAGCGCCAGAAGAAGGGCGGCAAGGGAAAACAACATCCTCATCATGCCGGAAAGTTTAGGCTGCGCGCGGCGCAAGTCACGTAAAAACCCGACCCGTTCAGGCGGTGGCGCGTGCATCGCTTAAGGATTGGCCACAGGCGCACACTTCGCCTGCGATTTGCATGAGGCTTTCAGACAACGGGCTTGTCTTGCGCCAGACCATGCCCACGATGCGCCCCGGTTCCGGCGGGGTGAACCGCAACAGCGACGCGGCGGCAGACCGGGTTTCGACGGGCACCGCCATTTCCGGGATCAGCGTCACGCCGATGCTTGCGCCCACCATCTGCACCAGCGTCGAGAGTGAGCTGCCATCCAGCCCCTGCCGGGGCCGCGCCGCGCCGCGCCGATATGGCAAAGCGACAGGGCCTGGTCGCGAAAGCAATGCCCTTCTTCCAGCAAAAGCAGGCGTTCGCCGTGCAAATCGTCCACCGTGGCGCGGCGGGCATCGCTTGCCGGGCGCACCAGACCCATCGCTTCGGAAAACAGCGCCACTTCGGTCAGAACCGGATCGGAGACCGGCAAGGTCAGGATCGCGCAATCCAGCTGGCCGTCTGACAATTCGCCCAAGAGCCGCGGCGTGAGGGTTTCGCGCACGTGGATGTCCAGCCTCAGATGCAGGTCCCACAGCCGCCCGACCAGCCGGTCGCGGGCTGTGGGCACCAGATCGCCCAGTTCATCCACCGCCTGCAGGACTGTTGAGACACCGGCGGCGAACTCCTCGCCAAAACCGGTCAGACGCACCTTGCGCGGGCTGGGAGACCGAACAGTCCTCGACCGCGCGCTCGAAATGGCCGTGCTACGCAAGCGTCCTGAAATACTGCATCTGTTTCAAAGTGCTAGTTGTCATTGGAAAAATTATCGATCCAATCAGAACATGCAATGTATACCAACCGAAAAGCTTCGTAAGAACGGTTCCAAGGTTTCGCGCCGGGGAGGATGAGTGGCGCCGAACCAGCAGAACCTGAAGATCCTGCATCAGAATGCGCCTGCGGGCGATCCGATGGGCGCGGATTTCGATGACGCTGAAGCGTCCAAGACGCTCGATAATGACGCGCTGCAGAAAGACCTTTACCCGCTGATTGGCGATGCGGATATCGCGGCGCTGAAGGACAAGATCCTGGCCACGGGCCTGTCCACGCAGGAACTGGTCAAGGCGGCTTGGGCATCGGCCTCGTCCTTCCGTGGTTCGGACAAGCGCGGCGGTGCCGATGGCGCGCGCGTGCGTCTGGCCCCGCAGAAAGACTGGGCGGCGAACGATCCGGCGGAACTGGCCAAGGTGCTGAGCGCGTTGGAAGGCGTGCAGGCCGATTTCAACGGCGCAGCCCGGACCAAGGTGATGAACGCAGACCGTTTCGACATCGCGCAAGCGGCTGACATGAGATGATGAGGGCGCGGCTTCCTACCGGGGTTGCGCCCTTTTCCATACAGGAACGCCCGGCCGCGCCGTTTTGGTGGAAATTGGCAGGGGTCGTGCGGGCCTGATTTGCGTTTAACCGCCGTGGCGTTGCAACGTCATCAACCGGGCGGTAAGCATCAGGACAAAACTGATCAGCACGGCAACCTCACCACCCAGCAGCGGCTCCAACACCAGGTAGATCGCGCCGCCAGCCAGCGAAATGGATGCGTAGAGATCCTCTTTCAATATGCTGGGGGTCACGTTGCTGAGCACGTCACGGATCATGCCGCCCACGGTCCCTGTCACGCAGCCGATGATCACCGCGATGATCCAGCCGGTGTCCATCTGATCCGCGATCCGCACCCCGATCAGGGTAAAAAGCGCCAGACCGACCGCGTCGAGACGCATCAAAAGCCTGTGGCGCTGGCCTGCGCCGGATGGCATGCGCATGCCGACAAAAAACACGATCAGGGCAACCGGAATGATCACGAAGACAAAGACGGGATCCTGAATCCAGAACACCGGGAACCGCCCAAGAAACAGATCACGCACGGTTCCACCGCCAAGAGCCGTTGCAAAGGCCAGCACGGTGGCCCCGAACGGATCCATCTGATGCCGCGCCGCCTGTAGCGCGGCCGAGGCCGCAAGCACCGCCGAGGCGAGATACCCCAAAAGCGCCACTGCCTGGGCAAGAGAAGGGGAAAGCGCCTCGGGGATCATGAATTCGGCCAAACGGTCCTTGTCTGGAATGGCAGTGGCCCCACCCTACGCAGGCTGGCCGCGGGGACAAGCCCCGCCCAAAAGCGCGGGGGCCCGAACCCAGATCCACGCCCCGGTCTGCCGGGATCAGAGAATGCCCGGCAACCTCAGCCCGTGTTCGCGCGCGCAGTCCTTTGCAATGTCATATCCGGCATCAGCGTGGCGCATGACGCCCGTTGCCGGATCGTTCCACAGCACACGCTCAAGGCGCTTGTCGGCCTCTGGCGTGCCGTCGCACAGGATCACCATGCCGGAATGCTGCGAGAACCCCATGCCGACGCCGCCGCCATGGTGCAGTGACACCCATGTGGCCCCGCTTGCTGTGTTCAGAAGCGCGTTCAGAAGCGGCCAGTCGCTGACCGCGTCAGAGCCGTCCTTCATCGCCTCGGTCTCGCGGTTGGGCGACGCGACCGAGCCGGAATCCAGATGATCGCGCCCAATGACAACAGGGGCTTTCAATTCGCCGGTGCGAACCATCTCGTTGATGGCAAGGCCTGCGCGGTGCCGGTCGCCCAGCCCGATCCAGCAGATGCGCGCGGGCAGGCCCTGAAAGGCGATCCGGTCCTGCGCCATGTCAAGCCATTGGTGCAGGTGGGTATTGTCGGGGAACAACTGCTTCATCTTGGCGTCGGTCTTGTAGATATCCTCGGGATCGCCGGAAAGCGCACACCAGCGGAACGGCCCGATGCCCCGGCAGAACAGGGGCCGGATATAGGCGGGCACGAAACCGGGGAAGGCAAAGGCGTTTTCCAGACCTTCTTCCAAAGCCACCTGCCGGATGTTGTTGCCGTAATCCAGCGTGGGCACGCCCGCGTTCCAGAAATCGACCATTGCGGCCACGTGCACCTTCATCGACGCGCGGGCGGCCTGTTCGACCGCCTTGGGGTCGGTTTCGCGTTTGGCCTTCCATTCGGCCACGGACCAGCCCTGCGGCAGATAGCCGTTCACCGGGTCATGGGCGCTGGTCTGGTCGGTGACGATATCGGGGTGGATGCCGCGCCGCACCAGTTCGGGGAAGACATCCGCCGCGTTGCCCAGAAGGCCCACGGATTTCGCTTCGCCCGCTTTGGTCCAACGCTCGATCATCTCAAGCGCTTCATCCAGAGAGGTGGCTTTCTCGTCCAGATACCGGGTACGGATGCGGAAATCGATCCGGCTTTCATCGCATTCCACAGCCAGACAGCAAGCGCCTGCAAACACCGCCGCAAGTGGCTGCGCACCGCCCATGCCGCCCAGACCGCCGGTCAGGATCCAGCGGCCTGTCAGATCGCCATTGTAATGCTGGCGGCCCGCTTCGGCGAAGGTCTCATAGGTGCCCTGCACGATGCCCTGCGTGCCGATATAGATCCAGGACCCCGCCGTCATCTGGCCGTACATCATCAGCCCCTTGCGGTCGAGCTCGCTGAAATGGTCCCAGGTCGCCCAATGGGGCACGAGGTTCGAATTGGCGATCAGCACGCGCGGAGCGTTTTCATGGGTGCGGAAGATGCCCACGGGTTTGCCGGATTGAACCAGCAGTGTCTCGTCCTCCTCCAGATCCTTCAGGCTGGCGACGATGCGGTCGAAATCCTCCCATGTCCGCGCCGCACGGCCGATGCCGCCATAGACCACCAGCTCATGCGGGGCCTCGGCCACATCGGGGTGCAGGTTGTTCATCAGCATGCGAAGCGGGGCCTCGGCGGCCCAGCTTTTGGTGCTCAGTTCCGGGCCGGTGGGCGGGAAGATATCGCGGGTGTTGTGGCGGGGATCGGTCATTGCGGTCTCCATCGGGACAGATCGGTGAGGATGGCGCGCAGCGTGGCGCGGAGGGTGTCGGCTTTGGCCGGGTCATAGGTCCAGGGTGGGGCTTCGGCGGTCAGATAGCAGCGCTGTGCCAGCTCCATCTGGATGGCGTGCCAGCCCTGATCGGGGCGACCATAATGGCGGGTCGTCCAGCCGCCCTTGAACCGGCCATTCAGCGTTGTGGAAAATTCGGATGCGGCGCGGCAGTGGTTTTTCACCAGCGCTTCGATTGCCGGATCGCAGGTTGTGGACAGGTTCGTTCCGATATTCAGATCAGGCAGTTGGCCGTCGAAAAGGAACGGGATTTCGCCCCGGATCGAATGGCAGTCGTAAAGGATCGCAAAGCCATGCAGCGCCTTGACCCGGTCCATCTGTTCGCTCAGCGCGGCGTGATAGGGCCTGTGGAAATCATCGCATCGCTGACGGATGTCGGCATCAGACGGCGGCGTGTCCCAGATATCCACACCGTCGAAATCGGTCAGAGGGACAAGCCCGGTGGTGTTCTGCCCGGGATAGAGGCTTGCGCCGTCCGGGTCGCGGTTGACGTCGATGACATAGCGGTGGACGGGCGTGCGCACGGTGGTCACGCCGTCCAGAAGTCCGTCATAAAGCCGGTCGATATGCCAATCGGTATCCGCCAACGCGCGGCCCGTTGCGTTCAGTTTGGCCGTCACATCCTCGGGCAACCAGGTGCCGGTATGCGGCAGGCCAAGGATGACGGGGCTTTGGCCCTCGGTCACCTCAATCAGGCTCACAGTGCGACCTCCACCTCTGCGGCGCGGGCGAGCGTGCCATCCGCCACCATGTCAGACGCAACTGCGATATCGGGCGCAAGGAACCGGTCCTGCCCGATGGCGGCGACCTGGCTGCGCAGATGGGTCACCGCCTGCTGCAGCGGCGTGCTGGTGGTGAGCGGCGCGCGGAAGGTGATGCCTTGCGCGGCGCAGATCGCCTCCACCCCCAGGATGGAGTTCAGGTTCCGGTTCATCCGCGCCAGACGCCGCGCGGCATGGGCGGCCATGCTGACGTGATCTTCCTGATTGGCCGAGGTGGGCGTTGAGTCGGTCGTGCAGGGATTGGCCAGGTGCTTGTTCTCGCTCATCAGCGCGGCGGTGGTCACCTCGGCGATCATCAGCCCGGAATTCAGGCCCGGATCGGGTGTGAGGAAGGGCGGCAGGTCGAAAGACAGCGTCGGGTCCACCATCAGCGCGACGCGGCGCTGCGCGATGGCCCCGATTTCCGAGATCGCGACGGCGATCTGATCGGCGGCGAAACCCACAGGTTCAGCATGGAAATTCCCGCCCGAGACGATCTGCCCCTCTTCCACCAGAACCAGCGGGTTGTCGGTGACGGCGTTGGCCTCCACCTCCAGTGTCTGAGCGGCAAAACGCAGAAGATCCAGCGCGGCGCCCATCACTTGCGGCTGGCAGCGGATGCAATAGGGATCTTGCACGCGCGTGTCGCCATCGCGGTGGCTCTCGCGGATCTCTGAGCCGTCCAGCAGCGCGCGCTGAACGCTGGCAAAGTCGATCTGGCCGCGATGGCCGCGCAGGGCGTGGATGGCAGGCACCAAAGGCGCGGTCGATCCCATGATCGCATCGGTGGACATGGCCCCGGCGACCACCGCAGCCTCGAAATTCCGCCACGCGCCCCAAAGGCCCGCCAAGGCGCAGGCGGTGGAAAACTGTGTGCCGTTGATCAGCGCAAGCCCTTCCTTGGGGCCCAGCGTGATCGGGGTCAGACCCGCCTGCGCCAGCGCATCCGAGGCTGGCAAGCGCTGTCCCCGATACGTGGCCTCGCCCGCGCCGATCATGGCGGCGGCCATATGGGCCAGCGGCGCAAGGTCGCCGGACGCGCCCACAGATCCCTGATCGGGGATCACGGGCAGGACGTCACTCGCCAGCATCCTTTCGATCAGCTGGGCGGTCTCCCAGCGCACACCGCTCGCCCCGCGGCCCAGCGACAAAAGCTTCAGCGCCATCATCAGCCGGGTGGTGGCGGCGTCCAAAGGTTCGCCCACTCCGCAGCAATGGCTGAGGATCAGGTTGCGCTGCAGGGTCTGCGTGTCGGCAGGCGCGATCTTGACGCTGGCCAGTTTGCCGAAGCCAGTATTGACGCCATAAACGGCCTCTTCCCCCGCTGCGGCCTGGGCGACCAGATTGGCAGCGGCCTCGATCCCTGCGCGGGCGGCGGGGTCCAGCGTGACAGCGCCCTGCCCCGACCAGATGGCATGAAGGGTGGCCAGATCCGTGGCACCGGGTGTCAGGTGATTGGTCACAGTAGTCCTCCGAACATGCGGGCGTGAAGCGGGTTGAAACCGATGCGATAGGACAGCTCGGCCGGATCATGGACATCCCAGATCGCCAGATCGGCGCGTTGACCGGGGGCGAGGCTTCCGCGATCGGTCAGGCCCAGCGCGCGGGCGGCATGTTGGGTAATGCCGGCCAAAGCCTCTTCCGGGGTCAGGCGGAACAGCGTGCAGCCCATGTTCAGCGTCAGCAGGAGGGAGGCGAGCGGAGACGACCCCGGATTGCAATCGGTGGCCAGCGCGATCGGCACACCGGCATCGCGGAACGCCTGCACCGGGGGCATCTGCGTTTCGCGCAGGGTGTAAAACGCGCCCGGCAACAGAACCGCAACGCTGCCCGATCCGGCCAGCGCCTGCGCATCGTCGGCTGTGGCATATTCCACGTGATCGGCCGACAGCGCGCCATATTCGGCAGCCAGCGCCGTACCGCCCATATGGCTGAGCTGTTCGGCATGAAGCTTCACCGGCAGGTCCAGCCACCGCGCAGTGTCAAAGACCCGGCGGATCTGAGCGGTGTCAAAGGCGATGCCTTCGCAAAACCCGTCGACGGCATCGACCAGCCCTTCTTCATGCGCCGCGCGCAGGGCGGGAATGGCGACATTGTCGATGTATCCGTCCGGATCGCCCGTGTATTCGGGCGGCACCGCGTGCGCCCCCAGAAAACTGGTGCGCACCGTGATCGGGCGCTGGTCCGCGATCTGGCGGGCGACGCGCAGCATTCTGAGTTCGGTTTCGGTATCCAGGCCATAGCCAGACTTTACCTCGACCGTCGTGACGCCTTCGGCGATCATCGCATCCACGCGGGTCAGTGCGCCGTGCAACAGCGCCTCATCTGACGCGTCGCGCGTGGCGCTGACGGTTGATACGATCCCGCCGCCTGCGCGCGCGATTTCTTCATAGCTGGCGCCGTCCAACCGCATTTCGAATTCCCGCGCACGGTTGCCGCCAAAGACCAGATGGGTGTGGCAGTCGATCAGGCCGGGGGTGACCAGACGCCCCTCAAGATCCCGCGCCTCGTCGGCGCGATGGGCCTCGGGCAGGTCGCTCATGGGGCCGATCCAGACGATCTTATCCTGTTTGATGACCAGCGCGGCATCGTCGATCAGCCCGTATCGGGCCGGGGTCGCGAAGCTCGCCAGGCGGGCATTGGTAAGGATCATCTGCGTTTCCTGCTTGATTCCGGTGATGTGACTCTGCATATGTCTGCACATAATATCTGTCAATACGGGGGATCCCATGCAGGTTCTATGGGCGGAACAGGCGCTGGTGGCCGGGGCGTGGCAAAACGATGTGCGTCTTGAGATTGCCGGGGGCCGGATTGCGAGGATCACCCCGAACGCCCCGGCCGAAGGCCTCCGCGTCGGGCTTCTTGCGCCCGCGCCCGCCAACAGCCACAGCCACGCCTTCCAGCGCGCCATGGCCGGTCTGACCGAAAAACGCGGACCGGCCGAGGGCGACAGTTTCTGGACCTGGCGGCAGCTGATGTTCCGGTTCCTGAACGATCTGACCCCTGATCATGTGGAGGCGATCACCGCCTTCGTGCAGATGGAAATGCTGGAGGCAGGCTTCGGCGCGTCGGTCGAGTTCCACTATCTTCACCACCGCCCCGGCGGCGCGCCTTACCGGAACGTGGCCGAGATGTCGGCGCGGATCGCTGCCGCAGCTCAGACCAGTGGGATTGGCCTGACGCTTTTACCGGTGCTTTACATGCAGGGCGGCTGTGACGGGCGGGCTCTGGCCCCCGGGCAGCAGCGCTTTGACTGCGATCTGGACCTTTACGTCCGGCTTCTGGACGGAGCCGGGACGGCGCTGGCCCGACTGCCTGCGGATACTGTTCTGGGCACCGCGCCCCATTCCCTCCGCGCCGTCAGCCGCGCGGGGCTGGAGGCCGTGGTCACCCTGCGTCCCGACGCGCCGATCCACATGCATCTGGCCGAACAGCAGGCCGAAGTAGATGAAGTTCAGGCCGCCTATGGCGCGCGCCCGGTGGAGTGGGGTCTGGCGCATCTGGAGCTTTCATCGCGCTGGTGCCTGATCCATTGCACGCAGATGACGGCGGAGGAGACAACGGCACTGGCGCACACCGGGGCGGTTGCGGGGCTTTGCCCGTTGACCGAGGCAAGCCTTGGCGATGGCATTTTCGACGGGTTGCGATGGGTGCAGAATGGCGGGACGATCTCTGTCGGGTCGGACAGCAATATCCGCATTTCGCTGGCCGAGGAACTGAGGCAACTTGATACCTCCCAACGCCTGCGCGACCATAGCCGCGCGGCTTTTGCGACATCGGAAAAGTCAACAGGGGAAAGGCTTTGGGAGGGCGTGGCGCAAGGCGGCGCACAGGCCGCGGGGCGCGGCGCGGGGCAGATCGCCCAAGGAGAATGGGCCGATCTGCTGGCTCTGGATATGACTCATGTGGACCTGGCCGGCCTCAGGCCCGACACCTGCCTGGACACCTTTGTCTTTGCCGGGGACAGCGGGATGGTCAAAGACGTCTGGTCCGCCGGGCGGCATATGGTGCAGGACGGGCGGCACATCCGGCACGCGGAGATCACAAACGCCTATCGCCGCGCAGTGGCAGAGTTGCGCAGCGGGTTGTGATCCCTCCCACGCCCCGGACTTGACCCGGGGCCTCCGGTCCATGGCGAGGTCCCGGATCAGGTCCGGGACACGCAGCGCCTCAATACCGCGTTGTCATCTTGTAACCGCGTCCGAACACCATGCGGACATAGGTCACGGGCGCGTCATTCAGCCAGGTCGAGCGTTCGCCCTGAAACAGCGGATCGCCCAGGGCGCAGCCCAGGTCGCGCGCCAGATCGGCGTCGGCAGCCGTAGCGGAAAACCCGATCTCCACATCCGAAAAGGGGATCGTGGCGATCAGCCATTCATTGGGGCCTTGCGTGGTAAAATCCGCCTCCCGAGCGGCGGGGATCGTGGTCAGGTTGATCCAGCGGTCTTCCACCTGATAGTGCGTATCGCCTGCAACATGCAGGCAGCGCAGATGCAGCACCGGATCGGGCCGGGTCAGCCGCATCCGGGCACAAAGCCAGGCCGGTGCCTGCGTCTCCTCCCGTTCAAGCAGGCGGTATGTATAGCGTTCGCCCAAGCTCTCGATCTCGCGCCGGACCAGGGGGATGTCGAACCGTGCCTGCCGCACGGGGGCCTGACGCACGCGGGTTCCGGATTTGCGCTTGCGCTCCAACAGCCCCTCTTCCGCCAGTTCGCGCAGGGCGCGGTTCACCGTGGCGCGGGCACAGCCGTAATCGGCAGCCATGTCCTCTTCCTTGGGCAGTTCTGCGCCCAAAGCCCAGACGCCGCGCACCACTTTGCTGCGCACGTCTTCCTTGATCTGGCGATAGCTGATCTGTCCCACGACCCTGTCCTGAACTGTCCTTCCTTGAGTTATATGGATAGACATAAAAAAGGCAATGCGAATGCGCCCATGACCTTCCCCTTGCAAGCGGAAAGCTGTATATTAAATGCAACTCATTCGCATTTGCGTTGACAAGTTGCGAGTGAATTGCAATAGCAAAGCCACAACCCGTGCACAGGGAGCATTCGGATGTTCAGCACATTGACGAAATGGACAGCCGCCGCCGTTCTGGCAGGCAGCCTCGCCCAACCCGCCTGGGCGGACGAGAAGATGAAAGTCGTGACCACCTTCACCGTCATCGCCGATATCGCCCAGAACGTGGCGGGCGACGCGGCCGAAGTGGTGTCAGTCACCAAACCCGGCGCCGAAATCCACGGATATGAGCCCACCCCGCGCGATATCGTGCGCGCCTCGGATGCGGATCTGATCCTGTGGAACGGCATGAACCTTGAGTTGTGGTTCGAACAGTTCCTGACCAATCTTGAAGGCGTGCCTGCCGTGACCGTGTCAGAGGGGATCGACCCCATCTCGATCTCGTCGGGGTCATATGAAGGCAAGCCCAACCCGCATGCCTGGATGGGTCTGGATAACGCGCTGATCTATATCGACAATATCGCTGCCGCCTTCGCCGAGCAGGATCCCGATAACGCCGGGATCTACAAGGCCAACGCGGCGCGCTATGCCGACGAATTGCGCGCCACGATCGAACCCCTGCGCGATGCCGTGGCACAGATCCCCGAAGACCAGCGCTGGCTGGTGACCTGCGAAGGCGCGTTCAGCTATCTGGCGCGGGATTTCGGGCTGAAAGAGCTGTATCTGTGGCCGATGAACGCCGATCAGGTGGGCACCCCGCAACAGGTGCGCGCGGTGATCGACGGCGTGCGGCAGAACAACATCCCCGTGGTGTTCTGCGAAAGCACCGTCAACACGGCCCCCGCCGAACAGGTCGCCCGCGAAACAGGCGTGACCTATGGCGGCGTTCTTTATGTGGATTCGCTCAGCGAACCGGACGGGCCCGTGCCCACCTATCTGGATCTGTTGCGGGTCACCGCGACGACCGTGGCCACCGGGCTGACCGCCGCCACGAATTAAGTGGCGCGAAGAATTGACAGGGCGACCCGCGGCGCAAATATGCGTCGCGGGGCTTGCCGTTTGAAAGACCCCGCGCCCGATGGCGCAACAGGTAAAGGACCGACATGCTCAATACCGCACCCACGCTGACATCAGCCCAGGCAGCGGACGCATCCGGCGGCATCCGCGCGCGCGACGTGACCGTGACCTATCGCAACGGCCACACCGCGCTCTGGAACGCCAGTTTCGAGATCCCGCGCGGCACGGTGACCGCCCTGGTGGGCGTGAACGGCGCGGGCAAATCCACGCTGTTCAAGGCGATCATGGGGTTCGTGCCGGCCGCGCAGGGCGACATTTCCCTTCTGGGCCTGAGCGTCGCCGAAGCGCTGCGCCGCAACCTTGTAGCCTATGTCCCCCAATCAGAAGACGTCGATTGGGAGTTTCCCGTTCTCGTAGAAGACGTGGTGATGATGGGCCGCTATGGTCACATGGGGTTCCTGCGCCGCCCTCGCGCGGCCGATCACGAGGCAGTCGACGCCGCCTTGCGCCGGGTGAACATGCAGGACTATCGCCACCGCCAGATCGGAGAGCTGTCGGGCGGGCAGCGCAAACGCGTCTTTCTGGCCCGCGCGCTGGCGCAGGATGGGCAGGTGATCCTGCTGGACGAACCCTTCACCGGTGTCGATGTGAAAACCGAAGATCAGATCGTCCAACTGCTGCGCGATCTGCGCGACGAGGGGCGCGTGATGCTGGTGTCGACCCACAACCTGGGGTCTGTGCCCGAATTCTGCGACCGCACGATCCTGGTCAAGGGCACCGTGCTGGCCTACGGCACCACGGAAGAGACCTTCACCCGCGAGAACCTGGAAAAAGCCTTTGGCGGCGTGCTGCGCCACTTCACGCTTGGCGGTGAGGATCTGCATGACGACGAAGACGCGCGGTCTGTCACGATCCTGACCGACGACGAACGCCCCTTCGTGCAATATGGCGAAGAAACCAAACGGACGGAGCGCAAGGAATGACCGCGCGCGTCGGATACGTCCCGGACCTGATCCGGGACCTCGCCCGCAGCCAGAGGCCCCAGGTCAGGCCCGGGGCGCGTCTCGCATGAACGTCCTGCTGGAGCCTTTCAGCTATACCTACATGACCAACGCCATGTGGGTGTCGGCGCTGGTCGGGGCGGTCTGCGCCTTCCTGTCGGCCTATCTGATGCTGAAGGGCTGGTCGCTGATCGGCGACGCGCTGGCCCATTCGGTCGTGCCGGGGGTGGCCGGAGCCTATATTCTGGGCCTGCCCTTTGCGCTGGGGGCCTTCATGGCGGGCGGGCTGGCGGCGGGCGGCATGCTGTTTCTGTCGGAACGGTCCGGCCTGAAAGTGGATGTGATCATCGGGCTGATCTTCACATCTTTCTTCGGGCTGGGACTGTTCATTGTGTCGATCAATCCCACCTCGATCTCGGTCCAGACGATCACAATGGGCAATATTCTGGCGATCACGCCGGAAGACACGTTGCAACTGGTGATCATCGGCGCGGTGTCGCTGGTCATTCTGCTGGCCAAGTGGAAAGACCTGATGGTCACCTTTTTCGATGAAAACCACGCGCGCACCATCGGGCTGCGGCCCAACCTGCTGAAGGTGGTGTTCTTCATGCTGCTCAGCGCCTCGGTCGTGGCGGCGATGCAGACGGTGGGGGCGTTTCTGGTGATCGCCATGGTGGTGACACCGGGGGCCACGGCCTATCTGCTGTGCGACCGGTTCCCGCGGCTGATCGTGGTGTCAGTGGCGATCGGGGCGGGCACGTCGTTTTTCGGGGCCTATGCCAGCTATTTCCTCGATGGAGCGACGGGCGGGATCATCGTGACGCTGCAGACGCTGATCTTCCTTCTGGCCTTCACCTTCGCGCCCAAACACGGGCTTCTTGCCGCGCGGCGCAAGGCGCGCGCGGCGCTGGCACGGGGGCACGGATGATCGACACGCTGCTGATGCCCTTCCAGTTCGCCTTCATGCAGAACGCTTTCCTGATCTGCCTGATCGTGGCGGTCCCCACGGCGCTTTTGTCCAGTTTTCTTGTGCTTAAGGGCTGGGCGCTGATGGGGGATGCGATCAGCCATGCGGTACTGCCGGGGATCGTGCTGGCCTATATCATCGGCATCCCGCTGCTGATCGGAGCCTTCGTGGCGGGGATGATCTGTGCATTGTCGACCGGGTATCTGAGTCATAACAGCCGCGTCAAACAGGACACGGTCATGGGCGTGGTGTTTTCGGGCATGTTCGGGCTGGGGCTGGTGCTCTATGTCTCGGTCGAGACGAATGCCCATCTGGATCACATCCTGTTCGGCAATATGCTTGGGGTGGGCACGCAGGATCTGTGGACCTCGGGCCTGATCTCTCTGGCAGTTGCGGCGGGGCTTGTGCTGAAATGGAAAGACCTGCTGTTGCACAGCTTTGATCCCGCGCAGGCGCAGGCCTCGGGCCTGCCGGTCAACCTTTTGCATTACGCTCTTCTGACGGCGATCTCGCTTGCGGTGGTCGCCACGCTGTCGGCCACGGGGCTGATCCTGGCCATCGGGCTGCTGATCGCGCCGGGGGCCATCGCCTTTCTGCTGGTGCGCGAATTCCGCACGATGCTGTGGGTGGCCAGCCTTGTTTGCGTCGTGTCGATGCTGGCGGGAACCTATGCCAGTTTCTTCATCGACAGCGCCCCCGCGCCGACGATCATCCTGATCCTGACCGGGGTGTTCATCCTGGCCTTCCTGCGCCGCCAGTTTCTGACGCGCCGGGCCTCGCGCCAGCGCATCGCGCAAGATGCACAAGGGCAGACTATGTGACCCAATTGCCGCGGTTCTTCACCCGCGTCGCACACCCGTCTTGAGCAGCATACATTTGTACACAATTCTGCGGCCATGATCGCAAAACACCTTGGTCCCTGCCTTGCCCTTCTGCTGATCGCCGCCAGCCCGGCCAGCAGTGCGTCAACCGATCTGCACCGCGATTTCGCCACCTGCGCAGGACGGCTTGCGGCGCAGGCCGAATATGAGGCGGCGACAAGCGCGCCCCAGCTTTCCGCCACCCAGGCGCTGCTTGGCCAGTTCCGCGATCTGACCGAGGCCACGGCCCAACGCGCGGATTGGCGCGACAGCATCGACATCCGCGTACGCGCGAAACTGGCCCATCAGGCCATCCTGACCCGCGCGGATACCAGCGAAAACACGCAGGACGCCCGCTGGGCCCGGCAACGCGCCGCCCGCGAAATCGCCCGCTGCCGCAGCCTGCTGTTGGGCGGCTGATCTGCCAAATCCTTGATCCACCGGCAAAAACCGGGCAGCCTGCGAGGGCGGACAGCACGAAAGACAACCCCAGCAGATGCCAGAGAGATCCTATTCCGCCTTCATCAGCTATAGCCATGCCGATGAGGCCTTTGCCGCAAAGCTGCACCGCTATCTGGAACGCTGGCGCACCCCGCGCAAGCTGATCGGGCAGGACAACCGTGACGGCGGTGTCCCGGCGCGGCTGTTCCCGGTGTTCCGCGACCGCAATGAACTGCCAACCTCGGCCGATCTGGGCGCTGTTATCCGCGAAGGGCTGGCCAATGCGCGCTATCTGATCGTGCTGTGTTCGCCCAGGGCTGCCGCATCACGCTGGGTGAATGAGGAGGTGCTGGAGTTCAAGCGCCTCCATGGCGAGGGGCGCGTGATCGCCGCCATCCTCGAAGGCGACCCGCCCGGCTGTTTCCCCGAGGCGCTGCGCTTTGCCATCGGCCCGGATGGGGAACTGACCGACCAGCCCGTTGAACCCGTGGCCGCCGATTTCCGCACCGGCAAGGACGGGCGGCAGAACGGGCGGCTGAAACTTGTGGCCGGGCTTCTGGGCGTCAATTTCGACGACCTGTTTCAGCGTGAAAAGCGCAGGCGCGCGGTACGGATCAACCTGTGGGTCAGTGCGGCAGGCGCGCTGGCAATCGCCATTGCGCTGGGTTTTTCCCAGTTCATGAACGGGATCGTCATCAATATCGAGGAACGCGACATGCGCGGCGCCCTGCGCGCGCTGAATGCCGGGAATTACATGGCGGGGGCCGAGGCCTATCTGCGGTCCGACACCTTCCGCGACGACTGGGCCGCCCCCGAACATCTGGAACTGGACGCCGCCCTGCGCGCCCGGCTGATCCCGCTGGAAGACGCGGTGCGTGCGGTGGATCCGGGCGATCTGCGCAGCTGGCGCGGCAAGACACTGCTGCGGATGCCGCGCCATATGGCGGAGTTACCGTCTGCCCGGCTGGCGGCGCGCAGCGGCGATCATGTGATCCTGTCCTCAACCGGCCCCGAGGTCGCAGCGGTTTCCCTTGAATCCGGAGAGGAGGTTTGGTCCTTCACCCTGAACGCCGATGAAAGCCTTTGTACGATCTGGCGCGATCAGAACACCGGTGCGCTTCTGGCCGAAGGGTATTCGGTAGGCATCAACGGGGCCGAAAGCTATGGCTTTGCCGGCGCGCTGGATCCCCAGACAGGCGCCTTCCAACGGCAGGAGGGCCGCTTTGCCATCGGCAGCCAGATCTGCACCAGTGCCGATCAACCCGCCATCGCTGCAGGCTCGTTCAGCCGGCTCAGCCAGCCGATTCCGGCCTTCGACTGGCCACAACAGAGGGTGGAGCGCACGCTGTGGACCCGCAGCGACACGCCCGCCCGCGCGCCTTTCCTCGCACCAGAGGCCAGGGACGCCCTGCTGGAACGGGTGCGCGCGCCCGCTGAGGCGGCGGGGCTGGATCTGACGCTGGCCCAGGTCTTTGCCTGCGGGGACACCGGGTTTGTCACGTCGCCCACGGCGACCGGCTGGGGCCTGTGCACAGGCGCGGGTGAGGTCAGCTGCGCCACCCTGTCGCCCGATCACCAGGTGGCAGGCATCACCCCGTCGCCCAGCTGCGACATGGCCGTGGCCTGGGGCCAGGCGACGGGTGAAACACCGGGCCTGTCAGTGCTGACCAGTGACCTGGAGGAGCTGCGCATCACGCAGGCGGCCTCGGTCACGTCGGTCGATTTGGGCGGCTTCTCTCCCTCCGGGCAATACTTCGCGGCGGTCAATGCCGATAACCGGTTGATGGTCTTCGAACGGGGGCGCGCCGGTCTGGTGCTGCTGCACAGCTATGCCTTCAGCCAGCCGCTGGCCGCCCTGACCTTCGCCGGAGAGGACACGCTGCTGGCCCTGCGCGTCGATGGCCGGCTTTACGCGTTGGACCGGGCGACGGGCGAAGACAGATGGCCCCCGGCAGAGCTGGGCGATCCTGTCGCGCAGGTAGTCGAGACCTCGTCAGACAGCCCCGCCGCGCTGCGCCTGATCGCAGATCCGTCCGGCCGTTATGGCGCTTTGGCAGTCAGTGTGGAGGCCGGGAAGGCCAGCCAGATGGACCCGCATCTGGCGGCGAACAGCGCCGGGACGGTTCACTATCTGCGGGTTTTCGATCTTGCGCTGGGTGTGGCGCCCGGCGGCAGGCTGGTGGTCAACGACCTGTTCGACGCAGGCGGCACCGGCTGGCGGGACGCCCGTCTGGATCTGGGGCCGGATGGACGGCTGCTCGCCACGGTCGCCTCGGGCCAGACCCTTCGCCTTGGCGATCTGATCCCCAGCGACACCTGGCCGCCCGAACTGACCGGGATCAGCTTTGGCGATGTCCTGACCGACCTGCCCCGCTTGTGGCTGACACCGGAATGACGGCCCCGTCCGATATCGCACGCCGCGCCCGCGACCACATCGCCGCGGGCAATCTGGTGCTGGCCTATGACCAGCTGCACGCCGCGATTGACGCAGGCAGCGATGACCCGGACCTGCGATATCTATATGTGCTGGTGCTTGCGCGCATGGGCCTGACCGACCGGGCCATGGACCGGTTCCAGGCGCTGAACCTGTCGCAGATCGACACCACCGATGCCGGGGCGCTTGGGGCGCGGCTCCTCAAAGACCGGGCCTTTGCCAGCACGGGGGCGGACCGGCAGGAAAGGTTTCGCGACGCCGCGCGCGCCTATCAGGCGGTGTTCACGCGCAGCGATGATCCCTATCCGGCCGTAAATGCCGCAAACCTCTTTGCCCTGGCCGGGGACGCTGGCATCGCAAAGACCCTGGCCCGGACCGTGCTGACGCAGATCCGCCAGCCGCAAAGCTATTACGATTTCGCCACCCTGGCCGAGGCGCAGTGCATCCTGGGCGATCACGCAGAGGCGGCCGCATTGCTGACCCAAGCCTGCGCCGCCGATGGCGCCGGGATCAGCGATCGCGCGGGCACTTATCGACAACTCATGCGGCTCTTGGACCACACGGGCGCGGATGCCGCCCGGCGCGCCGCCATCGCAGACGCCCTGCGCCCCGGCATGGCGGTGCATTTCTGCGGCCGGATGTTCCGCACCGACCCGGCGGTAGAGGCCCCTCTGCGCGCTCAGATAGACGCCTTCCTGGCCCGGACCGAGATCGCCGCCGCCTTCGGGTCGCTGGCCTGCGGGTCAGACATCCTCGTCGCCGAGGCGATGCTGGAAGCGGGCATCCCGCTGCATGTGACCCTGCCCGCCCCGCCCGACAGCTTTGTTCAGCATTCGGTCCGCATCGGTGGCGACGACTGGGTGCCCCGGTTTCAGGCCTGTCTGGACCGCGCAGCCGATTGCCACATCGTCGCCGACGCCTTTCACGCCAGCGAACCGCTAAGCTTTGCGCTGTCCTCGGATGTAGCGATGGGGGCGGCGGCGCGGTTTGCCGAACAGAACGCCGCGCGTCTGCACCAGCTTGCCATTCTGGATCAGGGCGCAGCGCGCAGCGACGTGGCCGGAACGCTGGCCGATACCGCCCGCTGGAAGGCGCTCGACCGTCCGGCCACCATCCTGTCTGCGGGTAACATCACCCGACCGGCTCCGACCGCACCCGCGCCCCGGCAAGCCGCCGCTTTCACGCGTAAACCCGTGTCGATCCTGTTTGCCGATTTCGTGGGCTTCTCCGCCCTTCCCGAAAAAGACCTGCCCGCCACGATGGAGGCCACCTTGCGCGCGGTCTCGGGCATTCTGGCGCGGTTTCAGCCCCATGTCCTGACCCAGAACACATGGGGCGACGCCTGTTTCGTCGCCCTGTCCGATCCGCTTGCGGCGGCCCGACTGGCGCTGTTTCTGGCCCGGCGACTGGCCGATGACAGCCCCGGCACCGCCCTGCCCGAAATGCGCATTTCCCTCCACCACGGGATCGGGATGGAGATGTTCGACCCCGTGATCGCCCGCCCCAATGTCTTTGGCCAGGACATCAGCCGCGCCGCCCGGATCGAACCCGTGACGCCGCCCAATTGCGTCTATGCCTCACAACAATTCGTTGCGGTTGCGGCCAATATCGCGGCGGCGGATCTGCGGTTCGACTATGTGGGCCGCATCGCCCTGCCCAAGGATTTTGGCGAAGAACGGCTGTATCTTCTCTCGGCCATCGAAGACCGCTAGGCGCGGAATGTATTCCACAGTTTAGACAAGTTTTCATGCAATCCGCGGAATGCGTATCTTGCATGGTAAGTGCCTGAAATCATGGCGATCCCTGAAGGACTCGAACCCTCAACCTGCTGATTAGAAGTCAGCTGCTCTATCCAGTTGAGCTAAGGGACCGCTGCTAAGACCTCTAGCAAGCCCAATCGCCGCAATCCAGCCCAAAGGCGTCTTAACGGATTGGCAGGGGGTTGGGCCTATGGATGGAGGGCGGGGCGCTGTCGGCGCCCGGAGTCCAACCTTGTGGGAGATATCGTGATGAAACCCGTTTTCCTGACCGCTGCCGTGCTGGGATTTGCAGCAACTGCCGGTCACGCAACCGAATTCGACGCCGCCGCACGCAGCTTTCTGGCCGAAAACGTGACCGGCTGGGCCAGTGACCCGGTGTTGCTTGACGCGATCCGCGCGCAGAACGCGGAAACCGCCGGATATGGCAGTGGCGACATCGACGCCCTGGACCAGACCTGGCGGGCCGAAGTGGGCGCGGCAAGCTCGTCCCTGATTGAACCGGTTTACAACAACCCCGCGGCCGAATTTCTGAGGCTGCAGGCCGATGCATCGGGCGGTGTGATCACCGAAATCCTGCTGATGGACCACAAGGGCCTGAATGTGGCGGTCAGCCATGTAACCTCGGATTACTGGCAAGGGGACGAAGCGAAATTCACCGAAACCTATGCCATCGGTCCCGACGCCATCCACATTGGCGAGATTGAATTCGATGAATCCAGTCAGACCTATCAGTCCCAACTGTCATTCACGATCACCGATCCCAGCAACGGGGAAGTTCTGGGCGCGATGACCGTCGGCGTGAATGCCGACGCCCTGATGTAAGCCACTGTTGCAAGTTAAGGAGGACAGCATGCCTCAGAATGTTCGCCACGCGATGGGCTTTTTGTCCTCTGCGTCCATCTTCACGAAGATCGCTTTGCTGATTGCCGTGTCTACCGCGGTGGTTTCCATTGCCTTGCTGTCCTTGCAGGCGCGCCAAAGCGCCAAACTTGCCGAAGCCGGCCTGAAGGACCTGGCCTTTGAAATCACCCGGCAAAGCGCGGCAGGCCTGTCCGGCGCGGTCCGCTTTCGCAAGACGGATGATATCGACGCGGCCCTTTCGGGAGCGATGGACAGCGTGGGCGACCGCGCCCTGGGGGCCGCCGCCTTCACGACAGAGGGTGAAGTGCTCTCCTCCGTGGGGACAGGCGCGGTCGATCGCGTATTGGCGCAAAATGCGCTGGCGGCCGGTGAAAGCATCTGGGCCGATGCAGGCATGACCATCGCCACACCCATCCGCTCTCCGCAGGGGAATACGGTCGTGGGCACCCTTGTGACCGCCTGGACGCTTTCTCCGGTCAAGGCCGAACTGCACAGGGCACGTCTGATTGACCTGGCGATCAGCGCGATGCTTCTGCTTGGTATGATCGGGGGGTCGCTTTACCTGTTGCGCCGGGTCATCACCGCCCCTCTGCACGAGTTGGGCGAATGCCTGCGCGATGTCGCCAATGGCCAGCTGGACCGCCCCATGCACCATATCGACCGTGGCGACGAAATCGGACAATTCAGCCGGGACCTCTCAGAGTTGCGGGAACGCCTGACCGATGCCAAACAGGCCGATGCCGCGCGTGAGGCCGCGCGTCAGGAACAGGACAATGTGGTCAAAACACTGTCAAAGACCCTGGCGCGCTATGCGGATGGTGATTTCACCTCGCGCATCACAACACGCTTTCCCGATGAATATGAAGCGCTGCGTAGCGATGTGAACCGCACTGCAGACGCCCTGTCCAATGTGCTGAGCACGGTGACCGATCTGTCGCTGCAGATCCGCGACGGTCTGGCGAGTCTGTCGTCGGATGCCAGCGATCTGTCTCGCCGCAGCGAAAGCCAGGCCGCCACGCTGGAAGAAACCGCCGCCGCCCTGGAGGAGCTGACGCAATCGGTGCGCCACTCCGCCTCGGGTGCGCGGGAAATCTCGACCGTGGCCGATGACGCCCGGAAAGAGGCCGAGGTCAGCGGACGCATCGCGCGCGAAACCTTTGACGCAATGGGCCAGATCGAAGCCTCCTCCGAACAGATCGCACAGATCATCGGCGTGATCGAAGATATCGCCTTCCAGACCAATCTGCTCGCGTTGAACGCAGGCGTTGAAGCTGCCCGCGCAGGCGAAGCGGGGCTTGGCTTTGCCGTCGTGGCCTCCGAAGTGCGAGCGCTGGCGCAACGCTCATCCGAGGCCGCGAAAGAGATCAAGACGCTGATCACGAACTCGACCCAGCACGTTTCGGAAGGGGCCGCACTTGTTTCCCAAGCGGGCGATGCGCTCACATCCATTGTCGACCGCGTCAACAATATCGCGATGCAGATCTCGAAAATGGCCTCGACCGTCGAAGACCAGTCTTCCGGCATTGGCGAGATCAACAGCGGCGTGTCCCATCTGGATCAGTTAACCCAGCAGAATGCGGCCATGGCCGGCCAAACGTCGGAAGCCTCGCAATACCTGCGCGGCAACGCGGAAGAACTGGGCAAGCTCGTGGCCCATTTCACCCTTGCGCGGGAGGCCGAACCGGCATGGCGCCAAAGCGCCTGAGCCTCAGATCTCCCGTGTCATGTAGACACTCAGAGGGTCGTTCACATAGCCGGCAAAGGGCTGTGTGACGACAAACCCCTCTGACAGATAAAGCGTGCGGGCGGCGGCGAAACTCTCGGCACTTCCGGTCTCCAGACTGAGGCGTCGAAACCCCTCCGCCCGCGCAAGATCAATCAGGTGCCGCAAGAGCCGCCGTCCCACGCCCCTGCCGCGCGCCGCCTCGACCGTGTGCATGGATTTGATCTCACCGTGATGCGGGTCCAGCTGCGTCAGGGCGACAATGCCCAAAAGAATACCGTCCTCGCCCACGCCCAAAACCTGCGCGTTCGCGGCACGCAAATCCGCGTCGTCCATCACATGGCAGCTTTCCGCAGGCGATTGAGACCGCATCAGGGCAAAATGCCTGGACAAGACAGCGCGCACATCGGCGTCGTCGAGGCTGACCAAAACAGGGGCAGAACGGTCGCTCACCCCGTTACGCCCGTCAGAACGCCACCCGGGTCAATGAGTCCAGGCACCGCGGCGACCGGTTGCGAAGTTTTCACCATAGCCGCCCGGCCGGATATTGGCCTTGCGCGGCTTGGGTTCGATCACCTGCGCCTCGATGCCTTTGGACTTCGCATATTCCAGCGCCGCTTCCTTGCTGGGAAAGCGCAGCTTGACCTGCGTCTGCGTATCGGAAGACGACGTCCAGCCCATCAGCGGATCCACGTCCCGGGCAGAGCTTTGCGCGAATTCCAACACCCAGTCACGCGTCTTCGCCGTACCTGATTGCATGGCGGTTTTCGCTGGCTTGTAGATGCGTGCACGCATGGTCGCTCTCCGGCAGATTCACACCGCCGATGTTATGGAACGTCACCGCGCGCGCAGCAAGGCACGATTTGTCACGGGGGCGCGAAAAGCAAAGGGGATTGCGGCCTGCGCAAGCCTTGGCTGCCATGCGAACCACGGGGAGCGAGGGGTGGGTGTGTGCGATCCGCATGGCAGCCAAGTCTGCTGCTTGCAACCATAGGTTAGCCACGCATCCGCCATCCGCACACTGTTTTTCCTTACCTTTCGTACGCTTAGGCAAATTCAATTCAAAGCCGCTGCTCAAATGCATGAAAAATAGGTGTTTTTGAATACGTGCGACAAATTGGCACCGTCTGCCCCGCCCCCCACGATTTCCCCGGCCTGGCCGGCAAAACCCTTGAACTGTTCCCCAAAGACCCCACACTTGACTGTCAGAGCAAGGACCGAGCCACAGATCATGACCGACCCGATTTTGCACGCCCCCGCCCCGGACGTGCGCAGCCGCCCAAAACTGGAGGGCGGCCGCGCCTTCCGAATGGCCACTGAGTTCGAACCCGCGGGTGACCAGCCCACGGCGATCAAGGAATTGGCAAGCGGCGTGAAGGCCGGTGAACGCGATCAGGTGCTGCTGGGCGCCACCGGAACCGGCAAGACCTTCACCATGGCCAAGGTGATCGAGGAAACGCAACGACCGGCGATCATCCTGGCCCCGAACAAGACGCTGGCGGCCCAATTATACGGCGAATTCAAAGGCTTCTTCCCCGACAACGCAGTGGAATACTTCGTCAGCTATTACGATTACTACCAGCCCGAAGCCTATGTGCCCCGGTCCGACACATACATAGAAAAAGAAAGCCAGATCAACGAACAGATCGACCGCATGCGCCACTCGGCCACGCGGGCGCTTCTGGAGCGGGACGATGTGATAATCGTGGCCTCGGTCAGCTGCATCTACGGCATCGGGTCGGTCGAGACCTATGGCGCGATGACCCAAGACCTGAAAGCTGGCCATATGTATGACCAGCGCCAGATCATGGCCGATCTGGTCGCCCAGCAATACCGCCGCAACGACCAGGCCTTCCAGCGCGGCAGCTTCCGCGTGCGCGGTGACAGCCTGGAAATCTTCCCCGCCCACCTGGAGGACCGCGCCTGGAAACTGTCGTTTTTCGGCGAAGAACTGGAAAGCATCACCGAATTCGACCCGCTGACCGGCGAGAAAACCGATACGTTCGACCAGATCCGCGTCTATGCGAATTCCCACTATGTGACGCCGAAACCCACGATGCAGCAGGCCATCATCGGCATCAAAAAGGAACTGCGCCAGCGGCTGGACCAATTGGTGGGCGAAGGCAAACTGCTGGAAGCGCAGCGGCTGGAACAGCGTACCAATTTCGATCTGGAAATGCTGGAAGCTACAGGCGTCTGCAACGGGATCGAAAACTACTCCCGCTATCTCACGGGGCGCGCGCCCGGCGAACCGCCCCCCACGCTGTTCGAATTCATTCCCGACCATGCCATTGTTTTTGCGGATGAATCCCACGTCTCGGTCCCGCAGATCGGGGGCATGTACCGGGGCGACTATCGCCGCAAGTTCACGCTGGCCGAACACGGGTTCCGCCTGCCCTCCTGCATGGACAACCGCCCCCTGAAATTCGAGGAATGGGACGCCATGCGCCCCCAATCCGTCTTCGTCTCAGCCACCCCTGCCGCGTGGGAGCTGGAGCAAACCGGCGGCGTCTTCACCGAACAGGTCATCCGCCCCACCGGCCTGCTGGATCCGGAGGTCGAAATCCGCCCCGTCGACATGCAGGTCGACGACCTGCTGGACGAGGTGCGCAAAGTCACCGCCCAAGGCTTCCGCACGCTGGTCACCACGCTGACCAAGCGCATGGCCGAGGATCTGACCGAATACATGCACGAACAGGGCATCAAGGTGCGCTATATGCACAGCGACATCGACACGCTGGAACGCATTGAAATCCTTCGGGATTTGCGGTTGGGCGCTTTCGATGTGCTGATCGGCATCAACCTTCTGCGCGAAGGGCTCGACATTCCCGAATGCGGACTGGTGGCGATCCTGGATGCCGACAAGGAAGGCTTCCTGCGATCCGAGACATCGCTGGTCCAAACCATCGGCCGCGCCGCGCGGAACGCCGAAGGCCGCGTGATCATGTATGCCGACCGCATCACCGGCTCGATGGAGCGTGCGCTGGCCGAAACCAACCGCCGCCGCGCCAAGCAGATCGCGTATAACGAGGAACACGGGATCACGCCTGCGACGGTGAAGAAAAACGTCGAGGACGTTCTGGCCGGCCTCTATCAGGGCGACGTGGACATGAACCGCGTGACGGCCAAGATCGACACGCCGCTGCAGGGCTCGAACCTGCAGGCCGTGCTGGACGGGTTGCGGACGGATATGCGCAAGGCGGCCGAGAACCTGGAATTCGAGGAAGCCGCAAGGCTGCGGGACGAGATCAAACGGCTGGAAGCTGTGGATCTGGCCGTGGCCGACGACCCGCTGGCGCGCCAATCGGCGGTGGAGGCGGCGTCGGAGGCTGCAGTGAAATCCGCAGGGCGGTCAACGGCAGGTCGGGCAGGTCAGCGCGGTGGGAATGTGAAGCGGCGCAAACGGTAGCCGTCCTTCGCACCGGCAGGGCCGCGCCCGACCTCGGGTGGGCGCTAACACGCCTGTCTGGCGCGATTTATCGTCGGGATCTGCCTGCGCCGTCAGTTCCATACGTAACCGTCGCGTCGCGCCCTCCCTTGGGAGAGGTCGGGCGCGGCCCGGGGCACTTCGTGCTGTCTCCCGGGCAGGGCGGATCGGAAGAACACGTAATCTCGGGATCAGGAGCGGATCGCCACTCCGGTTTTCTTGCACTCACGTAATGAAGGAACCCGACGGGCTCCGCCCGTTTGCGGCTGAAACGCTCCGCAAGAGCGTTTCCTGGACGCCCCCCTCAAAACACCCCCACAACCTCATACATCACCGGCTCGAACCGGGTGCACAGCGCCGCGATCTCGCGGTTGCGGGCGCGCATCTCGTCCGAACGCAGCATGGCCTGAAAATCCTCCCGCCGCGCCCATTGCGAGTAATTGGCAATCCGCGTCTGGGCGTCGTTCACATGCAGCCCGGCGGCGATAAACCCCGGCTGGTGCGAGATAAATTCCGCATAGGCATCCTGCAACCGATCCAACAGATCCGCGCAGGTGCCCGGCGAACATTCGAACGTGGTCAGCACCGTCTGACCCTGAGTGGCTGGATTGATCTGCAACATCTGGCTCCTCCTTCGTCGGAGGACAGTCTAGCACGAAAATCCCGCGACGGGGTTACTTGTCGGCCTCGGCCACGGCCTGGATTTCCGCGGCGATGGTCGCGGCCCATTCGCCGATCACCGGAATGAAGTCGATCTGCGCCAGCGCCCAGGCCGCCAGCGACAATAGCAGCGACGCGCCCAGAACCGTGCCCAGCCCAAAGGCCAGACCGCGCGCGAAGTTGAACGCCAGCAGGCGCACCGGACGGTCGTGAATGCGGATGAAGCGGTGATTGTTCAGCCGCTCCATCTCGCGCCGCAGGGCGGCGACCTCGTCTTCCAGTTTCTCTGCCACTCCGGCCCCTTCCGCGATACCTGCCCCCATAATGCCCGCCCTGCTGCGCAGCACAAGGCGCTGGTCGGACGCAGCGCGCAGGCTAGATCACCCCGCATGCGCCCGATTCTTGCCTTTCTGTTGTTCACAAGCCCCGCCGCCGCGTGGGAATTCACCCCCGGCCTGCCCTGTCTGCTGACCCATGAGGCGCCCGAAGTGCAAGTGCAGCTGACCCATGATCCCACGCAGCCGCTGTTTACCATCACCCTGACGCGGGACACCCCCTGGCCGCAGGCCGATGTCTTCTCGATCCGTTTCGAAGGGCCCGCAGGCCTGACGATCAGCACCAATCGCCACCAGCTGGGCAACGGGGGCCACAGCTTAACCGTGACGGATACAGGATTTGGCAATGTTCTGAATGGCTTGGCCCTGAACACCCGGGCCGTGGCGCTGATTGATGATCAGGCGGTGACGATCCCGCTGAACGGCGCGGCCGCCCCCACTGCGGCTTTCCGCGGCTGTTCCGTCGATCCGGCGGTTTAGCGCATCTCGATCAGGGCGCCAGCCAGATCCACATGAGCCCGGCGCGCGGCCTGGAACAGAGTGTCCAGATCCTCTTTCAGCGCCCGCGCTTCGGTGGCCAGAATTTCGCGTTCGGTCACGCGCCAGCTTGCCAGCAACCGCGCCGGTGCCTCGTTCAACTCGTCCCGCAGCGCGCCCAGAATGTCATACTCATCCTCGATCGCCTGCAACAGCTCGGCCAGGGCATCATAGATGTGCTTCAGCGACCCGGCAGTGGACGGCGCTTGCGCCTCCTCCCACAGGGTCGCGAGTTTCTGGCGCAACCGGGCCACCGAAATCTCGATCGCGTCAAGACGATCGGACATGCTGGGACCTTCTGTGACCGTGCTTTGTGCCTTCCAAAAAAAGATCTTCCCGCCCGTCTTGGGCATGTTCAACTGCGGAAAACTGGACGGGATCTGCCGTTTTGCCTGTTCATGATCCCGCGATGAAACTGTCATCTGGGCTTCACGCGCAAACTGATGTCGGGGAGTCGGCATGGTCAAAAGGCACACTCGTTATGGTCATTGGTTTTCGGTACGACCGCACGGAATTGCCTTCCCCAAGGTCGGTTAACGTCACACTGGCAACGAATTCCGGCGAAATTATGACAAGAATGGTACGAAACTGATTAAAGAAAAAATTGCGCCAAATGCACAGAGTACAACCTTGGGGATAGCTGCCTCAGCGCGGAAACATGACGCTAAATCGCTTCAGGCAACCAAAAGGAATTAGGTAACTATCTGTTTCTATATAATTTTTTTGAAGAATGCGACGTCCTGCATCAGTCATCGCAATTCATTGTCAAAAACAGAGCTGCCTCCGCCCGCAACCCGGCCAAGCATGCGGCTTTTGCCCAAATTATACCTCTGAAGGGTCAACTCCGCCCCCTCTCAGGCACGTTCCGGCCACGCTTTGACACGCGGTTGTCGCAATCTGGCGCGATTCCCGGGGGTGCCGCCATGATTTTACCGCACAACATGCACCGCGCAGGCCGCATGCCGCACCACTTGCGACGCGGTGGAACCCAGCAGAAGATCCTGCATGCCGGGCCGGTGCGACGCGATAATGATCAGGTCGGGTTCATGTTCCTGCGCCCAGTCCAGTATGCTGCGACCGGAATGCCCCTCGATCAGAACGCCTTTGGCGCCCGGCACGGTTTCGGCCAGCCTGTCCAGCTCGGCCTGAATACCTTCGCGGGTCGCTTTCAGGTAATCTGGCGGCATATAGGTCAGGGCATAGCTGGGCACATGTTCCACCACATGCAACAGGGTGATTTTCGCCCCGTCGTTGGCCAGCAGTCTGGCCAGCTTCAGCGGGCCACCCACATCGCGTTCTTCGTCAAAAGAAATCGGGACCAGAATATTGTGATACATGGATTATCCTTCCTTTTTGCCATGGGAAGATGTTCGCACGAAACGCAGGCCGCGGCCTTGATCCACGTCAGCCGGGACTACCAATGGCGCGTGCCGGGTGCGCCCTTGATCCTGCCTTCCAGGTTTGGCGTCACCCAGCCACCGTAAAAATCGCCCGGCTGCGGGATGACGCGTACGTTGCCAACGTAACAGGCGCCCATCTTTCCGGCGTAAAAGGACAGATAGCCCGCCAGCGGCTTGAAGCTGAGACTGGGCTTGTCATAGGTCCAGGCGGCGGCTTCGGCCACGTGATCGCCGACGATCACATCGAAATACTGCGCCACGCCTTTCCATTCGCAAAACGTGCGGCCGGCGGCAGGGCGCAGATCGGACAGGATGTCATCTTTGGGGAAATAATAGGTGGGGGCGTGAAACGTCTCGATCGCGCGCAGTCCCCGCGTGGTTTCTGCCACCACCGACCCGGCGAATTCAATCCGCAGCTTCTCCCTGACCGGTTCCAGACGCGGGGGTCTGGGGTATTCCTCAACGTTCTCGGGCTTCAACCCGAAATGGTCACTTGCCGTCATCGTCCCTCCCAGAACGCCGGATCGATGTTGCACCCTGTGAAAAAACATAACTCTAAGACTCGTTTTTCAAGGATAAAGATCGACCGCAACAACCAGAGGTAGATCAAACGATCTACAACGCGGCAAGAGCCTTTTCAATTTCGGCCAAAAGTTGCGTGACTTCTGTGTGCGCAGGGCCCTTCGGCGCCTCAATCGCAGCGCGGCCCTTGCCCAGCGTTTCGGCATAGACAACCCGGTTGGCCAAAGGCGTTTCAGCCACTTCCGCAGACAGCTCCGCCGCCTTCTGCGCCACATCCGCCGCCAGCCGCGTGCCGGCGCGATTGCGGGTCATCACGATCATCGCGGGCTTGTCTTCGCGGTCGGCCAGGTACAGCACCACTTCAACTGCCCACAGATCCAGATGCGAGGTCGCCACCGGCACCAGAACCAGATCCGCCGCCCGCAGCGCGGGCCGCAAATCGCTGTCCGCCTTGGGCGGCGTGTCGATAATCACGATGTCATGGGCCTTGGCCAGCTTGCGGCATTCATAGGTCACGCCCCAGGCCGAGGCGGTGGAAAATTCGATCCCCGGATCTTCCGTGTCCTCCAGCCGCGTCATGAACCACCGGCCCGCGCTGCCCTGCGGATCGGTGTCCATCAGCGCCACGGATTTGCCCGCACGTGCGAATGCAACGGCCAGGTTTACAGCCAGCGTGGTCTTCCCCGACCCGCCTTTCTGCTGCGCGATTGCGATGACATAACCCATAGCTCACCTCTTTTGCTGCAGTGCAGCATACAGCAACCGCCCCCAGCCTTCCAGCGGGGAATTTCGCGACGTTGCGGCGATAAGCAGTTGTTAACCAAAATCGACGATTGCTCGGCCATGAATTGGCCGGGCCTCTTTCTTTGCTGTCTGTCCTTCCTGCTGGGCACCTTACCCGCAGGCGCAAACCCATGGCCGCGCGAAAAGGGGCAGGTGTTCATCGCTGCCACGGGGACCTATCGCTATGACCACGAAACCCGGCTTGCCGAAGGCGATGCGGGCTTTACGCCGAATACGGGCTGACCGATCGCTATACGCTTGGCGTCGACGCGATGGACAACCTTTACGATTACACCCACGCCTATATCTTCGTCCGCCGCGCGCTCCTGTCCCCCGACCGCAAGCTGAAACTGGCCGCAACGCTGGGCCTTGGCGCGTCCCGGCGCGGGCTCAAATGGGGGAACATGGCGCGGATCGGCTTTTCGCTGGGCCGTTCCACCCGGATCTGGAAACCCGGCTGGTGGACGCTCAGCACCGCCGTGGAACAGCACGCGCTGTGGGACGACCCTACCTTCAAGCTTGACGCGACCTTCGGGCTTCACCTGACGGACCGTCTGAAAACCTTCGTCGATCTGGAAACCAGTCAGCGCAAGGGCGGCAGCGACACGCTGACCCTGCGCGGCTCTCTCGCCTGGGATACCGGGCGCGGAGCGCATCTGGTCTTCGGGGTCGAGGCGAAGGACGCCGCCTACCGCGCCATCGGCCTGCGTGCGGGCATCTGGCGCAGCTTCTGACCGACTTGCCGCGCCCCTGCACGCGCCCTACCCTGCGGCCATGACCAACCCCATCCGCCCCACCGATGACGCCGCCCGCGACATGGCCCGCGGCCTGATGGCGCAGGCGCGCTTCTGCGTCATCGCCACGCTGGACGACACAGGCGCGCCCATGACCGCCCGCATCGCCCTTGGCCTGGCCCCGGATGGCGGCCCGGTCAGCCTGATTTCGCAGCTTTCACAGCACACGCAGGCTCTGGCCAAGGACCCGCGCTGTTCCCTCCTGCTGGGCGAGCCCGGGCCAAAAGGCGACCCTCTCACCCATCCGCGCCTGACATTGCAGGCCCGCGCGCAGATGGTCCCCCGTAACGCGCCCGAATTCGACGCAATGCAAAACGGGTGGCTCGAAAGCCACCCGAAATCGCGCCTCTATATCGGCTTTGCCGATTTCCTCTTTGCCCGTTTCCAGATCAGCACGGGTTTTCTGAACGGCGGCTTCGGCAAGGCTTTCACCCTGACAGCCGCCGATCTGGGGCTTTAATCGATCCGCACACCCATCGACACATCGCCCCGGAACGCCCGCCGCCAGCGCAGCTCGACCTGGTCACTGCCCGACCCGCTTTCGGGGAAAACATTGGGGTAATCCCATTCGATCACGTTGTTGTCGTTGCGCAAATTCCCGGTCACCACCACCGAATCCACGCGCTTCGCCCAGCCTTGAAACGGCAGCTCCGCGCTGGGATCGACCGTCCAGACAGAAACCGCCGTAGCCTCTGAATGGGTCACCCAGGCAGGATTGGCCACCTGCGCCGTCACCTGATTATAGGAGTTGCCGTTGAAATTCACATCCTTGAACCGGCTCCGATCCAGATCCGAGAATGACGTATCCACCCGCTCGGCACGGTCAATCGTCGCTTGCACCGCGCGGAACTTGTTGCCGGTGATGCTGACCCCGTTCAGGAAATGGCCCGCCCCATGTGGTTTCACCACAATGAAACTGAACCAGGGCGCCACACCGCTGACCAGGAAGATATTGTCCGCCACCGTCAGTGCCGAGAACGAAAACCCCCCGGTGAAATCCGGCGTCGGGTCATATTCATTCGTCCATTCGATGAAAGCGTTGTCCACGTAATTCCCGGTCAGGATCGTGCTGCAATAACTCCCCGCAATGATGATCCCCGGAGACCTGATGCCATTGGCGACCGTATCGCCCTGGAAAAAGTGATTGCCGATGATCAGGTTGTTCGACCCACCCAGCACCAGGAAATGCTTGAACTTGGTCGCCCGGTTGTTGCGGATCTTCAGGTCGTTCGACACCGCATTCATCGCGATCGACACCCGATCGGGCACATCCAGCGCGTCTTCCGCCGACAGGAACTGGCAGCGGTCGATCAGCATCCCCTGACAGCCATTCCCGTGCGAGGTGATGCAGCGATCCCTCGCCCGCGAAATGAAGCAGTCCTTCACATGAAAGATCAGCCCCGAAGGCGCCAGCAGAATGCCCGAGGCCACCTCGCGGCACTGGATTTCGACATCCTCCAGCACGAATTTCGACAGCTGGCTGAAGCCGCTGAAATCCAGGATGTATTTGAACCGCCGGAAGGTGAAACTCTGCGTGCCCGCCGCATCGAACAGGGGCGCGTTCAACGTCACCGTCTGTTGGGCCACGTTTGTCGAGGTCACGTAAACCTCGCGCCCCACGCCATTGCCCTCAACCAACGACCCGATCTCGATATTGGCCACGTTCTGCACCGCGCTCAGCGTGCGCGCCGCCGCCGGATCATAAGTCGCCAGCGATGTCACCACGGTGGTATCCCAGGCCGCATCGCCCACCGCCTCCAACTGGCCATTGCGGATCACACGCCGCGTGGCAAAGCTGTCGCGATTAGGCACCGCGGCCTGCATGTCGATGGACGCGGTCACCCTTACATTCCGCCCGCCCATATCCAGCGAATCGTGATCTGCATTGTTCAGCAAAGCCTGAAACGCCTTCTTGAAGGCCAGCTCCTCATCGCCAAAGGCGTCGATATAGGTGGGCAGATCGAATTCCTTGGTCAGCACCAGCATCCGGTCCACGGGCATGGTGACTGTGCCTTCGAATTCCACCCGGCTGTCGATGGTCACATCGCCGCCCAGATAATAGGTGCCCGCCGACACCATGACGCGCCGCCCGGCCGCATCGACATCCGCCGCCTCGAAGGCCGCGCTGTCATCGGTGACGCCATCGCCCACTGCTCCGTAATCGCGCACATCGACCCAGTTCATCATCGTGCGCAGGAAGGCGCTGGTGATATCCTCGATCTCGACATCGTCGATGCGGACAACACCGCCATTCGCCCCGGTCAGATCCAGCCCGAAATGCCCGTAAAGCGCCGCACGCCCCCAGACCATATCAACGCCCGCGCGATTGCCCACGCCGACGATGGCGCTGACCTCCACCACATCGCCATAGCTGGTCAAAGGCACCGTCGGACCCACCTGCACGACACCGGGCACATTCACGCCACCCGCGCCGCCAGCCCAACCCGCAATCCGGACCGAGGGCAGCGCGCCACTGATCGCCTTCACCCGCGCCCTGATCCGCAGGTAACAGCCCGGCAACAGAGGCGTTTCGCCCAAGTAACGCAGTTTCTGCGTGGCATCTGTCTTCAGGATCTCCAGCGCGCCGCCGAAATCCGCATCCGCCGGCACGAACGCGGCGTTGGGATCGCCGTCATAGGTATCCGACCCCGGCGTGCCATCGCCGCTCGACCATTGATCCAGCCCATTTGAAAACGCAGGCGGCATCAGTTGCACGCCATCGGTGATCACCTTGTTCATGAATATCCCTTTCCGCGCCCTGCCTGCGCGCGCAGGCAGGCACCCAGCCCAAAACCTGATCTGCCAGACCTCGCGCCCGGCAGGGAAAAGGGGATATCAACAAGGGATTAACCTCGGCTTGGACCACCGTACGCTGGCCAAATGCGCCCAAGATTTTTCGAAAAATCTTGGGCCCTCACTCAGAGGCCATCACGCCGTGGCAGGCGGGTTCGCCAGAATACGCACACCATTGATCTTCCACGCGCCGTCTAGCTCGACCATTTGATATTCCAGTACGTGGATCGCGCCATCCGCATCGGTGATCATGACCTTCTGAAACAGGAACCCGGCTGTTTCCCGCAGCTCCAGATACTGCACGTCGGCCGGCCGCCACACCATCGGGTATCCGCCCCGCACCATCCGCCCGAAATTCTCGGGCGTCTGGAACAGGCCCTGGATCGTCGGGCTGGCATAGGTGAAGGCCTGGTCAAAGTCGTCCGCCTTGAACGCCTCCAGCTGTGCACCGATCGTGGCCTCGATATCCGCGCCCTGCGCCTGCGCTGCGGGTGCCGCGCTCCACAGCCCCCAGGCCAGAATCAAACTCAGAAAGATGCGCACCATATCAAAGCCTCCCGTTAACCAGATGCTAACGGTAGAGCGTTGTACAAAACGGTCAATTCACCCCGCGCAGGCGGTACAAACCGGTTAATCGACCAGATCACCCGCCAGCGCG
Organism: Aestuariivita boseongensis; assembly: GCF_001262635.1. Taxonomy (GTDB): domain Bacteria; phylum Pseudomonadota; class Alphaproteobacteria; order Rhodobacterales; family Rhodobacteraceae; genus Aestuariivita; species Aestuariivita boseongensis. Next base: position 58,044 of record NZ_JXYH01000016.1, read on the forward strand.
CTGTCGATCAGGGCAATGGTCTCCTCCACGCCATAAAGCGCGATGAACCCGCCAAAGCGCGGCCCCTGGGACGCCCCCAGCAGCACCTCATAAAGCGCCGTGAACCAGCCCCGCAGCGGGTCAAACCGATCCCGCCCCACGGCATAGACCACCGATTGCAATGCCTCGTCGTCCACCGGTCCGTCATAATCTGCCAGCTGCGCACGAAGCTCTTCCAGCGCCGCACGCTCCTGATCCGTCGGCAACCGGTAAGTCTTTGTCGGCTTTACAAAATCATTGTAATACCGCACCGCAAACCCGGCGGCCTCATCCATATCCGGATTGTTCTCCGGCGACGCATCCGGCGCATAGCGCTGAATGAACCCCCACAGCGTTGCCTTGTCCTCGGCCCCCGCCACGCTCGCCAAATTCAACAGCATCGCAAACGGCACCAGCATCCGGCTTTCGGGCACATCGCCCCCGTGAATATGCCACACCGGGTTGTTCAACTGCCCCTTCTCATCCTGCGTCGGATAAGCGCGCAGCTGCTGGTGATACTCATCCACCGCCTTCGGAATCACGTCAAAAAACAACCGCTTAGCCGTCTTGGGCTTCTGATACATGAAATACGACAAACTCTCGGTCGAGGCATAGGTCAGCCATTCATCAATGCTCACCCCGTTGCCCGACGACTTGGAAATCTTCTGTCCGTTCTCGTCCAGAAACAGCTCATAAGTGAAATGCTCCGGCGGCCTTACCCCCAGCACCCGGCAAATCCCGTCATAGATCGGCGTATTGGTGGAATGGTCCTTGCCATACATCTCGAAATCCACACCCAACGCCGCCCAGCGCGCGCCGAAATCAGGCTTCCACTGCAGCTTCACATTACCGCCGGTGACAGGCAGCGTCCACTCGCGCCCGTCCTCATCGTCAAAGGTGATCGTGCCGTCCTTGGCATTCACATCCTTCATCGGAACATACAGAACCCGCCCCGTTTCAGGATGCAGTGGCAGGAAGATCGAATAGGTCTGCTGACGCTCCTCGCGAAGCGACTTCAGCATGATCTTCATGATATCGTCATAGCGCTCCGCCGCGCGCAGCAGGATCTCGTCAAACTGGCCCGAGCGATAAAATTCCGTGGCCGAGATAAACTCATACTCGAACCCAAACGTATCCAGAAACCGCCGCAACATGGCGTTGTTATGCCCGCCGAAACTGTCAAACTCCCCGAACGGGTCCGGCACCGATGTCAGGGGTTTCTGCAAATGCTCTTTCAGCATCTCGGGGTTGGGCACATTGCCCGGCACCTTCCGCATCCCGTCCAGATCGTCGGAAAAGCAGATCAGCTTCGTGGGAATGTCCGAGATCAGCTCGAACGCCCGCTTGATCATCGTCGTGCGCGCCACTTCGCCAAAAGTGCCGATATGCGGCAGCCCCGACGGCCCGTAGCCCGTCTCAAAGAGCACATAGCCCTTCTCGGGCGGCGCCTTTTCATAGCGTTTGAGCACCCGCCGCGCCTCTTCAAAGGGCCAGGCTTTCGAGGCGAATGCAGCTTCACGCAGTTGAGACATCAGGGCTCTCCATAACTCCGCCACGCAATCGGCGCGCGGCGATCCGCCACTCCCTATTGTGCGGCACGGGTGGCGTCAATATTCTCCACCCTAACAGCAGTTATGCACCCAAAGGATGCCTCCCCCGTGCCCAACGACACCTCCTCCCTCTCGCTCAGCGCGCAGGACTGCCTGGTCGCGGTGATGATCGCCGTCTCCGTCTCTGACGAGGACATCCGCACCGCCGAGCTGGTCAAGATCCAGTCCGCCGTGAACCTGCTGCCCATCTTCGCCGATTATGATGATGACCGGATCAGCTGGCTGGCCCAAACCGTTTTCGATCTCTTCGAACAGGAAGACGGGCTTGATGCGCTGTTCGGCCTTGTCCGCGAAAACCTCCCCGAACGGCTGTTCGAGACCGCCTATGCCTTGGCCTGCGATGTGGCTGCCGCTGACGGCACGCTGCAGGAATCCGAACTGCGGCTTCTCGAAGAAATCCGCTACGAGCTGAATATCGACCGCCTCCATGCGGCCGGCATCGAACGCGGTGCCCGCGCGCGGCACCTGACGTAGAGGTTGCGGTGTTGGGGGCGCTGCCCCCGGCCCCAAGGGGCCTCCCCCGCCGGTATTTGGAAAGAGAAGAAGATCAGGGCGTACCCCTGCTTCTTTCTGGCCCTAAATACCCAACAAAACAAAAAGACTGCGCCGAAGGCGCTCAATTGAACTCAGCCGCCATACAGCTGGTCCCACCGCATGATCAGCGCCTGCTGCAAACGCTTGGCCTTGCCATTCCACGTCCGCGCGCCCTGCGGCACCTCGCGATCCTGTTTTTTGATACGCGCCCGGATATCCGTATCGGCGCTGAATATGGCAAAGGCCAGTTCCTTGCCCTTGGCGGTGGTGATGTATCCGCCAAGGCCCGACACGAAATTCAGCGTCCCCGTTTTCGCATCCACCTTCACCGGATGGTTCCGCAACACCCGGCCCTTTTCATCGCGCAGGGCAATCGGTTTCAGAATGGGGCGCAGCACATCGCGCTTGCGCACCTGCACCAGCACCTGGACCAATTCCTGCGCTGTCATGCGCGAGGCATCCCCAAGCCCGGAATGATCCACCAGATCGACCGATTGCATCCCGAAGCGCGCCCGCGCCCAATCGCTCATCGCGCGGCCCGAGGCGCGCAGCGAATTGGGCGATCCGCCCCGCGCCCGCGTTGCCGCCAGCCCCACCATTTCCGCAGTCAGGTTCGTCGACCATTTCAGCATGTCGCGCAGGATGATCCGCAAAGGCTGGCTGAAAACCTGCCCGATCGACTGCGCCCCCGCAGGCAGGGATTTTGACACCTCAGCCTGTTTCAGCGCGATCCCCTGAGACCGCGCCAGCGTGCGAAACACGTCACCGGCATAAAGCGCAGGCGACCGCACCGGCAACCATCGCCCGCCATCCCGGCCCAAGGCCCTTCGCGCGACCGACCATTCGTCGACGCCGTTGCGCTCGCGATAGCTGTAGACAGGCAGACTGCGATCGGCCAGCCGCATCCGCGCGGTCTGCACCTCGGGGCGATAACGCTCGGTCCGCGCATCCATGCTCAGCGCATAGCCGTTCGACCCCCGTTTCCACTCGAAATAGACCCGGTTGTAATTCAGCGCGATCCCCGCCACGGCGGGGCTGTATCCCACGTGATCGGGCTGGCCCGGATCAATGCTGCGCACGAAAGGCAGCGCCCCGTCATAGACGCGGAACTTGCCTGTCACCTCGCGCACGCCGGCCTCTTTCAGCCGCGCGGCCAGCGTGGCCAGACCGTCGGTATCCAGCGTCGGATCGGCCCCGCCCGCCAGGTACAGATCGCCCCGCAGCACGCCGTTGGTGATCGGCCCATCCGCCATGATCCGCGTCTGAAACCGATGCTCCGGGCCCAGCGCCTCCAGCGCGTAAAGCGCGGTCAACGCCTTGGTCACGCTCGCGGGCGGCTGGCCTGTGGTGGCGTTCACCCCTTCCAGCACAACGCCCGTGCGCACATCCGCCACAGCAAAACTGATCTTGCCGGACAGCCCCGCATTGGCGACCAGGCTCTCGGGTCCGCCCAGCGCGCGCTTGGCTGCGCCTGCAACGCGCGCCTGCGGGCGCAGCGACACAGTCGGCGCATTGGCAAAAGCCGGTCCGGCACCGGCAAAGGCCACCAGTCCTGTCAGTACCGATCTGCGCGAAATGCTCCGTCCCATGAACAGGAGTTAACCGCAGGTTCAGCCTGGAAACAACCGTCCCGAACGGCCTTGTCACACCTGAGTGCGCAATCAGCCTGTCCAATCTCCCCGCGCACGAATTGCTGTCGAAGAATGAGGCACCATAGGCACATTCACAAATGACCAGACCGGCGCCTGCGCCCGGCCCAGCAACCGCGCAGCACGCCCCGAAAGCCGCGCAAAGCGATAGATGCGTGCCGCCCGGCTCATCCGAGCCGAGATACGGTCGCCGGGTCGCGCAATCACCCCCATGGGCACCTGTTCCACGATGCTGCGCCAGTCCTGCCACAGGTGCAGCTGCGCAAGATTGTCCGCGCCCATCAACCAAACGAAACGCACACCGGGATATCGTTTGGCCAAAGCCTGCAGGGTTTCGGCCGTGTACCGGGTGCCAAGGCGCGATTCGATGTCGGTGACTTTCACGCGTGGGTGGTCCATCACCTGCCGCGCGCGGGTCAGACGATCATCCAGCGGCGCCGGACCGCGGGTTTTCAGCGGATTGCCCGGACTGACCAGCCACCACACCCGATCCAGCCCAAACCGCTTCAGCGCCTCGCGGGTGATGTGCGCATGCCCGTCATGGGCGGGGTCGAACGACCCGCCCAATAGCCCGATCACCTGACCCGGCCGTGCTGTGGGTTCACCTGATGTCATCCCTGCCTCGCAGCGCTGGTATGGCTGCCCGTGTCCCACATCCTGCGTTCTTCGTCCAGAAGGCGCTGCGTGGCTCCGGTTCGGCCAAAGCCTCCATTGCCGAGCCTTGATGCAATCGCTATCTAGGCCCGAAACCAGATTTCCCGTGAACGGAGCATTCCATGGCCGCCTATCAATACGTCTATCACATGTCCGGCGTCTCCAAGACATATCCCGGTGGCAAAAAGACGTTTGAAAACATCAACCTGAATTTTCTGCCCGGCGTGAAAATCGGCGTGGTGGGCGTGAACGGCGCGGGCAAATCCACGCTGATGAAGATCATGGCGGGTTTGGACAAGGATTTCTCGGGCGAGGCCTGGGCCGCCGAAGGGGCGAAAGTGGGCTACCTCCCGCAGGAGCCGCAACTGGACGAGAGCCTCAACGTCCGTGACAACGTGATGCTGGGCGTGGCCGAGAAAAAGGCCAAGCTGGATCGCTTCAACGAACTGGCGATGAATTACTCGGATGAGACGGCCGATGAAATGGCCGCCCTGCAGGACGAGATCGACAGCCAGAACCTCTGGGATCTCGACAGCCAGATCGATGTGGCGATGGAAGCCCTGCGGTGCCCGCCCGATGACGCCGATGTGTCGACCCTTTCGGGCGGTGAAAAGCGCCGCGTGGCGCTGTGCAAGCTGCTGCTGGAAGCACCCGACATGCTGCTTCTGGACGAACCCACGAACCACCTGGATGCCGAAACCATCGCCTGGCTGCAACAGCACCTGATTGATTACAAAGGCACCATCCTGATCGTCACCCACGACCGGTATTTCCTGGATGATATCACCGGCTGGATCCTGGAACTGGATCGCGGACGCGGCATTCCTTACGAGGGGAATTACTCCTCGTGGCTGGAACAGAAGGCCAAACGGCTGGAACAGGAAGCGCGCGAGGACAAATCCCGCCAGAAAACCCTGGAACGCGAGCTTGAATGGATCCGTCAGGGCGCCAAGGCGCGCCAGGCCAAGCAAAAGGCGCGGATCAACGCCTATAACGATCTGGCCCAGCAATCCGAACGCGAAAAGATCACCCGCGCGCAGATCGTCATCCCGAACGGCCCGCGTCTGGGCAGCAAGGTGATCGAGGTGAACGGCCTGAAGAAAGCCATGGGCGACAAGCTTCTGATTGAGGATCTCAGCTTCTCGCTGCCGCCCGGCGGCATCGTGGGCGTGATCGGCCCCAACGGCGCGGGCAAATCCACGCTGTTCAAGATGCTGACCGGTCAGGAAAAGCCCGATGCCGGCACGATCGAATATGGTGATACGGTCCAGCTGTCTTATGTCGACCAGTCCCGCGACGATCTCAAAGCCAATGACACCGTGTGGGAGGCGATCACCGGCGGGGCCGAGATCATCCAGCTGGGCGATGCGCAGATGAACTCGCGCGCCTATTGCTCGGCCTTCAACTTCAAGGGCGGGGACCAGCAGAAGAAGGTCTCTCTTTTGTCGGGCGGCGAACGCAACCGGGTGCATATGGCGCGGCTTCTGAAGGAAGGCGGCAATGTGCTGCTTCTGGACGAACCCACCAACGATCTGGACGTCGAAACCCTGCGCGCGCTGGAAGACGCCCTCGTCGATTTCGCGGGCTGCGCGGTGGTGATCTCACACGACCGCTTCTTCCTCGACCGGATCTGCACCCATATCCTGGCCTTTGAAGGCGACGCCCATGTGGAATGGTTCGAAGGCAATTTCGAGGATTACGAGGAAGACAAGAAACGCCGCCTTGGCCCCGACGCGCTGGAGCCAAAACGGATCAAGCACAAGAAGTTTGTGCGGTAACTGGCATGACCGGTAGGCCGGGCTTCAGCCCGGCACACCGCGACAAAGGCGGGCTGAAGCCCGCCCTACGCCACCTCTCCGAAATATCCTTCGGGATCAATTCCAGACCATTCGGGGTCAACACGCCCCAAGCGAATATCCCGATGGATCGAAGATGGTATCCAATCCACGGGGCGATCCACTAATCCGTGTTTGACAGGATTCAGCCAGCAATAGCGCATGTGTTTTTGCAGATCGCGCTCACTCCGGCAGTGATGTTCCCAAAACCTGCGTTGCCAGATGCCGCGTTCGCGTTTTTCTTGCCGTAGGCCGGGCTTCAGCCCGGCATACCGGCCAGATTGAACAATCGGCAAGGTGAATGGCGGGCTGAAGCCCGCCCTACACACAGCCGCCGTAAAGCGCGATTTGATCGCGCTCCATCGCACCGAATAATCGTGATCCCCTTCGGGCAATGTCCATACCGCATGCATGTGATCGGGCAGGACAACCCATGCCTCGATTGCAAACGAGCGATCATTGCGGGCTTGACGCACCGCATCGCGCAACAGCTCGAGATGCTCCAACAAAAGGGACGACCGCCGATCCGCCAGACAGACCGAAAAAACACACGCGCACCTGGCACACGGGGACGAAGATACACCGACATCCCGCAGCCTTACCCAAATCTGCTTAACACATCGTTTCCCTTGCCAGATCCCCCCAAGCCTGTCATACGCGCCCGCAGCTTACGTTTTTCTTTTTCGACCCACTGTCTCCCTTCCACCGGCTTCAGTCTATCGATCCAGACCGACCACAGCCGGGCTGCCGCACTTCCGCGGGCAGCGTTTATTTAGGAGACTACGGATATGGCCAACGGCACCGTAAAATGGTTCAACACCACCAAAGGCTTCGGCTTCATCGCACCTGAAACAGGCGGCAAGGACGTTTTCGTCCATATTTCCGCCGTCGAACGCGCAGGCCTGACCGGTCTGGCCGACGACCAGAAAGTGACCTTTGACGTCGAAGCCGGCCGCGACGGCCGCGAAAGCGCGACCAATCTCGCGCTGGCATAAGTTTCGCTTTCTTAACGGGCGGTTGCAGGCAATCCTGCGGCCGCCCGTTTTGCAATTCAGACTCGGCAATCCTTCGCGCATCGCGGATGCCTGACTTGAAATTGTTACATCCCGGCCCCATATCTGAGCGTGCTACGTTATCTACTTCGACCTGTCTCCTACACGGCGGTCAGTCTTCGATTTTAGACAACCACCGCCACACCGTTGCACTTCCGCGAACGGGACACAGTAAGGAGAACACGGAAATGGCCACTGGCACCGTGAAATGGTTCAACACCACCAAAGGCTACGGCTTCATTGCACCTGACGGGGGCGGCAAGGACGTTTTTGTCCATATCTCTGCCGTTGAACGCTCGGGTCTGACCGGCCTCGCCGATGACCAGAAAGTCACCTTTGAGCTGCAGGAAGGCCGCGACGGTCGCCAAAGCGCGGTGAACCTGGAACTGGCCTAAGCGCCACGTCATCGCTTGAACGGAACGGCCCCTGTATCAGGGGCCGTTTTTTTTGCGCGATCATGTTTCAACCCCTCACATTGCCGCGACAGGTCTCGCAAATCCTCACCCCACGGCCCAGCTTGCGGGCATGAGATATCTGCCCGCGCTGATCGCCCCCGCCGCCCTGGCCCTGCTGGCCCTTGCCCTGAACCTGACCCAAAACCTGGGCGCTCATCCCTGGTGGGCGCAGACCGTGATCCTGATCGGCCTGCCACTTGGCCTGATCCTGGCCGCGCTTCTCAGCCGATGGCCTGCCTCTTGGCGCATCGCGATGGTGCTTTTGGGGACGGGCGCGGCATTCGCCGCAGCGACACTTGGCAAGGCGCGGTTCGCGGCCTCATATGCGGAAGACGCGCTGGCCGGGCAGATGTGGTATTTCGGCTGGATCGCCACCTGCGCGCTTGCCTCTGCCCTATTTGCAACAGCGTTGTGGCCAAGGCGCGGCGGCCATTGATTTTTTACTCTTCCAAGAGAAAAATATCTGCATCTGTAATTCGTGTTTGATTAAAGGCCTGCCATGCTGACCCGTCGCCATTTTCTGATAACCACCGCCGCATCCACCGCTGCGCTGACCCTGCCCAACCTTGTTGAAGCCGAAGAATACGTCTTCGATCCCACGCCGCAGGAAGTGCGCATCAAGAAAGATTTCCTCCCGGGCGAGATTCTGGTGCTGCCGCGCTCTTATTACCTCTATTGGGTGACCGAACCGCGCAAGGCGATCCGCTATGGCGTGGGTGTGGGCCGCGCGGGGCTGGAATTCACCGGCTCCGCCACGATCGACCGCAAGAAAGAATGGCCCACCTGGCGCCCCACGAACGAGATGATCGAACGTGAACCCCACCGCTATACCCAGTTCATCGACAATGACTACATCATGCCGGGCGGGCCGAATAACCCTTTGGGCGCACGGGCGCTTTATCTCTTTCAGAACGGTATCGACACCTATTTCCGCATCCACGGCACCAATGCGCCGCAGACCATCGGAAGTTCGGTTTCAAACGGCTGTATCCGCATGCTGAACGAGCATGTGACCGATCTCTATGACCGGGTGCCTGTGGGAACCAAAGTGACGGTGCTTTAAAACACCACGCGCCACAAAAGCAGACTGGGAAGCGCGAAAGCAAAGGCGATGCAGAACATCTGCGCCAGCTTCGCGCCCTTCATGTAAAGATCGTCCTCAGTCATTCCGCCTTCGGCCGATTTCTGCGCCCGCAGCTGGGCCTTCTGCAGCTCGATTTCGGTGTCCAGATTTTCCATGCGCGACATCGTGTGATGAACCTTCTTTTCCTGTGGAGGGGAAGATGGGTTGCGTCGGGGAAATGTCCACTTGAAGGGCGCGAATTCGCCGCCTCACACGACGCTGACGCGCAAAACCGCGCAGCAGACCCGTTCAACTTTTGGTGATCACGCCCCGATCCGAGTCGAAAACGCCCCTTATCCCGCCCCGGCCCGCGCGATCAGATCCAGCACTTTCGGCCCGATCCCTTCGACGATCTGCGCCACACCCTTGGCATTGGGATGGATCCCGTCGCCCTGCATTACATCGCGCAGCCGGGCGGGATCTTCGGCGGCCTCACCGAAACCGGCAAAGAAACTCTCCAGGTACAGCGTGTCATAAGTTGCCGACAGGTCGGGATAGATCGCATCGAACTGGGCCTTGAAATCGGCCCCGTAATTGCCCGGCGCTTCCATCCCCACCAGCAGAACATCGACATCCCGCGCCTGCGCCTCCCGCAGGATCGCCTCGATATTGGCGCGGCTCACCACCGGGTCGATGCCGCGCAGCAGGTCATTGCCCCCCAGCGCCACGATCATCGCATCGACGTCGGGCGTCAGCGTCCAGGCAACCCGCGCAGCCCCCCCCGCAGTCGTATCCCCCGACACGCCCGCATTGATCAGCCGCACATCCGCGCCCTGCCCCGCCAGCCAGCGTTGCAACTGGGGAACGAACCCGTCCTCCTCAACCAGACCATAGCCCTGGGTCAGGCTGTCGCCCAGCGCCGCAATCGTCACCGTCTCGGCCCGCGCGGCCATGGCGGACATCAGGAAAACAATCAAAATCCATGCCTTGCGCATGTGCTCACCCGCTCCATATCCAAAGGTATTGTTCAACCGACAGGGGTTTCATGGCTGAACCTGTACTCTCGCTTAAAGATGCGTCTTTGTCGCTGGATGGCAATGCCGGGCGTGTCGACATCCTGCATGCAATCACGCTGGACGTGGCGCAAGGCGACACGCTGGGGCTGATCGGGCCGTCGGGGTCGGGCAAGTCGTCGCTTCTGATGCTGATGGGCGGGTTGGAGCGTGCGACAGGCGGTACCATCACCGCCCTGGGCCGCGACCTGACCGCGATGGACGAAGACGCGCTCGCGCGGTTCCGCCGCGATCACATGGGCGTGGTGTTCCAGTCCTTCCACCTGATCCCCACCATGACCGCGCTGGAAAACGTGGCAACGCCCCTCGAACTCGCAGGCCACAAAGACGCCTTCGACCGGGCCGAGGCCGAGCTGGAGGCCGTGGGCCTGGCCCACCGCGCGGGCCATTACCCCACCCAGATGTCCGGCGGCGAACAGCAGCGCGTGGCGCTGGCCCGCGCATCGGCGCCGCGCCCCGATATCCTGCTGGCGGATGAACCTACCGGCAATCTCGACGCCACCAACGGCCAGGCGATCATGGACCTGCTGTTCGGCCTGCGCGACCGGCACGGGGCGACGCTGGTACTGGTCACCCATTCCCGCGAGCTGGCCCAGCGCTGCGACCGCGTGATCCGCCTGCGTGACGGGCGCATCGATCAGGCCGCCCAGCAAGAGGCCGCTGAATGAGCCTGAAGATCGCCGCGCGCTTTGCCCGTCGCGAGCTGCGTGGCGGGCTGTCGGGTTTCCGTATTTTCCTGGCCTGTCTGGCCCTTGGCGTGGCCGCCATCGCCGCCGTGGGCACCGTCCGCGCCTCGATCGAGGCGGGGCTTGCCCGCGAAGGCGCAGCCCTTCTGGGCGGCGACGCGCAGATGGAGTTTACCTATCGCTTCGCCTCTGACGCCGAGCGTGCCTGGATGGAGGCCAACGCCTCCTCCGTGTCCGAAGTTACCGATTTCCGCTCCATGGCCGTGGTCGACGGACCGGACGGCCCCGAACGCGGACTGACACAGGTGAAATCGGTCGATGACGCCTATCCGCTGATCGGCGCTGTCGGGCTTGAGCCGGAGATGCCCTTCGACACCGCCATGGAAGGGCAGAACGGCCTGCCCGGCGCTGTCATGGAACGCGTGCTGATCGACCGGCTGGGGATGGAGATCGGCCAGACCTTCCAGCTTGGCACGCAGGATTTCATCCTGATGGCCGAAATCACGCGGGAGCCCGATACATCCGCTGGCGGCTTCGGCCTTGGCCCCCGCACCATCGTTCGCACCGAGGCGCTGGCCTCCTCCGGCCTTTTGGAGCCCGGCACGCTCTTTTCCACGCAATACCGCCTCGATCTGCCCGACGACACCGACCTTGCCGCCATCGCCAGTGAGGCGCGCAACCAGTTCGAAGACAGCGGGCTGCGCTGGTCCGATGCGCGCAACGGCGCGCCGGGCATTGCCGAATTCGTGGATCGGCTGGGCGCGTTTCTGGTGCTGGTGGGCCTGTCGGGGCTTGCCGTGGGGGGTGTGGGCGTTTCGGCCGCTGTGCGGGCCTATCTGGCGCGCAAGACGTCCGTGATTGCCACGCTGCGCACGCTGGGGGCGGATCGCGCGACGATCTTCCAGACCTATTTCCTGCAGATCGGCCTTCTGTCGCTGGCGGGCATCGCTATCGGCCTGATCCTTGGCGCGATCATTCCGCTGCTACTGTCCCCGGTGATCGAAGCCCGCCTGCCCATCCCCGCCGCCTTCGCCATCTATCCCGCCCCGCTGATGGAGGCCGCGATCTATGGCCTGCTGACCGCGCTGATCTTCACCCTCTGGCCCCTGGCCCGGACGGAAGAGGTGCGCGCCGCCACTCTTTTCCGCGACGCGCTCTCCACCGCGAAACTCTTGCCGCCTTTCCGGTACCTGCTGGCCACGGCCCTTGGTCTGGGTGCGCTGATCGGGCTGGCGGGCTGGTTCAGTCAGGCGATGACGCTCACCCTCTGGACGGCGGGGGGCATTGCCGGTTCGCTGATGCTGCTGGCGCTTTCGGCCATCGCCATCCGCTTCCTCGCCCGCCGTCTGGGCCGCGCCGCGCGGGGCCGCCCGGCCCTGCGCTGGGCGCTTGGCGCGATCAGCGGACCGCGCGAGGGCGCGGCGTCCGTCGTGCTGTCGCTGGGGCTGGGCCTGTCGGTGCTGGCCGCCGTGGGTCAGATCGACGGCAACCTGCGCAACGCCATCTCGGGCGATCTGCCCGAAGTGGCGCCGTCCTATTTCTTCGTCGATATCCAGCGCGACCAGATGCCGGGCTTTACCGAACGGCTGGAAAACGACCCGGCCGTGTCCCGCGTTGACAGCGCGCCCATGCTGCGCGGCATCATCACCCGCATCAACGACCGCCCCGCGCGCGAGGTCGCGGGCGGCCATTGGGTGCTGGAAGGCGACCGCGGCGTAACCTATTCCGAGGACCTGCCCGACAACACCTCGATCACCGCAGGGGAATGGTGGCCCCGCGATTATCAGGGCCCGCCACAGATCAGCTTCGCCGCGGAAGAGGCCGAGGAAATGGGCATTGGCATCGGCGACATGCTGACCGTGAACATTCTGGGCCGCGATATCACCGCCGAAATCACATCCCTGCGCGAGGTCGATTTTTCAAACGCCGGGATCGGATTCATCATGTCGATGAACCCCTCGGCCCTGGCGGGCGCGCCGCACAGTTTCATCTCGACCGTCTATGCCGAAGACGCGGCCGAGGCGCAGATCCTCCGCGACCTCGCCGGCCAGTTCCCCAACATCACCGCCATCCGCGTACGCGACGCGATTGATCAGGTCACCGATCTGCTGGCGGGGCTGGCGGCCGC
>NZ_JXYH01000017.1 GCF_001262635.1 Aestuariivita boseongensis
GTTCAGTTGGGGAGGCTCAGCCATGCAATCGATTGATGAACTCATTCGCATCCTGGCGGCTGTACTGATCTATTGGCCGGTCTCCAAACCACTCAATGAACTGGTTCACGACTCGAATGCGATATTTACCAGCTGTTGTCGCCGGGTCCTCCTGACGTCGGCTTTGAAAATCTGAAAGGGCCTCCGACAGAAACACAGGCCGTTTGGTGCCGTACAGCAAGTCTCCAGCGGCACGATGAACAGGTGGTAGGTAGTCTTCCCAAGGTGTCCGGTCTTGTCGCGCCTCGAATTCATCAGAAGGCGCACCATACATCACCGCTGTTTCATGCAGGTGATCTGCGAAGAATTCCAAAGCGATTTCCAAGCCTTTGCGATTGCCGTCACCCGGTTTCAGATGGTTAGCGCGGAGCAATTCCTCTGCAGCCTTGAGTTGCTCAGGACTGTACTCAAGACTTCCTGCTCGGCTCGCCTTCCACAGCGCGTCCTGTTGGATGGCATGGCGATTGGCTTGGCGTACGGCTTCGTTCTTGTCCTTCGTCTTCAGCGAGAACATCAGCATCCCGGTCTTCTTGTCAGGATACAACCTGCGCACATCGTCAGGGATACGACGGCGGAAGTAATACACACCGCCAGGTTTTTTCTGGTGGAGGTACTTAGCCAAGAGCGTGAAGGCTCCAAGTTCGAGGACCACAATGGACATGTGTGCTACCCTTTGTGTCACCTCTACAGCAACAGGACAGCGTGTAAGTCATTGATCTTGTTCGAAAACTTGATTGAGACTTGGTGCCCAGGAGAGGACTCGAACCTCCACGTCCATACGGACACTAGCACCTGAAGCTAGCGCGTCTACCAATTCCGCCACCTGGGCAGGTGTCGTGAGCCGTGCGTTTAAGCCCAGCGGCGGGGGGTGTCAAATGGATTCTTGGCCGTTTTTTCACATGGCTTGAAAAGGCACGCACAGAACACGGCGCGCGGCGTTTTTGCGCCTTGTTCCATGGGCGCTGCATCGCTAGACCTGACAGGAACTGAACGGCGACGAGGGTCTGGTCATGTCTAAACTGGTCACGATTTACGGCGGGTCCGGATTTGTCGGACGTTACATTGCGCGGCGGATGGCCAAGGAAGGCTGGCGCGTGCGTGTTGCCGTTCGCAACCCGAACGAGGCGATTTTCGTCAAACCCTATGGCGTCGTTGGTCAGGTTGAGCCTGTTTTCTGCAATATCCGGGATGATGCATCGGTCGCTGCCGTCATGCAGGGCGCGGATGCGGTTGTGAATTGCGTGGGCATTCTGGCGCCGCAGGGCAAAAACACCTTTGACGCGGTTCAGGCCGAAGCGCCGGGCCGGATTGCCCGCATCGCCGCGCAGCACGGAATCACCCGGATGGTTCATGTTTCGGCCATCGGGGCGGACAAGGGATCGCAAAGCGCCTACTCGCGTACCAAGGCTGAAGGCGAAGAGGCGGTTCTGGAGCATATGCCCGGTGCCGTGATCCTGCGCCCGTCGATCGTGTTCGGGCCCGAGGACCAGTTCTTCAACCGTTTTGCTTCGATGTCGCGGCTGGGTCCGATCCTGCCGGTTGTCGGGGCAGAGACGAAGTTTCAGCCGGTCTATGTGGATGACGTGGCTCAGGCCGCCGTCATGGGCGTTCTGGGCCAGGCCGAGGCCGGGATTTACGAACTGGGTGGGCCTGATGTGAACACCTTCCGCGAATTGATGAAAGAGATGCTGCAGGTTATTCGCCGCCGCCGGATGGTGGTGAACATCCCCTTCTGGATCGCGCGCATCATGGGCGGTGTATTTGACGTGGTGAACAAGATCTCTCTGGGTCTGATCCCTGCGCAGATCACTCTGGATCAGGTGCGTAACCTGGCCAAGGACAACGTGGTGTCGCCGGGCGCCAGAGGCTTTGCCGACCTGGGTATTCATCCCACGGCGCTGGAAGCGGTTCTGCCGGAATATCTGTGGCGGTTCCGTCCTTCGGGGCAGTATGACGCGATCAAGGAAAGCGCCAAGAACCTGCGGGCCTGATCAGCTGTAGGCGACGACCAGCAGGATCAGCCCCAGCACCACGCGGTAGATCACGTAAGGCGTGAAGCTGACCGTGCGCAGCAGGCGCATCATGATCCCCAAGGCAAGCAGGGCCGCGACAAAGGCGAACGCGGCGGCGATAGCCCCGTCGCGCGCGGCGGCCATATCGGCATGGATCGCGACATCCGCCCCCAGCACTACGCCCGATGCCAGGATTGTCGGGATCGACATCAGCATTGCCAGTTTTGCCGAGTCATGGCGGGCATAGCCCAGCTGCCGCGCCGCGCTGATCGTAATGCCTGACCGCGATGTGCCGGGGATCAGCGCCACGGCCTGCCAGAGGCCCATGATGGCGGCGTGCTTGATGCTCCAGCGGTTGGCGGTGCGCTCCTGTTTGCCGGTCTGGTCGGCCCAGTAGAGGTAGATGCCGAAAATCAGCATCGTCCACCCGATGACGGCAGTGGATCGCAGCGCATCGTTCAGCCCGGTCAGGTGAAGCAAGAGGCCCAGAAGAACCACTGGCACGGTCGCAATCGCAAGGCACAGGGCCAGGAACGCGCCGGGGGTGTCGACCTTGCCACGCAGCAGGCGGGCGGTGCCGGCAAGGGCCACTTTGACATCTGCCCAGAAGAACAGGATCACCGCCAAAAGCGTGCCCACATGCACTGCGACGTCGATCACGACGCCCTGATCTTCAAGCCCGGTAAGGTTGGGTAAAAGAATCAGGTGACCCGAGGAAGAGACCGGCAGAAATTCGGTCACGCCCTGTATGACGGCGATAAGGATCAACTGAAACAGGGGCATGAACGTGTCGAATCGCCGGAACAGTGAGAGGGTGCTCCCGGTATAAGTGCCCGGTTTCGAAAGGAAAGACAGTATTTAGGTCCGGAGTGATACCTAAATTTACTGCATTGCAGCATAAGCAGTAGCTGGATTTGGCCGAAAATCGTAATTTAGGTCAGTACAATTGACTTTTATATTGCGCAGACTTCCTCTAAACAGCGGCGACGCGCGTTGGGCGTGGATTTTCTTTGGATTGGGAGTGGGCTCGTGGCCAAGCAACCTATGCTGAAATTCGTGACGGTTGAGCGGGATATGCCTGAGAAGCGGGACGCGTCTTCGCGCAAAGAGGATTTCCACGAGATTTATGCAGAGTACGCAGACGCCAAGGCCAAGGAACAGGCCGCGCGCTGCAGCCAATGCGGCGTGCCCTATTGCCAGTCGCATTGCCCGCTGCATAACAACATTCCCGACTGGCTGCGCCTGACCGCCGAAGGCCGTCTGAAGGAGGCCTATGAAATCAGCCAGGCCACCAACACCTTCCCCGAGATCTGTGGCCGCATCTGCCCGCAGGATCGTCTGTGCGAAGGCAATTGCGTGATCGAACAATCCGGCCACGGCACCGTCACCATCGGGTCGGTGGAAAAATACATCACCGACACCGCCTGGGAAGAAGGCTGGGTGCTGCCTGCGGCACCCGCCCGGGAACGGACCGAAAGCGTCGGCATTATTGGTGCGGGCCCTGGCGGTCTCGCGGCCGCCGATGTGCTGCGCCGGGCCGGCGTGCAGGTCACCGTCTATGACCGCTATGACCGGGGCGGCGGGTTGATGACCTATGGCATTCCCGGTTTCAAACTGGAAAAAGACGTTGTCATGCGCCGGATGGAGCAGTTGGAGCAGGGCGGCGTCGTGTTTGAGTTGAACTGCGACGTGGACGCCGACGTGTTCGCCACGATCCGGGCCGAGCATGATGCGGTGATCATCGCCACCGGGGTCTATAAATCACGGGATCTGGACCTGCATGGCGCAGATGCCGATGGCGTGGAAAAGGCGATCGAATACCTGACCGCCAGCAACCGCAAAAGCTTTGGCGACGCGGTGCCGGAATTCGACGGCGGCCGCCTGAACGCTGAAGGTAAGCGCGTGGTTGTCATCGGTGGTGGGGATACCGCGATGGACTGTGTGCGCACGGCGATCCGTCAGGGCGCGGAAAGCGTGAAGTGCCTCTATCGTCGCGACCGGGCGAATATGCCGGGGTCGCAGCGCGAGGTCGCCAATGCCGAGGAAGAGGGCGTGATCTTTGAATGGCTGAGCGCGCCGAGTGGCTTTGTGACCGAGCTGAGCGATGCTGCCGAGGGTGCTGCCAAAGTGACCGGTGTGAAGGTACAGAAAATGCGCCTGGGCGCGCCGGATGCCACGGGCCGTCAGGCGCCTGAGCTGATCGAAGGATCGGAATACGTGGAAGAAGCCGATCTGGTGATCAAGGCGCTGGGCTTCGAACCCGAAGACCTGCCGCAGATGTTTGGCGAGCCTGAGCTGACCGTGACCCGCTGGGGCACCATCAAGGCCGAATTCACCACCGGCAAGACCGCGCTGCCCGGCGTGTATGCCGTGGGTGATATCGTGCGCGGTGCGTCGCTGGTTGTGTGGGCCATTCGCGACGGGCGTGACTGTGCCGACGCGATCCTGACGGACCTGGGTGTGACCACAGCCATCGCGGCGGAGTGAGCGAAAAACAGGTGTACGACATATGTGCACAACCTGTGCACAGCGCGCGCACCTAGAACACATACGGACCGGGTGACCCGGCAGACGCATAAGTCAGCCAGGCTGCCCTAAACGAACAACGGACGATTAACGAAGTGACCCAAGCGGACGGCAATCAGATCACTGGCCAGTGCCTGTGCGGCGCGGTTCAGGTTTCGGCCCGGCTGGGCCTGCCCCATCTGCGGGCCTGTCATTGCGACATGTGTCGCCGGCATACAGGGTCAATGTTTATGTCCATTCAGGCTGAACAGGGATCGGTTCAGGCGACCGGCCCGGTAAAGAGATTCGTATCCTCGGAATGGGCGGCGCGGTGCTTCTGCGAAACATGTGGCAGCACCCTTTGGTACGAGATTCCCGAAGCCAACGAGATCAATCTGGCGGCTGGCCTTTTTCCCGATGCAGCAGGTCAGACACTGAGTATGGAATTTTTCATCGACCGGAAACCGCAGGGCTATGCCCTGACCGGCGATCACACACGCCTGACAGCGGACGAGACAATCGCGCTGTTTGCCCCCTCGGATGAAGGAGAAAGCCAATGACGAAGTTTGACGCAAGCTGGGCCGCTGCCGAGGAAGCCAAGCGCAAATGGATGGCTGAAAACGGGATGTATTCCGAGGCGGAAGAGCATTCTTCCTGCGGTGTGGGCCTTGTTGTGTCCATCGACGGAAAGAAAAGCCGCAAGGTGGTAGAAAACGGCATTCAGGCGCTGAAGGCGGTCTGGCACCGGGGTGCGGTGGATGCCGACGGCAAGACCGGTGACGGCGCGGGCATTCACGTGCAGATCCCGGTCAATTTCTTCTATGACCAGATCGAACGCACGGGCCACAAGCCCAAGAAGGATCGTCTGATCGCCGTGGGTCAGGTGTTTCTGCCGCGCACGAATTTCGGGGCGCAGGAAACCTGCCGGACCATCGTGGAAACCGAAGTGCTGCGCATGGGTCATTACATCTATGGCTGGCGGCATGTGCCGGTGAATGTCGACGTGCTGGGCGACAAGGCCAACGCGACCCGTCCCGAGATCGAACAGATCCTGATTTCAAACTCGAAAGACATCGGCGAGGAGGAGTTCGAGCGCGAGCTTTACGTGATCCGTCGCCGCATCGAAAAGGCTGCGGCTGCAGCGGGTGTTGCGGGCCTTTACATCGCGTCGCTGTCGTGCCGGTCGATCATCTATAAAGGCATGATGCTGGCCGAACAGGTGGGCGAATTTTACCCCGACCTGATGGACGAGCGGTTCGAGAGCGCCTTTGCGATCTATCACCAGCGCTATTCGACCAACACCTTCCCGCAATGGTGGCTGGCGCAGCCCTTCCGGATGCTTGCGCATAACGGTGAGATCAACACGCTGAAGGGCAACGTCAACTGGATGAAAAGCCATGAGATCCGCATGGCATCGGGCACCTTTGGCGACATGGCGGACGACATCAAGCCGATCATCCCCGGCGGTGCGTCGGATTCGGCGGCTCTGGATGCGGTGTTCGAGGTGCTGGTGCGCGCGGGCCGGAATGCGCCCATGGCCAAGACGATGCTGGTGCCGGAATCGTGGTCGAAACAGGCGGTGGAACTGCCGCAGGCCTGGCGGGACATGTATTCCTATTGCAACTCGGTGATGGAGCCGTGGGACGGCCCCGCCGCATTGGCGATGACCGATGGGCGGTGGGTCTGTGCTGGTCTGGACCGGAACGGGTTGCGGCCCATGCGCTATGTCGTGACCGGTGACGGGCTGCTGATCGCCGGGTCCGAGGCCGGGATGGTGCCCGTGAACGAGGCCGTGGTGCGGGAAAAAGGCGCGCTGGGTCCGGGGCAGATGATTGCCGTGGACATGGAGCAAGGGAACCTGTTCCACGATGTGGAGATCAAGGACAAGCTGGCCGCCGCGCAGCCCTTTGGCGAGTGGGTCGAGAAGATCAACGAGATGGACGAAGAACTGTCCAGCGTCGATGAAAAGCCGATCTTCTCGGGCGCGGAACTGCGCAAGCGGCAGATCGCAGCCGGATACACCATCGAAGAGCTTGAGCAGATCCTGGCGCCGATGGCAGAGGATGCGAAGGAAACGTTGGCCTCGATGGGCGATGACACGCCGTCGGCGGTGCTGTCGAAGATGTATCGCCCGCTGAGCCATTTCTTCCGGCAGAACTTCAGCCAGGTGACGAACCCGCCGATCGACAGTTTGCGCGAATACCGCGTGATGAGTCTGAAAACACGGTTCGGCAACCTGAAGAACGTGCTGGACGAGGACAGCTCGCAGACCGAGATCATCGTGGTTGACAGCCCCTTTGTGGGCAACGCGCAGTGGGACAAGCTGGTCGAGGCGTTCAACGCACCGCTGGTGGAAATCGACTGTACCTTCAAGCCGGGCGAAGGCGCGCTGCGTGATGAGCTGCAGCGCATCCGGTCGGAAGCTGAAGACGCAGTGCGGTCGGGTGCCGGGCATATCCTGCTGACCGATCAGCATTCGGGGCCCGACAAGGTGGCGATGCCGATGATCCTGGCGACATCGGCGGTGCACAGCCATCTGACGCGCAAGGGTCTGCGGACCTTCTGTTCGCTGAACGTGCGGTCGGCGGAATGTATCGATCCGCATTACTTTGCCGTTCTGATCGGCTGTGGTGCGACCGTGGTGAACGCTTATCTGGCCGAGGATTCGCTGGCGGATCGGATCGAACGGGGCCTGCTAGACATGTCCCTGACCGAGGCGGTCGCGCGCTATCGCGAGGCGATTGACCAGGGTCTTTTGAAGATCATGGCGAAGATGGGGATTTCGGTTGTCTCGTCCTATCGCGGAGGCCTGAATTTCGAGGCCGTGGGTCTGAGCCGCGCGATGGTGGCAGAGTATTTCCCCGGCATGACCAGCCGGATTTCCGGCATCGGGATCATGGGCATCCAGCGCAAGGCCGAGGAAATCCACGCCAAGGGCTGGACCAGCGGACTGGACGTGCTGCCCATCGGCGGTTTCTACAAAGCGCGGAAATCGGGTGAAACGCATGCCTGGGAAGCCACGTCGATGCATATGATGCAGATGGCGTGCAACAAGGCCTCGTACGAGCTGTGGAAGCAGTATTCGGCCAAGATGCGATCGAACCCGCCGATCCATCTGCGTGACCTTTTGGATATCAAGCCGCTGGGCAAGCCCGTGCCTTTGGAAGAGGTGGAAAGCATCACCGCAATCCGCAAACGGTTTGTCACGCCGGGCATGTCGCTGGGCGCGCTGAGCCCCGAGGCGCACAAGACGCTCAACGTGGCGATGAACCGGATTGGCGCGAAATCGGATTCCGGCGAAGGCGGGGAAGATCCGGCGCATTTCGTGCCCGAGCCCAATGGCGACAACCCGTCGGCGAAGATCAAGCAGGTGGCGTCGGGCCGGTTCGGTGTGACCGCCGAATACCTGAACCATTGTGAAGAGCTTGAGATCAAGGTCGCCCAGGGCGCCAAGCCCGGTGAGGGCGGTCAGTTGCCCGGCATGAAGGTCACCGACCTGATCGCGCGGCTGCGTCACTCGACCAAGGGGGTGACGCTGATCAGCCCGCCGCCGCACCACGATATCTATTCGATCGAGGATCTGGCACAGCTGATCTATGACCTGAAACAGATCAACCCGCGCTGTAAGGTGACGGTGAAGCTGGTGGCCTCAAGCGGTGTTGGCACGATTGCGGCCGGCGTGGCCAAGGCCAAGGCGGATATTATCCTGATTTCCGGCCATAACGGGGGCACGGGTGCCTCGCCTGCGACGTCGATCAAATATGCGGGCCTCCCATGGGAGATGGGCCTGACCGAGGCGCATCAGGTTCTGGCGATGAACAACCTGCGTGACCGCGTGACCCTGCGGACCGATGGCGGCCTGCGCACCGGCCGCGACATCGTCATGGCCGCAATGATGGGGGCCGAGGAATATGGCATCGGAACCGCCGCGCTGATCGCAATGGGTTGCATCATGGTGCGTCAGTGCCAGTCGAACACCTGCCCTGTGGGCGTGTGTACCCAGGACGAAAGCCTGCGCGCCAAGTTCACCGGTACGGCAGACAAGGTGGTAAACCTGATCACCTTCTATGCGCAGGAAGTGCGGGAAATCCTCGCCTCCATCGGGGCGCGGTCGCTGGATGACGTGATCGGACGGGCGGATCTGTTGGCGCAGGTGTCGCGCGGGTCCGCGCATCTGGACGATCTGGACCTGAACCCGATGCTGATCACGGTCGATGGGGCCAAAGACATCGTCTATGACCGTGGCAAGAAGCGCAACAAGGTGCCCCACACTCTGGACGCCGAGATCGTGCGCGACGCGCATCGCTTCCTTGAGGATGGTGAGAAGATGCAGCTGTCTTATGCGGTGCAGAATACGCACCGGACTGTGGGCACGCGCACATCCAGCCACATCGTGCAGAATTTCGGGATGCGCAACGCGCTGCAGCCCGATCACCTGACGGTGAAGCTGCAGGGATCGGCCGGCCAGTCTTTGGGTGCTTTCGCGGCGCCGGGTCTGAAGCTGGAAGTTTCCGGCGATGCCAACGACTATGTCGGCAAGGGCCTGTCGGGGGGCATCATCACGGTGCGTCCGCCGATGGCATCCCCGCTGAAGGCAGATGACAACACGATCATCGGCAACACCGTGCTTTATGGCGCGACGGACGGCTATCTGTTTGCGGCAGGCCGGGCCGGCGAACGGTTTGCCGTGCGGAATTCAGGCGCGAAGGTGGTGGTCGAAGGCTGCGGATCGAACGGCTGTGAATACATGACTGGCGGCGTTGCCGTGATCCTTGGCGATATCGGGGCCAACTTTGGTGCCGGGATGACAGGGGGGATGGCGTATCTATACGATCCGGACGGCAAGGCCGAGATGCTGATGAACATGGAAACGCTGGTGACCTGCCCGGTCACGGTGGATCACTGGGAAAACCAGCTGAAAGGCCTGATCGAACGCCATGCGCAAGAGACGCTAAGCCGGAAGGCCGCCGATATCTTGCAGCATTGGGATATCGAGAAAGCAAACTTCCTGCAGGTCTGCCCGAAAGAGATGCTGGTGCACCTGCCTGCGCCCCTTGGCATCGAAGAAAAGGCCGTGCCAGCAGAATGATGCATAGCTAACGCAAAAAAATCCGGCCTTGGTGAGACCCCAGGGCCGGATTTTTATTTTTCGTCAGGGCGTTACGTTTTCGGTATGACCAAAGCCCTTGGTATAGTCGAGCAGCGATATCGCCACCGGTTCGATACGAAAAAGAGCCGCTTCGCCCGGCATCAATCCTTCCAGCTCGGCGATCTGGGGAAACTTTTCGAGCATCAGCTGACCGACACGTGTTAATTCGTCGGGATCGCTCACACGATGTGCAAACCCGCCCATCGAAATGCCACAAATCGAATCCCAGCTGTCATAGGGGCGATTGATCGTTAGTGAAATCTTGTTGTTGGCGGCGATATTTTTGGCCTTCTGCGAGTCGTCGGACGTGCCGAAATAAATGGTCATTCCGTCACTGACATAGCTGACCGTCGTCGCTTGCGGGAAACCATCGGGCCGGACGGTCGCGATGGTCATATCATCGGTTTCGGTTATGATTTGGGTGATCTGTTTCTTCTGATTGGCGTTCATTTATGCCTCCACGATTCTGGCAAAACCGACGACATAGTTCTTGCCATAGGTTTTCGCGCATTTCGGACAGGTTGTGTAAAAGAAGTAGATGTCTGTTGGTTCCTGTCCCCGGGCGCGAACAAGCTCTTTCATCTTTTCCTCCCAGGCTGGCGCTTCCTTATAGGGGCCCTCGAACACCTTGGTTATGAAATCGCCCGATATCGTCGTCATCTCTTCATCGGGAATGTCGCGCGGGACGGCAAAGAGGTGTTCGGCCTTCCATGCGCTTAGATCGCGGCTCAGAACAAGAATGTCGTCCATGTCATATCCGCCGGAACCTTCGATATGTTGGTGCACCCGGTTAAAGACCTTACCCATATTCAGAGGGACATGCATGGCGCTGCGGGTGGTCGCACGCAGGACGCGCTTGTCCTGAAAATGCAACTCGGCCCCGTCCCAACCTTCGGGGTTAAAACGGGCACAGCATCCTGTGGGATTGTCGCTGTTGTCATAATGCGGAACTTCGTTCGTTTGCATTCCGGCCTCCTTTTGTGGATGGACGCATTTTACCATCGGTGACTTGCCGCGAATTGTGTGATGTCAATCCATGCTGCGGGTTTTCAGAGGTGTCCGGGGAACCTATAGCTGGTGCATGGCAAAACCTGCGGGCAAGAAAAAACCTTCGAAAACCGCGACAAAGCGGAAACCGGCGCGAAAAAAACCCGCGCGGCCCGAGCGTGGCAGGCGCGGGCTTTGGCGCTGGGCGGGGTTTATCCTGCTGCGCGCGACCACTGTGTTTATCCTGCTGGTTTTGGCTTTGGTCCTGCTGTTTTCTGTGATCAACCCGCCCACAACGCACACGATCTGGTCTGAAGGGCGCCGCCTGGGGCAGGTGGATCACGAATGGGTGCCGTTAGACGCGATTGCACCGGTGATGGCGCAATCCGTCGTCGCGGCCGAAGATGCGAATTTCTGCCTGCATTGGGGGTTTGATGTGGCCGCCATTCGCGCCGCGCTGGAGGATGGATCGGGCCGGGGCGGATCGACGATCAGCCAGCAGGTGGTCAAGAATGTCTATCTTTGGCAGGGGCGGTCGTGGATCCGCAAGGCGTTGGAAGCGGCCATCACACCTGCGGTCGAGGCGATTTGGTCCAAGCGGCGGATCATCGAGGTGTATCTGAACGTGGCGGAGTTCGACGAGGGTGTTTTCGGTGTGGAGGCGGCGGCGCGCCATTACTTTGGCGTCGGGCCGGAGGCGTTGAGCGATGTGCAGGCGGCGCGGCTGGCAGCGGTACTGCCCGCGCCCAAGTCGCGGTCGGCTTCGAACCCGTCGCCTTTTGTGCGGCAAAGGGCTGCCGCGATCCGTGACGGTGTGGCCACCATTCGCGCAGATGGACGCGCCGCGTGTTTCGAGGATTGAACATTGCCGCGCGGCGGGGCAATTAGGAGGGGTCCCTTTCGCAGATGATATTGCCCATGGCCCGGTTGTTTCACGTTCCCCTGTCTCCGTTCTGCCGCAAGGTGCGGCTGAGCCTTGCGGAAAAGAAGATCGAGGTGGAACTGGTCGAGGAGCGGTATTGGGAAAAAGACCCCGATTTCCTGCGCCGCAACCCTGCGGGCAAGGTTCCGGTGCTGAAACTGGACGGCAAGATGATGTCGGAAAGCACCCCGATCTGCGAATACATCGAAGAGACGCGGCCCGAGCCTGCCTTGATGCCGAAAGACCCAGACGGACGGCTTGAGGTGCGGCGGCTGGTGACCTGGTTTGACGACAAGTTCCATGCCGAGGTGACGTCGAAGCTGCTTTATGAACGGGTGAACAAGAAGGTCACCAAGCAAGGCTATCCCGACAGCACCAATGTGAAAGCGGGCGCGAAGGCGATCAAGTTTCACCTGGATTACATGGCCTGGCTTCTGGATCACCGCCGGTGGCTGGCGGGCGATGTGATGACCCTGGCCGATTTCGCGGCTGCGGCGCATTTGTCGTCGTTGGATTATATCTCGGACGTGGATTGGAACCGGGCGCCCGTGGTCAAGGACTGGTACGCCAAGATCAAGTCGCGGCCTGCGTTCCGGTCAATTTTGGCTGATCAGGTCTCGGGCTTTCCGCCGCCTGCGCATTATGCCGATTTGGATTTCTGATATTGGGGGGCCAACCCCCCAAACCCCCCGGGGTATTTTCCGCCAGAAAGAAGCATGGACGGGTTGAAAGAGGCTCTGATCGGGCGCGCCCTTGAGGAGGGGTTCGTGATGGCGCGCATCTGCAGGCCCGATGCGGTGCCGGAGGTGCCGGGGCGGCTGCGCGCCTTTCTGGAAGCCGGGTATCACGGGCAGATGGGCTGGATGGAGCGCCGCGTGGAGTGGCGTGGCGATCCGTCAGCGCTGTGGCCCGAGGCACGGTCTGTGCTGATGCTGGCGGAAAGCTATACGCCTGATTGCGACCCGATGGCGCGGCTGGCCTGGCGCGACCGGGGGGTGATTTCGGTCTATGCGCAGAACCGGGATTACCATGATCTGGTGAAAAAGCGGCTCAAGCGTTTGGGGCGCTGGCTGATCGATCAGGCGGGGGGCGAGATCAAGGTCTTTGTCGACACTGCACCCGTACCGGAGAAAGCTTTGGGGCAGGCCGCGGGGCTGGGGTGGCAGGGCAAGCATACCAATCTGGTCAGCCGGGATTGGGGCAATTGGGCCTTTTTAGGGTCTGTTTTTACGACATTGGAGCTGGAGCCGGATGCGGCGGAGGTGGATCATTGCGGATCCTGCCGGGCTTGTCTGGATGTGTGCCCCACCGATGCTTTCCCTGCGCCTTACCGATTGGACGCGCGGCGGTGCATTTCCTATCTGACGATCGAACATCACGGGCCAGTGG
This sequence comes from Aestuariivita boseongensis, assembly GCF_001262635.1. GTDB lineage: Bacteria > Pseudomonadota > Alphaproteobacteria > Rhodobacterales > Rhodobacteraceae > Aestuariivita > Aestuariivita boseongensis. Next base: position 13,004 of record NZ_JXYH01000017.1, read on the forward strand.
AGGAGGAGCTGCGCGCGCTGATGGGCAATCGGATCTATGGCTGTGACGATTGCCTGGCCGTCTGCCCCTGGAATAAGTTCGCTGTTGAGGCAAGCGATATGCGCTATGCCGCGCGACAGGAGCTGGAGGCGCCCCGATTGGCGGACCTAGCGCAATTGGATGACGCTGGATTTCGCGCGATGTTTTCCGGATCGCCCATCAAGCGGATCGGGCGGGACCGGTTTGTGCGCAATGTGCTTTACGCTATCGGAAACTCCGGGGATCCGGCTTTGGTTGGTGCGGCACAGGGGCTTTGCAACGATCCGGATGCCACTGTGGCGGATGCCGCGCGCTGGGCGGTGCGCCGTTTGACGCAAACAGGCGCGACGTGACGCGTCTTTGCCTTACATCACGACAGGCAAGTTAAGGGGAGGCCGCCGATGGCCGTGCTTTTGGGTGTCGATACGGGCGGCACATATACTGATGCGGTTCTGATCCGGGATGAAACGCAGGTTCTGGCCAGCGCCAAGGCGCTGACGACGCGGCATGACCTGGCCGAAGGGATCGGTGCGGCTGTGCGGGCGGTACTTGAGACATCGGGCGTTGCGGGTACGGATATCGGGATGGCGGCGCTGTCGACCACTTTGGCCACCAATGCGCTGGTCGAAGGCCAGGGGGAGCGCGTCGGCCTGATCTTCATTGGTTTCCGGGAGGCGGATCTTGAAAAACACGGGGTGGCCGAGGCGCTGAAAGGCGATCCGGTTTGCGTGTTGTCAGGTGGCCATGATCACAGCGGCGCGCAGGCGCGGGCCTTGGATGAAACAGCGCTTCTGGCCTTTTTAGAGACATATAAGGGCGCGGTTTCGGGGTGGGCCGTGGCTGCACAGTTCGCCACGCGCAACCCGGCGCATGAGCTGCGGGCGGCAGAGCTTATTCATCAGGTCACGGGGGCTCCGGTGACCTGCTCGCACCAGCTCTCGGCGCGGTTGAACGGGCCGAAACGGGCAGTGACGGCGGTGCTGAACGCGCGGCTGATCGGCATGATCGACCGGCTGATCGCGCGGGCGGGGGACAGCCTCCACGCGCAGGGGATCGGCGCGCGGCTGATGGTGGTGCGCGGAGATGGCGCACTCATGTCGGCGGAACAGGCGCGGCAACGGCCGATCGAAACGATCCTGTCTGGGCCTGCCGCATCGATTGTCGGGGCGCGCTGGTTGACCGGAGTGCAGGACGGGCTGGTGTCGGACATAGGCGGGACGACCACCGATGTGGCGGTTTTGCGCAATGGCCGGCCTGCGATTGATCCCGATGGCGCGCGGGTGGGCGGATTTCGCACCATGGTGGAGGCTGTTGCCATGCGCACCACGGGCCTGGGTGGGGACAGTCAGGTGCATGTGGAAACCGAAGGGCTGGCAGGCGGTGTGCGGTTGGGCCCGCGCCGGGTGGTGCCGGTGTGTCTGATCGCGATGGATGCGCCGGATCTGGTGCGCGGCGTGATGGAGCGGCAATTGCGCAGCACCACACCCGGTGAACTGGACGCGCGGTTTGTGCGGCTGGTGCGCGGTGTGTCTCAGGCCGGGCTGGGGGAGCGGGATGCCGCCCTGGTCGCGCGGATCGGTGACGGGGTGTCGGCACTGCAGGATGTATTGCGCACACGGATGGATCATGGCGCGCTGACCCGGCTGGTGGGGCGGGGCGTGGTGCAGGTTGCAGGCGTGACGCCGTCCGATGCGAGCCATGTGCTGGGTCTGGTCGATGCCTGGGATACCGAGGCCGCGCGCATGGCGCTGGATCTGATGGCGCGCAAGCGTGTGGGTACCGGGGAGCGGTTGGCCGATGGCGCGGAACCGCTGGCCCGGATGATCGTGGCGCAGTTGCAGGAACAGACCGCTTTGGCCTTGTTAGAGACTGCTTTTTCCGAAGAATCGGATACGTTTGGCCCGGCTCCGGAGGCCTTGGCGCAGCATGTTCTGATGCAACGTGGATTGGCCCATCACCGGGGCCTTCTGGCGCTGGATGCGGCGCTGAATGTACCGGTTGTGGGATTGGGCGCGTCGGCCCCCACCTATTACCCCGCCGTGGGAGAAAGGCTGGGATCCGAGATGATCCTGCCCGAGCACGCCGGCGTAGCGAATGCCGTAGGTGCCGTTGTGGGCCGTGTGACGGTGCGCAGGGCGGGTACGGTGACCTCACCATCCGAGGGACGGTACCGGGTGCATCTGGACGTACCGGAAGACTTCGGGGACGCGGACGCGGCGCTGACCCGGCTTGAGACGCATTTGCGCGATATCGCGGAAGGTGAGGCGCGTGCCGCAGGAGCTGAGGATATCGAGATCCGTCTGACCCGCGACATCAGGACCGCGCAGGCAGAGGCGCGGGAGGTGTTTGTGCAGGCCGAACTGACGGTCGAAGCCACGGGGCGGCCGAGGGTTGCGGTCGGCTAGGAACGTTGGTCTTACTCTGATATTTCCGGTACCACATTTCGTCTACATGAGGGGACGTTCCACAGCCTATTGTGCAATCCCATACAAAGGATTCGACTCATCGATGCCCTGTGGATAAAATGACAGCACCCAGGGAATCCCCTGGGTGCCCAACCGTAGCTAGAGAGCACGGCCGTGTTGCTAAACACATCTAAGAATCGCATGCGATTGGTGTGATGGTCAAGCTCTCTGCTGCAAAATCTAGAGCACGTGGAAGCTTTCCGCGCAGCAGGAGATATTGATATGTATTTCAAGCTCTACAAAGATGCAGCTTTGATGTGGCGTTGGTCACTGAAAGCCGCAAATCACCAAATCGTTGCAGATTCGGCGGAAGGATATGTCAACAAGGTCGATGCCATTCATGGTATTAATCTTGTCAAAGGCTCATCCAACGCGCCTGTATACGACGGTTAAAAAAAAGGTCATCGGCAGGTGAAACTGCCGATGATTTACCTTATTCAGCCGCGTCGCGTTTGGGCAAAACCCAATCGGGGCGGATGAAGTGGCAGGTATAGCCGTGCGGGATACGCTGCAGATAATCCTGATGCTCGGGCTCGGCTTCCCAGAAATCGCCGACGGGTTCCAGTTCGGTCACCACCTTGCCGGGCCAGAGACCCGATGCGTTCACGTCTGCAATCGTGTCTAATGCGGTCTCTTTCTGCGCCTCGTCCACGTAATAGATCGCCGACCGATAGCTGAGGCCGATGTCATTGCCCTGCCGGTTCACGGTGGTCGGGTCGTGGATCTGGAAGAAAAACTCCAGCAACCGGCGATAGCTCATCACTTCAGGGTCGAAGATGATCTCGATCCCTTCGGCATGGGTGCCGTGGTTGCGATAGGTGGCGTTGGGTACATCGCCGCCGGTATATCCCACGCGGGTGGATGTGACGCCGGGAAGCTTGCGGATCAGTTCCTGCATTCCCCAGAAACATCCCCCTGCCAAGACTGCGCGTTCGGTGGTCATGCGATATCCTCCACTTGATCCAGGTAGTCTCCGTATCCTTCGGCTTCCATGTCGTCGCGATGGACAAAGCGAAGCGAGGCGGAGTTGATGCAATAGCGAAGCCCGCCGCGGTCGCGGGGGCCGTCGGGAAAGACATGGCCCAGATGGCTGTCGCCATGGGTGGACCGCACCTCGGTGCGGATCATGCCGAAGGTGCGGTCTTCCAGTTCGGTGATATGAGCCGGTTCGATCGGCTTGGTAAAGCTGGGCCAGCCGCAACCGGATTCATACTTGTCGGCCGAGGCGAACAGCGGTTCACCCGACACGATGTCGACATAGATCCCCGGTTCTTTGTTGTGCAAAAGCTCGCCAGTGCCGGCGCGTTCCGTGCCGCTTTCTTGCGTGACGTAATATTCCTCGGGCGAGAGGGTCGCGATCACGTCGGGGTTCTTGGTGTATTTAGTCATGGGCCACCTCTCTTTGGGCTCTTGCCGCATAAGATGGCGTATTCCGCGCGAAAGGGAAGGCCCCCTGACGCAGAGGTGAGGTGATCTGGTCAGGGTCTTATTGCGTATATATCTGTAAGAGAGGGAGACGCAGAATGTTACGTATTTTCGCGGCAATCGTATTGGCGCTGGTGGCGCAGGCAGGTCTGGCCAAGGGGCTGACCGGGACGTTTCCGTCGATTGATGGCGGGACACTCAGCGTGGAGGAGTGGCGCGGGCAACCGGTGCTGGTGGTTAACACCGCGTCGCAATGCGGGTTCACCTATCAATATGACGGGCTGCAGGCGCTTTATGACCGGTACCGCGATCAGGGGCTGGTTGTGCTGGCGGTGCCGTCGGACGATTTCAATCAGGAACTGTCGAGCGCGGAAGAGGTGAAGGAGTTCTGCGAGATCAACTTCAACCTTGATCTGCCGATGACCGATATCACCCATGTGCGTGGCGCAAAGGCCCATCCGTTTTACAAGGCGGTGCGCGAAACGACCGGGTTTGAGCCCAAGTGGAACTTCAACAAGGTTTTGCTGAACCCCGATGGCGAAGTCGTCAGCGCCTGGGGGTCAGCGGTGAAGCCCCAGGCGCCTGCGATCACGCGAGAGATCGAGAAACTGCTTAATTAGAGCCTGTTACAGCATCGCTGCGCATCCCGCATGCGCAGGTTTTCCGCCGATGTGATGGGGGTTCAGGATCAGGTGCCACGTGGGCGGGTACCCCGGTGCCTGCGCGCGCGAATAGGAACAGCCGTTGGGCGCGGTGTACCACTGGCCCTGAAAGGTCTCGGGCGGGCGGTACGATCCTTTGGGGTTTTTCATGGCAGAGGCCGGTCCGAAGGTGGACGAGATATCGTTGCCCCGGTCGAACAGGTTGATGATCGCCTCGCCCATGCTGGCCTGGGCCGTGCTGGCGGATGCAGCGATAAGGATCGACAGGGCGGCTGCTTTCAGATGCATCTTTGACAACTCCTTTGAAGGTGACAGATGCCTTTGAAATCGCCTGCCAAGCGCGCCGAAAACGGGTGGGGAATGTGGCGAAACCAAGCGTTTTGCCAAGCAATCGTTTCGAATTTTCCGTGACTTCTGGGGTTATTGCACCCGGCCCGGCGCCTGGGTGGGGGGCCAGGCCAGGCGGTTTTGCGCGCCTTCCTGGCTGGGTGAAACGCCAAAGCTGCTGCGATAGCATTTCGAAAAATGCGAACTGCTGCGAAATCCGCAGGCCACGCTGATTTCGGTGATGGGCAGGCTGGTCTGGCGCAAAAGGTCGCGCGCCTTGTCCAGCCGCATCTGCAGATAATACCGCTTGGGCGAGGTATTGAGGTATTTGTTGAACAGCCGTTCGATCTGGCGGCTGGAGAGGCCGACGACCTCGGCGATTTCGTCGGGAGTCAGGGGGTCTTCGATGTTGTTTTCCATGATCTGCAGGATCAGCGCCAGTTTGCTGTTGCGCACCCCGCTGCCGGTAAGAGACCGGCGCTGGGCGTGGCTTTCCTCGCGCGGGTCGGTATAGACCATCTGATCGGCCACCCAATTGGCCACGTCGGGCCCGTAATCGGCATGCACACGGTACAGCATCAGGTCCATCGACGCGGCCCCGCCTGCCGTGGTGAAAACACGGCCATCCACGGCATAGATACTGTCCTGAACGATCACATCGGGAAGCAGTTCGGACAGCGCGTTGCGGTATTCCCAATGGGTGGTCACGCGTTTGCCCCGGATCAGCCCCGCCAACGCCAGCGTATAGGCCCCGCTGGACAGCGCGCCGTAATCCCCGCCGCGCTTGGTCTCGCGCCTGAGCCAACTCAGCACGCGCGGCGTGCTGACGGCGCCGACATTCTCGCCCGCGCAGACGATCAGGGTTTCATCGCGGGCCAGATCGGTCAGGCCACTGTCAGCGGTGACGGTGATGCCGTTATAGGCCGGCACCGGCTGACCGTCTTCCGACAGGATACGCCAGCTGTAATGGGTGCGGCCCGACGGGTGGCGATTGGCCAGTGACAGGGCCTCGAGCGCGGCGGAAAAACCGATCAGAGAATATCCCGGCAGCAAAAGAAACACATAGCGTTTCGGATCCTGCCCCCCGGCCATCGGCGCTTAGGCGGCCAGAGCTGCGTCAAGCAGTCGTTTCAGCCGCACCTTGTCGGGTTCATTTTCGACGCGGGCGATTTCATCCCCCGCTTTCATCGCGACCAGGGTCGAGCGGCGTCGGACGTTCATCCGTTCGACCCATTGCGACGGGCCGTAAGTGTCGTAATCGACGTCGATGAAGACCAGCGACCGATAGGCAGGGTTTTCCGATTTCAGTTCGGCCAGAAGGTCTTCCTTGATCTGGCAAGTCAGCGACCAACTGGTGCGGAAGTTATAGATAATCGTCTTGCCGCTGTCGCGCAGGTCGGCGCGCATGCCCCATTCGTATTCTGTTGCCTGATAGGCCGCCCTTGCACCTGTGGGCAGCAGACAGGCCGCCGTTCCAAGTGACAGGAAGTGTCGCCGTTGCATGTGATGCCTCCGTTCGCTGGCAAATATAATGGCCGCGTTTTTCGGAGCGTCCAGCCTTTTTGGCGGTCAGGAGGCCTTTGGCGTTTGCCGTGCCAGTTGCACGGCCAGAATGCCTGCGGTGATGATGGCAACACCGATGATATCGCGCGGGCCCAGCGCCTCGCCCAGCAGCAGGGCGGCTATGGCCACACCGAAGAAGGGGTTGAGGAAGTGGAAGGTTGCCGCGCGGATGGCACCGATACGGTTGACCAGCAGGAACCAAACCAGCGTTGCGGCCAGACCGGGAACAAGAGTGGTATAGGCAAACGCCCAGAAAAGCGGCCATGACGGGTTGAAACGCGGTGTTTCAAACAGAAGGGCCACAACGGCCAGCGCGGCCGCGCCAACCAGCATTTGCAGGCCCACCACCATCAGGAAATTGCCGCCCGACATGGCCCCACGCAGGGCAAGCGTGGCGAAGGCAAGCGCCAGAACGCCGATCCCACACAGCATGACGCCGAACAGATCCACCCCGGTGGTGATGCGCGCGCCCATGATCAGCGCGACGCCAGCAAAGCCCGCGAACAGGCCCGCGATGCCCAGCGCGCCCAGTTTTTCCTTGAAGATCAGCCATGTGGCCAGCGCCACGATCAGCGGCATGGTGGAGGCGATGATGGCCGCCAACCCGGCTTCGACCGTCTGCATCGCGACGAAGTTCAGGCCCAGGTAAAGCGCGTTCTGGCAAATGCCGAACAGGATCGTCGCGTACCATTGCTGCCGGGTCAGCTTCCAGCTTTGGCCCATCCATGCGGCAATCGCGACGCCCAGCAATCCGGAAATGAGGAAGCGCAGTGCCAGTGCATAAAGCGGCGAGGCATCGGCGACGATGATGCGCGCCGACGTGAAGGCCGAGGACCACATCAGGGCAAAAGCCAATCCCATCGCGATGGCGCGCAGGTCCATGATCCGCTCCGTTCCAGTTGCGGTGACCCTTGAGGATTTCGTGAACAAGTTCAAGACCCGGAAGGGGGCGTGACGAAAACAAAAGGCCCCGGCGGTTATCCGGGGCCTTTGTGAATGGTCTGGTGCGATGGGGTCAGATTAGTTCGACCTCGTCATCCATCTCGTCATCCAGCTGCATGTCGAGCGCCGGATCATCCTCGATCGGGCCGAGGCTGAGCGCGGCCATCAGATCCGCGCCGGACAGGGCATCGCCCTGCGCGTCAAGGTAATCGTCATAGGTCATCAAAAGCGCGTCCGCATCGGCAAAGCCGCCTTCCGGCGCGTCGAGGCGGAACAGCTCTTCTGGGTTTCCATCCGCGTTGGTTTCATAGAAGATCACGGACTGGACATTGGTGATATCCCCGCCGATTTCCTGATAATAGGCGACATAATTGTCGAAGGTCGGTTCAAGCTCTTCCGGCAGAACAGGAACGTTAAAGGGGTTTTCGGCAGGTACTTCGCCCAGGATGAACGCACCGCTCAGGGGCTCGCCATTCTCGCCCAGCTCTTCCCCGAAGAAGACTTTTTCATAAAGCGGATCTTCGGGGTCTTCCGGGTCTTCGGGATCGTCGCTGACGCCCTTGATCGATCCGTCTTCGGTTGAGGTTGATGTGGCGCGCACACCGACCACGTCGATGTCGTCCAGGCTGTCGGCGTCCAGGGTCACGGTGAATGTTTCACCTTCGGTCAGGAAGCTGTCCTTGTCTTCCCCGTCAGGGCCAAGGCCCGGATCACTGACTTCGGTTGCGCCGTCCCACTGGACCTTTTCGCCATCAAGGCTTGAGCCGTTCATGTTCAGCGGCCCGCCCAGATTTTCGCTGCGCCCCGAGAAATCGTCATCGCCCCAATAGACGGCATTGAGGTCCATCGAGCCTTCCAGAACGGTCACATCGGCTTTGATCTCACCGCCCTCTTCGTAAAGGGATACGGTATAGGTCAGCCCATCAACTTCATATGTGAAGACTTTTGCATAATCAGGCATGGCGTGCTCACTATTCAAACAATATGCCGACCCTCCCGTTGGAGAGTCGTAGAATGACAGGAAGCAGTCATAGCCGGATTTCGCCAATCAAGGCGAAAAAATGTCCAAGTCAGGGCGAAACACAGTGTTTCCCTATCGGGTCCTTTAGCCTTTTTTCGATCGGGGCTTTTTCATTTTCTTGGCCACGTCCCGAATGAAATCCGCGCATTCCTTCGGGGCTGTCAGCGGGATCATGTGGCCGCGGCCGTCCAATTCGGCAAAGGTGCCGCCGGTTTTTTCGGCAAAGGCCTTGCCATGTGTGACCGGGTCAAGGATGTTGTCTGCCCCGCCAAAAAGCACGCCGATGGGCAGCTTCAACTCGCCCTCGCGGCCCAGAACCTGCTGAACGCTGTTGCGGCTTTGGGTCAGATCCTGCGCGTTGGCGATGAAATTGCCGGGGCGCCGGGCAAGGATACCGCCGCCGCGTTCGACGAAATCTGGGAGCATCGGTTCGGGGGCGAACACCTGCGTCAGGACTTTCTTTTCCATCAGAATGCCCAACGCGCCAGACAGCGTGTGGCCGATAACAGGGATCAGCCAGGGTTTGGGGATGTCGATGCCCTTGAACGCATCGGGCACCTGTTTGACATCATCGGTGGCCGGGCAGATCAGCGCCAGCGCGCCCACCTGATCGGGATGGTTCAGCGCCAGCGTTTCGGCAATGGCGCCGCCCAGCGAATGGCCCATGACAAGGGGTTTTCCCAGATCTTCGGCCTGGATGAATTCTGCGATCATGCGCGCCTGTTCGGGAAGCGTGGCCTGCTCGATCCCGTCGCGTTCCGACCAGCCGCAACCGGGGCGATCAATGGTGATCACGCGGAAATCGTCGGTCAGTTCACTGTTCAGGGCATAGGTGAAGTTGTGCATATTGCCGCCCAGCCCGTGGATCATCACCACTGGCGGTCCGCTGCCTTCGTCCAGCCAATGGATCTTCCCGCCTGTCACCTTTGTCATCTTGCCCCGCCTTGGGCTTTGCGCGGCGGCTGATGCGCCAATAAACTGCGTTATGATGGTCACCAGCAGGATCAGAAGAACGATAACCAGCAGGATGATCGTGACAGTGGACATGGGCTCCTCCCGTTAAGTTGGGGAACTGTCCCGGTTTTGGGACTTGGTTTCAAGCGCTCCGTTGACAGGGCGGTCTGAGTGGCGAGTATCGACCCTGTGTCTGGTCAAGGATGCGGCAGCAGGGGGCGGATATGGCGCAGGATAAGGTCGATCTTCTGATCATCGGCGCAGGTCTAAGCGGGATCGGACAGGCCTGCCATATGCTGCGGACCTGCAAGGACAAAAGCTTTGCCGTGATCGAGGCGCGCGGCAGTATCGGCGGGACGTGGGATTTGTTCCGCTATCCCGGCATCCGGTCTGACAGTGACATGTTCACCTTCGGCTATCGGTTCCGGCCCTGGAAATCGGCCAGGGATATCGCGCCGGGGCCGGATATCCTGCAATACCTGAACGACACGATTGATGAATACGGGCTGCGCGATCACATCCGCCTGCAAAGCCGCATCACCCGCCTGAACTGGTCATCCGCCAGGAAGCGGTGGATTGCGACAGTGGAACCCGCTGACGGCGCACCTTACGAGATCAAGGCGAAATTTGTGTCGTCCTGCACCGGCTATTACAATTACGAGGGTGGGTATCTGCCCGAATGGGACGGCTATGACCGGTATCAGGGTCAGATTGCCCTTCCGCAAAGCTGGCCCGAGGATCTGGATTATGCCGGCAAGCGCGTTGCCGTGATCGGATCGGGTGCAACGGCAGTGACGATCGTGCCGACGATGGCCGAAAAAGCCGCGCATGTGACGATGATCCAACGCTCGCCCACCTATATCCTGTCGCGGCCCGGAGAGGACGCTTTTGCCAAATGGGTGAACCGGCTGCTGCCCTGGCGCGCGGCGTGGAAGCTGGCGCGGGTCAAGAATATCCTTCTCAGTATGTATATCTGGCGCACCGCCAAGAAAAAGCCGCAGGGCATGCGGGCCTTTCTGCGCAAGATGGCGGTCGACGCGCTGCCGGACGGTTTCGACGTGGATACCCATTTCAACCCGTCCTACGACCCATGGGACCAGCGCTTGTGCCTGATCCCCGATGGCGATTTTTACGAGGCGATTTCATCGGGGCGCGCCACTGTCGTGACGGATCACATCGACCATTTTACCGAAAACGGGATCGTCACCCAAAACGGGACCAGTATCGACGCCGATATCGTTGTGCCCGCCACCGGGCTGCGCATCCAGTTTCTGGGTGGGGCCGAGGTGTCGCTGGATGGGGAACCGATCCATCCCACGGAACACATGGTCTATCGCGGGATGATGCTGTCCAATGTGCCGAATTTCGTGGTGATCTTCGGATACTCCAACGCCTCATGGACGCTGAAGGCTGATCTGACGGCCGATTTCGTCTGCCGGATGATCAACCGGGCCGCTGCGAAAGGGCAGGAGGTGGTCACCCCCGTTCTGGAAGGGCCTGCGGATGGGGACCGCCCCTTGGTCAGCCTGCAATCGGGATACCTGGAACGCGCGCGCGACATGTTGCCCAAGACATCCGACACGCGGCCCTGGATGAATTACGAGAATTACGTGGCCGATATGATGTCGATCCGGCACGGGAAGATGGAAGATGGCGTTCTGCGCTTTTCGTGACGCAGAAATGAAAAAGGGTCGCCGGATGGGCGACCCTTTGACGATCGTCTGATCGAAGGCTTAGCCGTTCACGCTGTCTTTCAGCGCCTTGGCGATGGTCATTTTGACCACCTTGTCGGCCTCTTTCTTGAATTGTTCGCCTGTGGCGGGGTTGCGCACCATACGCTCGGGGCGCTCACGGCAATAGATCTTGCCAACGCCGGGCAGGGTCACGGCGCCGCCGCCGGACACTTCCTTGGTGATGATGCCCGTGATCGCATCCAGAGCCGCGCCAGCGGTTTTCTTGTCGGTGCCCATTTCTTCGGCCAGTGCGGCAACGAGTTGGGTTTTTGTCATCGGCTTTGCCATTTTTCTGGTCTCCTTCATCTGCCCGATTTGGGGCCTCGTTCGGTGATTGTAACGTTATATGGTGGATCAACACAACGAATAGTGGTGTTTTGCAAGGGAAAAACAGCGATTTTCCCTGATTTCCTTGGGTTAAAGGAAGGCCGTTTCCTCAAAGGACCGTAATTTCCGGCTGTGAAGGCGTTCCAGGGGCATGCCGCGCAGGGTTTCCATCGCGCGGATTCCGATCGCCAGATGGCGCGAAACCTGCGTTTTATAAAAGTCTGACGCCATGCCCGGCAGCTTCAGTTCGCCGTGCAGGGGCTTGTCCGAGACGCACAGAAGCGTGCCATAGGGCACCCGGAAGCGATAGCCATTCGCGGCAATCGTGGCGCTTTCCATATCCAGCGCGATGGCGCGGGATTGCGACAGGCGCTGCACGGGGCCGGATTGGTCGCGCAGTTCCCAATTGCGGTTGTCGATGGTGGCCACGGTGCCAGTGCGCATCAGGCGTTTCAGCTCGTACCCTTTCAGCTGGGTGACCTCGGCCACGGCTTCTTCCAGCGCGATCTGGATTTCGGCAAGCGCTGGGATGGGTGTCCAGACCGGCAGGTCATCGTCCAGCACGTGATCTTCGCGCAGATAGGCATGCGCCAGAACAAAATCGCCAAGCGCCTGGGAATTTCGCAGGCCCGCGCAATGGCCCACCATCAGCCAGGCATGGGGGCGCAGGACGGCGATGTGATCGGTGGCGGTTTTCGCATTTGACGGGCCCACGCCGATATTGACCAGCGTGATCCCGTTCCCGTCGGGCCGCGTCAGATGGTAACACGGCATCTGCGGCAGCTTCAGCGGCTGCGTTATGGCCGCGTCCGGGTCGGTGATGCGCGCGTTGCCCGTGCCGACAAAGGCGTCATAGCCGCTTTTCGGGTCGGCCAGCTGCGCGCGTGCATAGGCTTCGAATTCTTCCACATAGAACTGGTAGTTGGTGAACAGTACGTGGTTCTGGAAGTAATTCGGATCGGTCGCGGTGTAGTGGCTGAGCCGGGCCAAGGAGTAATCCACGCGCTGGGCGGTGAATGGCGCCAGCGGGCCGGTCCCGTCGGGCGAAGCAAAGGTGCCATTGACGATGTCATCATTCGTGGTCGACAGATCCGGCACATCGAACACGTCACGCAGGATGAAATCGGTCGCGCCTTCCTGCGGCACGCTGATCGAGGCGTCGTTGGCCACGGCAAAATGCACCGGGATCGGCGTGTTTGATGCGCCGATGGTGACGGGCTGGCCGTGATTGCGGATCAGCAGGCCGATTTGCTGCGTCAGGTAATTGCGGAAGAGATCGGGCCGCGTGATCGTCGCCGTATAGGTCCCGGGCATCGCCACATGACCAAAGCTGAGCCGCGTGTCGACCTGTGCGAAGGATGTCGTGGTCAGACGGATCTCGGGGTAATAGGCGCGGATGCGGTGGCCGGGGGCACCGTTACTCAGAACCTGCGCAAAGCGGGTGCACAGAAACTCGGTGGCGATCAGATACAACTCCTCCAGGCGCGCGACGGCGGCCTCGGCACTGTCGAATTCCTTCGGTGCGGGGATGTCGGGGGTCTCAATCTGGGTCATGAAAGCGGCTCGAACACGGGGATTTCCTTGAATTTGCGGACGTCGATCAAACCCTTGTCCGAGATGCGAAGTTCCGGGATCACCACAAGCGCCAGCAGCGAATGCTGCATATAGGCGTTGTTCAGGGTGCAGCCGCACTGGATCATGGCCTGAACCATCTGGTCAGCCTTGGCGGCGACCTCGGCCGCTGGGCTGTCTGACATCAGACCCGCGATGGGCAGTTCGACAAGGGCCAGTTCCTCGCCCTCGCGGAAAATGGTGATGCCGCCGCCGACCTGGGCCAGCCGGTTTGCGGCCAACGCCATCTGTTCGCGACAGGTGCCCACGACGATCATGTGGTGGCTGTCATGCGCCACGGTGGAAGCCATGGCCATCCGCCCCTGATAGCCAAATCCCGACACGAAGGCATTCGTCACTCCGCCCGTTGCGCGGTGGCGTTCGACCAGCGCGATCTGGCAAGTATCGCCCTGGGATTCGACAAGGCCGTCGTTGACGATCAGTTCTTTCTGAAGCGCCTTTGTGGGGGCCTGATTCTCCACGACACCGATGACATTTGCACGGACGGCGTTCGCGCCTTGCGGGGCGGAGATGGCAAAATCATCCCGTGTTAGAGCCTGTTTGACATGCACCGTCTGCCGCGCAGTATCGGGCCAGTCGTAATGGGGGCAGTCGACCAGACAGCTTCCGTTTTTGGCGACCAACTGGCCACGCGCCCAGACCTGTTCGATTGGCAATTCGGTCAGATCCGATGTCAGGATCACATCCGCCCGCCTGCCGGGGGTGAGCGATCCCAACTCGCGCTCAAGCCCGAAATGGGTGGCGGTGTTGATTGTGGCCATTTGCAGCGCCACCAGCGGGTCGCAGCCGCAGGCAATCGCATGGCGCACGACGCGGTTCATGTGGCCATCATTGACCAATGTGCCGGAATGGCAATCGTCCGTGCACAGGATGAAGTTGCGCGGGTCCAGGCCTTTTTTCGTTACGGCGGTGATCTGCGCCTCGACGTCATACCAGGCGCTGCCAAGCCGCATCATCGACCGCATACCCTGACGGACGCGGGCGATCGCGTCGGCCTCACACGTGCCTTCGTGATCGTCGGCTGGACCGCCTGCGACATAGGCCGCGAAATCAGGCCCTAAATCGGGCGATGCGTAGTGCCCGCCCACGGTTTTGCCGGCGCGCTGGGTCGCTGCGATCTCGGCCAGCATTTGCGGATCGGCATGGGCGACACCGGGGAAATTCATCATTTCGCCCAACCCAATGATGCCGGGCCAGGACATGGCTTCGGCCACATCCTCGGCGGTGATTTCATAGCCTGTCGTCTCTAACCCGGGCGCAGAGGGCGCGCATGAGGGCATCTGGGTGAAGATGTTGATGGGCTGCATCAGCGCTTCGTCATGCATCATGCGCACGCCGTTCAGGCCCAGCACATTGGCGATTTCATGCGGGTCGGTGAACATGGTCGTCGTGCCGTGGGGGATCACGGCGCGGGCAAACTCGGCGGGTGTCAGCATGCCGCTTTCAATATGCATATGCCCGTCGCAAAGGCCCGGGATCATATAGCGGCCCTTGGCATCGACGACCTGCGTATCGGGGCCGACGCAATGGCTGGCATCCGGCACGATGCAGGCGATCCGACCCTTGGCCACGACGATATCATGCCCAGGCAATGACTCGCGCGTGTGGACGTTCACCCAGATCCCGCCGCGAAAGACCAGATCGGCGGGCACCCGCCCGGCGACTACATTGACGAGGTGAGCGGCCACATCGGGCCATGAGGGGAAAGCAGCGTGATCCATGATCCAAGTGTCCAGAGATTGCGCGCGGGTTCAAGTGCCATTCCCATTGCCTCTCGCGCGGTCGCGCGACAGGGTGATGACATGGATTACGATTCTATTGATGCGGAAAGCTTTGGCGCCGGTTTGAGCGGCATTGGGTTGAACCTGCTGGTGCGGGATGTGAAGGTCGAATGCACCTTTTTAGAGACTGTTTTTGGCATGTCGATCCATCAACCGACCGAGGATTTCGCCATCGTCACCTACGGGAGCAAGGTGTTCCAGTTGCACAGTGACGGCACTTATCATTCCAACCCGCTGTTGGGGCTTTTGCCCGAACAGCCGCCACGCGGTGCCGGGATTGAGATCAGGTTGTATGACAGCGATCCGGAAGATGCTGTCCGCAAGGCGCGCGAGTTGGGGGCGATGATCCTGCAAGAGCCAACCGACAAGCCACATGGTCTGCGTGAGGCGTATATCCTGTGCGAAAACGGCTATGCCTGGGTGCCATCGCGGCCCAAGACATCAGAATGAAAGCGTAACCTGTCGCAAACGCGATTGCATGCCGCAACTGGCGCATGCAGGCTGGCGCAAAGAGCTCAGGAGGTTTGCGATGGCTGTCACCGAATTGCGCCCCAATATGGATCACTGGCAGGAACGCGTCGATCTGGCGGCCGCGTTTCGCTGGACCGCGCGGCTGAACATGCATGAGGCGGTTGCGAACCATTTCAGTCTGTCGATCAATGAAGATGGGACGCGGTTCCTGATGAACCCCAACCAACGGCATTTCAGCCGGATCAAGGCCGGCGATCTGATCATCGTGGACGCCAATGATCCCGAAACGCTGAACGGTCCCGATGCGCCTGATCCCACGGCCTGGGGTCTGCATGGCGGGTTGCACCGGCACTGCCCGCATGCGCGTTGTGCGATGCACGTGCATTCGATCTTTGCCACAGTGCTGGCCAGTCTTGCCGACAGTCGGCTGCCGCCGATCGATCAGAACTGCGCCACGTTTTTCAACCGGATCGTGATCGACGATCACTATGGCGGTTTGGCCTTTGAAGAGGAGGGTGAACGCTGCGCTGCCTTGTTCGATGATCCCAGGAAAAAGGTCATGGTAATGGGCAATCACGGAGTGATGGTGATTGGCGATACGGTCGCAGAGACCTTTAACAGGCTCTATTATTTCGAGCGCGCAGCCGAGACCTACATCCGCGCGCTACAGACCGGTCAGCCCCTGCGCGTGCTGCCCGACGACGTGGCCGAAAAAACCGCGCGGGAGTTGGAGGACTATCCTGAACAAGACGAACGGCACCTGGCCGAGTTGAAAGCGATCCTCGATGATGAAGGATCGGATTATGCTTCGTGAAAACCGGCGATTAGCCTTTATTAGAGACTGATTTCATAGCCCGCGCCCAACCGCCTGGCTGTCACCTGAGGACCATCGGAGAGACCAATGCAATACGGCCTGACGGAAGAGCAGGAAATGATCGCCGCCACCGTGCGGAGTTTCGTGGAGAACGAGATTTATCCGCACGAAGAGCTGGTGGAACGCACCGGCGAAGTGCCGCGAGAGATCGCCGACGAGATCAAGCGCAAGACGATCGAGCTGGGGTTTTACGCCTGCAACTTTCCCGAAAGCGTGGGTTGTGCGGGGCTGAGCCATCTGGAATTTGCTCTGGTCGAACGGGAATTGGGGCGCGGGTCGATGGCGCTGAACCATTTCTTTGGTCGTCCGCAGAACATCCTGATGGCTTGCGAGGGCGAACAGGTGGAACGGTACCTGATGCCCGCCGTGCGCGGGGAGCGGATGGATGCGTTGGCCATGACGGAACCGGGGGCCGGATCCGATGTGCGGGGGATGAAATGCTCGGCCCGCCGCGATAGTGGCGATTGGGTGATCAATGGGACGAAACATTTCATCTCGGGCGCGGATCATGCGGATTTTCTGATTGTGTTCGTCGCAACGGGTGAGGATCAGACCCCACGCGGACCGAAAAAGCGGATCACCTGTTTTCTGGTGGATCGCGGGCATCCGGGCTTCACCATCCGGGACGGGTACAAATCAGTCAGCCATCGGGGCTACAAGAACATGATCCTGGAGTTCGATGACTGCCGGGTGCCGGACGCCCAGGTTCTGGGTGAGGTCGATGGCGGGTTCGAGGTGATGAACACCTGGCTTTATGCCACCCGCATCACCGTTGCCACGATGAGCGTGGGTCGCGCGCGGCGGGTGTTCGATTATGCCTTGAGCTATGCCGCCGAGCGGGAGCAATTCGGGCAGAAGATCGGAAAGTTCCAGGGCGTGAGCTTTCAGATCGCGGACATGATCACCGAGATTGACGCGGGCGACCTGCTGACGCTGGCGGCGGCGGACCGGCTGGATAAAGGATTGCCTGCAAACCGGGAGATCGCGTCGGCCAAGCTTTATGCCAGCGAGATGCTGGCACGGGTGACGGATGCGGCGATCCAGATCCACGGGGGCATGGGCCTGATGGATGATTACCCGCTGGAACGGTTCTGGCGAGATGCGCGGGTGGAACGGATCTGGGACGGCACGTCCGAGATTCAGCGCCACATCATCAGCCGCGATCTGCTGCGGGCGTTGGGCGCTTGAGCGGTTTCGAATTGCCTTCGGCAATCCGACCGGCTGGGGGCTCTGCCCCCAGACCCCCGTCCGTATTTGGAAAGAGAAGAAGTCAGAATTGCGCCTGTTGTCTGAGCGGAGTGACGAAATGCCGGGAGATCTGACACGGCTTTTTGCTCCCCGGTGCATTGCAATTATCGGTGGCGGCGCATGGGGCGCCGGGATCGTCGGCGCGGCGCGTCGGATCGGGTATGACGGTGCGATCTATCTGGTGCATCCCAATGGCAAAGAGATTGAGGGGGTGCGCAGCGTGCGCGCGCTGGGCGAGATTGACGAGCCGATTGATGCCGCCTTCATCGCGGTGAATCGCCATGCGACGGTGGAAGTTGTCGCGGAGTTGGCGCGATTGGGAGCCGGGGGTGCGGTCTGCTTTGCCTCGGGCTTTTCCGAGGCGGTGGCGGAGGACGAGAGCGGCTCGGATTTGCAGGCGCGACTGGTCGTGGCGGCGGGGGAAATGCCCATATTGGGGCCGAATTGCTATGGTTTCGTCAATGCGCTGGACCGCGCGGGGATCTGGCCGGATCAGCATGGGATGCGCCCGGTTGAGCGGGGTGTTGCGATCCTGACGCAAAGTTCGAACATTGCCATCAACCTGACCATGCAGCGGCATGCGGTGCCTTTGGCGATGATGATCACCTGCGGGAACCAGGCGCAGACCAGCCAGGCGGATATGGTGTCGGCCCTTTTGGACGATGATCGGATCACGGCGATCGGGCTGCATATTGAAGGGTTTGGTGATGTTGCTGGCTGGCACTGGGCCGCGCAGAAGGCGGTGGCTAAGGGGGTGCCGCTGATTGCGTTGAAATCCGGTCGGTCGGATCAGGCGCAGCAGGCGACCTTGTCCCATACCGCGTCCTTGGCGGGCAGCGATGCCGGCGCGCAGGCGATGCTGGACCGGTTGGGGATCGCCCGTGTTGAGGACTTGCCCGGCTTTCTGGAGGCGTTGAAGCTGTTGCATCATGTGGGGCGGCTGGAGAGCAACCGGATCAGCAGCATCAGCTGTTCGGGGGGCGAGGCGTCGCTGGCGGCGGATACGGCGCTGGGGCATGACGTGGTGTTTCCGCCTTTGACAGAAGCGCAGGCATCCGATCTGCGCGCGGCGCTGGGGCCGATGGTGGCGCTGGCGAACCCGTTGGATTACCACACCTATATCTGGCGCGACACGGCCGCGATGGCGGCCACCTGGGCGGCAATGGCTGCCGATCATATCGGGCTGACCCTGTCGATCGTGGATTATCCGCATACGGATGCCAGTGACTGGGCCTGCGCGACCGAGGCGGCGCTGGCCGTGCGGCGGCAGACGGGCCGACCCTTTGCCGTTGTTGCGACCCTGCCGGAGCTGATGCCGGATGATGTGGCGCAAGTGTTGGCTGGCGGCGGTGTTGCGCCGATGTGTGGCCTGCGGGAATGTATGACGGCGATTGAGATTGCATCCAAAACCCCTGTGTTAGAGCCTGATTTGCCTTTGCGCTCAGGATCCCATCACGCTGAAGCGGAACTGGTGGATGAAGCGCAGGCGAAGGCGGATCTGGCGCGATATGGCGTGACGGTGCCGCGTTCTTTGGTGCGCGGGAAGCAGGAGGTTGATTGCTGTGATCTGACCCCGCCATTCGCGGTCAAGGGCATGGGGCTGGCGCATAAATCCGATATGGGCGCGGTGTGGCTGGGTGTGCAGCCCGACGAGCTGGCGCAGGTAGCAATGGCCTTGCCGGGCGACAGGGTTTTGATCGAAGAGATGGTTGTGGGCGGTCTGGCCGAGCTGTTGGTCGGGGTGGTTCGGGATCCGGCGCATGGGTTCTGCCTGACCATTGGCGCGGGCGGTGTGCTGACGGAGCTGATGCAGGACAGCGTGACGGTGCTGGTGCCGACCTCGCGCGAGGGGTTGCGCCGCGCGTTGGAGCGGCTGCGCATCCATCCGCTTTTAACCGGGTATCGGGGCAAACCGGCGGCCGATATGGACGCTGTGCTGGATGTGATCATGGCGGTGCAGAGATATGTGGTGGACCATGCCGACATTCTGGAAGAAGTTGAGATCAACCCCATGATCGTCACGCCCGACCGCGCGGTTGCGGTGGATGCGTTGATCAGGCGAAAGGCGCAGAACAGAGCCTGACAAGGCGGAACGCAGAAGGAGCACAGCATGACCAACCCGGTGAAGACCCGGCGTGATGGCGCGATCCTTGAGGTGACGCTGGACCGGCCCAAGGCCAATGCGATTGATCTGATCACGTCGCGCGAGATGGGCGAGGTGTTTGCGGCGTTCCGCGACGATCCGGAGTTGCGCGTGGCAATCCTGACCGGAGCAGGAGAGAAGTTCTTTTGCCCCGGCTGGGACCTGAAAGCGGCTGCGGATGGCGACGCCGTGGACGGGGATTACGGCGTGGGCGGCTTTGGCGGGCTGCAGGAGCTGCGGGATATGAACAAGCCCGTGATCGCGGCGGTGAACGGGATCGCTTGTGGTGGCGGGCTGGAATTGGCTTTGTCGGCAGACATGATCCTGTCGGCGGATCATGCGACCTTTGCCTTGCCCGAGATCCGGTCTGGCACGGTGGCTGATGCGGCCAGCGTGAAGCTTCCGAAACGCATTCCCTATCACATCGCGATGGAGCTTTTGCTGACCGGGCGCTGGTTCGACGCGGAAGAGGCGCATCGCTGGGGGCTGGTGAATGAAATCGTTCCGGGCGAGCAACTGATGGAGCGCGCGTGGGAACTGGCGCGGCTTTTGGCGTCGGGGCCGCCCTTGGTCTATGCCGCGATCAAGGAGATCGTGCGCGATGCGGAAGACGCCAAGTTTCAGGATGCGATGAACCGGATCACGAAACGGCAGTTGCGCAGTGTCGATGTGCTCTATTCCAGCGAGGATCAGATGGAAGGCGCCCGCGCCTTTGCTGAAAAGCGTGATCCTGTATGGAAAGGCAAGTGATCTGATTGCGCGCCTGCGGCGCATTCTTTTTGCAGATTGGGCATTTTTGGCTTTTGTAGAGCCTGATTTCTGAGGCCCTGCTTTGTGGCGGGCTGCGCTTTGCCGTATTTGGAAAGAGAAGAAGGGCAGGGTTCGCCCAGGCAGTCAGGACGTGTGTGATGGTGGATGTGGTGGTGATCGGCGCTGGGGCCGCCGGTATCGGGGCGGGCCTTGCCTTGCAGGCAGCGGGCCGGAGTTTCATGATTATCGAGGCGACGGATCGGATCGGGGGGCGGGCGTTTACTGACAAAAGTTCCATGCCGCTGCCGTGGGATCAGGGATGTCACTGGCTGCATTGTGCGGATGTGAACCCCTTGGTGGCCTGGGCGGATCGTCTGGGCGCGCGGTACCGCAAGCAGGTTCGCCAGGATCATTACCAGTATTGGCTGAAGGGCCGATGGTTGGAGGGGGAAGAGCTGGCGGTTTATGGCCGGGCGGTGGATGCGGCATTTGACGCCGTCTATGAGGCGTCGCGGCTGCGACAGGACGTGGCTGTGGCCGATGTGCTGCCGGATCCTGGGCCTTATGGCGGGGCGGTGCGTCATATCCTGCAACTGATGGCAAGCCAGGATCCCGAGTTGGAATCCGCTTCGGGATACGGTGATTATGAGGATACCGAGACGAACTGGCCCGTGATCAGCGGCTATGGCGACCTGATCGAGCGGATGGCGGCAGGTCTGCCGATCCGCACCGGCGTTGCGGCACAAGCCGTGCGGGAGGTACCGGGTAGCGTGGTTGTGGAAACATCGGATGGTACGCTGCGGGCGCGGGCGGCGATTGTGACGGTGTCGACGGGTGTGTTGAATGCCGGGAAGATCCGCTTCGACAGCCCGGAGGTGCAGCCGGTGCTGGACGTGGCGCAGACCATGCCCTGCGGATCTTATGAGAAGGTGTGTGTGGCTCTGCGCCGGCCTTTGCCGGGGATGGAGAGCACGCTGTTCTTCTCGGTCGAGCCGGAAGACGGGGATCCGGTCAATGTGCAGGTGCTGGATTGGACCGATCAGATGGTGATCTGCCATCTGGGCGGCAGCGTTGCGCGAGATGCGGGTGCTGAGGGCGCGGAGGGGTTGCGCGCCTTCGCGATGGAGCGGCTGCGGCTGGCTTTTGGATCGAATATCGACGCGGAGGTTACGGCGATGGCGACCACTTCCTGGGAACGGAACCCCTTTGTCATGGGGGCCTATAGCGCGGTCATGCCGGGCCATGCGCAGGCGCGGCGCGATCTGATCGGTCTGCATACGGGGCGGATCGGGTTTGCGAGCGAAGCCTTTGCGCTGACATGGCAGGCCACCGCCCATGGCGCCTATCAAAGCGGGCAGGACGTGGCCGCGCGGATGATCCGGGAGGAGCTGGCTTAGCGCTTGTGGAAAAGCGCAACAAAGGCGCGGTCGGCCCTATGTGCCCCGGTCGCACGCGGCCCGTAGATCGGAACGTCTTTCAGGGTCAGATCGGTGATAACAGGCTCTAACGCGGCGAATTTGGTGGCAAAACCTGCGCTTTCATAGTGCCTTGCGTTGATCGACAGGGCAAATAGCGCACCCGGCTGGGCAATGCGCAGCAAGGGGTCGATCTCATCCGGGCCGACATGACCGGTGGTGAAGGTCCCGGACGAGATTATGCCCGCATAGCTGTCGGGCGGAATAGGCAGGCCCTTGGTCAGATCCGCCTCGATCGCATCGCGGTATATGTCTTTGCGCAACGCCTGTTCCAGCATTTCAGCGCTGATATCCGTGGCGTCGATGGGGCCGACACCAAGCCCGGCCAGCACTGCGCCGCAGAGCCCCGTCCCCGCGCCCACGTCCAGAACCGGGCCTGTGCCGCCTGCGTCGGTGAAGGCGCGGGCCGTCTCAAACGGCAGGATATAGTCATTCTGATCCGCAAAGCTGCGGTCATAGCTGTCAGCCCAATCGGCATAGAGCTTGCGGGAATCCTCGGGCGTGCTTAGCTCATAGGCGGCATCAAGATCTGGGTCTTTTTGGCTCATGGGGCCATGAAACCCGCGACCTGTGATTCGGATCAAGCCGCGTCGAAATCCAATACCAGTTTCTCGCTTGTGGGCCGGGCCTGGCAGGCAAGGGTAAAGCCCGCTTCCAGTTCCCACGGTTCAAGCGAGTAATTCACGGCCATTTCCGCGCTGCCTTCGGCCACTTTACAGCGGCAGGTGCAGCACATGCCGCCCTTGCAGGAATAGGGCAGTTCCAGACCTTGGCGGGCGGCGGCGTCTATGACAGTGTCATCGCCTGCCTCGAACCGGAACTGGCGGCGGGTGCCGTCCAGCATCACTTCGACCGCGACACCGCTTGCCGCGGCGGCTTCCGCTGCGGCGGATTTCGGGGCGCGCGGGGCTTCGCCATCCTGATAGAAACGTTCGAAATGGATGCGGTCTTCGGGGATGTCGGCCTTTGTCAAAGCGGCGTGGACATCGTCGATCATCTCACCCGGACCGCAGAGGAAAATCCCCTCGGCCCCTGCCAGGTCGACGGCACCGGCCTGTGCCAGGGAAATCACTTTCTCGCCCGTGATCCGGCCATTCAGGATGGCCACGTCCTGCGGTTCGCGGCTGAGGATATGGATCAGCGTCAGCCGGTTCATGTACCGGTCCTTCAGCGCATCCAGCGTGTCACGGAACATGATCGTGTCAGTCGCGCGGTTGCCATAGATCAGCGTCACCTCGCCGCCCTGCGCCAGTACATCCGACGCAATCGACACCATCGGCGTGATGCCCGATCCGGCGGCGATCAGGACGATGTTCTTTGCGCCTTTCGTGACGAACCGGCCTTCCGGCGGCATGACTTCCAGCGTTTGCCCGGGCTTGAGATTTTGCGCAAATGTCGAAAACGCCCCGTCTTCGACCCGCTTGACGCCCACGGTCAGCGGCTCCCCTGCACAGCTGGCAATGGAATAGGACCGGCGAATATCCTCGCCCGCCACGTCGGCGCGGAGCGTCAGATACTGGCCCGGCTGATAGGCGAAGCTGTCTTTCAAATCATCCGGTACAGCAAAGCTGATGGCGACGGCTGTATCGGTCTCGGGGCGCACGGCGCTGATGGTCAGGGTGTGGAACATGTGCCTCTCCTCAGATGCACTTGAAATAATCGAAGGGTTCAGAGCAGTTAAGGCAGCGATACTGCGCCTTGCAGGCGGTCGATCCGAACTCGCTCAGCTTCTCGGTGTCGGTCGAATTGCAGCGCGGGCAATGCACGGTGGTTTCGCCGAAAAGCGCCAGTTTAGAGCCTGTTTTTTCCTCTGGCGGGGCGATGCCATAGGCGCGCAGTTTTTCTCGCCCTTCATCGCTGATCCAGTCGGTGGTCCAGGCGGGCGACAACACACGTTCGATGCGGGCCTCGAAGCCTGCATCCAGAAGCGCCGTTTCGATCGCCAGTTCGATGGCCAGCGTCGCAGGGCAACCGGAATAGGTGGGCGTGACTTTTGCCACCGCTACGCCGTCTTCCAGGAGCACATCGCGCAGGATGCCCAGATCGGCCACTGTTACACAGGGCACTTCCGGGTCGGGGACGGCGGCTGCCGCCTCCCACGCGCGGCGCGCGTCCAGAGAGATCGCCTCGCCTACCACGTGGCCCCCGGATGAGCGCGATAGACCGATTGCATTTCGGCCAGCAGATGGCCCAGACCTTCGCCATGTTTGCCCACACGGCCCCCGGTTTGCGGGTATTGCACCACGGGGCGGCTCAGCAGGGCATGGCCGAAGATCTCGTCAATCGTGGCCTCCCAGGCGGGCTGGATCGCGGCGCGGCTCGGCAGGGCGTCAATGCCTTCGGCTGCGCCTTCCTCGAACAGCTCCCCGGTATAGATATGCAGCGCCTCGACTGCGTCTTTCATGCGGCGCGCGCTTTCATCCGTGCCATCGCCCAGGCGGATGACCCATTCGCCCGCATGGCGGATGTGGTAGGCCATTTCCTTGACCGCCTTGCCGGCAACACCGGCAATCACCTCGTCCGAAGACGACAGCGCGGCCTCCCAATAGGGTTTCATGAAAGCGGCGAAATACAACTGGCGCAGAACCGTATGCGCGAAATCCTCGTTCGGGCGTTCGCAGAGCAAAAGGTTGCGATACTCCCGCTCCCCGCGCAGATAGGCCATGTCATCCTCGGACCGGCCCTCGCCTTCCAGCTGCGCGGCATAGTCGTAAAGCGTGCGCGCCGTGCCGATCAGATCCAGTGCCATGTTGGGCAGGGCCAGATCTTCTTCCAGCATGGGCGCATGGCCACACCATTCGCTCAGCCGATGGCCCAGCACCAGGTGGTCATCCGCCAGTTCCAGAACCGCGTCGAAGAGCGCCATCACATATGCCCCACTTCGTCCGGAATGTCGTAGAATGTCGGGTGACGATAGATTTTCTCGCCAGTCGGTTCAAAATTCTCCGCCGCCTGGTCGGGATCGCTCGCCGTAATCGCTGCGGACGGCACCACCCAGATCGAATTGCCCTCGCCCCGGCGGGTATAGACATCGCGCGCGGCTTGCAGCGCCATCACCTCATCGGCGGCGTGGATGGATCCCACATGCTTGTGGCTCAGCCCGTTGCGGGGCCGGATGAACACTTCCCAAAGGGGCACTTCACCAGACATCGCGCTTCCTCTTCTTCTCTTTGATAGATACGGCGGGGGGTTTGGGGGGCAGCGCCCCCCAACTTGGTCGGACCGGCGCAGCCGGTTCGAAACACATTACTCGGCGACCAGTTTCCGGGCCTTGCGCTTTTCGGCATGGGCCAGGGCGGCTTCACGCACCCAGGCACCGTCGTCCCAGGCTTTCTTGCGCGCCTTGATGCGGTCCCTGGCCATGGGCCCATGACCTTTCACTACGCGCCAGAACTCGTCCCAGTCGATGGGGCCATGATCATATCCGCCCTTTTCCTCGTTCCATTTCAGGTCCGGGTCAGGGATCGTCAGGCCCAGATATTCCGCCTGCGGCACGGTGGCGTCGATGAATTTCTGGCGCAGCTCGTCGTTCGAGAACCGTTTGATCTTCCATGCCATGGACTGGTCGCCATGCACCGAATCGCCGTCATGCGGGCCGAACATCATTAGCGACGGCCACCACCAGCGGTTCAGGCTGTCCTGCGCCATGGCTTTCTGATCGGGCGTGCCCTGGGCCAGTGTCATGACGATCTCGTAACCCTGGCGCTGGTGGAAACTTTCCTCCTTGCACACACGGATCATCGCGCGGGCATAGGGGCCATAGGAACAGCGGCACAGCGGGATCTGGTTCATGATCGCGGCGCCATCGACCAGCCAGCCGATGGTGCCGATATCGGCCCAGCTCAGCGTTGGGTAGTTGAAAATCGACGAATATTTGGCGCGGCCGTCCAGCAATTCCTCGGTCATCTCTTCGCGCGATACACCCAGCGTTTCGGCGGCGGCGTAAAGATACAGACCGTGTCCGCCTTCATCCTGCACTTTGGCCAGCAGGGCCGCCTTGCGGCGCAGGCTGGGCGCGCGGGTGATCCAGTTGCCTTCGGGCAGCATGCCAACAATTTCGGAATGCGCGTGCTGACCGATCTGCCGGACCAGCGTGCGGCGATAGCCTTCTGGCATGGCGTCATTCGGTTCGATCTTTTCTTCGGCGTCGATGCGATTCTGAAACGCCTCCAGAAACTCGGGTGTTTCGTCGGTGCGCGCGTCGGCACCGATCAGACCTTGGCTGTACATGGGCTAGGCTCCTCCAAACCGGTGGTAAGAATATATGTTACGAAATTTATCAAAGCAATCATTTTTTGTAACACTTGCGTCTGGCAACTGGGCACCGCATCAAAGGCCATGACCAAACGACTGCTTTCTTTCGGCCATGGATATTCCGCGCAGGCTTTGGCGCGACGTTTGCTGCCGCTGGGTTGGACGATCCAGGGCACCACCCGGTCAGAGGACAAGGCTGACAAATTGCGCGATGACGGGGTAGAGCCGCTGATTTTCCCCGGTGAGGATGTCTCCGCCGTGCTGGAGAGGGCGACTCACATCCTGATCTCGGCTGGTCCGGGTGAAGAAGGGGATCCGGTTCTGAACCTCTTGCGCGACCAGATCGCGGACGCCGCACCCCATCTGGAATGGGTCGGATACCTGTCGACTACGGGTGTGTACGGGGATCATCAGGGCGGCTGGGTGGATGAGGACACGCCGCTGACCCCGTCAACCCGCCGGGGGCAATGGCGCAAGGAAGCGGAAGAGGCATGGCAATCCATCCCAGGCCTGCCGCTTCACATCTTCCGGCTGGCCGGTATCTATGGCCCCGGCCGCGGCCCGTTTTCCAAGGTGCGCAACGGCACGGCCCGGCGGATCATCAAAGAGGGCCAGGTTTTCAGCCGCATCCATGTCGAGGATATCGCGCAAGTGCTGCACGCGTCCATCGACCGGCCCAATCCGGGCGCGGCCTATAACCTGTGCGATGATGATCCGGCCCCTCCGCAGGATGTAATCGCCCATGCGGCCGAACTTCTGGGTCTGCCGGTCCCACCCGCGATTCCCTTCGACGAGGCCGAGATGACGCCCATGGCGCGCAGCTTTTATGCCGAAAGCAAACGGGTGCGAAATGACCGGATCAAGGATGAGCTGGGCGTGCAGCTGATCTTCCCGGATTACCGGGCCGGGTTGCGGGCATTGCTGCAAGCGGAAAGCGGTGACTCGCAAGACCATTGATCGAAACGGCAGCCCGCGCCATCCTGTTGCGGTAAGTAACCCTTTGGTTTCGAGGTATGTGATGCGGGTGAAGATCTTGGGATATGCGGTGGCCTTGGTGCTGATGGCGCAACAGGCCGCGGCGCTGACATGCAGCAATACAAGCGCCGGGTTCGATGCCTGGAAATCCGATTTCGCCACTTATGCAAAACAGCAGGGCGTCGGTCAGCGCGGGCTGCAAGCACTGGCGGGATCGCGATACAGCCAGGCGACGATCAATGCCGACCGAAATCAGAAGGGCGTGCGATACGCTCTGAATGATTTCATTCGTATCCGCCTTGGATCGCTGGACGGGTTCGCGGCCATGGCGCGCAAACGCAAGACGCGCAATCCAGAGTTCTATGCCGCGCTTGAACGTATCTACGGCGTTCCGGCCGGCGTGTTGCTGGCGATTCACGGTATGGAAACCGGGTTTGGCCGGAACATGGGCAATATCCCCATCGTGTCGTCGGCGATGACGCTGACTTTTGATTGCCGCCGGTCTGATTTCTTCCGTCCGCATGCGATTGCGGCGTTGAAATTCGTTGACGCCGGGGTGCTGTCGCTGGATACGCGCGGCGCCGCGCATGCGGAAATGGGGCATACACAGTTCCTGCCGGGGAACGCTTTGATCTATGGCGTGGATGCCAATGGCGACGGGCGCGTGGATTTCTTCAACGAGGCGGATGCGCTGGCATCGACGGCGAATTTCCTGCGGCAGAAGGGCTGGAAACCGGGGCGCGGATACCAGCAGGGGGAGCCGAATTTCGCGGTCATCAAGGAATGGAACGCGGCAACGGTGTACCAGCAGGCCATCGCCCTAGCGGGTGAACGGATCGACCGTTAACCGGCCTCTGCACCCTCGGGGACAACGCCTTCGGGCAAGACGAATGTGTGGATCGAAAAGACGACAGCCTTTGATTCCGGCAGTCGGAAGATCACCTGTTTCTCGCTGCGGAAGTATCGCGGGCCCTCAGACCCCGGTTTTTCGCGCGGCGGATCGGTGCGCTTGCGTGGCTGGTGCAGGTCGGGCCGCGCATACCACAGCCGGTTGAACCGCCACAGCGGGCGGCCGGTTTGCACACCATCGAACAGGCGCTGCACCCTGCGGGCGATCTGATCGTCATAGGAGGGCACCGGATCGTGGATGCGTGTCAGGGGACGCTTGAATTTCTCGGCCAGGCTCCAGCTTGCGGGAAAGCACAGGATCGCGCCGGTCAGCACATGTTCGTCGCCCTGTTTTTCCAGAATGCACAGATCTTCCTGAACCAGCTGGGCCAGGGTACCCAAAGGGTCGTCCCGGTCGATCCGCACCGTCTCTCCATCAGGCCGGGTGACTGTTTCACCGGCGATCCGATACCCTCGGTCCGGATGACGATTGAGCGTGTCGAGCGCAAGCTGCAACAGCTCCTCCGCCGCCGGGCGGGCGGTTTCGGTCAGGACGTGAACGATATCGCGGCGGGTCGTAATCAGGTGCGTGCGGTACGCGATCTGATCTGCGAAGGCGTCATCGACCATCAGCCAGTCGTCAGGATCGGCCGGGCGAATTCCGGGCAGGGGGCGCGGTGTAACATCGAAAGGCAAACGCGATTGAAAAATCCGCGAGAACGAAGGGATATCTGCCCCTGCCTGCATGCCCATAATCCTTGCCATACCCTGCCCGGGTTATGGCCGATCCTGCGGCGTGATCCAAGCGCGGCCTTCCTTTGCGCCAACTTGGCCAACGTGCGCGCGCTACGATGGCCTATCCTGCGGCACGCATGGGGTGGCGGTGGAAAGGGACAACCGTTGGTTCGGTGTCGAAGTCGCGCAAAAGGCTGCGCAGCTCTTCGGTTAGGGCGGATAACTCATCCCTTTGTTGGGCGCGTTTCTGAAATGCCTCATGCGCGATGTCCTGTGCCTGCTCCGCATCTGGGTTGCGAATCCCACATTCTGCCGCGTGCAGTGAGCTGCGGACCCGCGCCGCCTCCTCACTGGCGGCGTGGGCGAGCGAGCGCACCTCTTGTGCCAGTTGCGTCAGACTTTGACCGTCCTGGCCCGCACGCGCCGCCTGGACCGAGACGCCAAGCGCAAGGCGGTTGGCGTTGAAAGACAGAGCGTCGATCGTCTTGGCAGCGGCGTAGAGATGCGTCACAGCCGATGTGAGCCGCTGCGCGATGTCCGGGCTGGCCGAAGCCGTTGCTGGGTGATCCCCGTCCAAACCCTGCTGCGCCTGTCCGATGCGATCCGTCAGATCAGACAATGCCGCAATCAGCCTTTCGCGCCCGTCAAGATCCGCATTGATCCTGTCGATGACCGCCCCGAGTTCCCTGCCGGATTGCCGGGGTATGCGCGCGGACAGATCACCCGACGCGGTGGCCGCGAGTGTGGTCAGCATCGCGTCAATACCGGTTGTCCAGTCGCTGATATTCGTCAGGCAGGCAACAATCCGGTCAACCTGCCCGTCCGCATTGCGGATAGGCGCAAACGCCCCTTCCATCCAAAGGGTCTGGCCATCGGGGCGCAGGCATCGCAGCCGACCGCCGGCAACCGTGCCGTCCGAAATGCCGGACCAATCTGAACCTTCAGCCGGGCTCAGGTGCATCCCCTGCAGCGCCGGCAGATCTGCCCCCATGACGGCACAGAACAACGCGTCGGCGTCCATCAGGCACCCGTCCGGAGACACCCAGGCCAGCATTCTTCCGTGCATCAAGGTATCCATCAGCGCGGTTTGCGCCGGATTGCATGCCCCATCATCAGTCTGCCTGTTACACTGTGCCATGGGGATCCTTTCCTGCCCCCGCCGTGGTTACGCCGTTATCCTTAACAATGGGTTTCCTGGTCCGAATGCGACCCGTGAAAGAGTCGCTTTTCTAGGGTTGGCCCCGTTTCGGCGGCGCTAGCCTTTTCCAAGGACAGGAGCTTTCGCATGAACACGCATTACCGCGACACCCGTAAGATCGACCCTTCCCAGGGCCCTGTTCTGGGTGACGGCACCCCCAATGACGGTGACCGGATCGAGATCGGTCCGACGCAACTGGCCTTTCAGGAATGGGCGGCGGCGGGGCTGCAACTGCCCGATCTTGTGGCAATGCGCGAATACCGCTGGCGGCGGCTGATGCAGCATATCGTCGACCGCGGCTATGCCGGGCTTTTGATGTTTGATCCGCTGAATATCCGTTATGCCACCGACAGCACCAATATGCAGCTGTGGAACACCCATAACCCGTTCCGCGCGGTGCTGGTTTGCGCTGACGGGAATATGGTGATCTGGGATTACAAGAACTCCCCTTTCCTGTCGAAGTTCAACCCGCTGGTGCGGGAACAACGATCCGGTGCTGATCTGTTTTACTTTGATCGCGGCGACAAGGTGGATGTGGCGGCGGATGTGTTTTCCAACGAGGTGCGGGTGCTTCTGGACGAGCATGCGCCGGGGCTGAAGCGGCTGGCAGTAGACAAGGTCATGCTGCACGGGCTGCGCGCGCTGGAAGCGCAGGGGTTCGAGATCATGGAAGGCGAGGAGGTGACCGAAAAGGCCCGCTCCATCAAAGGTCCGGACGAGATCAAGGCGATGCGCTGCGCCAGCCACGCCTGTGAAACCGCCATGCGCGCGATGGAGGATTTTGCGCGCGCGAATGTGCCCTCGGGCACGGTGACCGAAGATGACATCTGGGCGGTGCTGCATGCCGAGAACATCCGGCGCGGCGGCGAATGGATCGAAACGCGGCTGCTGACATCAGGCCCACGCACGAACCCCTGGTTTCAGGAATGCGGCCCGCGCGTGACCCGCAACAACGAGATCATCGCCTTCGATACCGATCTGGTGGGCAGTTACGGGATCTGTGTTGATATCTCGCGCACCTGGTGGATCGGCGATCAGAAGCCCCGCCCCGACATGGTCTATGCCATGCAGCACGCCCATGAACACATCATGACGAATATGGAGATGCTGAAACCTGGTGTGACCATTCCCGAACTGACGGCAAATTGTCACCGGCTGGATGACAGGTTCCAGGCGCAGAAATACGGCTGCCTGATGCATGGGGTCGGCCTGTGCGATGAATGGCCTTTGGTGGCCTATCCCGACCATGCGGTGGCTGGGGCGTTCGATTACGCGCTTGAGCCGGGCATGACACTTTGTGTCGAGGTGCTGGCGGGTGAGGTCGGAGGGGATTTCTCGATCAAGCTGGAAGATCAGGTTCTGATCACCGAAGACGGGTATGAGAACCTGACCACCTATCCGTTCGATCCGGCGTTGATGGGGCAGGTCTGACGGGTAGGCAGGATATTCGAATATCCTGCAGCCTTATGACCATTGTTTCACGTTGGAGCCCAAGACTTTTCGAAAAGTCTTGGCAAAGGGCCTTCGAAGGCCCTTTTACGCCCGCTTCTCTCCGATGCGCGCTACACCCAACACATCCAGTACTTTCGCCTCGATATGTTCGGCATTCATGCCAGCTACGGCATACATATCTGCGGGGCTTGCCTGATCGATGAAGATATCCGGCAGCACCATTGATCGGTATTTCAGCCCCTGGTCGAACACAGCCTCATCGGCCAGAAGCTGGGCCACATGAGATCCGAAACCACCTACGGCGCCTTCCTCGATCGTGATCAGGGCTTCGTGCCGCGCGGCCAGAGACAGGATCAGATCGCTGTCCAGTGGCTTGGCGAAACGGGCGTCGGCGACGGTGGGTTTGATGCCCTTTGCCTCCAGTGCTTCGCAGGCTTTCACCACTTCAGACAGGCGCGTCCCGAATGACAGGATCGCCACCCGGTTGCCTTCGCGGATCATGCGGCCCTTGCCGATCTCGATCGGTTCGCCGCGTTCGGGAAGGTCGACACCAACGCCTTCGCCACGCGGGAAGCGGAAGGCGATGGGGCCGTCATCATGCGCGGCGGCAGTGGCCACCATATGCACAAGTTCGGCCTCGTCCGCGGCGGCCATGACGGTAAAGCCCGGCAGGTTCGACAGATAGGCGATGTCGAACGAGCCGGCGTGGGTTGCACCATCAGCCCCCACCAGACCTGCCCGGTCGATGGCAAAGCGCACCGGCAGGCGCTGAATCGCGACGTCATGGACCACCTGATCATAGCCGCGCTGCAGGAAGGTCGAATACATCGTGCAGAAGGGTTTCATCCCACCCGCCGCCAAGGCGGCGGAAAAGGTCACGCCATGCTGTTCAGCGATGCCCACGTCAAAGCACCGGCTGGGATAGCGTTCGGCAAACAGGTTCAGACCCGTGCCATCCGGCATCGCGGCGGTGATGGCGCAGATCTTGTCATCTGCCGCGGCCTCGCGGATCAGGCTGTCTGCGTAAACGCGGGTATAGCTGGGCGCATTGGAAGGGGCCTTCTTCTGTTCCCCCGTCACCACATCGAATTTCGCGGTCGCATGGCCCTTGTCGCGCGCACGCTCGGCAGGGGCGTATCCCTTGCCCTTCTTCGTCAGCACGTGGATCAGGATCGGCCCGGTCGCACGTGCCTTGACCGTGCGCAGCACGGGCAGCAGCTGATCCATATCGTGGCCGTCGATGGGGCCAAGATAGGAAAAGCCCAGCTCCTCGAACAACGTGCCGCCGACGGCCATGCCCTTCAGCATTTCCTTGGCGCGCTTGGCGCCCTCGCGGAACGGCTCGGGCAGCAGCGACACCGCCCCTTTGGCAGCGGCCTTGAATTCCTGAAACGGCTCTTCGGCGTAAAGACGGCTCAGATAGGACGACAGCGCCCCCACAGGCGGGGCGATCGACATCTCGTTATCGTTCAGAATAACGATCAGGCGTTTCTTCAGGTGGCCTGCGTTGTTCATCGCCTCGAACGCCATGCCGGCACTCATCGACCCGTCGCCGATCACGGCAATTGCATCGCCCAGACCCTCCGGTGTCACACCGCCCAGATCGCGAGCGACGGCAAAGCCAAGAGCGGCGGAAATCGAGGTCGAGGAATGCGCGGCGCCGAACGGGTCATAGGGCGACTCGCTGCGCTTGGTGAAACCGCTCAGACCGTCCTTCATCCGCAGGGTCCGAATGCGGTCGCGTCGCCCGGTCAAGATCTTGTGCGGGTAACATTGGTGCCCCACATCCCAGATCACCTTGTCGCGCGGTGTGTCAAAGATCGCGTGCAGCGCCACGGTCAGCTCAACCACACCCAGCCCTGCGCCCAGATGCCCGCCCGTCACCGACACGACCGAGATCGTCTCTGCCCGCAACTCATCGGCCAGCTGGCGCAGCTGCGCGTCGCTGAACTGTTTCAGATCGGCGGGTTTCTGGACCTGGTCCAGCAAGGGCGTATTCGGGCGGTCGGACATGACCCCTCCTTCGAGGGCGCGAACTCAATTCCGGCGGGCAATAACGAAACGCGCCGCGTCCCGCAAGGTTTCCGCCTTGTCACCGTAATCAGATAGGGCGTCGCAGGCCTGCGTCACCAGATCTTCCGCGCGGCGTTTCGCCCCGTCCAGTCCCAGCAGGGATACGAAGGTTGCCTTGCCGGCGTCGGCATCCTTGCCAACCGCCTTGCCGACCTCGCCCGCGTCTCCTTCCACATCCAGAATGTCGTCAGCGATCTGGAAGGCCAGGCCCAGGGCCTGCGCATAGGCCCCAAGCGCCGACGGGTCTTCACCCGCAAGGCGCGCCCCCGCCTCGGCCGACCATTTGATCAGCGCGCCGGTCTTTCCCGCCTGCAGCCTGGTGATCTGGTCCAGCGTCAAAGGCTCTGCCGCCGTTTCCGCCGCGATATCCAGGGCCTGCCCCAGGACCATGCCTTCGGCACCGCTGGCGCGCGCAAGGCTCAGGGCAAGATCGGCGCGCACATCGCCGGGGCCGACCTCGGGGCGGGTGATCAGTTCAAAGGCAAGCGTCTGCAGCGCGTCGCCCACCAGAACGGCGGTGGCCTCGTCCCATTTGACATGCACCGTCGGCCGCCCGCGCCGCAGGTCGTCGTCATCCATGCAAGGCAGATCGTCATGCACCAGGCTATAGGCATGAAGCGCCTCGATCGCCGTAGCGGGCCATATCGCGCGGCCCGGCTCCACGCCATGCAGGCGCGCGCCTTCCAGCACCAGAAACCCGCGCAGCCGCTTGCCGCCTTCGGTGGCATAGGCCATGCCCCGAATGACAGGTTCATCCGCCAGCGGGGCCAGCACCTGATCGAACTGCGCTTGAATCCGGGTTGCCGCCGCCTTCAGCCGATCTTCGAACACGGCAGGTCAGAGCCCTTCGACAGGTTTCACCCCTGCCGGGTTGCCATCCGCATCCAGCGTGATCGCGGCGACCTTTTCCTCGGCGCGCTTCAGCTCATCCTCACAGCGCTTTTTCAGCGCCGCGCCGCGTTCATAGAGCGCGATCGACGCATCCAGCGCCACGTCGCCGCGTTCCAGCTGATCGACCACGGCCTCCAACTCGCGCATGGCTTCTTCGAATGACATTTCGGAAACGGGTGTGTCGCTCATCCTGCGGCCTTCATCAATTCTTCCACATGTGCGCGGCTTGCTTCGGCCAGCGCCTGAAGATCATAACCGCCCTCCAGAACCGATACCACCCGCCCCTCGCAGAACTCGTTCGCCAACGCGCAGAGTTCGGATGTCACCCACGCGAAGTCGTCGGTTTCCCAGTTCAGCGCGGCCAGAGGATCGTTCATATGCGCGTCGAACCCGGCCGAAATGATGATCAGTTCCGGCCGGAAGGACCGCAGGCGCGGAAAGGCCTGTTTCTGATATTCATAGCGCATCTTGGTGCCGTCGCTTTCGGGCGGCAGGGGGATGTTCAGCACATTGCCATGCGCCCCCGTTTCCGACGGGTGCCCCGATCCGGGCCAGAGCGGCATCTGCTGGCTGGTGATGACCAGCGCGCGCGCCTCGTCCCACAGAAGGTCCTGCGTACCGTTGCCATGATGCACGTCGAAATCCACGACGGCGACACGGCTCAGCCCATGCACATCCAGCGCATGTTTCGCCGCCAGCGCGGCATTGCCGAACAGACAGAACCCCATTGCGGTCGAGCGCTCGGCATGGTGCCCTGGCGGGCGCATGGCGACGAAGGCATTCGCGGCTTCGCCATCCAGAACCATGTCCACGGCTTTCATTGCGCCGCCTGCTGCACGTAGCGCAGCCTGCAACGACCCGGGCGACATCCAGGTATCGGCGTCGATCTGGTGATACCCTTCAGATGGGGCGCGGGCGCGGATATCGGCGATATGGCTTTTGGGATGAACGCGCGCCAGATCCGCATCTGTCGCCAGCGGCGCATCGACACGCAGAACATCCAGTCCGTCCAGCGCGTTCAGGATGTATTCCAGCCGCGCGACACGTTCCGGATGGCCTTCGGGTGTGACATGCTGCAGGCAGTCGGCATGGGTGATCAGTGCTGTTTTCATGGGCCTCCCCCTGCTTCTTCTCTTTCCAAATACGGCATCCGACGCAGGCCACCGCGCGCGCCATCCTCAATCCGGGGACAGCATATACCCAGCGCCCCGCACCGTTTGAAGATAGCGCGGCTGTTTGGGATTGTCCTCGATCTTGCGGCGCAGGCGGGTGATCTGAACGTCCACCGCACGCTCCTGGGCCTGGCCGCGATCGCGGCCCAGATCCTCGACCAGTTTTACGCGGCTCACCGGCTCACCGGGGCAGGCTGAAAAGATGCGCATCAGCTGGCTTTCGGTCGCGGTCAGTCGCACAAGGTCGTCGCCGCGCCACATCTCGCCACGTTCGATGTCATAGCGGATGGGTCCCAGATGCAGGATCTTGGGCACCGTGTCTTCGGCAGGCGTTTCCGGCATCCGCCG
The DNA here is from genome assembly GCF_001262635.1 of Aestuariivita boseongensis. GTDB lineage: Bacteria > Pseudomonadota > Alphaproteobacteria > Rhodobacterales > Rhodobacteraceae > Aestuariivita > Aestuariivita boseongensis. The sequence continues at coordinate 48,801 of NZ_JXYH01000017.1, forward strand.
CAGGATCGCATTGATGCGCAAGAGAAGCTCTTTCGGCTCGAACGGCTTGGCCAGATAGTCATCTGCGCCCGCTTCCAGCCCGGCGATCCGGTGTTCGGTTTCCCCCTTGGCGGTCAGCAACAGGATCGGGGTGTCATGGCTCTCTCGCAGGGATCGGGTGAGAGAAACGCCATCCTCGCCCGGCATCATCACATCCATGACGATCAGGTCGAAATCCAGTCCTGACAGAACCCGGCGCGCATGTTCTGCATCGCGGGCGGCGGTGACCAGGAACCCGTTGCGCATCAGGAATTTTTTCAGCAGATCACGGATGCGTTCGTCGTCGTCGACGATCAGCAAATGGGCGTCCAGATCGCTCATTGTCCGTTGTCCCTGAGCTTGGCGAAGGTGCGGCGCATGTCGGCATCCATCATCGCCTCCAGCACCTGGCGGAAGCCTGCCACCGCTTCCGGGCCTGCTTCGCGGTAGGCCGCGCGCATGCGGGCGCGCTGAGCATCTGACAGCTGCGCCTCAAGCTCTTGCCCAGCCTCGGTCAGGAACAGATGGCGTTCACGCTTGTCCAATGTGCCGACTCGGCTTTCGACCAGACCGTCTTCGATCAATGTGCGCAGCACGCGGTTTAGGGATTGTTTCGTCACGCCGAGGATGGCCAGAAGGTTGTTTACCGTCGTGCCGGGGGCGCGGTTGATGAAATGCACCGCGCGGTGATGGGCGCGGCCATAGCCTTTGTCGAGCAGGATGCGATCGGGATCGGCGGTGAATCCGCGATAGGCGAAAAACATCGCCTCGATCCCCTGGCGGAGTTGTTCGTCTGTCAGGAAAAGCAGGCTTTCCCCGGAATAGACCTGTGCGGTGCGTCCGTCTGACATGGCCGGTCTTGAAACTCTTCACTGTCTTCTTTTGCGGGCAGCTTACGTCAGCCTTGTTGACATTCCAACAGTGAAAAGGTATCGAATCGCAGTTTTGACGCAATATTGTGTCCGATGCGGACATATCTGCGCAATAAATGAAAACGCACGCAAGGGTGCAGGAGGAAAAGACTATGGCCGGATATGACGACCGCGACGGCAAGATCTGGATGGATGGAAAGCTGATTGATTGGCGCGAGGCGAACGTCCACATCCTGACCCATGCAATGCATTATGCCAGTTCGGTTTTCGAGGGTGAGCGGGCTTATAACGGCAAGATCTTTCTGAGCCGTAAGCATTCGGAACGGCTGCATTTTTCGGCTGGAGAGCTGGATTTCCAGATCCCCTATACCGTGGATGAGATCGAAGCGGCCAAGCAGGAAGTGCTGACCGCAAACGGGCTGACCGACGCCTATGTGCGCGCGGTGGCCTGGCGCGGCGCGGGGGAAGACATGGGTGTCGCGTCGGCACGCAACCCCGTCCATCTGGCCATCGCAGCCTGGGAATGGGGCAGCTATTACGGCGATGCGAAATTCAAGGGTGCGAAGCTGGATATCGCCAAGTGGAAACGCCCCAGCCCCGAGACGATCCCGGTGCACGCAAAGGCCGCAGGGCTTTACATGATCTGCACCACGTCGAAGCACGCGGCCGAGGCAAAGGGCTGTTCCGACGCGCTTTTCATGGATTACCGTGGCTATGTGGCTGAGGCGACGGGGGCCAACATCTTTTTCGTCAAGGACGGAGAGGTACACACGCCTGATCCGGATTGCTTCCTGAACGGTCTGACGCGTCAGACGGTGATCGGTATGCTGAAAGACCGTCAGATCAAGGTGCATGAGCGCGTGATCATGCCAGAGGAGTTGGAAGGCTTCGAACAGTGCTGGCTGACGGGCACCGCGGCCGAGGTCACGCCTGTGGGGCAGATCGGTGATTACAGTTTCGAGGTGGGCGCGATGACGCGCGAGATCTCGGACGCGTATGAGAAGCTGGTGCGGGAATAAGCGCGGTCTCGGCGCAAAAGGTTAACGCCCATGAAAACAAGGGAAATGGCTGTGCACAACCCGTGCACAAGCCGTACACAACCTGTGCACCGGCAATGCACCGGGGGCGTGGGTTAATGCAACGTGCGGTGCGGGCTGTTTGTGAGCGACAGGTTAAGCGGCGCGTCAGAAGCACCAGCTGAGTACATCCAGCGCCAGTGCCATGCCGGTGGTGTGGTAGGCGCTGAAGATCGCCAGCAACACGACCGCCCCCAGGCCGATCCCGGCCCCCACTGCGAGAGAGCGCGCCAACGTCATTGCGTGGCTGCCCGGCGGTCGGCCATGGCGGTTTCGCGGATGGGTGCGTTGAGGGCCGCGGCGATCAGGCTGAGGCCAATGGCGATCCACCAGGCCACGTCATAGCTGCCGGTGCGGTCATAGATCACGCCGCCCAGCCAACCGCCTGCGAAGGATCCCAATTGGTGACCGAAGAACACAAAGCCTCCTAACATCGCCATGTTGCGTACGCCAAAGATACTGGCGACCACTCCGTTGGTCAAAGGCACGGTGCTGAGCCAGAACAAGCCCATCAGGATGCCAAAGGCATAGGCCGTCCATTCCGTCATCGGGATCGTGATAAAGGCCAGGATCGTGGCACCGCGCGCCATGTAAAGCCAGGCCAGCATGCCGGGTTTCTTGTAGCGCCCACCCCAGAAGCCGGCGAGATAGGCGCCTGCGATGTTGAAAAGGCCGATCAGCGCCAGAACGGTGGTGGAGACGCCCGAAGCCATCCCTTCATCGGCCAGATAGGCGGGCAGGTGCACCGCGATGAAGACGACCTGAAAGCCGCAGGCGAAAAAGCCCCAGAAGAGCAGCCAGAAATCGCGTTCGCCGAACGCTTCGCGCAGGGCTTCGCGGACGGTGAGGTTGTCGTTGGGATCGACGGGGCAGGACGCCATGCCGGGTTCGCGCAGTGCAAAGCTGAGCGGGAGGATCAGGGCGGCGATTGCGGCCATGATCAGCAGCGCGGATTGCCAGCCGAAACCGCCCAGAAGGCCCAGGGCGATGGGGAGCATGGCGAATTGGCCGAAGGACCCGATGGACATGGACACGCCCATCGCCATGCTGCGTTTTTCGGGCGGCAAGGCGCGGCTGATGGCGCCGAAGACGATGGGCATGGTTGTGCCGCTGAGGCCAAGGCCGATCAGTACCCCTGCGGTCAGGGAAAACATCACTGCGTCCTGCGGGATCGACATCAGTGCCAGACCGCCCGCGTAAAGGATCGCGCCACCCAGGATCACTTTGCCCGAGCCAAAGCGGTCGGCCAGCATGCCGGTGAAGGGTTGGGCCGCACCCCAGACAAGGTTTTGTAGCGCGATGGCAAAGGCAAAGGTTTCGCGCCCCCAACCGGCATCCATGCTGATGGGTTGAAGGAACAGCCCAAAAGCGTGGCGCGTGCCCAGCGTCAGCGCCATGATCAGCGACCCGGCGATCAGAACGAGGCGGGCGCGGGCCCAGTTGTCCATGGGTTGGGAGGTCATGTGGAGCGTCCTTCGTTGTCGGGGTCCAGTGCGTCGAGCAGTTGGAACAAGGTGTCAAATCCACCGGGGCCAAGGCGGGATTTCAAATCGGATTGCACACGGTCCCAGTCATGGTTGGCCCGATCCGTGATGGCATCGCCCTTTTCGGTGAGCGAGAGCACTCGGGTCCGTTTGTCCTGGCCGGGTTCGAACCGGGTCAGCCCGGCCTTTTCCAGCACGCGCATGTTGCGGCCCAGGGTGCTTGCGTCCAGTTCCGTGGCTTGCGCAAGTTGGTTCAGCGTTGGCCGCTCCAATCGACGGATTGTGCGGAGCAGGGACAATTGGGCAATCGTGATCCCATGCTTTTCCATGGCGTGGTCGTAAATCGCGTTTGCCTTGCGCGTGGCCCGACGCAGCCGAGTGGAGATACAGACGGATTTGAACGGTTCAGCCATATTGTCGGTATATACCGATAAATGGTCTGCGGCCAATCAGTTCTTTTGATGTGACGGATCAGCGATGCTTGATCAGAAGTCCACGCCGCGCTGGGCTTTGATGCCTGCGGCGTAGGGGTGTTTGACCTCGGCCATCTCAGTCACCAGATCGGCGTAATCGCACAGCTCGGGTTTGGCGTCGCGGCCTGTAAGGATGACAGAGGTGCGGTCGGAGCGGGCCTTGAGCCCGTCGATCACTGCGTGGATATCCAGGTAGTCATAGCGCAGGGCGATGTTGATCTCGTCCAGCACGATCAGGTCGAATTCACCGCTTTCCATCATCTCGCGGGCTTTGGCGAAGGCGGCTTCGGCCGCAGCGATGTCACGGTCTTTGTCCTGCGTGTCCCAGGTGAAGCCTTCGCCCATGGTGTGCCAAGTGACGCCGCCCAGACGGTCAAAGAACTGGCGTTCGCCGGTGATCCAGGTGCCTTTGATGAACTGGACGACGCCAACCGTTTTCTTCCAGCCCAAGGCACGGACGATCACACCGAAGGCGGACGAGGATTTGCCCTTGCCGTTGCCGGTATGCACAAGGATCAGGCCGCGTCCGGGATCGGTGGCTTCGGCCACTTTGGCGCGCTGCTTTGCTTGCAGCTTTTTCATCTCTTCCTTGTGGGTGTCGGCGTCGGACATCGGGCTCTCCAAACTGGGGTGGGGCGGACAGTAGCCTGTCGCCCAGCGGGGTAAAGGGGTCAGCTGCTTTTGGTGTCGCTGACGGCGCGGGATTTTGAGCGGTCCATGCCCAGTTGCCGTTCGCGCCAGAGGACGACCGCGCCGCCCGCGATGACAAGGCTGGCCCCGGCGAGCATGATCACGGTGGGGAGTTCGCCGAACCAGACATAGCCGATGATGACCGCATAGATCATTGAGACATAGTCATAAGGCGCCAGCATGGACGCGCCGCCAAATCGGTAGGCGGAGGTGATCAGGATCTGGCCAGTGCCGCCCATCACGCCCGCGCTGATCAGAAGACCCAGTGTGGCGGGGTCGGGCATGACCCAGCCGAAAGGGGCTGTGAGCAGGGACAGGGTTGCAGCGGTGAGGGAGAAGTAGAACACGATGGCCGCGGTGTGTTCGGTTTCGACCATGCGGCGGACGTGGATCTGCACAAGCGACCGCATCAGCGTGGCGATCAGGATGGCGATGGCGCCCAGCGTTGCGCCGTCTTGCAGCGTGCCTGTGCCGCTGAGCCGGGGCCAGAGCATGATGGTGACGCCGATCAGACCCAAGGCGACGGCGGTGACGCGGATCATCCGGATGCGTTCGCCCAGCAGGATCGCGGCGAGGATCACGGTAAAGATCGGGGCGGCGAAGCCGATGGCTGTGACTTCGGGCAGGGGCAGGAGGCCGAGGCCAGTGAAGGTGAGACCCATGGCAGAGGCGCCCAGAAGGCCGCGCAGGATGTGGAAACCCGGTTTGCGGGTGATCAAGCCCTGACGCAACTGGTTGCGGGTGATGAGCCAGATCAGGATCACCGGGATCGCGAAGGTGGAGCGGAAGAAGACCGCTTGCCCCGGCGGGATGGTGTCGGAGGTGGATTTGATCACGCCCGCCATGGCGACAAACAGAAAGATCGCGGCCAGTTTCAGGCCGATGGCCAGCCCGGGTCGGTGCGATGTTAAGTTTTTTGCCATGCCGCCACTCCTGCGCCTTTCCGGGCGGCTTGGCAAGGCTCAGGCGTGTTCGGGGGTGACGGTTGCCAGAAACTGGGTGATCAATTGGGCGATCTGGGCGGGGTCTTCTTCGTGCGCGAGGTGGCCGAGCGCCATCAGGTGGGTGACTTGGGCGTTGGGCATGCGCGCGGCGGCGGCTTCGGCGACGGAAGGGGGCACGGCCTCGTCCCGTTCGGCGGCCAGAAACAGGGTGGGTGCGGTGATCTGGGGCAGGTCACGCAGGAGATCATCGAGCGACCATTGCGCCATCATCAGGAGGGTCGCGTCCACGTGGCCTCTATCGCCCACAAGGCGGCGATAGAGGGCGAGGCCTTCGTCCGGCAGGGTTGTGCCGGTGGTTTCGATCAGGTTGCGCACGCGGTCGGGGTTGGCGGCGCTGCGGGAGAAAAATCCGGCGACGCCGGGGGTCAGGGCCAGCAGTTTCGCCATCACTGGGAAGAGCACTCCGGCCAGGCCCTGGAAATGGCCTAGCGCGGGATTGATGCCGATGATCGCGGGGGTATGCGGCAAAAGCTGGGAGAGCCTTAGGGCCAGAGCGCCGCCGGCGGAGTGGCCGACGATGGCTGCGGGCTCCCACCCTTCCTGAGCGATCAGAGCGGCGACGTCATGGGCCATGGGGTCAAGCCCGCAGCGGTGGCGCGCGCCCAGTTGGGTGAGGCCCTGGCCGGGCATGTCGATGGCGACCACGTGGTAGTTTTGGGCCAGAAGGGGGATCACGTCGCGGTAGGAATGCACCGATCCTCCGGCCCCGTGCAGCAGGATCAGGGTTGGGCCGGAACCGTCTTGCTGCACATGCCAGCGATGGGGTTTGCAGAAAATCTGTTGGGACAGGTGGGCATTCGGCCAGTCAGCGGGTGGGGGCCAGCGCATGGCTCACGCCGCGCCCAAAGCGCCGGTGATGGCCTGGCTTACGCGCTGGGCATCGGCACGGGGCAGCGGCAGGTAGGGCGCGTCGAGCACATTGGCCAGATCGCGCAGTTGCGGCTGCGGGCGGTTGCCGGTGTCGATCATCAGGCCGGGGATGTTGTGGGCGCGTATGGTTGCCGCCAGGGTTTCGCTGTCGGCGGCGGCGCGCGGGCGGTCGGCGGTGCCGTCCAGCGCGATATTGGCGCGGCCGTCTGTCATGACGACGACGGTGGGCGTGAGGCCTTTGGTCTTGCTGATGGCGGCAAGTTCGGCGGCTTGTTTCAGACCTGCGGCCAAGGGTGTGCCGCCACCACCGGGCAGAGCGGCGAGGCGGCGTTTGGTTTGCACAAGGCTGCGGGTGGGGGGCAGCAGGATCTCGGCGGCGGTGCCCCGGAAGGCGACGAGGGCCACGTGATCGCGGCGGGCATAGGCCTCGGCCAGGAGGATCTCCACGGCACCTTTCGCCTCGTTCAAGCGAGAGATCGCGGAGGAGCCGGACGCATCCACGGTGAAGATCAAAAGGCGGTCTGATTTTTCCTCGAACCGGCGGAGGCGGATGTCGCCGGCGCGGATCAGAAGGCCCGGCGCGTCAGGCCGCGCCTTGCGTCGGATGGGTTGCCAGGGGGCAGCGGCGCGCAAGGTCGACACAAGGTCGATGCGCGCGCGGCCATCCAGCCGTCCGGGGCGCGGCGGCAGGGGGCGGCCCCGGCGGTTGCCTTTGCGCTTTTCGCCCGCGCCAGAGCCTTTGCAGCTGCGGTTGGCGGATTTCGCCTTGAGCTGCTCCAGCAGGTTTTTGGGCAGAAGGGCCGCGACGGCCTCGATCAGCATATCACCGGAGGGGAGGTCGTTGGATTGGTCAGTGTCGGCGCTTTGGCTTTCGTCTTGGGTGGGTTCGGGTTGGTCGGGTTCAGCCTGCTCCTCCTCCTGCGGGATGAGGGTTGCGCGGTGGGGATAGACCAGCTCGGCTGCTGCTGTAATGTCGGTGTCGGTGATCTGGCTGCGCCCGTGGAGGGCCGCGTGGGCGCGGGCGCAGCGCAGGGCAAGCAACGGCGCGCGCAGGCTGTCGATGCCGAAGCGGGAGGCGAGGGTTGTCAGGGCGATAAGCGCGTCGTCGGGGATGGTGATAGAGGCGATGTCGGCGCTGGTCGGGATTGTGATGGGTGACAGATCGTGGAGTGAGAGGTCTGTCAGGTCGATGTGAAACGCGAGCCGTTCGGTGAGGGCGGTTGGCACATGCTCGCCCTCCTCCGCCCCTTCATCCAGCAGGATCAGGCAGGAGCCCGTTTCGCCGTCCAGATGCTGAGCAAGGCGGGCGGCGAGGTTCGCCTCGGTCCGTTCGGCCATTGACAATAGGATGATCTGGCGGTCGGCCAGAAGGCCGCGGCTGCGGACCACGTTACCTGCCGAAAGGGTCGCGGCGATGTCGACGCCGCCGAACAGTTGGTCGTCGCCGATGGTCGGATGAATGCGGCGGGTGGGCAGCGGCATTTCGGAAAGGGCGGCGACTAAGGCATCGCGGGCAGGGCCGGGCCTGCCGCGGATGACCATTCCAGCGAGGCCGCCGGGATCAGACGCCAGACACGCCAGCGCGGTGGCCGCGCGCGCCCAGATATCTGCGCCGTCGCTCACCCCAGCACGCTGTCGACGATGCGGGCGACGCGGGCGCCTGATCCGGCCTCATCCAGCGGGTCGCGGCGCAGGCGGTGGGAGAGCGCCAGCGGGGCCACATCGCGCAGGTGTTTGCGCGTGACACGGCCATGGCCGCGATAGGCGGCAAGCGCACGAGCGGCACGCAGCAGGGTGAGTTCACCGCGCAGACCATCGGAGCCCAGGGCGATGCACAGCTCGGCGCAATCGCGCAGGATCTTGTCGGAGGCTTTCACGTCGATCTTTCGCGCAGCGAGTATGCGGTCGCGGATGCGGGTTTCCTCGCCCGCCCATTTGGTCATGAACGCCATGCGGTCGGTGTCAAAGGCGTCGCGGCGGCGGATGACCTCCACCCGGTCGGTGATGTCGGTGGGGGAGGAGACTTCGACCGAGAGGCCGAAGCGGTCGAGCAGTTGGGGACGCAGTTCGCCTTCCTCGGGGTTGCCGGAGCCGACGAGGACGAATTTGGCGGGGTGGCGGATGGAGAGGCCTTCGCGTTCGACCACGTTTTCACCCGATTGGGCGACGTCGAGGAGCAGGTCCACGATGTGATCTTCGAGCAGGTTGACCTCATCAATATAGAGGTATCCGCGGTTGGCACGTGCCAGCAGGCCCGGCTCAAACGCCTTTTCACCGCGCGTGAGGGCGCGTTCGATATCCAGAGCGCCGACGACGCGGTCTTCGGTGGCGCCGAGGGGCAGATCGACCACGGGGGTGGGGCGTTCGACGATGTCGGGTTTCACGATCTCGGCCCAGTCGGGGCATTGATCCAGCGCGGCGGAATTCACCGGGCAGCCTTCGACCTGTTCGATCGGCGGCAGGAGGGCCGCCAGCGCGCGCACGGCGGTGGATTTGCCGGTGCCGCGATCGCCAAAGACCAGAACGCCGCCGATGCCGGGGTCGATGGCCGTCAGGATCATCGCCTGTTTCATCGCGTTCTGGCCGACGATGGCCGAGAAGGGGAAGGGATGTGTCATGATGTGGCTTCCAGTTTTTTCAGGGGGCTGGCTCCGCCCCATGTGCCCATATCCCCGGTGACCGAGAAGCGGGCGTAGAGTTCTTCGCGGAACCATTCGCCCGAGCGCACCGCGTCGATGGCGCGCTGGTGCGGGCCGTCGGGTTTGCGGGCGAAATCCGCCATGGTTTCGGCATCGGGCCAGATCGAGAAGGTGACCTGATGAAGAAGGGGAACCTCGCCAATGCCGATCTTGAAGATCACGTTGGGGTCCGCGCCGATCACATCGCTGATATCGGGCACCTGCCCCCAGAATTTGGCGGCGACTCGGGGTTTGACCGTTGCGCGCGTCAGCGCGGCAAGCGGCCCTGTGGGCGCTTTGCCCTGCGCGGTGAAGGGCGTGACGCCCGACCATTGCCCGCGCACCGAACTGGGGGACAGAAACACGGTCCAGTCTTCGCTTGCGCGGTTGCGATAGCGGTTCCAGAGCTTGGATTGCGCCACCTGTCGGCGCGCCGTGTCTTCGTCGCGCCAGGTGGCGAGGATGGCATAAACGGCCGTGTTGGGGACGGGCGTGAACCCTTCGCCCGTGCCGGAACCGCAGAGTTTCCAGAACTCCAGCCCGTCAATCCGGGGCAAAGCGATTCGGGCGGCGCCCATCATGCCCAACGCCCAAAGCCGCGCGGAAACTGCGCGGAATCGGAAAAAGCTGAGCGAAACGGCTTGCATGGCTTCAATCTTGGTGGCTTCCAAGGTGTGTCAATCAAAGTTTACACGTTTTCGCTTGCATGGGAAGCATGAATGACCCCATTGTAAATTAAAATGGACACCTGAGACGGGGCAATGCATGACGCGCGTTGACAAAATTCACCCCACAACCGCTGTCAGCCCAGCCCGCCAGCCCAAGGAATCGCGCCCGCATGCGGTGGTGATTGGCGCCGGTCTTGGCGGTCTGGCCGGCGCGATGCGGCTGGGGGCGAAAGGGTACCGCGTGACAGTTCTGGACCGGCTGGACGTGCCGGGCGGACGCGGCTCGTCCATCACGCAGAATGGTCATCGCTTCGATCTGGGGCCGACCATCGTGACGGTGCCGCAGGTGTTCAAAGAGCTGTGGGCGGCCTGCGGTCGGGAGTTCGAGGCCGATGTCGATCTGCGCGCGATGGATCCGTTTTACGAGATCCGCTGGCCGGATGGGTCGCATTTCACTGCCAGCGGCGATACCGCGCGGATGCGCGCTGAAGTGGCGCGGCTGAGCCCCGGTGATGTCGCCGGATATGACAGGTTCCTGAAAGATGCCGAGACGCGATACTGGTTCGGGTTCGAGGATCTGGGCCGCCGGTCGATGCATGAACTTTGGGAGCTGATCAAGGTTCTGCCCACCTTCGCCATGTTGCGCGCGGACCGGTCGGTCTATGCCCATGCCGCACGGCGGGTAAAGGACGAACGGCTGCGGATGGCCTTGTCATTCCACCCGCTCTTTATCGGAGGTGATCCGTTCCGGGTGACCTCGATGTATGCGCTGGTCAGCCATCTGGAGAAGGAGTTCGGCGTCCATTACGCGATGGGCGGTGTGGCCGCGATGGCGCAGGCCATGGCGGATGTGATTGCTGATCAGGGCAATCAGCTGCGCCTGAACACCGAGGTCGATGAGATCATCACGAAAGATCACCGCGCCGTGGGTGTGCGGCTGGTCGGAGGGGAAGAGATTGCCGCCGATATCGTGATCTCGAACGCCGATGCGGGCCATACCTATGACCGACTGCTGCGCAAACGCACGAAATGGCGCTGGACGATGGATCGGCTGAAGCGCAAGCGGTGGTCGATGGGCCTGTTCGTCTGGTATTTCGGCACGCGCGGCACGCGCCAGATGTGGGGCGATGTGGGTCATCACACCATCCTGAACGGCCCGCGATACAAGGGGCTGGTCAACGATATCTTCATCAAGGGCAAACTGGCCGATGACATGAGCCTTTACGTGCATCGCCCGTCTGTCACCGACCCGTCGGTCGCGCCCGAGGGCGACGATACCTTCTATGCGCTCAGCCCGGTGCCCCATATCGGCCATGACGATCCGGTCGATTGGGAACAGATGGGCGAGACCTATCGCCTGAAGGTGCAGGCGGTGCTGGAAGAGCAGATGATGCCCGGATTGGGTGAACACCTGTCGGCCTCTCTTGTATTCACACCCGAGACATTCCGTAACCGGTATCTGAGCCCACATGGGGCAGGCTTTTCGATTGAACCGCGCATCCTGCAAAGCGCCTGGTTCCGGCCGCATAATGTGAGCGAGGAGTTGAAGGGTCTTTATCTGGTCGGGGCGGGCACGCACCCAGGCGCGGGTCTGCCCGGCGTCGTTTCAAGCGCCGAAGTGCTGGCGCAACTGGTGCCGGATCCTGCGATGATCAAGGTGGGCGCATGATCGATCCGCGCGATATGGCGGCCTGCCGCGAAGCGATCCGCCACGGGTCGCTGTCGTTCTATGCGGCGTCCAAGTTGTTGCCGGCCTCGGTCCGTGATCCGGCCATGGCGCTTTATGCGTTCTGCCGGTTGGCTGACGATGCGGTCGATTTGCAGGACGCCAAGGCCGACGCAGTACTGCGCCTGCGTGACCGGTTGGATCTGGTCTATGCCGGGCGGCCTCGGGATGCGGCGGCAGACCGGGCCTTCGCGGCTGTGGTGGAAACCTATGACATGCCGCGGGCGCTGCCCGACGCATTGCTGGAGGGGCTGGCATGGGATGCGGACTGGCGGCGGTATGAGACGCTGTCAGATCTGAACGGGTATTGCGCCCGCGTCGCCTCGGCTGTTGGTGTGATGATGGCGGTCCTGATGCGCGTACGGGACCGCAACGCGCTGGCGCGGGCCTGCGATCTGGGCGTGGCGATGCAGCTCACCAATATCGCTCGTGACATTGCCGAGGATGCACATGAGGGGCGGCTGTATTTGCCGCTCGAGTGGTTTGCCGCCGCCGGGATGGATCCTGAAGTCTTCCTGGCCCATCCCGCCACATCGAAAGAGATCCGGACCATGGCCAAGCGCCTGGTGATGGAGGCAAACCGGTTGTACTTCCGTTCGGAACCGGGGATTGCCGCGCTGCCGCTGTCGTCGCGGCCTGGCATTTATGCCGCCCGCTTCATCTATGCCGGGATCGGCGGACGGTTGTCCGCTATGGGTTACGACAGTTTCGCAGGGCGCGCGCATACATCGAAACTGCAGAAAATCGGCTGGCTGGGTCAGTCGCTGATGCGCACGGGGATCAGCCTGATGATGCCGCAATCGGCAGTGGTCTACGCGCCTGCCGTGCCCGAGGTTGCATTTCTGGTCGATGCCGCCGCCTCTGCCCAACCCCGCCCGCCTGCACGCAGCGAGGCGTTGCTGGATGTGCTGGCCACCCTTGAAGCGCGACGCCGCGCGGAACGAGACAGCTTGATCGGACGCTCGGCCAGGCTAGGATAACGGCCATGTTTTGGTTCACCTTCGGCATTTTCTTCGCCGCCTGCCTGGGCGCGGGTGTTACTGGCGGGCTGTTCCCGCCGGGGCAATGGTATCGCGATCTGCAAAAACCGAGCTGGACGCCGCCTGACTGGGTATTCCCGGTCACCTGGATGGTGCTTTACGTCTGCATGGCAGCCGCGGCTGCACGTGTCGCAGGGATGCCGGGCAACGGAATCGCGCTGGCCTTCTGGTCGATGCAGATTGCGTTCAATGCGCTGTGGACGCCGGTCTTCTTCGGGCTGCGGCGGATCCGGCTGGGTATGGTTGTGGTGGCGGTTTTGTGGCTGGCGGTCGCGTCCACACTGGTGGCGCTGTGGCAGGTGGATCTTATCGCGGGGCTTTTGTTCGTGCCCTACCTGATCTGGGTCACGATTGCGTCGGCCCTGAACGCGGCGGTTTGGCGGCTGAACCCGGACGCGGCGCGCGCGCCGCGCAGTGCGGACTGACATCGCCCCAATTCAGGCGCGTTCGGCAGGACAGAGGGCGGGGTCCCGTATTTTTGGCAAGAAGAAGCAGCAGGGTGGTCCACCCCGCAACCCGAAAGCTTCACGTTCCGGGTGCGGGGCTTCTCCTTGCACGGTCATCGGCTCGGCAGCCTGTACCGTGGCATCTGTTTCGCCCGAACCTGGTTAAAAAGCAGTAAAGAAAGGGGCGAAACTGCCCTCTTCTTCTTGCTAAAAATACGTAGTACGACCGAAGTCACGGGCGATCCGGGAAGGTCCAGCCGCGCCGCCGTGGCACGCGGACAGCCAGCATCGGTTTCAGAAGCGGGCTGCGGAAGCGGCGCAAGTCCAGCGCCTCATGCACGCCGACGGTTTCCACGCCATCCAGTTTTGTGCGCACCGCCGATCTGGAATAGAACGGCGCATCCAGCATGTTCTTGACCTGATGCGGCTGATATCCGTCATCGGCGCGCGTTTCGCGGGCGACGGCCCAGAGCGATCGTTTCATCCGCGTCTTGGGTGGCAGGTCCACTTTGCGCGCGCGCCCATACGCGTCAAAGGCAAAACCTGCGGCAAGGGTTGTGCCGTCCATGCGTTCGGCGTCATAGAAACAGGTCGCGCCATCCGGCGTGGGATAGCGGCCCCAGGTCCAATAGGTGAAATCCTGTTCCAGGGCCCGGGTGCCGAAATTGGCGTCGAAGTAACCATGGCCCGTCCACTGCCAGCCGGGCCGGTCGATTTCCACCTCGATATCCGCGACGGGGGAGAAGGGACGCCAGACATGGGAGCCCGCAGCATCCAGCGAGAGTTGCACATCGGTAATGGCCGACGGGATCACGCGGATCTGTCCACGGATGCGGTTGATCAGCGGAGGCGAGGAGACCTCGTCGATATCAATGATCAGTTGTCCGTCTTCCCAGCGCATCATGGAGGGCCCGACCTCAAGCCGGGACGCTGTCTGCCGCAGGGCGGACGTGCCGCGATCTGTCATGGTGAAGCGCCCGCCGGGGCCATAAGTTGCCACATTGATGCAGACGTGGTTCTGCGGTTTTTTGCGGCCAGACCAGCGGTACCACGGCGAAAAGACCGATCCGATGAAGCCGATCACCGACACCGCACGGGTGCCGTCATTGCTTATGCCGTCGACATACCACCAGGCATAGCCATTGGGGCAAACGTCGATGTTGAAGTTAGGTCGTTCAAGATCGCCTCGGCCGCGTGCCGGGCCGAGAGTGTCGCCATCGGCACACCCGCCCCCGGATGCGCGCCGCCCCCCGCCAGATACAGGCCCGGTATCGCGGTTCGTGCCGTGGGCCGGGCGAAGGCGGCCATCATCCCGTGGGGGCTCTGGCCGTAAAGCGCGCCCTGTGTTTCGGGGAAAAGCCCGTTGAACATAGGAGGCGTGGTGATCGCTGTCGCCTGAGGTGTCGGGCTGAAGCTCAGGTTGAAGGACTGCATCTTCTGTATGATCGTCTGGTGCCATTGGTGCAGGTCCTTGTCTGTGTCGGGGGCGGCGTTGGCCGGGGCATTGGTGATGATCTCGAACCGTTCCAGCGTGGGGGGCGCATGGTCCTGGCCGCGATCTTCGGCGCAGATGTAAAGCGACGGGTTGCGCGGGATGCGGCCTGCCTGCAGATCGGTGAATTCGCTGGCGGGGTCTGCGTCGAAGAAGACGTTGTGATGCGCCAGTTCGCGACCCTGGGGTGTGGCGGCAAAGCTGTGCACCCGCGCGGAATAGGATCGCGGAACGCGCAGGGTTTGCGGTGCGATGGTGCGGCATGCGTCGCCCAAGGCACCCGATGCCAGGGCGCGGGGATCTCCGTTGAAGACGATCGCATCGGCCGGCAGGCGTGCGCCCGTGTCCAGATGTACGGCGCGGGCGTGGCCGCCGCGTACTTCGATCCGGTCGACATGGGCGTTGAGCCGGATGTCGACGCCAAGAGCTGCAGCCAGTTCCGACATGGCACCCGCCAGTTTGTGCATGCCCCCTTTGACAACCCAGACGCCTGAAGCCTCGGCATGCCAGATCAGCGCCAGCACCGCCGGAGAGCGATAGGGCGATCCGCCCACATAAGTGGCATAGCGCCCGAAAAGCTGTGCCAGCCGTGGATCGCTGAACTGCCGTTTCAGCGCGCGCGCCATTGTAGACAGTGGCGCCATCTGCCCGATCAGGTGGGGGTTCGACAGCACGTGTCGGGTCAGTGCGCCCAGCCGGGGGACGGCGGCGCGCATCATTGGCGCATCGAAGGCGTTGAACAGGGCGCGGGTGCGGTCGCAGAAGGCGCGGAATTCGGTCTCGGATCTTGACCCGGCAAAGGCGCGGATCGCCGCAGCGCTGTCCTCTGGGTTGGCGTGCAGATCCAGTTCGGACCCGTCGGGCCAGACATGACGCGCCAGAATGGTTTGCGGGATCAGTGTGACATGGTCGTCCAGCCTCGCGCCTGCGGATTGAAAGAGGTCGTCAAAGACGTGGCGCAGGGTCAGAACGGTTGGTCCGGCATCGACTGGGCCTGCATCGCTGGGCAGGGTCCGGATCTTGCCGCCCGCATGGTTGTGACGTTCGAGCAGGGTGACCTCGACCCCGGCGGCGGCCAGCCGGATTGCCGAGGCCAGACCGCCCACGCCGGCGCCGATCACAACTGCGCGCGCGCGTTGCTGGGCGGGTTTGTCAAACCGGGTTCGGGAAAAGGTCACATCGGGGTCCTCGGGTTCATGCTTATTGTTGACTCGACACAGGCATGTGTCCAGTATGATTTACACTTGCATGTCGCAATACCGTGACATTGCCGTCAGAAAGGACATGCGCATGCCGATGAAGACACGGATCGAAACCGCGATTTCGAAGGCTGTTCTTTCAGGTCAGGGACGGTTCGCGCCGCAAAAGCTTGCTCAGGCGCTGGAATACGCGACCACGCCGGGCGGCGCACGCATACGCCCCACCATCTGCATGTCGGTTGCCCTGGCCTGCGGCGATGATCGTCCTCGGTTGAGCGATGCGGCGGCGGCCTCGCTTGAGCTGATCCACTGCGCCAGCCTTGTACATGACGATCTGCCCTGTTTCGACGACGCCGATATCCGGCGCGGGAAACCGTCGGTGCATAAAGCCTATTCCGAGCCACTTGCGGTTCTGGCCGGTGACAGCCTGATCATCAAGGCATTCGAGACGCTGGCGCGGGTTTCGGACGATGCGCCGGACCGGGCGGCGCAATTGCTTTTGATTCTCACCAGGCGATCGGGGATGCCCTTTGGTATCTGCGCCGGGCAGGGCTGGGAGAGCGAGAGCAAGATTGACCTGTCCGCCTATCATCAGGCCAAGACTGGCGCGCTGTTCATTGCGGCCACGCAAATGGGCGCGGTTGCCGCCGGACAAGAGGCCGAACCATGGTTCGAGCTGGGTGCCCGGATTGGCGAGGCGTTTCAGGTGGCCGATGATCTGCGCGACGCGCTTTATGACGAGGAAACGCTGGGCAAGCCCGCCGGTCAGGATGATCTACACGGGCGGCCCAACGCGGTGACCGAGCTGGGCGTGCAGGGCGCGGTGTCGCGTCTGAAAGATATTCTGGCGGGGGCGATCGCGTCGATCCCGTCCTGCCCCGGAGAGGCGCAATTGGCCCAGATGGTGCGCGCCTATGCGGAACGATTGACGCCGGTTATGCCCGCGCGGCAAACCCACTGACATGGCGGCCGAGGCAGCAGGCTGGCGCGGAGGGTGGATCAATCGCCTTGTCGCACGGCCGGGCTTCCAGCGCTGGGCCAGTGATTTCCCCCTGACACGTGCACGTGCGCGGCGCGATGGCGCGGCGCTGTTCGACGTGGTGCAGGGGTTTGTGAAAAGCCAAGTCCTTATGGCGATGGTCGAGCTGGATCTTTTCCGCCGTCTGCGCGCCGGGCCGATGACCGCGGATGATCTGGGCCATGCGCTGGATATTCCGGCGGATCGGATGCAGGTGCTTCTACAGGCAGGTGCGGCGCTGGGGCTATTGAAACGCAAGCGGGGCGCGCGCTTTGGTTTGGCGCGGCAGGGCGCGGCGCTGATGGGGGTGCCGGGGCTTGAGGCGATGATCCGCCATCACCGCGCTTTCTATCGCGATCTGGAGGATCCCGTTGCCTTGCTGCGCGGCCCCGATCGGACCGAGCTGTCCGAGTTCTGGCCCTATGTCTTCGGCGCGCGTGGGGATGTGGCGCTGGACGTGGCGCAGACTTATTCCGACCTGATGGCTCAAAGTCAGCTTCTGGTGGCGCAGGACACATTGCGCTCTGCCAGTCTGAAGGGTGTCACGCGGCTTCTGGATGTGGGCGGCGGCACCGGAGCTTTTCTTGAGGCGGTTGGCCGGGCCTATCCCCGGCTTGAGATGACGCTGTTCGACCTTCCCCAGGTCGTGCCGGAGGCCAGCGAGCGTTTTGCCCGCGCAGGCATGGCAGATCGCGTGCAGATCCAATCCGGTTCGTTCCGCGTGGATGCGCTGCCGGGCGGTTCGGATGCGATTTCGCTGATCCGGGTGCTTTATGATCACTCCGACAGCACTGTGCAGGCGCTTTTGGAGAAAGTGTATGACGCCTTGCCTGCGGGTGGGCGGTTGCTGATTTCCGAACCCATGGGTGGGGGGCAGACGCCCGACATCTCGGGCGACGTGTATTTCGCCTTCTACACAATGGCGATGCAGACCGGCCGGGCGCGCTCGGCGGGCGAGATTTCCGATCTGTGCCGCGCGGCGGGTTTCGAGGACATTCAAAGCCCCAATCCACGCCGCGCCTATGTCACCCGCGTGCTGACGGCTGTGAAGCCCGGCTGACAATTCCCACCGGAAAGTGTCCAAACTAATTGACACAACAAACTGTCAGGTTAAACTGACACTGCGACATTTTGTAATCCCTGAGTCTTTGCCAAGGGGATTGCTGCACCCGGCACGGAAGACAGGAGGCCGACATGCAAGCAGACGCGGTCCTCTTGAAGGGTCCCAGGGAATTGGGGGTCGAAACCCTGACATTGACCGACCCGGGTGAGAACGATCTGGTTATCGACATTTCCCATTCAGGTATCTCCACCGGGACGGAAAAACTGTTTTGGTCCGGGCAGATGCCGCCATTTCCCGGCATGGGATACCCGCTTGTTCCCGGATACGAGGCGGCGGGCGAAGTGGTCGAAGCCGGGGCGTTGACGGGTTTCAAGCCGGGCGACCGGGTCTTTGTGCCTGGTGCAAATTGTTATGACGGCGCGTTCGGCCTGTTCGGCGGCGCTGCCTCGCGCGTGGTGAGCGATGCCGCACGCGTGACGCGAATCGACAGGATGCTGGGCGCGGAAGGTGCGCTTCTGGCGCTGGCCGCGACGGCGCGCCATGCGATGGCTGGTATGGACAAGGCGGTGCCTGACCTGATCGTGGGCCACGGCGTGCTGGGCCGGTTGCTGGCGCGGCTGACGATTGCCGCCGGCGCGCCTGCGCCGACGGTCTGGGAAATCGACCCGCAGCGCCAGTCGGGCGCCATGGGGTACGAAGTGCTGTCGCCTGACGACGATCCACGCCGCGACTATCGCGCGATCTATGACGCCTCCGGCAATGGTGCACTGCTGAATGATCTGGTGGGCCGTATCCAGAAGGGCGGCGAGATCGTTCTGGCCGGTTTTTATACCGAAGCGCTGAGTTTCGCCTTCCCGCCCGCCTTCATGAAAGAGGCCCGGTTCCGCGTTGCCGCCGAATGGGAGCGCGATGACCTGACCGCCACACGCGCGTTGGTCGAATGCGGGGCGCTGAGCCTTGATGGATTGATTACGCACCAGGCGTCCTCGCCAGACGCCCCGGATGCTTATGCTCAGGCCTTCGAAGATCCGGCCTGTCTGAAGATGATTTTGAACTGGGAGCCATCTGCATGAAGGACGACGTACCCAACCTGAAGGACTATGACGCGCGTCTCAAGGACGAGGCGACAGAGCCCAGTCTGGAAGTCCCGCAGGGAGAGCCGACCAAGCACACCCAGATCATCGCGATCTATGGCAAGGGCGGGATCGGCAAATCGTTCACGCTGGCCAATCTCAGCCACATGATGGCCGAACAGGGCAAGCGCGTCCTGCTTATCGGCTGTGACCCGAAATCAGATACGACCAGCCTGCTTTTTGGCGGCAAGGCGTGCCCAACGATCATCGAGACCTCGACCAAGAAGAAACTGGCCGGGGAAGAGGTGAAGATCGGCGACGTCTGCTTCAAACGCGGCGGTGTCTACGCGATGGAGCTTGGCGGGCCTGAAGTGGGCCGGGGCTGTGGCGGTCGCGGGATCATCCATGGGTTCGAACTGCTCGAAAAGCTGGGCTTCCATGATTGGGATTTTGATTATGTCCTGCTGGATTTCCTGGGTGACGTGGTCTGCGGCGGCTTTGGCCTGCCGATCGCGCGGGACATGGCGCAGAAGGTGATCTTGGTCGGGTCGAACGACCTGCAGTCGCTGTATGTGGCCAATAACGTGTGTTCGGCGGTGGAGTACTTCCGCAAACTGGGCGGCAATGTGGGTGTGGCCGGTCTGGTCATCAACAAGGATGATGGATCGGGTGAGGCGCAGGCCTTTGCCAAAGCCGTGGATATCCCCGTGTTGGCCTCCATCCCGCAGGACGATGATCTGCGCAAGAAGTCTGCGAATTACCAGATTGTCGGCACGGCTGACTCGCAGTGGGGCGCGCTCTTTGCAGCGCTGGGCGAGAACGTGGCCGAAGCGCCGCCGATGCGCCCCGTGGCGCTGAACCAGGATGAACTCTTGGAGCTCTTCGACGGATCCGAGACGGGCGCGGGTATTGAGCTGGTGCCCGCAACTGATCAGGACATGCGCGGCAAGAACGCGGCGCCGAAGAAATCCCTCGAAGTGATCTACGACGACGCATGAGTGAAGAGATCAGATACGACACCGCCGATCAGGCTGATGTGATTGAAGGCGCAGAGCGGGTTGAAGCCGCCGATGCGCCTGCGGGCGTTGATGGGCTGGGCTGTCACTCGGGGTCCGAGATGAAAAAAGCGGCCGAGATGTCCGGCAATGCTGAGGTGCTTGAGCAATACGCCAAGGACTATCCGCAAGGCCCGCATGACAAGCCTCAATCCATGTGCCCGGCCTTTGGGTCGATGCGTGTTGGCATGCGGATGCGCCGGGTGGCGACTGTTCTGTCCGGATCCGCCTGTTGTGTCTATGGCCTGACCTTTGTCACACATTTCTACGGTGCGCGGCGGTCGGTTGGATATGTGCCGTTCAACTCGGAAACTTTGGTTACGGGGAAGCTTTTCGAAGACATTCGCGATGCGGTGCATGAGATGGCCGATCCCGACCGCTTTGACGCGGTTGTGGTGACGAACTTGTGTGTGCCGACCGCGTCCGGTGTGCCGCTGCGGCTGCTGCCGAGCGAGATCAATGGTGTCCGGATCGTCGGGATCGACGTGCCGGGCTTTGGAATACCCACCCATGCCGAGGCCAAGGACGTTCTGGCCGGGGCCATGCTGAACTATGCCCGTGCCGAGGTTGAGGCAGGGCCCGTGGCAGCCCCCGTGGGTGGGACATCAGACAGACCTACGGTGACCCTGCTTGGCGAAATGTTCCCCGCCGATCCGATGATTATCGGGCAAATGCTGGCGCCCATGGGTCTGGCGGCCGGACCGGTCGTTCCCTGCCGCGAGTGGCGCGAGCTTTATGCAGCGCTGGATTGCGGCGCGGTTGCGGCGATCCACCCCTTCTACACCGCAGCTGTTCGCGAGTTCGAAGCCGCAGGACGTCCCATCCTTGGCTCGGCCCCTGTCGGTCATGACGGCACTGCCGCCTGGCTTGCAGGGATTGGCGATACTTTCGGTCTGGCCGCCGATAAAGTGGCGGG
>NZ_JXYH01000018.1 GCF_001262635.1 Aestuariivita boseongensis
CAATCAGATCGGGCTGCTCAGATATCTCGGACAAGGGCGAACGCCAGTCTCATGGCACGATGGTCAACTATCTCTACGACCTTGGAAAAGTCTCCGAAAACCACGAACAATTCGCCAGCTCTCACAGGGTTGCGCAATCGCCGGAAATCCGGTCTCTCTCTGCCAACGCAGCGAAACTCATCCCAGACGAGGCGCATTGATGTCCAACCCTCTCTACGATCAGCTCTTCGGCGTCCATGCCGGGAAAACAACACCATTCCTGCAACTGGAAGATGGCCAGGTGATCACCCATTCCCAGTTCCTGACCACGGCGGCGCAGCTGGCCCATGTGCTTGTTCAGGCCGGGCTTCAGCCCGGTGACCGGCTGGCGGTGCAGGTACACAAATCAGCCCACGCGCTTGCCCTTTATGCAGCCTGCGTTCAGGCGGGTATCGTCTTCCTGCCACTCAACACGGCCTATACAACGGATGAGCTGACCTATTTCATCGAAAACAGCGGCGCGGGCTGCGTGGTCTGTGATGCCGCCAGCAAAGCCAGCCTGACACCGGTGGCAACCGGTCTGGGCGCGCGGCTTGAAACCCTGAATGCCGACGGGACCGGATCGCTGACCGATCTGGCCACGGCGATGCCATCGGACTTCCCGACCGTGTCGCGCGCGCCGGATGATCTGGCCGCCTTCCTCTATACGTCCGGCACGACCGGACGCTCGAAGGGCGCGATGCTGACACAGGCCAACCTTCTGTCCAACGCGCTGACGCTTCGCGATTACTGGCGGTTCACCGCGCAGGACGTGCTTTTGCACGCCTTGCCGATCTTCCACACCCACGGGCTGTTCGTGGCGACCAACATCTCGCTCGCAGCGGGAAGTTCGATGATCTTCCTGCCGAAATTCGACCTCGACCAGGTGATCCGCCTGCTGCCTCAGGCGACAACGATGATGGGCGTGCCCACCTTCTATACGCGCCTTCTGGACGATCCGCGCTTCACCAGGGAACTGGTCGCGCATATGCGGCTTTTCGTGTCGGGAAGCGCCCCGCTTCTTGCCGATACCCATGTTCAGTTCGAAACACGCACCGGTCACCGCATCCTCGAGCGTTACGGCATGACCGAAACGAACATGAACACGTCCAACCCCTATGACGGGGAACGGCGCGCAGGAACGGTTGGCTTTCCCCTGCCCGGCGTCGAATTGAAAATCACCGACCCCGCAAACGGAGAGACCCTGCCACCAGGCGACGTGGGGCAGATCGAGGTGCGCGGACCGAACGTTTTCAAGGGCTATTGGCAGATGCCGGAAAAAACCGCGGCCGAACTGCGCGAAGACGGGTTCTTCATCACGGGCGATCTCGGCAGGGTCGACGAGGATGGCTATGTCCACATTGTCGGCCGCAACAAGGATCTCATCATTTCCGGCGGCTACAACATCTATCCCAAGGAAATCGAACTTGTGCTGGATGAACAGCCCGGTGTGCTGGAAAGCGCCGTGATCGGCGTGCCGCATGCAGACTTCGGAGAAACAGTTCTGGGGCTGATCGTGCCAGAACCCGGCGCGCAACCGGATATCGACCAGATCTCCGAAGCCGCGCGCGCATCCCTCGCGCGGTTCAAGCATCCAAGGAAACTGATCGTGGTGGACGAACTGCCCCGAAACACGATGGGTAAGGTGCAGAAAAACCTGCTGCGCGAAAGCTATGCGGGGCTGTTTGCTCCGGCAGAGAACTGAACGCAGACCGATCGGGGCGGCACCATCGCCGGATGGCCGCTGCCCCGACAGATCAAGTCGCCGAACGCCGCGCGCCAAGGGCGGAAATCCCGCCCGTATGTTGATCCAGAACATTCCTTCAATCGCGATAATGCGAAAGACTGCCCCCAACGAAAGGCTGTGCGTGCTTTCCGGTGATTCGTAGGCCCTGCGCATTGCAGGGGGCCGAACATCCGGACACAGCTTTCAGGCCGTCTGGTTTTTGTTTGAGGGTAATCATCATGGCGCATATCACGAAACGGGCTTTCATTGCCGCCGGCGTCTCAGTCGCCGCGCTCGGAGCGGTCGGCTATGGTCTGTGGCCGCGCATGGACGGGTATCGGGACGAGGTTGAACGACAAAGGCGCCTCCTTGGCAGCGATCCTGACCTGCGGGAACTGGTTCGCATGGCTACGCTGGCGCCCAACGGGCACAACACGCAGCCCTGGACATTCCGGCTGGCCGAAGACAGCCTCAATATCCTGCCGGATTTCACCCGGCGCACCCAGGTCGTGGACCCCGACGACCATCACATCTACGTCAGCCTCGGATGCGCCGCGGAAAACCTCGCGACAGCCGCCGCCGCCCATGGCCGCGCCGCCGATATCACCATCCGGACCGATCAGGCGGCGCAGATCGACGTCGCCTTTTCACCAACGCGCGTTCAGGACGGGCCGTTTTACCAGGCGATACCGCTGCGACAATCCACGCGGTCGGTCTATGACGGGCAACCCGTGTCGGCCGAGGACCTCAGGCTGCTCGAAACGGCGGCGCGGGAGGATGGCGTCAACCTTCTGATGTTCACCGCACGCTCTGATCTGGATGCCATTCTTGATTTCGTGATCGCCGGCAACACGGCGCAGGTCAACGACCCGGCCTTTGTGCAGGAATTGCAGGACTGGATCCGGTTCAGCCCCGCCCGCGCGCTCGAGACCGGCGACGGCCTGTTCTCGGCCTGCTCGGGTAACCCGGTATCTCCGGAGTTCATCGGCTCGCGCCTTTTCCGCTCCGTCTTCAAAACAGAATCCGAAAACAGGAAATACACCGACCATGTGAAGTCCTCGGCCGGGATCGCCGTTTTCGTCGGCGACAGCGACACGCCCGAAAACTGGATCAAGGTCGGCCGCAGCTTCGAACGCTTCGCCCTGCAGGCCACGGCACTTGGCATCCGCAACGCCCATCTCAACATGCCGGTCGAGGTCCTGTCGGTGCGCCCCGATTTCGCCGACTGGCTGGGCGTGCCGGGAATGCGCCCAAACCTTGTGATCCGCTTCGGCCGCGCGCCCGCATTGCCCATGTCGCTCAGGCGGCCGGTCGAGGCCGTTCTGGTGTGAAGAGAACCGCATTCGGTTGGGACGCTGGGGCCCGCGCTGATGCCCTCACGGGCGCAGCCTTTGGCGCGATCGCGCGGCTGCGTCTTTTCGGCACTTGGGCGTCTGACCGCGTGCATAGGGTCTGTGCAAATTCAGGCAGACATGCAACCAATCCCCCATGACCAGAATGAACATCGAACAGCTTCGGACATTTCTTGCGGTGGTGCGGTATGGCGGCGTCCGCAAGGCGGCGCTGGCGTTGCATCTGACCCAACCTGCCGTGACCGCCCGGATCAAGAACCTTGAAGAGACGCTGGCCTGCGAACTTTTCGAACGGCGCGCGGGCGGAATGCGCCTGACAAAGCGCGGCGAACTTCTTCTGGCCCATGCCGAAAAATTCGAACAGCTGACCGAGCTTGTGGAACGCGACGTGGTGGATCCGAAAGGCGTGGAAGGACGGTTGCGCCTTGGGGTGTCGGAGACCATCGCCCAGTGCTGGCTGCCGGATCTGGTGTCGCGTCTGCACGCGCTCTATCCCCGGCTTGAGATCGAATTCAACGTCGATATCTCGACCAATCTCCGCGCCGGGCTGATGGACCGGGAAATCGACCTGGCGATCCTGTTGGGCCCGATTTCCGAGCATACGGTCAACAATATCGCGCTGCCGGGGTTCGAACTGGCCTGGTACGCGGCGGCATCGCGCAACGATCTTGCAACGACACCCGATCTGACCCGCCCCGTGCTGACCTATGCGCGCAACACCCGCCCCTATCGCGAGTTGAAAGAGATGCTGTTCGAACGCGTCGGACCGGATGTGTCGCTGTTTCCCTCCTCGTCCCTGTCGGCCTGTTTCCGGCTGGTCGAGGCCGATCTGGGCCTTGCCGTGCTGCCCCGCGCGCTGGGTCAGGAACATGTGGCAGCGGGCCGCATCGCCGAGTTCGATCCGGGCTGGGTGCCCTCGCCGCTGCAGTTCACCGCGTCCTATCTGGGCGAACCGAAAAGCCATCTTGTGGAAACGGCAGCAAAAACCGCGCTGGAGGTCGCGACGGCCTATCAGTCTGACCTGTCCCGCCGATAAAAATTTCTGATCACTTCAGAGAAAAACTTTCGATTTGATCCTATAGCCCAAACTTGTGACCCTCTGAACAACGCAGGGGGACAGCATTGACCGAATCCTATGAAACACTGAAAGCGCGCCCGCTTTCCGACCAAAGGGCCGCCATTCGTGCGGGTGATTACGGCTCGCATACCGCTGGTCTGGGCCAGGGCTGTCTGCAAGCCAATATCGTGATCATGCCCGAGGCTTACGCGCTGGATTTCATGCGCTATTGCCAGCGCAACCCCAAGCCCTGCCCGCTGACCGGCGTGTCCGATACCGGCAATCCGATGATGATGACCATGGGCCGCGATATCGACATCCGCACCGATGTGCCCGCCTATAACATCTATCGCGATGGTAAGCTGGCGGGGTCGGCATCGGACATCCTTGATCTCTGGCAGGATGACATGGTGGCCTTTGCCCTTGGGTGCTCATTCACCTTCGAACAGGCGCTGCTGCGCGCCGGAATACCCGTCTGGCATATCGAAAACGACAAGACCGTGCCCATGTTCCGCTCGAATATCGACACGGTGCCGGCAGGCCCGTTTTCGGGCAAGATGGTCGTGTCGATGCGCGCCGTGCCCGAAGACCGGATCGACGAGGTCGTCCGGATCTCGCGCCGCTTCCCGCTGGCCCATGGCGCGCCGGTCCATTGGGGCGATCCGGCCGATATCGGCATCACCGATCCTGCCGCGCCGGACTGGGGCGATCCCGCGCCGATTGGTCCCGGCGAAGTGCCGGTTTTCTGGGCCTGCGGCGTCACCCCGCAAGTGGCCATCGAAGCGGCCCGCCTGCCGATTTGCATTACCCACAAACCCGGTCACATGCTCATCACCGACGTGGCCGAGGACGCCGAAGTCCCGATCCTGCACTTTACCTGAAACACACCCCAACACCCAACAAGGAGACCCAAATGAAACGCATTGCATCCGTCCTGGCCATGACCACAGCGCTGGCTGGCCCCGCCCTGGCCGAAGACCTGTCCGTCGTGGGCAGCTGGTCCGGCCTGCCGCTTCACAAGCAATACGAAGCCCCCTTCTGGGGCGAGACCCTGCCCGCCGCGTCCGGCGGCGCCATCAATGTCAGCCTGACCACGCATAACCAGATGAACCTGGGCGTGGGCGACGTGTTCCGCCTGCTGGGCGACGGCGTCTATGACGTGGCCATGACCGTTGCCGATTACGCCGTGGCCGACGCGCCGGAACTGGAAGGGCTGGACGTGCCGCTTCTGGCGCTGACCGCGGACGAGGCGCGCGCCATGGTCGATGCCGCCCGCCCGATGGTGGCCGATATCTACAAGGACCGCTTCAACAGCCATGTCCTGGCCATCGCGCCCTATCCGCCGCAGGTCGTCTTCTGCAATGCCGAGATCAACAGCCTGGATGACCTCAAAGGCCTGAAAGTGCGCGCCTCGGGCCGGATGACGGCGAAGTTCCTCGAAGCGCTGGGGGCCGAAGGCGTGAATGTCAGCTTCTCGGAAGTGCCGGGCGCGCTGCAGAAAGGCGTTGTGGATTGCGCCGTCACCGGCGCCGGCTCGGGCTATTCCGCGGGCTGGTGGGAAGTGTCGACCCATCTTCTGCCAATCCCGCTGGGCGGCTGGGACAGCGTTGTGACCGCCATCAACATGGACAAGTGGAACAGCCTTGATGCCGACACCCAGAAACTGATCAGCGATCAGGTCGCCGCCGAATTCGAAGCCCCCGCATGGGACAGCGCACAGGACGCGCTGGTCAATGACATCGCCTGCCTGACCGGCAATGGCGACTGCCCTGCGGGCGAGGCGCGTGGCATGACGCTGGTCGAAGTGTCGGACGCCGATTTCGCCCGGGCACGCGACGTGCTGGTCGGAGAGGTGCTGCCCGACTGGGCCGAGCGCGCAGGCGGTGACTGGGCCGAACGCTGGAACGAGTCGGTCGGCGCCACGGTCGGTGTGACCATCGCGAACTAAACTGTCGGGATGGGTGCGCCGCGCCCATCCACCCTCGCCCGCCCGTGCGGGCATTCACCCGAAGTCAGATCCGTTTTCCATGCCACAGGACGGATATAGGGGGCCCTTATGGAAGAGATCCTTCTGGACAAACTTCGCAGCTGGAACAGGCGCATTGCGATCCTGACAGGGATAGTTCTTCTGATCTGTGCCGCCGTGGTCCTTCTGGACATCGTCCTCAGGCGGCTGGGCACATCCTTTGGCGGCACGGACGAGATTTCGGGCTATGTCATGGCCATCGCCACCTCCTGGGGCATGGCCTATACGCTGCTGGAACTGGGCCATGTGCGCATCGACATCCTGCGTACCCGCACCGGTCAGCTGGGCCGCGCGCTATTCGATCTGTTTGCCATGATCATGCTGGCCGGAACGGTCACGCTGATCGCGTTCAAGTGCTGGCCGGTTCTGGCCCGGTCGCTGGCCAATTCGTCCCGAGCCAACACACCGCTTGAAACGCCGCTTGCGCTGGTACAGGCGCCCTGGTTCGCCGGATGGGTCTGGTTCGCCATCGTATCCTGGCTGACGCTTTTCGCCGCGCTGATGCTGGTGCTGAAGGGCCGGTTCGACCAATCCGAAGCCGCCATCGGCTGCTTTGGCGAAGAAGAGGCGGCACTGAAATGATCGGTCCAATTACCATTGGCCTTTTGGGTCTTCTCGCGCTCTCGATCCCGGTGGGGATCGTTCTGTTCCTGCTGGGCTTCGGCATTGATGCCTTTTTCAGCCCCTTTCCCCTGATCCGGGGTCTGGGCAACCAGGTCTGGTCGACCTCGAACAACGCCACGCTGATCGCCATTCCGTTCTTTGTGCTGCTGGGCGAAATCCTCGTGCGTTCGGGCATCGCCACGCGCACCTACGCAGCCCTTGACCGCTGGGTCAGCTGGCTGCCCGGGGGGCTGGTTCATGCCAATGTGGCCACAGCGACCATGTTCTCGGCCACCTCCGGATCCTCGGTCGCCACCGCCGCGACCGTGGCCACCGTGGCGATGCCGCAGGCCGAAAAGCTGGGCTATGACCCGAAGCTGTTTTCCGGGGCCATCGCCGCGGGCGGCACGCTGGGCATCATGATCCCGCCGTCGATCAACCTGATCGTCTATGGGTTCCTGACCCAAACCTCTATCCCGCAGCTTTTCCTGGCCGGGCTGGTGCCCGGTCTGGCGCTGGCGCTTGGGTTCATGGCAATCACCATCCTGATCTGCATGATCCGCCCGTCGCTGGGTGGCACACGGCGCGTCTTTCCGTTCGCCGAAATGCTCAGGGCGCTGTTGCAACTCATCCCCATCGTGCTTCTGTTCACCATCATCATCGGCACGATCTACAAAGGCTGGGCCACCCCGACCGAGGCCGCCGCCGTCGGCGTCGCGGGTGCTGTCCTGATCGCCGGGTTCTTCGGTGGCATCAGCCTGCAGATGTTCACCGACAGCATTCTGGGCACGATCAAGATCACATCGATGATCATGCTGGTGGTCATCGGCGCGTCGTTCCTGAATTTCACGCTGGCCTCGGCCGGGCTGGGGCGCGAGCTGGAAGCCTTCCTCGGCAGCCTGGGCCTGTCGCCGCTGGGTACGATCCTTGTTGTGGTTCTGATCTATATCGTGCTGGGCTTTTTCATCGAAACCCTGTCGCTGATGGTCGTCACCATCCCGATCATCGTCCCGCTTGTGGTGGCGCAGGGCTTTGACCCGATCTGGTTCGGCATCCTGATGATCGTCCTGATCGAAATGGCACTGATCACCCCGCCCGTGGGGCTGAACCTTTACGTCGTGCAGGGCGCGCGCAAATCCGGCAAGATGAGCGAGGTGATGCTGGGCAGCATCCCATATGTCATCGCCATGCTGATCATGGCCGGTCTGCTGATCGCCTTCCCGGGCATCGCGCTTTATCTGCCTTCGGTCCTAAGCGGGTAAGACCTCATGCTGTTCAAACTCGACACATCCGAAATCGACATCCGGATCGACGATCTGATCGTCGCGGGCTGGACCGGGCGCGACCCCCATGCCGTTCAGCACCATATCGACGAACTGGCCGCCATCGGCGTGGCCCCGCCCAGCCAGGTGCCGCTTTACTATCGCGTGTCGGCATCCCTTCTTATGCAGTCGCCACAGATCGACGTGCTGGGCCCATCCACCTCGGGCGAGGTCGAGCCGCTTCTGATCCAGTCAGACGGCGTGCTATTTCTGGGCCTGGGCTCGGATCACACGGATCGGGAGCTTGAAGCGGTCTCGGTCGCCGCCTCCAAACAGGCCTGCCCGAAACCGGTCGCGCAAGCGCTTTGGCGCTTCGACGAGGTCGCGGCCCATCTCGATGACCTGACCCTGCGCTGCGAGATCGAGGAAGACGGCGCATGGATAACCTATCAGGATGGGCCCCTTGCCGGGATCCGGCCACTGCGCGACCTGGCGCAAGGCGCGGGCTTATCCGACGGTCAGGCCATGCTGTGCGGCACCCTTGGCGCCATTGGCGGCGTGCGTCCCGCGCAATCCTACCGGATGCGCCTGTCCGACCCGAAACTGGGCCGCTCCCTGTCGCTGGATTACCGGGCGCGCCCGCTTCCCGTGATATCCTGACCCGCACGGCCCCATGTCTGACCCCGCAACAGCCACCTGGCCCCAGATCCGCAC
Organism: Aestuariivita boseongensis; assembly: GCF_001262635.1. Lineage (GTDB taxonomy): Bacteria > Pseudomonadota > Alphaproteobacteria > Rhodobacterales > Rhodobacteraceae > Aestuariivita > Aestuariivita boseongensis. Next base: position 8,759 of record NZ_JXYH01000018.1, read on the forward strand.
CGCAGGCTATGACGGCTTCCTCGTCAGCTTCGGCGACAGGCTGAGCGAACCCGCTAACCGCGCCGCGCTCGCGTTCCGTGACGCCATCGAAAAGGCGGGCTGGGACGGGGTCGAGGAAAGCTCGACCTCGCTGGTGTCGGCCTATCTGCGCTTTGACCCGCTGCATCGCGATCACGCGACCATGCGCGCGGGGCTCGAGGCGCTTTTGCAAGACCGCGACTGGTTTGCCGCCGACCTGCCGGGCGGCCGCCGGTTGTGGCGCGTGCCCACCGTCTTTGGCGGCGACGCCGCGCCCCAGCTTGACGAAGCGGCCCGTGCCGCCGGGCTAAGCGCGGCGGACGCCATCGCCTCAATCACCTCCAACCCGGTGCGCGTCCAGACCATCGGCTTTGCCCCCGGCATGCCGTATCTGGGCGAATTGCCGCCCGCCTGGGATATCCCCCGCCAGACCACGCTGACCGGACAGGTGCCCGCAGGCGGGCTCTGCGTGGCGATCCGCCAGCTTGTTCTGTTTCCCGTCGCCACCCCCACGGGCTGGCGTCATATCGGCCAGACGGCCGTCCGGCTGTTCCGACCGGACGCGGCCGAGCCCTTCCTGCTGCGCCCCGGCGACGAAGTACTGTTTCAACCTGTCGAGACGGACGCGCTTTCTTCCCTGCAAAGCGACCCCGATGGCGGCGCAACCTGCGAAGTCATCGGATGACCCGCGCCCTGATCATCCACCGCGCCGGGCCGGGCGTCACCGTGCAGGACATGGGCCGCCCCGGATTTCTGGCCTTCGGCCTGTCGCGCGGCGGGGCGGCTGACCGTCTGGCCCTGTCCGAGGGGGCGGCCCTTCTGGGGCAGGACGCGGGCTGCGCGGCGCTGGAAATGGCCGGCATGGGCGGCGAATTCGAAGCGACCGAGGACATGCGCATCGCCCTGACCGGAGCGCCCATGCAGGCCAGCATCGACGGCACCCGCATCGCCTGGAACGCCAGCCACCTTCTGCCGCAGGGCGCGCGGCTGAGCATCGGCGCGACGCTGGCCGGGGTTTACGGCTATCTGCATCTGGGCGGCGGGATCGAAACGCCGCCGATCCTCGGGGCGCACAGCGCGCATCTGGCGGCGGGCCTCTCGGCACCGGTCAAAACCGGTGAGCGCCTGAATGTGGGCGAGGACGCACGAACCGACACCGGCTTCACCCTGCCCGCCGAAGACCGCTGCGGCGGCGGAACCGTCCGCATCGTGGCAAGCCTGCAAACCGAATTCTTCGCACCGTCAGAACGCACGCGGTTTCAGACAACCACCTTCCGCCGCGACGCGCGCGGCAACCGGATGGGCGTGCGCCTTGAACCCGAGGGCGACGGGTTTCACAGCGAAGCCGGTCTCAGCGTTCTGTCCGAAGTCATCGTGCCCGGCGACATCCAGATCACCGGCGACGGCACGCCTTTCGTACTGCTCAGCGAATGCCAGACAACAGGCGGCTATCCCCGGATCGGATCGGTCCTGCCCGTGGACCTGCCCCGCGTGGTCCAGGCCCGCCCCGGCGAAGAGCTTAGGTTCACCTTCGTGACGCTGGACGACGCCGTCCAGATCGAAGCCCGCGCCCGCGATGACAGGCAGGGGCTGCGCTCGAAACGCGTGCCCCTGATCCGCGACCCGGCGACCATCCCGGACCTGCTGTCTTACCAGCTGATCAGCGGTGTGACGGCTGGCCAGGACAGCGACGCGACAGAGGCCTGAGCGCCCCTTCCGACGAAAGCCTGCCCTGCGACGAAGCCGCTGTTGCTGGCCACCAACTTTGCAGCGATGATGCCGTCCAACACGATATCCGCAGCCTGGAAGACACGTGACATGACCCTGATCCGCGAAGATGACCTGATCGCCTCGATCGCCGAGGCGCTGCAATACATCTCCTATTTCCACCCCACCGATTTCATCCAGGCCATGAGCGCCGCCTGGCAGCGCGAGGAAAACCCCGGCGCGAAACAGGCAATGGCGCAGATCCTGGTCAACAGCCGCATGTGCGCCATCGGCCGCCGCCCGATCTGCCAGGACACGGGCGCGGCCAATATCCATATCCGCTATGGGGTTGAGGCAAAGACCGATTTCAAACGCTCCCTGCAAGAGATCTGCGACGAAGGCACCCGGCAGGGATATCTGCGCGACACCAACCCGTTGCGCGCCTCGGTCGTGGTGGACCCGTTCGGCGACAGGAAAAACTCGGGCGACAACACGCCCTGCATGCTGACCGTCGAAATGGTCGCGGGCGACAAGATCGAGGTCGAAGTCGCAGCCAAGGGCGGCGGGTCCGAGAACAAGGCGAAGTTCACCACGCTGAACCCGTCCGGTTCGATCGCCGATTGGGTGGTCGACACGGTCGAAACCCTGGGCGCGGGCTGGTGCCCGCCGGGCATCCTTGGCATCGGCGTGGGCGGCAATGCCGACAAGGCCATGGCGCTGGCCAAGGCCGCGCTGTCCGATCCCATCGACCTGCATGATCTGCAGCGGCGCGGGCCATCCAACCGCACCGAGGAACTCCGCCTTGAGATCGCCGAACGCGTCAACGCCCTTGGCATCGGCGCGCAGGGGCTTGGCGGCGTGACCACCGTGCTTGACGTCAAGATCCGGTCCTTCCCGACCCACGCCGCGTCCCTGCCCGTGGGGCTGATCCCCAATTGCGCGGCCACGCGGCATGTGCATTTCACGCTGGATGGCTCCGGCCCGGCCGAATTCACCCCGCCCGACCTGTCGCTCTGGCCCGAGATCCTGCTGGATGCCGCCAGCGCGCATGCCCGCCGGCTTGACCTCGACAACCTCACGGATGAGGTGCTTGCCACGCTGGAGCCGGGCCAGACGCTGCTTCTGTCGGGCACGCTTTATACCGGCCGCGACGCCGCCCATAAGCGGATGATCGACCTTCTGGACAAGGGCGAACCGCTGCCCGTCGACCTGAATGGCCGCGCGATCTATTACGTCGGTCCCGTGGACGCCGTGGGGGACGAGGCGATCGGCCCCGCAGGCCCCACCACCTCCACGCGGATGGACAAGTTCACCGACCGCATTCTGGCCGATACCGGCCTGAAACTGATGATCGGCAAGGCCGAACGCGGCCCCGTCGCGCTTGAGGCCATCGCCAAGCACAAGGCGGCCTATCTGATCGCCGTGGGCGGTGCGGCCTATCTTGTCTCCAAGGCCATCAAGGCCGCGAAGCCGGTGGCCTTCCAGGACCTGGGGATGGAGGCGATCTATGAACTGCAGGTCGAAGACATGCCCGTCACCGTCGCCGTCGATACCCAAGGCAACTCGATCCACAAGACAGGCCCCGCCGCCTGGAAACGCACGCCGGTCCTCGCCTGATCGGCAGCTGGCGCTGGGGTCGGTGCGCAGCCGGTAAAAAAACCCGTTGCCAGCCTACGCAAGCTGGGTACAGTCTCCCGCAATCAAAACGGGAGGAGAAAACATGTTCAAACAGGTTCTGTGCACAACCGCCGTTCTTGCGGCGCTTGCCACATCCGCAACGGCGGCAGAAAAGATGCGCATTTCGCTGCAGCTGCCGCTGACCAGCCACCTGGGTGAAAACCTGGTGCTGTTCGAAAAGGAAGTGGAAGAACGCACCGGCGGCGCCATCGACGTCGAGATCTATGACAGCGCCACGCTCTATCGCGACAAGGAAGTACCCGCCGCGGTGGGTTCCGGTTCGATCGAAGCCGGTGTCGCCTCGCTCACCCGCTATGTGGGCGATGCGCCGGTGGTCGATGTCTTCTATATGCCCTTCCTCTTCAACACCGAAGAAAAGGTCCGCGCCGCCGTTGCCGAAGGTTCGGTCGTGCGCAGCGTGATCGAGGAAGAGGTCGCCAAGACCGGCGGCCAGATCCTGTTCTGGCAGGCCTATGGCGGCGCGATCATGCTGTCCAAGGGCGGCCCGATCCGCACCCCCGCCGATCTGGAGGGCAAGAAGGTCCGCGTCTTTGGCAAGACACTGGGCGATTTCGTGAGCGCCGCTGGCGGCGCGCCGACGCTGATTTCGGGTTCGGAACAATACCTCGCCTATCAGCGCGGCACGGTTGACGTGGGCATGACCGGCGTCTCTGGCGTGAAATCGCGCAAGCTGTGGGAGGTGATGGATACCATCACCGTGACCAACCATGCCGACATCGAATTCGTCGTGGTGGTCAACACCGACTGGTGGAACGGCCTGTCGCCGGAAATCCAGGGCCATATCCGCGATGCCGCCGCCGTGGCGCAGGACGATGTGCGCGACCGCATGGCGCAGATCGAAGCCGATGCTTACGCCGCCGCCAAGGAAAACGGCATGACCATCGTGGAACTGACCGACGAGGATCTGGCCGCATGGAAAGCCGTCGCGCAGCCCGTTTATGACGCCTATCTCGAAGCGACGGGCGACGCGGGCAAACGCATCCTCGATTCCGTCTCCGGCGGGTCCTGATCCCTTTTCCATCCAATGAAGGAGCCTGGGCGGTCCCCGTGACCGCCCATGTTGATCCGGCATGCAGATCATCACGCGTATCTCCCTGGCAGCAGGGCTTTTCGGCGCCTGCCTGATGGCGGCCACGGGCGCGATGCTGACCTATGAGGTCGTCGCGCGCTATTTCTTCATCAAGCCCACGATTTGGGCGGCCGAGCTGTCGCAGCTCTGCCTGATCTGGGGCTGTCTTCTGGCCATGGCGCAGGTGCTGACGTTGCGCCGGCACATCACCGTGAACGCGCTGACCGCCCTGATGCCCACCGGGTTGCAACGGCTTTGCGCGGCGCTGGCGCTGATCTTCGTGATCGTCTTTTCCGCCATCGTGACCTTCTGGGGGGCCGAGATTTTCTGGGACAGCTTCCAGCGCGGCCGCACCACCGGATCGCTTCTGAACCTGCCCATCTGGATCACCGAACTGTCGATCCCCGTGGGCTTTGCCCTTCTGGCCGTGCAATCCGTGGTCGAGCTGCTGCGCCTGCCCGCCGCGACCGATCCCGGATTGGGGAGCACCCACGAATGACCATCATCGTAATTCTCGGCACGCTCTTCGTGCTGCTTCTGCTGGGCGTGCCCGTGGCCTTTGCCCTGGGCGGTCTGGGTCTGGGTATGCTGATTGCGGGGGACTTTTCCCCGCTCATGGCGCCGCAGGCCATCCTGTCGACGCTGGATGGGTTCATCCTTCTGGCGGTGCCGCTGTTCCTGCTGATGTCGAACGTGCTGCTGAAAGGCGGCGTCGGGCGCGACCTTTTCGCCGCGGTGCAGGCCTGGGTCGGGCACTGGCCCGGCGGGCTTGCCGTGGCCACCATCATCAGCTGCGCGCTCTTCGCGGCCATCTCGGGCTCATCGGTGGCCACCGCCGCCACCATCGGCACCGTGGCAATCCCCGAAATGATCTCGCGCGGGTATGAACGCCGCTTCGTTTATGGTCTGCTGGCCGCGGGCGGCACGCTGGGGATCCTGATCCCGCCCTCGATCCCGATGATCGTCTACGGCTTTGTCACCGAACAATCGGTCATCGCGCTGTTCCTTGCGGGCATTGGTCCGGGCCTTCTTCTGGTCTTTCTGTTCGTGATCTTCGCGATGGTGCATGCGCGGTTTTCCTCGGGCTATACCCAGATGGAAAAAGCCACCTGGTCCGAACGCTGGAGCGCCACCTGGCGCGCCACCCCGTCGGTCGCGCTGGCGCTTCTGGTGGTGCTGGGCCTCTATTCCGGGGCCTTCACCCCGACCGAGGCCGCCGCCATCGGCTTTGCCGCAGCCCTTCTGATCACCGCCTTCTGGCTGCGCACCCTGACATGGGAAGCGCTTTGGTCCGCGATCCGCGATTCCGCGATCACCACCGCCGCGATCCTGCTGATCGTCGCGGGGGCCAAGGTCTTCGGCAAGGCCATCGCGCTCTACCGCATCCCGCAGGATATCTCGGCCTTCATCGCGGCCAATATCGACGGGCCGATCATGTTCCTGCTGGTTGTCTCGATCGTGCTGCTGCTGATGGGGCTGGTGTTCGAGGCGCTCTCGATGATCCTGATCATGACGCCGGTGCTTCTGCCTGCGGCCATGGGGCTGGGCTTTGATCCGATCTGGTTCGGCATCTACATGGTGATCATGGTCGAATGCGCCCTGATCACGCCGCCGGTGGGTCTGAACCTCTACGTGATCCAGTCGGTGGCGCGGGCCACGCTGGCGGATGTGTCGCGCGGTGTCATGCCCTTCCTTGTGATGATGCTGATTTCGGTCGTGGTGCTTTACATGATCCCCGACCTTGCCCTTTACATCCCGTTCAAGTGGTGACCATGACCCAAGCTGACCGCCTGCGCGCGCTTCTGGCGCAAGACACCTGCCATATCATGCCCTGCTGCTTTGACGCGCTGTCTGCAAAGCTGATCTCGCAGGAGGGCTATGCGCTGACATTCATGTCGGGCTTTGCCGCCTCGGCCAGCCGGATCGGAGCGCCGGATCTGGGCCTGATGAGCTATGGCGAGGTGGTGGATCAGGCGCGCAACATCACCGAGGCCATCGACATCCCCCTGATCGGCGATGGCGACACCGGCTATGGCAACGCCATGAATGTGCGCCGCACCGTGGCGGGTTTTGCCAAAGCGGGCTGCGCCGCCGTGATGATCGAGGATCAACTCGCCCCCAAACGCTGCGGCCACACGCCGGGCAAGGCGGTGGTGGGCCGTGACGAGGCCTTCGACCGCATCCGCGCCGCCGTGGATGAACGCACCCGCCTGCGCGAGGCCGGCGGCGATATCCTGATCCTTGCCCGCACGGACGCCCGCCATGAACACGGCCTGTCCGAAGCCATCGACCGCGCCGCGCGCTTTGCGGAACTGGGTGCCGATATCCTGTTCGTCGAGGCCCCAAAAACGGTCGAGGAGATGACGCAGGTCTGCCAGAACCTTCCCGGCCCCAAAATGGCCAATATCGTCGAAGGCGGCGAAACCCCCGACCTGCCCGTGGCCCAGCTGCACGAGATCGGCTTTTCGCTGGCCGCCTATCCGCTGTCGCTGATGGCGGCGGCGATGAACGCCATGGTGACGGTGCTGCGCGGCATGCGCGACGACACCCGCCCCGGTCAGATGGATTTCACCGAACTGCGCCGCCGCATCGGGTTCGACAGCTATTACGACACGTCCGAGGCCTATGCCTCCTCCCGGCGGTCGTAACCCTTTCAGCTCCCTTCGATCGTAAAATCCGGCGTGCCGTCCCACACCAGCGTCCAGCTGGCGCCGGGCCGCACATTCTGGATGATGCCGGGATCGAACGCCACGAAACACCGCCCGCCAGGATGGCGCACCGAGGGATAGATCAGCCCGCGATGCCCCTCGGCCCGCAGATCAGCCGCCAAAGCCTGCCCCGCCGAATACCCGCGCGCCGGATCGGGATCCAGCGCGAGGTGGTCCTGCCCCCGCAGATCGGGGAAATCCCCGATGAAATCCGCCAGCAACTCCACATAGGGCGCCCTGTCCTGATACCGCCCCACATAACCCAGCTCGCGCGTGCGGTGAAAGCCCACCTCCTGCGCGCTGGTCAGCATTTCCCAGGCGCAATACCACGCGCCGCGCGCGCCGGTGTTGAACCGGTTGCCCGAGGGCCGGGTATAGGTGAAGGCCGCATTGATATGGCTTTGCCCGTAAACCGCCAGATCCCGCGCGCGGCGCACAAAGGCCAGCTCGCGCCGGTCAAGGCCGGGGGTGCCGTCGCGCTCTGCGATCAGGCGGGCGCTGGTCTCCCCCTCGATCCCGGCCAGGATGTCTGCCTCTTCCTCGCTATCGACCAGCCCGCGCAGGACAGGCGGCTTGTGATGGGTCTGGGGGATCAGCCGCACCAATGCGCGGTCATTGACGGCGGTGATCTTCACATCCCGCCTCTCAGCGCGTCCATATACATCCGCACCCGCAGGATCTTGGGCAGACCGCCCGCGATCATCGCATCCACCGGCCGGGCCCCGTCGAATTCCGGCCCGGTATTGGCCAGGCGCACCCAGTCGCGCGACAGCGGCGCGTCGAAATAAAGCTCCAGCGATTTGTAAAGCCCGATCAACGCGCTCAGCCGCAGCATCTGATCGCGCGTCAGATCACCGGAAAATCCGGGCTTTTTCGCGCGTTTCCAGGTCGATTCCGACATATCCGCCAGCGCCGCCGCCTCTTTCTGCGTCAGGCTCCACGCCTCGGCAATGCGCGCGAAGGCCTTCAGCGCGACCGCTTTGGCCTCCGGTGCGGGGCGATCCAGAACAGGGGTTTCCATCTTGCGGTCCTCATGTGGCACGCGCAAGATAGGCTCATTTGACCGTAAATTCAAGTCCATATGGACTTAGTCGGATGCGCTCAACACCTCTACCATCCGGTCGCGCATCACGAATTTCTGCGGTTTCCCGGTAATGGTCATCGGCAGCTCCTCCACCACCCGGATATGGCGCGGCACCTTGAAATGCGCGATCTGCCCCTGGCAATAGGCGCGCACCGCCTCGGGCTCCAGCGCCCGGCCCTGTTTGGCGACGACCCAGGCGCAGACCTCCTCGCCCAGCTTCGGATCGGGAATGCCAAAGACCTGCGCCTCGCTGATATCGGGATGGCTGAACAGAAACTCCTCGATCTCGCGCGGATAGATGTTCTCGCCGCCGCGAATGATCATGTCCTTCACCCGGCCGGTGATCGAACAGAACCCGTCCTCATCCAGAACCGCCAGATCGCCCGTATGCATCCAGCCGTCGCGAATGGCCTCGCCCGTGCGGTCGGCGTCTTCCCAATATCCCTTCATCACCGAATAGCCGCGCGTGCACAGCTCGCCCTGCACGCCCACCGGCACGATCCGGCCCGCCTCATCGACGATCTTGACTTCCAGATGGGGATGCACCCGGCCCACGGTCTCGCAGCGTTGGCGCGTTGTGTCATCCACAAAGCTCTGGAACGAGACCGGAGAGGTCTCGGTCATGCCATAGCAGATCGTCACCTCCTTCATGTGCATCCGGTCATTGACCGCCTTCATCACGTCCACCGGACAGGGCGCGCCCGCCATGATGCCGGTGCGCAGCGATGACAGATCGCGGGGCGTGGCGCTCAGATCCTGCAGCATGGCCACGAACATGGTGGGCACCCCGTAAAGCGCGGTGCACCGCTCGCGCGCCAGCGCATCCAGCGTGGTCGCGGGATCGAAGGCCTCGCCCGGGAAGACCATCGCGGCCCCTTTGCTGACGGCCCCCAAAACGCCCATCACCATCCCGAAGCAGTGATACAAAGGCACCGGTATCGCCAGCCGGTCGGTTTCGGTCAGCCTGATCCGGTCGGTCACGAACCGCGCATTGTTGACGATATTGTAATGCGACAGGGTCGCGCCCTTGGGCTGGCCCGTGGTGCCCGAGGTGAACTGAATATTGATCGCATCATCGGGCTGCAGCGTCGCGTCGATCTGGCCCAGCCGCAATTGCTGCGCCGGCCCGCCCAGGATCGAGACCTGATCGAAACTCCAGATCCCCTCCCCCTCGGGCGCGTCGCCCATCACGACCACATGGCGCAGATGCGGCAGCCGCGCCGCATGCAGACGCCCCGGCGCAGAATGCGCCAGCTCCGGCGCCAGCGTGCGGATCATCCCCAGGTAATCCGAGCTTTTGAACGACGCCGCCAGAACCAGCGCCTTGCAGCCCACCTTGTTCAGCGCATATTCCAATTCCGCCAGGCGATAGGCGGGGTTAATATTGACCAGCACAACCCCGATCCGCGCGGTGGCGAATTGCGTCAGCACCCATTCCAGACGGTTGGGCGACCAGATGCCCAGCCGGTCCCCCTTCTCCAGCCCCAGCGCCAAAAGCCCCGAGGCCAGCGCGTCCACCGCCCGGTCGACGTCATAGTAACTCAGCCGCGCCTCCGGAAAGACCAGCGCATCGCGCGGCCCATATCGCGACACCGCATCACGCAGCAGCTGCGGGATCGTGGCAAAGGCCAGTTCCGGCTGTTTCGGCCCCTGCACATAGGATTTTCCGTCCCGGGGGGCCAGGTCGGCCTGCGCCCCATCCTCCTGATCCAGACCGAAATTCTGGATCCGGCCCGCAATACTCTCATTCAGGATCGTCATGCCGAAACCTCCCTACATGTCGCGCCAGTCACCCGAGTGTTCAAAGGCGTCCGCCGCCTGATAGATCTTCATCTCGCCGTAATGCGGCCCCACCAGCATCAGGCCGATGGGCAGCCCCTCGCTCAGACCGCAGGGTATACTCATCGCGGGCAAACCGCCATTGAAAGGGGCGGTGTTGGGCACCATCTCGAAGGCGCGCTGCACATAGAGGCTCAGCGAACAATCCGCCGGAGGGTGCTCCTGCGGCTTGATCGGCAGCGTCGGCATCAGCAGAAGATCATACTGCTTCAGCGCCGCTAGATAGCGCTCGTTGCACCGGCGCATGATGTTCTGCGCCTTGCCATAAAAGCGTCCGCGATACTGGCGCTGGAAATGCTCGCCCACGAACATGCAGGCCTTCAGCGAATGGCTCAGCTCATCCGCGCGGCCCTTCCATTGGGCCATGTGATCGGTCATCGAGGGCAAAAACAGCCCGCGATAATTCGTGCCGGTAGAGTTGCCCCACATCATGCCATCCTGCAGCCCCTCCAGCGTGATCGCGGTCCAGGCATCCATGGCGGTATAATGATCGGGGATCGACACCTCTTCGACCCGCGCGCCCAGCTCGCGGAACCGCTCGGCGGCCTGCATCACCTTCGCATCCACATCCGCTTCGGAATTGGGATGGCCAAAGCCCTCTTTCAGCACACCGATGCGCAGCCCATGCGCGCCCCGGCCCAGCGCTTCGGTATAGGCATAGACCTTGGGCTTGTACTGGCGCGGGTCCAGCCCGTCTTCCCCGGCCAGAACCTCCAGCAGCAGGGCATTGTCGGCCACCGTATTGGTGACGGGGCCCAGATGGTCGATGGTCTGTTCGATCGGCATCGCGCCGGTATAGGGCACAAGCCCGTGCGTGGGTTTCATCCCATAGACGCCGCAATTCGAAGCCGGGATACGAATTGACCCGCCCTGATCCCCGGCAATGGCCATATCCACCTCTCCGGTCGCGACCAGCGCCGCCGACCCGCCCGAGGATCCGCCCGCCATATACCCTCGCTTCCACGGGTTGTGGATCGGCCCCTTGGCATTGGTGTGCGACCCGCCCGACAGGCATAAATTCTCGCAATGCGCCTTGCCCGCGATGGTCGCCCCCGCATCCAGCATCCGGGTGACGATGGTGGCGTCGATCTCGGGCGTATAGCCCTCCATGATCGAAGATCCGTTCATCATCGGCACGCCGGCCAGGCAGATCGTGTCCTTCAGCGCGATCCGCTTGCCGCGCAGCTTGCCATCTGGCGCGCCCCGCACCTCGGTCTTCACGTACCAGGCATTCAGCGGGTTTTCCGTCTGGCTGGGGAAATATCCCGGGCTGCGGGGATAGCGCACCTCGGGCAGGTTGTCGGGCATCGCATCCAGCCGGTCATAGGCCTGCATGTAAGGCTCGATGATCTCGGTATATTCGATCAGATCCTCGTCCGACAGGCTCATCCCGAAGCGATCGGCCATCGCGCGCATCTGGGCAAGGGTGGGTCTTTTGATACTCATGGCGGTCACCGTTGGAAGATGGGATTGCGGGCGTGGCGGCTTGGATTGTCGCGGCGCGTCAGGCGGAGCCGAGCCTCCAGAGACCCCTCGCGCAGGCGGCGGCGCGGCAGGGCCTGACCGGGCCGTGCCCTGCCGCGTACCCCGCGCCGCGCCGAAGCCCAGGAAATGATCGACCTTCGACTGGTCCGACAGGTCTGCACGGCTCAGCGATCCGGTGATCCGACCCCGTTCCAACACCAGCACCCGATCCGACAGATCCGCGATGAAATCGAAATTCTGCTCGACCAGCAGGATCGACAGGCCGCGGGATTTGCGCAGTTTCTGCAGCGTCTCGGCCATCTCTTCGATGATCGAGGGCTGGATGCCCTCGGTCGGCTCGTCCAGCAGCAGGAAATCCGGATCGCCCATCAGGCAACGCGCCAGCGCCAGAAGCTGCTGCTCCCCGCCCGACAGCGCGCCGCCCTCGCGGTCCAGAAGCCGGGTCAGCCGGGGAAAATCCGCCAGCACCGCATCCAGCACATCCGCCTCGGACCCTGCCCCATGATCCTGCCAGGCAAAGCGCAGGTTGTCGCGCACGCTCAGCTGCGGAAAGATGCCCCGGCCCTGCGGCACATATCCCAGCCCCATCTGGCCCCGCGCATGGGGCGGCAGCCGGGTGATATCCGTGCCGTCATAGCGGATCTGCCCGGACGTAGCGGGCAGAAACCCCATCAGCGTCTTCAGAAGCGTGGTCTTGCCCATGCCGTTATGGCCCAGCACGCCCACGACCTCATTCTCGGCCACATCAAGGTCGATGCCATGCAGGATCGGCACCCGGCCATAACCCCCCGACAAACCCTTGGTCGACAAAAGGATATCGCGTTCGTCCTGCATCACGCCTTTTTCCCCAGATAAACGGCGCGCACATGCGGGTCCGACATCACGCGGTCCACATGATCCTCCATCAGCACCGCGCCCTGATGAAAGACGGTCACCACTTCCGCGATCGAGCGGATGAACTGCATGTCATGCTCCACGATCACCACTGCCGCGCTGCGGGTCAGGTCGTGGATGATCGCGGTCATGCGGTCGACATCCTGCGCGGTCATTCCGGCGGCAGGTTCATCCAGCAGAACCAGCCAGGGATCGGCCACGGCGACGATGCCCAACTCCACCCGTTGACGCTCTCCATGAGCCAACTGGCCCAGCGCCGTCCGCGCGATGGACCCCAGCGCAAGCCGGTCGATCATCGTATCCGCGCGCGCGCGCGCCTCGGCCGGGTCGAAGAAACGCCGCGCGGCGAGCCAGATGTTTTCATGCACGCTCAGCGCATCCATCACATTGGGCGTCTGCGTCTTGATCCCCACCCCAAGCGAGGCGATCTGATGCGGCTGCCAGCCCGTGACATCCTGCCCGCGCATGAACACGTGGCCCTCGGTTGGGGTCAGAAGGCCCGTGACGCATTTGAAAAAGGTGGATTTTCCCGCCCCGTTCGGCCCGATCAGACAGCGCAATTCCCGCGCCGCCAGCTTGAAATCGACGTTGTCGCTGGCGGTCACCCCGCCAAAGCGCATGGTCAGCCCGTGGGTCTCCAGCACCGTCTCAGCCATGACGCAGCCTCCGCATGCGCCGGGCCGAAGGCTTGCGCCGGCTGCGCCCGAAAATGCTGGTCAGAAGTGCTGCAATCGCCGGCACCAGCCCGCGCGGCAGGAACAGAACGAAAAGAACAAGGATCAGCCCGGTGATCAGCGTGTTGTCGATCATGCTCTGCTGGCCCAGCAGAAACTTCAGATACGCCAGACCCGCCGCCCCCACGATCGGCCCCAGCCGCGTGCCCAGCCCGCCGACAATGCACCAGATGATGATTTCCGCCGACTGGCCCAGCGAAAACAGGTTCGGCGTGACGATCTCGCCCCAATTGGCGAAAAGCGCCCCCGCCAGCCCCGCAATCGCGGCCCCGATGGCAAACAGCACCGTCTTGCGCGCGGCCACGTCATAGCCCATCAACGCCATGCGCACCTCGTTCTCGCGGATCCCCACGGCGATCCGCCCAAAGGACGACCGCAACAGCCAGGTGACCAGCAAAAACACGATCACCAGCATCACCGCGCAGACATAGAAATAGGGATCGCCCCAGATGTAAGCGTCGGGATCGCCCGGAACGTTCAGCGTCTGGAAGCCGGGAATGCCGTTGAACCCGCCCAGCCGCGCCTCGCCGATCTTGTACTGAGGCCCGGCGGTTGAATTGACGAACTTGAACAGGATCAGCGTGACCACCAGCGTGATGACGCCCAGATACACATCCGTCAGACGGCCATAGAACATCATGGCCCCCAGAAGCGCTGCAAACAGCGCGGGCACCAGCACCGCCAAGATCATCGGCACTGTGCTTTCGCCGATATTGATCGCGGCAATGGCATAGGTATAGGCGCCCAGCCCGAAAAACGCCGCCTGCCCGAAACACAGGATGCCGCCAAAGCCCCAGATCAGCCCAAGGCTCAGCCCCAGCATCCCGTAGATCACCAGCACCGTCAGCGTATAGGTGCCGATGACCAGCGGCATCAGCCAGATCAGCAACGCCGCCACGACCAGCGTGACCAGCACCTCGCGCCCTGCTCCGCCCGCCCGCATCACAGCTTGCCCTTGAAGAAGCGGCCGGTGATGCCCTGCGGCATGGTCCGCAGCAGAACCACGGCGGCGATCAGAAGCGCGACCTCTCCGATCACGGGCGAGATGGCGAAGGTGAAGATCTGGCTGATCACCCCGAAGGACGTGGCCGAACTGACCAGCCCCGCGATCAGTGATGGCCCCCCGGCGATCACGGTGATGAACGCCTTGGCGATATAGGCCCCGCCCGAGGTCGGCACCAATCCCACCAGCGGCGCCAGGACAGCGCCCGCCAGCCCCGACAGGGCCGAGCCGCAAAAGAACGTGGCCATGTAAATCCGGTCGGGGCTGTATCCCAGCGCCGCCGCCATATCCGCCCGCTGCATCGTGCCGCGCGCGATCAGCCCGGCGCGCGTGCCGCGCAACACTGCGTAGATTCCGATGACCAGCAGGATCGACACCACGATGATGAAGAAATTGTACCCGTTGATCTGATACCCGCCGACCGCAAAGCCGGGGATCGGGGTCGAAATACCGGTTGTCGTATTGCCGAAAATCATCGTGGCCAGCCCGATGAAAACAAGGCTCAGCCCCCATGTGGCCAGCATCGTGTCGACCAGACGCCCGTAAAGATGCCGGATCACCAGCCGTTCGACCACCAGCCCGATCAGCCCGACAACCAAGGGCGCGATCACCAGCATGGCGACAAAGACATTCACCCCCAGATTGACCGCCGTGATGGTGGCATAGCCCCCCATCATCATGAATTCGCCATGCGCCAGGTTGATGACCTTCATCATGCCAAAGACCACCGCCAGCCCGGCACTGATCAGCACCAGCGACGCCACGGCGTAAAGCATCTCGACCAGGATGACGAAGGTAAGATCCATGAACCCACTGCCTTTCACATCTGCGGATCAGGGCGGCCAGCGCCGCCCCGATCCCTTGATCTGTTGATCAGATCTCGATCTCGTATTGGGTGTTGTCGTCGGGATTGGCGCTCAGATCGCAGACCGCCTGCGTGTCGATGGGCTGGCGCTGGGGCAGCGTCTCGACCACGCGCATCTGCTGGTCCTGCATCTCCATCAGATGCACGTCCAGAACCGCGTGATGCGTGTTGGGATCGACCGTCACCTTACCGCCCGGCCCGGTGATGGAAATCCCCGTCTCCAGCGCCGCGATCACCGCGTCACGCTCGATCGACCCGGCCTGGCGCACGCCCTCGGCCCAGGTCATCAGCCCGTGATATTGCGACACAGCGATTTCGTGCATCGACTGATCGCCATTGAACATCGCGGCCCATTTCTCTTTGAAGGCGGCGTTTTCAGGCGTGTCCAGCTCCTGGCTGTAGTTATAGGCGCACATGATGCCGTTGCCCTCTTCCGGGGTCAGCACCTTGTGTTCATTGCCCACCCCCAGCGTGGTCGAGGCCAGCGCGATCCGGTCCTTCATCCCCGCCGCGGCCCATTGCCGGAAGAACGACAGATGCGCACCGCCCACCAGCGGCGCGATCACCAGATCGGGCGCGGCGGTCTGCACCTTGGCGATGGTCGATCCGAAATCCGACACATCCAGCGGGAAGAAATCGGTGGCAACCACTTCCCCGCCATTGTCATTGACGAATTTCTCGATCCAGCGCGCGGTGATCTGGCCATAGTTGTAATCGGCCGCCAGGATATAGACCTTCTTGCCCGATTTCCCCATGGCGTAAGGCACCAGCGCCTCGACCTGCTGGGCAGGTGTGACCCCGTTGATGAAGATATTGCGGTCACACACCCCGCCTTCGTAAAGCACGTTGTAGAAATAAAGCGTCTTCGACTTGCGCATCGTCTGCCGGATCGCCTCGCGCGAGGCCGACAGGATCCCGCCATGAACCACGTCCACCCGGTCCTGCCGGGTCAGTTGCTGACCGTATTGCGAATAAAGCGCCATGTCCGACTGGGTGTCATAGGCCACCACCTCGACCGGGCGCCCCAGAAGGCCGCCGGCTTCGTTGATCTCGGCCACCGCCAGGCGTGTGGCCATGTCCATCGGCTTGCCATAGGCATCGAAAATGCCGGACGTATCCAAAATGGACCCCAGTTTGATCGCATCCGCCGCGAGCGTCACATTGGGCAGCAGGCTCGCCGTGGTCAGGGCGGCCGCTCCGCCAAGCAATTCTCTCCTGTTCAGAGACATGTCATGTCCTCCGTTGGTTGGGTGTTGGGAAGGGTGAGTTCAGATCACTCTTGTGGTTTCGGCTCGTCTTTCGCCTTGATCCGGTTGGCGTAATCGGCGGTCCGTCCCGCCGTGGGCACGTCGAAATCCAGTCCGATCTCCTCGCCCATCTGTTTCATCGCGGGCAGCCGCACGGCCATACCCAGGATCTGGTCCATCGCGGCCCCGAAGGCGCCATCGACACCCGTGCCGCCATCGCCGCCACCGCCGCCGATACCACCGATCTGGTTGATCCGGATCGAGTCGATCTTTTCCACGGGTTTCATCATCTGCGTCATGATCTCGGGCATCTTGTCCAGCTTGCGCTCTTCCAGCCGCATGCGGATCACCGCCTCGCTCAGGGTGTTTTCCGCCGAGTTCAGCGCCGCGCGCCCGGCCGCTTCGGCCTCCATCGCGGCTTTTTCGGCATTGGCCGTCGCCGTCCGGGCCGAGGCATCGGCCTGCGCACGCGCCAGAAGCGTGCTTACATCGCTTTTCACACGGGCGTCTTCCAGCTCGATATCGCGCTCCTGTTTCAGCTTGGCGATCTCGCGTTCCCGCAGGGTGATCGCACGCTCTTTCTGGGCCTGCACGTTCTCGGCTGCCAGGATCACCTGCGCGCGCGCCTCCTCTTCGGCGGCCTTGGCCTGCGCCTCTTTCGCGCGGGCTTCCGCCAGGCGGATGTCATTGGCGATCTTGGCCTCTTCCAGCTCAAGAAGGGCGCGCATCTCGGCCTTGCGCAGCGCCTCATCCTGGGCCACCTGCGCGGCCTTGGTTTCCTGCTCCTGCTGGATCCGCATCGTCTCCGAGGCGCGGCGGGCCTCTGCCCGTGCCTGGGCCGACCGGCTTTCGGCCTCCGCCTCAAGCCGCGCCAGATGCTCCTGCTGGGCGATTTCGGCCTCCCGCTCGGCGCGCTGCAACTCGATCTGGCGCTGATGCTGAGACAGGCGATGTTCGCGCACGGCCACTTCGGTGCTTGTCTCCACCGCGATACGCGCCTTGCGTTCCTCGGCAATCATCTCGGCCACGCGGCGCATGCCACGCGCGTTGAAGGTGTTGTTTTCGTCGCGATGGGCGAAATTGCTCTGATCCACCGACACCAGCGCAGCGGTGACCAGCTCAAGCCCTAGCCGCGCGGCGCGTTCGGCCACTTCGCCGGCCACTTCGGCGGTGAACGCCCCGCGCTCAAGATGGATATTGTTCAGCTCCCGCACCGCGGCGGCGGTCTGGATCGCATCGGCCAAAGGGCCTGCCAGCGCCTCTTCAAACGCCTCCCCGCCCCGCGCGATCCGGTGCCCGAAAGCCTGCGCGGCGGTGGCGATGCTGTCGGGCCGCGCCGCCACGCGCAATTCGAACTTCATCGCGATATCGGCCCGCAGCGGATCGGCGGTCAACACCGCGTCCTTTCCGGTGCGCGCCACGGTCACGGTGCTGGTCTGCATCGACACGCGCTGTGCCTGATGCAGGATCGGCAGCACCAGACAGCCGCCATCGGTCAACACCCGGCGTCCGCCCATCCCGGTGCGCACTAGCGCGCTCTCCAGCGTGGCCTTCGCGTAAAACCGCTGCAGGAACCAGATGCCCACAGCCAGAACGATCGCTAGAATGACACATGCCAAAAGCCAGTACACCGTGATCTCCCCTCTTCACATTTGACACCCCGTGCAGGGGGTGCGGATCAGGCAGGATCACGGTGGGCGAATTTATTTTCCATTTCAAGTGTTTTGTTTGAATTGGAAAATAAACAGATTTTACAGTTTATTTACAACAGCTTGAAGTCACAGAACTGAACGCCATCCGCCCGCGCCAGATAGACCGAGGCGCGTTTGACCCCGTTCTTCTGCGCAAAGCTTCGGCCGCTGGCGTGAATCACCGGAAGACCGTCGCGGGTCGAACGTTCACGCCACACATCGCCGAAATTGCGCAGCAGCGCGGCCAGGTAATGCAGCCCCTCATAGGTCGATTGGCCCAGCGCATTCAGCGCCGGCGCGGCCTCTCCGTGCAGCGCGTAATAGCGTTCCTTGAAGCTGGCGTTTTCCTCGGTCGCGACCGATCCGAAATAGGACGACACCGAAAAATGCCGCTCCAGGTTGCCGCTGCCACAGGCCATCAGCCCGTTTTCCTCCAGCGCGCAGGACAGGCGCAAAATGGATCTGTGCAGCCCGCGCCGCCCGAATTCGCGGTTGAACCGCACCGCGTCCTGCCCCACCAGCGACACCAGAACCGCATCCGCGCCCGAGGCCACGACCTTCTCCACCAGCCCGGTCATGCTGGGCAAACCGAAAGGCACATAGCACTCCATCGCCAGCGCCGCGCCCATCTGTTTCAGACAGCTCTTGGCATAGCTGTGCGAGGCGCGCGGCCAAACGTAATCATTCCCGATCAGCGCCCATTTCTTCAACCGAAAGGCCCGGCTCAGCGTGGTCATCGCCGGGCCAAGCTGTTCGCGCGGGGTCTCGCCAATGGCAAACAGGCCCGGCGTGGTCTCTCCGCCCTCGTAAAGCGGGGTATAGATATAGGGGATCCGCTTCTGCACCACCTTGGACAGGCGCTGGCGCACTGCGCTCAGGTGCATGCCGACAATGGCGTCTATCGCGCCCAGCTCGATCAGTTCGTTGACGATTTCCTCGATCGGCTCGCCCGCCTCGACGGCGGCATCGATCATCACCAGCTGAACCCGCCGCCCCTGTATGCCATTGGCGCGGTTCAACTCGGCCACCGCCACCTGCGCGCAGGAAATGCACGAGGGCGCCCAGATCCCCGCAGGCCCGCACATCGGGATCAGCAGCGCCACCCGGAAACTGCCCGGCGCGCGCAGCGGGCCACGCTCGCGCAGATCGGCAAGTTCGATGGGCCAGCTCAGGGCATCAGGTTGGCGTCCCAGGTCCGGATCCTCCCTCGGCATCCGCAGACAACCACCACATAGCAATTGAATTTGTTTTCCAAGTCAACTAATTTCAGGTCATCCGACGCCGCGAGGTCCGACCATGACGCAAGATCGACAGATATTTGGCAGCCACCTCTCCTATGCACTGGCGGCAGCGCATCGGTCTGTCCATCAATCGCTCAGCGCCCGGTTGAAAAAGCACGGCATCCAGATCGAAGCCTGGCGCGTGATGGAGTGCCTTGATTCCGGCGAACAGCTCACCATGGGTGAACTGGCCAAACGCGCCCTTCTCAACCCGCCTGCGCTGTCCAAGCTGGTGGACCGCATGGTGTCGGACGGTCTGGTGCACCGCCAGATCTCGCGCAGCGATCAGCGCCAGATCCACCTGCTGCTGACCGATCTTGGCCGTGCCCGCATGTTACAGATCCGCCGCGACGTGGAAGACGAAGACCGCGCGCTGGCAGGCCTGCTTGATACCGAAGATAGCGCGACGCTGATCCAGCTTCTGTCAAAACTCGCCTGACGGGCCTCAGCGGCCCTCAGCCCGCCTCGCCCAGCACGCGCAGCGCGTTTTCCTTCAGGATCAGCGGGCGCACCTCGTCCTTGAACGGCGCTTCGGCGAAATCCGCCAGCCAGCGATCCGGCGTGATCGCGGGCCAGTCCGATCCGAACAGCATTTTCTTTTTCAGGATCGAATTGGCGTATTTGATGAAGATGTCGGGAAAGTATTTCGGCGACCAGCCCGACATGTCGAAATAGACATTGGGCTTGTGCTGGGCCACCGCCAGCCCCTCTTCCGTCCAGGGAAAGGACGGATGCGCCAGGATGATCTTCAAATCGGGGAAATCCGCCGCCACATCGTCCAGATGCATCGGGTTGGAATATTTCAGCCGCATCCCCATGCCGCCGCGCATGCCTGATCCCACGCCGGTCTGCCCGGTGTGAAACAGCGTGATTACCCCCTCTTCGGCGCAAGCCTCCAGCACTGTGTAACAGGCCTCCCGGTCATTGGGGAAAAAGCCCTGCATGGTGGGGTGAAACTTGAAGCCGCGCACGCCGAACTCGCGCACCAGCCGGCGCACTTCGCGCGCACCGGCCTTGCCTTTGTGCGGATCGACCGACGCGAAGGGGATCAGGATATCGTCATTCTCGGCGCAAAGCTGGGCCACTTCCTCGTTCGAATAGCGGCGGAAGCCGGTTTCGCGTTCCGCATCCACCGGAAAGATCACCGCCGCGATATTGCGCTCGCGGTAATAGGCGGCGGTGTCCTGCACCGTGGGCAACATCCCCTCTGCCCCGGCGGGGTTGCGGAAATACGCGGCCATGCCGGCCTGGAATTCGTTATACCCGTCATCGCGCCCGTGATTGCAGGGCTCCTCTGCATGGGTGTGAAAATCAATTGCTGTGACGGCGTTGAAATCGACCATGCCCCTGCCCCTTGGATAATGCGCTGAAAGAACGCTATACAGAAAAACTGTTTACCTGTACAACAAAATCACGCGCAGACTGACAGAGGCCGACATGCACGACAGCCCCCAGACCCCCGACCAGGTCACCCGGACCGAGATTGACGGCGATATCGCCACGCTGATCTTCAACCGCCCCGACAAGCGCAACGCGATGAATGACGCGCTTGTGGATGCGCTGGACGCATTCTTTTCCAATCCGCCCGACGGGGTGAATGCCGTCATCCTGCGCGGCGAAGGCGGGCATTTCTGTTCCGGTCTTGACCTTGCCGAACATGAACAGCGCGAACCGGTGCCCGGTGTCTATCATTCGCGCAACTGGCACCGCGTGTCCGACCTGATCGAATTCGGCGGGCTACCAGTGATTTCCGTTCTGACCGGCGCGGTGATCGGCGGCGGGCTTGAGATCGCGGCCTCCACCCATGTGCGCATCGCCGAACCCAGTGTGCGCTTCCAGCTGCCAGAAGGCCGGCGCGGCATTTTCGTGGGCGGCGGGGCCACCGTGCGCGTGGGCCGCTTGATGGGCCCTGACCGCATGCGTGAAATGATGCTGACCGGGCGCAATTACGGGGCCGAAGACGGCGTCCGGCTGGGCCTTGCGCATTATGCCGTGGGCGAAGGCGAAGGGCTGGATCTGGCCAGGAAGCTCGCCCGCCGGATTGCCGACAACGCGCCCTTCTCGAATTACCTGATGATCAACGCAATCCCGCGCATCAATGACATGTCCCGTTCAGACGGGCTTTTTGCCGAAAGCCTTGCGGCGGCGATGTCGCAAACCTCGGACGGGGCCAAGGAAGGCCTGCGCGCTTTCCTTGAAAAGCGGGAGCCGAAATTCCGCTGAGCCTTGACCGGGGGCTTAATCCTCTACCGCGCGAATCTTGCGCAGCAGCTGCATCAGCGTCTCCTGCTCGGCCTTGGTGAAATTCGACAGCCGCGCGGCCTCATGCGCCTGAACCGCCGCGCGCGCCGTGTCATAGGCCGCAATGCCCGCCGCGGTCGGCGCCAATGCCTGCACGCGCCTGTCCCCCGGCACGGGCTTGCGCTGCACCAGCCTGCGCGCCTCAAGATCATCCACGATGGCCACAAGGCCCGAGCGTTCAATGCCCAGAACCCGCGCCAGTTCGCTTTGGGTGATGTCGGGATATTGCACGATCAGCGACAGGGCCGAAAAGACGCGCGGCGCGAAGCCATCCTCACCCAGCGCATCGCGGAAATCATTGCGCAGGATCACATAGGCGCGCTTGAGGTTATATCCCAAAAGCCCCTCAAGATCGCCCACGGGCGCGTCGTCGTCTTGCGCGCGCTGCAGGGATGCCTGCCGTCTAGCCATCGCGGCCCTCTCTCGCGTTGCGTTTCGGAAAGACTATGCTAGCTTGTTAACCACGTAAACAATTATCGCCTGTACCAAACATGGACCTGCCGACCCCGACGCTTGAGCATATCTGCACCCTGCGGGTGGAACTGGCCCCGATCCGCGAGATCGGACCGGGCCGCGCCGGGCGGCGACGGATCATCCCCATCATCGGCGGCACGGTGACAGGCACGCGCCTGTCGGGGCGCATCCTGAACTTGGGCGCGGATTGGCAGACGATTTTTGCCGATGGCATGGCGGAACTCGACACCCGCTACGGGATGGAAACCGATGATGGCGCCACGATCGAGATTATCAATTACGGCTTCCGCCACGGCCCGAAAGAGGTGATCGAGGCCATTGCCCGCGGCGAAGAGGTGGATCCGGCCAGCTATTACATGCGCACTCAGGCGCGGCTTGAGACCGGCGATCCGCGCTATGACTGGGTGAACCGCACGCTTTTCGTGGGCACCGGCGCACGGACAGAAACCGCCGTGCAGGTCGATCTCTACGCCATTCGCTGATCTGGCCACGCCGAAAGCCCCGCACGGACGGGTCTGTCCGGCAGGGGATCGTCGGTATGACTGGGATATGACAGCGTCAGGGGGCAGGCCCGCCTGGAAAAGGATGGATCTGCCGAACCGGGTTGAAAGGCCGGTCCGGACAGGATTTCCGCAGAAGAGTGTTCCATCTTCCTGATCGCGCCACCGGGTGCAAAACCGGCGGCCATGCAGCTACACGGGCCAGGGTATAGCACCGGGGGATTTACGATCTGTTAGGCATGCGCGCGGTAGGCCGCACGCCCCCCCCTTATCCCAGTGACCTCAGCAATTCGGGCGAAGGATCACCGGTGGCCGCCGCTCCGATGCTGCGCTGATAGGCGCTGATCGCATCGCGGCTCTTCGGCCCGATCACCCCGTCCGCCCCGCCCGTATCGAACCCGCGCGCGGTCAGGCGCCGCTGCAGGGCGATACGGTCATCCTTGGTCAGGCCGAACTCGTCGGGTGGAAAATTGCCGCGCAGCGGCCCGCCGCCCGCGATCCGGTCGGCCAGATGACCCACGCCGATCGCATAGCTGTCGGAGTTGTTGTAACGCTTGATCACCCGGAAATTCGACGTGGTCGAAAAGCGCGGCCCGCCCGGCTGCGGCTGGATCACGGTGCCTTGGGGGGCGGCGTTACCTACCTCCCCGCCCCAGCGGACACCGCGCGTCCAGCCGTTGCGCTGCAAATACGCGGCGGTGGAGGCCAGCGCGTCGGTGGGATCGTCCGACCAGATATCGCGCCGCCCGTCGCCGGTGAAATCCACCGCAAAGGCAAGATAGGATGTCGGGATGAACTGCGTATGCCCCATCGCACCGGCCCAGCTTCCGGTCATGCGAGATGCGGGGATATCGCCCGATTGCAGGATCTTCAGCGCGGCGATCAGCTGTTTTTCGAAAAACGCCCCGCGCCGCCCGTCATAGGCCAGGGTCGAGGTGGCTGAGATCACCGGCACATCGCCGCGCCTTTCGCCGTAAAAGCTCTCAAGCCCCCAGATCGCCGCGATGATCTCGGCATCCACGCCATATTCCGCCTCAAGCCGCATCAGCGTGCCGCGATGGCGGGCAAAGGCCGCGCGGCCTTTGCTGACCCGCTCATCCGAGGCGGCGATGGCCAGGTAATCCTCCAGCGTACGGCTGAATTCGACCTGATTGCGGTCGCGGGTGACCACACCCGGCAGGTATCCCGTACCCCGGAAGGCGGCGGTCAGCGTTGTGTCAGAAATGCCTTGTGCCGCCGCGCGGCCCCGGAACGCGGCGACCCATTGATCATAGCCCGCATTGGGCGTGGGGCGCAGATCGGGCGGCAGGCCCGAGGGCGTGGCGCTACTGGGGGTGCTGCCCACGCGCGGCCCCAGAACTCCGGCGCCCGTGCAGGCCGAGAGGCCCAGCGCGCCGGTGCCGATGACGAAAACCCGTCGTGAAATGCTCATTGCTCTGCCCGTTGGTTGTTTTCATCAAACCTAGCGCAAAGGCGGTGATCACGAAAGGGTGGCGCGACCGGATGAGCGGAGGGCCACGCAGTTTCAAAACTGCGTGGCAAGCGCGTTCGAACGCGCTTGCCCAAGGCCTTTCGAAAGGCCTTGGCGCCTAACGGACCTGCGCGGCCAGACGCTCCACCATGAACTCCATGAACAGCCGCGCCTTGGGATCCTGCCCCCGCCGGTGGGTATATAGCACCGCCATTTGCACCGGCTCGGGCGGGGTCTGCTGTGCCACAGGCACAAGGCGGCCCGCCTTCAGATGCTCGGCCACCTCGAAAATCGGCTTCAAGGCTATCCCCTGCCCCGCCAGCGCCCAATCGGTCAGGACCTCGCCATCGTCGGCCTCGAACCGGCCCGAGACTCGGAACCGTTTCCGCCCCTCGGGCGTAATCAACCGCCATTGAAACTCGGTCGCGCCGGGAAACCGCAGATTCAGACATTCATGCCCCTCCGAAATCAACTCGGCCCCCGAGGCCGGGTTGCCACGCGCCGCGACATAGTCAGGTGCCGCGCACAAAACCCGGTCCACGTCGGCGATCTTGCGGATGCGCAGCGTGCTGTCCTCGGGCGTGCCCAGAAAGAACGCCAGATCCAGCCCTTCGGTCGTCAGGTCCACCTTCCGGTCGGTCAGGCGCAGACGGACGCTGACCTCCGGGTAGGCCGCCAGAAATTCCGGCACCAGTGGCGCGATCAAGCGCCGCCCGACACCCAGAGGGGCCGCCACATAAAGCGAGCCGCGCGGGTTCTCCGTCAGGTTCACAACCTGTGCTTCGGCCTGATCCACCGCCTCCAGGATCTCGCAGGCCCCGCCATAGAACGCCTTGCCCTGTTCGGTGGGCGTCAGGTTCCGCGTGGTGCGCTGGAACAGGCGCACCTTCAGGTGGTCTTCCAACTGCGCAATCCGCGATGACGTCACCGCCGGAGAGATGCGCAAATCCCGCCCCGCCGCGGACATGCTGCCCAATTCATAGACGCGGACAAAGGTGCGGATGTTGTCGAGATAGGACATCTTTTGGAAATTTTTGAAGCTGCTTGGTATTTGACCCGAATACCAGAAGAATACCTTCACGCCTAGACTGGGCGACACGTCGAATCGAAGGAAGGCCACAGCGATGTATGATCTGGCGGTGATGTGGGATTGGATCGGCTTTGCCGTGCGCTGGCTGCATGTGATCACCGCGATGGCGTGGATCGGGTCGTCTTTCTATTTCATCGCGCTGGATCTGGGCCTGAACCGCAACATCCAGGGCCCCGCGGATGGGGAGGAATGGCAGGTCCATGGCGGGGGCTTCTATCACATCCAGAAATATCTGGTGGCCCCTGAGGCGATGCCCGATCACCTGACATGGTTCAAATGGGAAAGCTATTCCACCTGGCTGTCGGGCGCGGCGCTCTTGATGATCGTCTATTGGGTGGGGGGTGAGCTCTATCTGCTCGATCCCTCACGCGCAGATATCACGCTGTGGCAGGGCATTCTGATCTCCGCCGCGACGATTGCGGTCGGTTGGGTGCTTTACGATCTGCTGTGCAAATCCAAGCTGGGCGATCACCCCACGGCGATGATGCTGGTGCTGTTTGCCATCATCGTCGCGATGAGCTGGGGGCTTAATCAGGTCTTCACCGGCCGCGCGGCGCTTTTGCATCTGGGCGCGTTCACGGCCACGATCATGACGGCGAATGTGTTTTTCATCATCATGCCGAACCAGCGGATCGTGGTGGCCGATCTCAAGGCGGGGCGCACGCCCGATCCGAAATACGGCAAGATCGCCAAGCTGCGCTCGACCCATAACAATTACCTCACCCTGCCGGTGATCTTCCTGATGCTGTCGAACCATTATCCGCTGGCCTTCGCCACCGAACATGCGTGGATCATTGCAGCCCTTGTCTTCCTGATGGGGGTCACGATCCGGCATTTCTTCAACACGATGCATGCCCGCAAGGGCCGGCCCCATTGGACATGGGGGGTCACGGCGCTTCTCTTCATCGCGATCATGTGGCTGTCCACCGCGCCCATGGGCCAGAGCTATGAGGAGGCCGAGGCACGCGTCCTCACCCCGGCCGAGACGCGGCTTGTGCAGCTCGCCAGCTTTGACGCGGCCTATGACACCGTCCTGTCCAACTGCTCCATGTGCCACGCGCGCGAGCCGGTCTGGCAGGGCCTGCGCTGGCCGCCCAAAGGCGTGGTGCTGGAGACCGAGGCCGATGTCGCCCGCCATGCCAAACTGATCTATCTGCAGGCGGGCATCAGCCACGCCATGCCCCCGCCGAACGCGTTCGAGATGGATGGCGAAGCCCGTGCCGCCATCACCGCATGGTATCGCGAGGCATCAGGCTCCTGACCCGCGCACGCCTTCAGATCACGGCGCGTTCCACGATCGCTTCGTTGCGGATCACCCGGTCATAGCTGAATTCGCTCAGATCCAGCGCGCGATATTCCCCATGCACCAGCATCTCGGCCAGTCCGCGCCCCATGGCGGGGGATTGCTGCAGCCCGTGGCCGGAAAACCCGTTGATGAAATGGAAATTGCCCAGCTCGGGATGCGGACCCAGAACCGCGTTCTGATCCAGCGTGTTATAGGCATAGTGGCCTGCCCATTCGGTGATCACGCGGATCGCCTCGAAGGCCGGTATGCGGGTGGCCAGCGCGGGCCAGACGGTGCTTTCCCACAGGCCGTGATCCATGGCGAAATCGGTGGGCTCCACCGCCGGGTCCGGGTCGGGCTTGCAGCCCACCATATAGGTATCCGGCCCCTCTTGCCGGACATGCACGCCTGAGGGGTCGATGGTCAGGGGCAGCGGGCGGCCCAGTTTCTCCCGCGCCTCGAAAACCCAGGTAAAGCGCTTGCGCGGCTCGACCGGCAGGGCAATGCCCGCCATCGCGGCGGTCAGCGCGGCACGGGGGCCGGTGGCGTTCACCAGCTGGCCGCAGGCGATTGATCTGCCATCCGCCAGCGTGACCCCCTGCACCCGGCCTGCGGCGGTGGCGATCTGCACCACCTCGCCCTGCAGGTACTCGGCCCCGCCCTCCCGCGCTTTGCGGCGGAACCAGTCGAACAGCCCTCCGCCGTCGAAATAGCCTTCGTTGACCGTGTTGATACTGCCCAGAACGATGTCGTCGGTCCGGTAGAACGGGTATTCCGCCGCGATCTCCTCCGCGCTCATCAGGCGGGTGGGTGTGCCGGCGGCATGCTGTACCTTTTGCGCGGCCCGCAGGGCATCGGCAAAGCCGTCTGAATCGGCAAGATACATATAGCCATAATTCTGGATCGGCATGTCGGGGATACGCGGATCGCCCATGTGGTCGCGCAGGTTGGTGACAAACTCTGCCCCGAATTGCGAGATGCGCACATTCAGCTCGGTCGAAAACTGCTGGCGGATGCAGGAATTCGTGTGAGCGGTCGAACACATCGCGTAACTGGGGTCGCGTTCGATCACCAGGATGCGCCCGTCGAAATCGGGATCGCGGGTCAGAAACCACGCGGTGGCCGAGCCCATGATCGCGCCGCCGATGATGACCACGTCATAGCTGTCGTATTGCGCTTTTGTTGTGAATGCGGCGGTTGCCATGGCCGTCCCCATGCCTGTTTCGGGCAGTGATGGGCCAAGGCGCGGGCTTTGTGAAGGGGGATTGTGGCGGGTTGAAACAAAGACGCCCCGGGCTTGACCCGGGGCCTCTGTGTTTTTGGCGAGGTCCCGGCTCGCGGGCCGGGACGCGTTGCGCTATGCGCTATCCGGTGGCCAGCATCGGCAGCCACAGGACGATCATCGGGAAGGCCACCAGAAGGCCAATGGTGATCGCGTCGGCCACGAAGAACGGTGTCACGCCTTTGAAGACGTCCTGCACGCTCAGATCATCGCGCACGCCCGCCACCACGAAACAGTTCAGCCCGATGGGTGGCGTGATCAGACAGAACTCGGCCATCTTCACCACCAATATCCCGAACCAGACCGCGCACATCGTGCCCGACATGCCGAAGGTGCTGTCGGCGGCGGACACGAACTCCCCCCCGTTCAGCGCCATGACCGCCGGATAGACCACCGGCAGGGTCAGAAGCAGCATGCCGATTGCATCCATGAACATCCCCAGAAGCGCATAGGCCAGAAGGATGCAGACAAGGATCAGCATGGGCGACATCTCAAGCGAGGTGATCCAGGCCGAAAACGCCGCGGGAAGTTCGGCAAAGCCCAGAAAGCGGACATAGATCAGCACGCCCCAGATGATCGTGAAGATCATGATGGTCAGCTTGGCGGTTTCCAGCAGGGCCGATTTCAGCTCGGACCACCGCATGCCGCGATAAAGCGCCATCAGGAAGACGATGAACGCCCCCACCGCGCCACCTTCGGTCGGTGTGCCCCAGGCATCGCCAAAGGGGTTGTAGACGAAGAAGATGATGATCACGACCACCGCCACGATGGGCATGGCGGGCACCAGCGATTTGAACCGGTCGCCCCAGGAAAACCCGCCCACGGGCGGACCCACGGATTTGAACACCACCGCGATGGAGATGATCAGGATGCCATAGACGATGGCCGAGAACGCGCCGGGGATGAAGCCTGCCAGAAGCAGCATGCCCACATCCTGTTCGACGATGATCGCATAGATCACCAGGATCGCCGAAGGCGGGATGAGGGAGGCCAACGTGCCGCCCGCCGCCACGACCCCTGCCGCGAATTGCTTGTTATAGCCGATCTTCAACATCTCGGGGATGGCGATGCGGGAAAAGACCGCCGCCGTGGCGACGCTCGCCCCCGACACCGCTGCAAAGCCTGCCGTGGCGAACACGGTCGACACCGCCAGACCGCCCGGCACCCAGGCGATCCATTTCTTGGCCGCATCAAAGAGCGCTTTGGTCAGGTTGGCGTAATAGGCCATGTAGCCGATCAGGATGAAGGTCGGGATCAGGCTGAGCGCCTGGGCGCTGACTTTGGAGTGCGGTACCTGGCCTGCGACCTTGACGCTGATCTCGATGGCTTTCCACAGCCGGTCGGGATCGTAATCGAACTGGTTCCAGCGCAACCAGACCAACCCCACGAACCCCGCAAGGCCAGCGGCAAAGGCCACGCGCATGCCCAGCACGACCATGACAAGCATCCCCGAGGACACCCAGATGCCAATTTCAATCGGTTCCATCAGTCATGCCCCGCCAGTTGCTGCGCTTCCAGACGGGCCTGTTCCTCGACACTCAGGTTCAGTGGCACCGCGACCGGCGCCTCAAGGTTCAGGACAAAGGCGCGGCCATATCCGATGGCCTGAATGACCAGCCGCAGGCACAGCACGCCAAAGGCCACCGGCACCACCAGTTTCGAGGGCCATGTGGGCAGGCCGATGTCGATGGAGCTGTCGCGCGAACACAAAGGCCGCGCGCAATCGAAAGAACGGTCGAAATGCGCCCAGGCCCCCCAGACCAGCGCCACCATCAGAACAAGGATGAGAAGGACCGAGATCAGCTCGAACAGCCACAGAACGCGGCCCTTGAGGTTGCCCACAAGGATGTCCATGCGAATATGAGTGCCGTCGCGCTGCACCCAGGAAATGCCCATGATCGCGATCAGCGGCATCGCGGCTTCGATGTAATCGACATATCCCATCAGCGGCGCGCCGAAGAATTTGCGCCCGCCCACGGACCAGGCGGCCAGGAACATCAGTGAAAAGATTGCCAGACCCGAGATCAGCGCCATGAAACGCTCGATCGGTTCAAGGCCGCGGTCGAGCTTGCTCAACAGGCTGCTGTCTTCCAGCACGGATGCCGAAGATGCCATCGCCCCCCTCCTTCGGTTTTTTTATGCAGACGGGGGCCGGATGCGTGATCCGGCCCCCGCCCTGTTCGGGAAAGATCCCGATCAGTTGGTCATCTTGGCTTTGTCGAGGGTCGTCATCACCAGGTCATAAAGCTCCTGACCAGGCAGGCCCTGAGCGGTGATGCTTTCGATCCATGCGTCACGTGCAGGCGCTGCTGCCTTGGCGCGGAAGGCGTCCAGTTCAGCGTCCGAGATTACGACTTTCTGGACGTTCTTTTCTTCCAGAACGCTGTCCCAGCGCTGCAGCAACTCGCCGTAGTTTTCCAGGTAATAGGCAATCGCCTCATCAACCGAGCTGTCCAGCGCCTCGCGATGTTCGTCCGAGAGCGACTCATAGGCGTCAATATTCACCACGACCGGGCAGTTCACCGTGCCGGGGTTCAGGTTCGACGTCCACCAGGTGGCCTGGTTGATCGTGCCAAAGGACAGGTGCGCGTGCTGGGCGAAGGCCACGGTGTCAACGACACCGGATTCCATCGCCTGATAGGCCTCGGACGCGGTCACCGATGTCGGCACACCGCCCACGGCCTCGAACGCCTTGCCCAGACCGCCGGTGGCGCGGACACGCATGCCTTCGAATTCGCTCAGCTCGTCGCGCGGCTCGCCGGTGCCGACGAGGTTGTATTGCGGCATGGGCGAGGTCATCAGCAGTTTGGCGTTCCACTGGGCCATTTCGTCCTGCACCGCGGGGTGGTCATAGACGGCGTGGCTGACGGCCACTTCCTGCTCCAGGTTCTCGACGCCCAGGAAGGGCAGTTCCAGAACGGTGATCAGGCGGTTCTTGTCGGGGTGGTAGCCCGCGCAGAACTGCGCCATCTCGAACGCGCCGATGGAAATACCATCCAGGTTCTCGCGGTTTTTCGACAGGGTTTCACCATAGGCAAGGTTGATGGTGAATTCGCCGCCCGTCTTTTCGCTAACCAGTTCGGCCAGTTTTTCGACATGCTCGGTAAAGGCGCGGCGTTTGCCCCAGAGGGACACGTTCCATTCGGTTGCTGCCGCCTCGGCAACGAAGGCAACAGAGATGGCGGCCGCCGCAGCGCCGGTCAGGTATTTGTTCATATATCTCACTCCCAGTTTCTGCAGCCCCTCTCGGGGGGATGCTTGGCGGGGAAAATAGCGTGCAAGGCAATTGGTGCCAAGGCCCGAGCAGCCATAAGACGGCCCATCAGGCCAAGAAGTCGACTCATGGGCGGTGAAATGCGCGCCTCGCCTACCCAAAACCCCGTAGATCCGATGGCCGAAACAATATGTCACACCTGCCTCGGCGCTTGAAAACGCGCGGGCTTGACCATGGGTCAGGCGCTTTGCGGCCGCCGCGACAGAGGGGCGTTGACTCGGGATCGCGTTGCAGTGCAATGATTTTTCGCCACCCCGGCCGAGGGAATTTACAACATTCACTGCGGGTGGGGAAAAACATTTACAAGCAAATGCAGCAAAATCGGGCGGTTATTTTCTTATTTTCAAGCACTGGTATGATTTCGATCAAATTCAGGCTGAACCGGAATCTGTACTCAGCGCCCGGAAAGAACTGCCTCGATCACTGTCATGGGAGGACCCTCGATGACCAACACCGCGCAATCCGAAACCGCTCAGAGCAAGACCTATCCGCCCTCGGACGAGATGGTCGCACGGGCCCATATCGATGCGGCGAAATATGAGGAGATGTACGCCGCCTCGATCAATGATCCCGAAGCGTTCTGGGGCGAACACGGCAAGCGGGTTGATTGGATCAAACCTTTTACCAAGGTGAAGGACGTCAATTTCAACCTTGGCAATGTCTCGATCAAATGGTTCGAGGACGGCACGCTGAATGTCAGCGCCAACTGCATCGACCGCCACCTGGACACCCGCGGCGATCAGACCGCGATCATCTTTGAACCCGATGATCCGGAAGAGCCCGCACAACACATCACCTACAAGCAACTGCACACCAGCGTCTGCAAAATGGCCAATGTGCTGGAAAGCCTGGGCGTGCGCAAAGGCGACCGGGTTGTGATCTATCTGCCGATGATCCCCGAGGCGGCCTATGCGATGCTGGCCTGTGCCCGCATCGGCGCGATCCATTCGATCGTGTTTGCCGGCTTCTCGCCCGACGCGCTGGCCGCACGGATCAATGGCTGCGAAGCGAAGGTCGTGATCACCGCCGATGAGGCCCCGCGCGGGGGCCGCAAGACGCCGCTGAAATCCAACGCGGATGCCGCACTGCTGCACTGCAAGGACAGTGTGAAATGCCTGGTGGTCAAGCGCACCGGCGGTCAGACCACATGGGTCGATGGCCGCGACTTCGATTACAACGAGATGGTGCTGGAGGCCGATGACTACTGCGCCCCGGCCGAGATGAATGCCGAAGATCCGCTGTTCATTCTGTATACCTCGGGCTCGACCGGCCAGCCGAAGGGCGTTGTGCACACCACCGGCGGGTATCTGGTTTATGCCGCGATGACGCATGAGCTGGTCTTTGATTACCATGACGGCGACATCTACTGGTGTACCGCTGACGTGGGCTGGGTCACCGGCCACAGCTATATCGTCTATGGGCCGCTTGCGAATGGCGCAACCACGCTGATGTTCGAAGGCGTGCCGACCTACCCGGACGCCTCGCGCTTCTGGCAGGTCTGCGAAAAGCATAAGGTCAACCAGTTCTATACCGCCCCCACAGCCATTCGTGCGCTGATGGGTCAAGGCACTGAATATGTCGAGAAATGTGATCTGTCGTCGCTGCGCCTTCTGGGCACGGTAGGTGAGCCGATCAACCCCGAAGCCTGGAACTGGTACAATGACGTGGTGGGCAAAGGTAACTGCCCCATCGTGGATACGTGGTGGCAGACCGAGACCGGTGGTCACCTGCTGACCCCCCTGCCCGGCGCGCATGCGCTGAAGCCCGGATCGGCAATGAAGCCGTTCTTTGGCGTCCAGCCCGTGGTTCTGGACCCACAATCGGGTGAGGAAATTCACTCCTATCCCACCGAGGGCGTGCTCTGTCTGAAAGACAGCTGGCCCGGTCAGATGCGCACCGTCTGGGGCGATCACGAGCGGTTCGAGAAGACCTATTTCAGCGATTACAAGGGTTACTACTTCTCGGGCGACGGCTGTAAGCGCGACGAAGATGGCGATTACTGGATCACCGGCCGTGTGGATGACGTGATCAACGTCTCGGGTCACCGGATGGGCACCGCCGAGGTGGAAAGCGCGCTGGTGGCGCATGCCGCCGTGGCCGAGGCCGCCGTGGTGGGTTACCCGCACGAGATCAAGGGCCAGGGCATCTATTGCTATGTCACCCTGATGAACGGGGTGGAGGCTACGGATGACCTTTACAAGGAACTCCGCACCTGGGTCCGGACAGAGATTGGCCCGATTGCCTCGCCCGACGTGATCCAATGGGCGCCCGGCCTGCCGAAAACCCGTTCGGGCAAGATCATGCGCCGTATCCTGCGCAAGATCGCCGAAAACGACTTCGGTTCGCTTGGCGATACCTCGACCCTGGCCGATCCGTCGGTTGTCGATGATCTCATCGAAAACCGCGCGAACAAGTGAGGGGCCAAGACATGGACGGAACAGCCGTTGATACAACCCCCGCGGTCCTGATCCTGTTGGGACCGCCGGGTGCCGGCAAGGGCACACAGGCCCGGCTGCTGGAAGATCAGTTCGGGCTGGTCCAGCTGTCGACAGGCGATCTGCTGCGCGCAGCCGTCGCCGCCGGGACCGAGGCCGGCAAAGCCGCCAAGGCGGTGATGGAAGCCGGCGATCTGGTCAGCGATGAGATCGTCATCGCCATCCTGCGCGACCGTCTGGGCGATGCGGATGTGCAGCGCGGCGTGATCCTGGATGGCTTCCCGCGCACCACGGTGCAGGCCGAGGCGCTGGACGCGCTTCTGGCCGAGACCGGCCAGAAGATCAACGCGGCGATCAGCCTGGAAGTGGACGATGCCGAGATGGTCACACGCATCTCGGGCCGGTTCACCTGCGGCGCGTGCGGCGAGGGGTATCACGACACGTTCAAGGCCCCCGCGAAACCCGAGACCTGCGACAAATGCGGCAGCACCAACATGGTGCGCCGCGCCGATGACAAGGCTGAAACCGTGGGTCAGCGGCTGGAAGCCTATCACGCGCAGACCGCACCCCTGATCGCCTATTACGAGGGCAAAGGCGTGCTGCAAACCGTTGATGCCATGGGACAAATTGACAATATCGCGGGCGCGATGGCGCAGATTGTGCGCGATGTGAAATGACGAATTCGGTGTCCGGTCAACGGGCGCCGCTCCTCCAACGCGAGGGACAGTGAAGGCCCGCCTCTGGCGGGACTAGAAAATGCCTAAACCGGCCTAAAGGCGAGTTTGATCTGCATCAAATAAGTTCAAACGCACCAAGGCCATAAGGGTGAAAGACAAGGCGCAGTCCGGCAATACCGGTCTGCGCCAACGGGATCGCCGTAAGCGATGCCAACAACAAGGGAACCGGTGCCGGACCCCAAAGCTCGGCACGCAACTGGAGGAAAAGGAGGAGCCCGCGATGGCGGACCAAACCACCAATCCCGCGCAAAGTCAGGCGGAGGCCGATAAATCCTATTGGGCCGCCAATGTGCGCATGATCCTGATCAGCCTCGTCATCTGGGCGCTGGTCTCATTCGGCTTCGGCATTCTGCTGCGGCCCGTGCTTTCGGGCATCGAAGTCGGAGGCACCGATCTGGGCTTCTGGTTCGCCCAGCAAGGGTCGATCATCGTCTTTCTGGCGCTGATCTTCTTCTATGCCTGGCGGATGAACAAGCTCGATAAGCAATACGGCGTCGAAGAAGAATAAGGGACGCGAGGGACAATGGATCAGTTTACAATCAACCTGCTGTTTGTCGGCGCGAGCTTCGCGCTTTACATCGGCATCGCGATCTGGGCCCGTGCGGGTTCCACATCAGAATTTTACGCCGCTGGTCGCGGCGTTCACCCGGTCACCAACGGTATGGCGACAGCGGCTGACTGGATGTCGGCGGCCTCGTTCATCTCGATGGCGGGCCTTATTGCGTTCACCGGCTATGACAACTCGTCCTTCCTGATGGGCTGGACCGGTGGTTATGTGCTGCTGGCACTGCTGCTTGCGCCCTACCTACGCAAATTCGGCAAATACACCGTGTCGGAATTCATCGGTGACCGCTTCTACAGCCAGACAGCCCGTATCGTGGCTGTTGTCTGTCTGATCGTGGCCTCGGTCACGTACGTGATCGGCCAGATGACAGGCGTGGGCGTGGCCTTCGGCCGCTTCCTGGAGGTTTCCAATACCGCCGGTCTGCTGATCGGGGCCTGTGTCGTGTTCGCCTATGCCGTGTTTGGCGGCATGAAAGGCGTGACATACACCCAGGTCGCTCAGTACTGCGTGCTGATCACCGCCTATACCATTCCGGCGGTCTTCATCTCGCTGCAGCTGACAGGCAACCCGATCCCGGCCCTGGGCCTGTTCGGGGATCACGCCGCCTCCGGCGAGCCTCTGCTGGCCAAGCTGGATGCGATCGTGACCGATCTGGGCTTCAAGGAATACACGCTGCACCATGGCGATACGTTCAACATGGTTCTGTTCACCTTGTCGCTGATGATCGGCACCGCCGGTCTGCCCCACGTGATCATGCGCTTCTTCACGGTTCCCCGTGTGGCTGACGCACGCTGGTCGGCTGGCTGGACGCTGGTCTTCATCGCGCTGCTGTACCTGACGGCCCCTGCTGTGGGTGCCATGGCACGCCTCAACATCACCGAGATGATGTGGCCCAACGGCACGCAAGGCGAAGCTGTTTCGGTCGAGCAGATCGAAAACGACGCCCGCTATGACTGGATGGCCACTTGGCAGAAAACCGGTCTTCTGGACTGGGAAGACAAGAACGGCGATGGCAAGATCCAGTACTACAACGACGCCTCTGCGGAAATGCAGGAACGCGCCGCTGCAGCTGGCTGGCAAGGCAATGAGCTGACCAAGTTCAACCGGGACATCCTGGT
This sequence comes from Aestuariivita boseongensis, assembly GCF_001262635.1. Classification (GTDB taxonomy): domain Bacteria; phylum Pseudomonadota; class Alphaproteobacteria; order Rhodobacterales; family Rhodobacteraceae; genus Aestuariivita; species Aestuariivita boseongensis. The sequence continues at coordinate 44,613 of NZ_JXYH01000018.1, forward strand.
TCTGGCCAACCCCGAGATCGCCAACCTGCCCGGCTGGGTGATCGGTCTGGTCGCGGCGGGTGGTCTGGCGGCCGCGCTGTCCACGGCGGCGGGTCTGCTGCTGGCGATTTCGTCGGCGGTCAGCCACGACCTGATCAAAGGGGCCATCAATCCGGGTATCTCGGAAAAAGGTGAGCTTCTGTCGGCACGGATCGCCATGGCGGCAGCCATTGTGGTGGCGACCTATCTGGGTCTGAACCCACCGGGCTTTGCGGCGCAAACCGTGGCCCTGGCCTTTGGTCTGGCGGCAGCCTCGATCTTCCCGGCGCTGATGATGGGGATCTTCTCGACCCGCATCAACAACACGGGCGCTGTGGCGGGCATGCTGGCCGGTCTGACCGTGACGCTGCTCTATATCTTCCTGCACAAGGGTTGGTTCTTCATCCCCGACACGAACAGCTTCACCGATGCTGATCCGCTTCTGGGCACGATCAAGTCCACCTCCTTCGGTGCGGTCGGCGCGGCGATCAACTTTGCGGTTGCCTATGTCGTCGCGGGCATGACCAAGGAAACCCCGCAGGAGATCAAGGATCTGGTCGAAAGCGTGCGTGTGCCTCGCGGTGCAGGCGCGGCGGTCGACGGGCACTGATCCCCTTGGGTGTGGGGGCGCATGTGGCCCCCTTCCCTTTTGATACCGTCCCGCCCAGGCCAGCCTTGGGCGGGACTTTTCTTGGCCCCATTCAAAGGTGTGACAGATGTCGCTGAACCAAGCTGACCTGATGCGGTTCCTGGCCACGGTGCATCCTTATGACAGCCTCGATGCGGCGCGGATGGCCGATCTGCTGCCCCTGTTCGAGATGCGCGCGCTGGCCAAAGGCGCACAGGTTTACGCGCTGGGAGACCGGCTGGAGGGGCTTTACATCGTCTATGAGGGCGAGATCGAGGTGTCGGATGAAAACGGCATCCCGCTGTCCATTCTGGGCACACGCAATTCATTCGGCGAACGTGGCCTGTCGAAAGACGGGATCGCCGTAACCACGGCTGTGGCGCAAAGCGACGCCACGCTTCTGATGCTGCCCAAGGCGGATTTCGACGCGCTCATGCGGTCAGAACCTGCCGTGGCGCGGTTCTTTGACCGATCGCGCGGCGCTGCGGGGCAACAAAATACCCTGGCCACCAGCCGGGTTGAAGACCTGATGACCCGCGATCCCGCCACCTGCGCGGCAGAGGCCAGCGTGCAGGAGGCCGCACGGCTGATGGCCGAAAAGCGCATTTCGTCGGTCTGCGTGACGCAAGGCGACCAGCTGGCCGGGATCGTCACGGTGCGCGACATCTCGGGCAAGGTGGTGGGCGCGGGCCTGCCTTTTGACACGCCGCTGGGCGCGGTGATGACGCCGGACCCCATCACGCTGGCCACGTCCGCTATCGGGTCGGACGTGCTGCACCTGATGATGGAGCGGCATATCGGCCATGTGCCCATCGTCGATGCGGGCAAGCTGGCGGGGATCGTCACGCAGACGGATCTGACGCGCTTTCAGGCGGTGAGTTCGGCCGAGCTGGTCTCGAAACTCTCGCGCGCCGGATCGGCGGAGGAGATGGCCGAGGTCACCGCCGAGATCCCGCGTCTTCTGGTGCAGTTGGTCGCCGCAGGCAACCGCCACGAGGTGGTGACGCGGCTGATCACCGATATCGCCGACACCGCCACCCGGCGGCTTCTGGCGCTGGCCGAGGAGAAACTGGGCCCTGCCCCGGTGCCCTATCTGTGGCTGGCCTGCGGCAGCCAGGGCCGGCAGGAGCAGACCGGTGTGAGCGATCAGGACAATTGCCTGATGCTGTCCGATGCGGTCACCGATGACCAGATGGGCTATTTCCGCGATCTGGCGCGGTTTGTCTGCGACGGGCTGAATACCTGCGGATATGTCTATTGCCCGGGCGACATGATGGCCACGAACCCGCAATGGTGCCAGCCGGTGCGTGTCTGGCGCGAGTATTTCCGGGGCTGGATCGCCAAGCCAGATCCGATGGCGCAGATGCTGGCCTCGGTCATGTTCGACCTGCGGCCTATTGGCGGGGACAGCGCGCTTTTTGACGGGCTGCAGGCGGAAACGCTGGCGGCGGCGGCGCGCAATTCGATCTTCGTGGCGCATATGGTGTCGAATTCGCTGAAACACACGCCGCCTTTGGGGCTGTTGCGCGGCTTTGCCACGATCCGGTCGGGGGAGCATCGCAACACGCTGGATCTCAAGCATAACGGCGTGGTGCCGGTGGTTGATCTGGGCCGGCTTTACGCCATTCAGGGCCGTCTGACGCCCGCCAATACCCGCGCGCGGATCGAGGCGGCGGAGAGCGTGGGCGTTTTGAGCGCATCAGGCGCGCGCGATCTGCTGGATGCCTATGACCTGATCGCCGAAACCCGTCTGGCTCATCAGGCGCGGCAGATCAAGGCGGGCCACGCCCCGGACAATTTCATGCCCCCCTCGGATCTGTCGGATTTCGAGCGCAGCCACCTGCGCGATGCTTTCGTCGTGGTCAAAACCATGCAATCTGCCGTCGGTCATGGTCGGGGGGCGTTGAGCTGACGGAGAGGTCGGGACTTTTTGGGTATTTTTAGCCAGAAAGAAGCAGCAGGTCTGCGCATAACGGTCTGAGGAGAGGCCGAGGAGGAGAGAAGACATGTTTCTGGAACTGATCGCGACGATCTTTGCCGGGCTGGCCGTGGCCGGGGTTGCGATGCTGCTCAACAAGCTGATCGGCAGCCGCCTGCCCCGCTGGATCGTGCCGGTGGCGGCTGGTTTGGGCATGATCGGAACGACAATTGCCAATGAATATGGCTGGTACGAGCGCACGGCGGCCGACCTGCCCGAGGGGATGGAGATTGCGCTGACCGTTGAAAACCAGTCTTTTTACCGGCCCTGGACGCAGATGAAGCCCTATGTCGACCGCTTCGTGGCCGTGGATGCGACCAGCCTGCGCGAGAACCCGGCCCTGCCCGGTCAGCGGATGGTCGATCTGTATTTCTTCGGTCGCTGGTCGCCGGTCAACAAGCTGTCGGTGCTGCTGGATTGCGAGGGGGCGCGGCGCGCCTCGCTGGCTGATGGGGCAGAGTTTGGCGCGGACGGGCAGATCACGAATGCCAATTGGGTGAGCGTGCCTGCCGATGATCCGGTGCTGGTGAAAGGCTGCGAGGTGTCGTGATGCTGAGCGGCCTGAGCCTGCGCCTGCGGATTTTCCTGTTCTTCTGCCTGCTGGCCTTGGGTGGGCTGGCGATCACTGCGGGCGGGCTGATCGCCGGATATCAGCGGGCGGGCCAACCCGAGCTCTTTGACGCCTATGTCTTTTCCGGGCTGATCATCGGGTTTCTGGTGCTGGCGCTGGTCACCGGTGTCTGGCTTTTGTTCGATGAAAACGTCGCCAAACCCATCGAACGGCTGGCGGCAGAGCTGCGGGTGCGCGCCCATAGCGGCGTGGCCGGTCAGATCGACATGGAGGCTGCGAAATACCTGGGCGATCTGGCCCCTGCGGCCAATGCGATTGCGGGTCAGCTGGCGCAGACAGCGGAAGAGGCCGCAACCAGCGTGGCCACCCAGACCGCGCGGCTGGCCGCTGAAAAGGACCGGCTGACCGCGCTTTTGTCCGAGATCCCCGTGGCGATGATCATGGTGAACCCCGCCCATCAGATCGTGCTGTATGACGCACAATCGGCAGCGGTTTTAGCACAGGTGGCGCATCCCCGGCTGAATGCATCCCTGTTCGACTATTTCGAGGCGGAGGCGTTGCAGACCGCCTATGCGCGGCTGATCAAAACCGGGAAAGAGGTGACCGCGACGCTGAAAGGCACCGATGGCGCGCAAAGCTATGACGCGGTGCTGAAACCTTTGGGCGATGCGCCGGGCTATATGCTGGTGATTGACGCGGCCCATGCGCAGATCGCGCCGGATGCCGCGCGGCCGCTGATTTATGATTTCGACCTGCTTTATGCCGAAACCCCGGCCGCGTTTGACGCGCGGCCCCTCAAAGACCTGTGTTTCGTGGTCTTCGACAGCGAAACCACCGGGCTTTTGCCGCACAAGGACGAGGTGGTGCAGATCGGCGCGGTGCGGGTGCTGAAGGGCCGGATCATCGAGGGCGAGGTGTTCGACACGCTGGTCGATCCTGGCAGGCCCATTCCCAAGGCCTCAAGCGAGGTGCACAAGATCACCGATGCGATGGTTCAGGGCGCGCCTGATATGATCAGCGCGGGCCGCAGCTTTCACAGCTTTTGCAGGGATGCCGTGATCGTCGCGCATAACGCGCCCTTCGACATGGCGTTTTTGCACCGGTACGGGCCGAAGATGGGCTGCAACTGGGATCACCCCATTCTGGATACGGTGCTTTTGTCAGCGGTGCTGTTCGGGGCAAGCGCCACCCACACACTGGATGCGGTGGGCGAACGGCTGGGCGTGACCATCCCCGACGCGCTGCGCCACACCGCCCTGGGCGATGCGCGCGCGACCGCCGAAGTGCTGTGCCGCATGCTGCCCATGCTGGAGGCGCGCGGCCTGACAACCTTTGGCGCGGTCATCGCCGAGACGCGCAAGCACGGACGGCTTCTGGAAGACCTGAACTGAGCTATTGCCTTGGGCCCCAGCCGGGTTATCTGGGCGGCTGAGCAGCAGATGGATCCAGACCATGACCTTTTCCGCCCCGGGCGATGGACAATTCGCGGTGCCCGTGTCACCTGACAGCCAAGGAGACCCGCGCGACATGTCCGAAACCGTTTTCACGCCGAATGCCGATACCACCCGCCAGTTCCGGGATGCGTTGGGCTGTTTCGGGACGGGGGTAACGGTGGTGACCGCCCAATCGGATCAGGGGCCGCTGGGGATGACGGCGAATTCCTTTTCATCGGTGTCGCTGGATCCTCCGCTGGTGTTGTGGGCGCCTGCGAAATCCTCGCGCCGCTATGCGAGCTTTGCAAAGGCGCAGCATTTCGCCATCCATGTGATGGGCGAAGACCAGGATGCGATGGCGCGCCATTTTGCCCGCGCGGGCGACGGGTTCGATGCGTTCGACTGGAGCCGGTCCGAGGCCGGTGTGCCCATTCTGGCGGGATGTCTGGCGCGGTTCGAATGCCATCTGGCCGCGCTGCATGACGCGGGCGATCATGCGATCATCGTGGGCCATGTGGATCGCGCCGCCTTCCGTCCGGGCAAGGGGCTGATCTTCAAACAGGGCCAGTACGGCGGGTTTTCCGAAAAGGGTTAGGCCACCTCAAGCCAGGTTTTCATGCCCGAGGCCTGATGGCCCAGCATGTGGCAATGCAAAAGCCATTTGCCCGGATTGTCGAACACGCACAGGATATCGCGGCTTTGCCCGCGCATCAGAAGCGTGGTGTCACGCAGGGGGCCTGGGCTGCCATCCTCTTCTAGCTCGTGGAAATGGTGGCCGTGCAGGTGCATGCCGTGCGGGAAGGCCGTGTCATTCACGATGGTGATCTGAACCGTGTCGCCGCGCGCAAAGCGCTGCCAGGGCGCGTCGGGAAGGTTCGAGACGCCATTCAGGCTCCAGATATCGTCGCCGGCGTGGCGGCCGCCCATCGCGCCGCCCTCAAGCCGCATGGTCAGGCGGTGATCGGGTGTGGCGGCGGGCTGGCTGATCCGGGGTTGCGGCAGGGCGGCGATGGGCGCGGTGATCGGCGTGGGGTTTTCGCCATCGACCGCGATATCGCCCAGCGGGTACGGATCCTGCCCCGTGGGGAAAAGGAACTGCACCGTGTCGGTGACATCGGCGATGACATCCATGCGTTGCGCCGGGGCCAGCACGCTGCGTTCCAGATCGCGCGGCTGGGCCAGCGGCATGCCGTCCAGCGCCACGATCTTGCCGGTGATACCGGTGATTTCCAGCGGGAAAATCCGCGCGGTGGCGGTGTTAATGATGCGCAGGCGCACGCGGTCGCCCTTGCGCACGGTCGAGACAGTCGGGACGATCCGCGCGAATGTCCCCATGCGCCCGCCATGGGCGAAATCGTGGCGGTTGCCGAAATCCTCGATCAGTTCGCCGGTGCGTTCGATGCGCCAGTCATCGACGATCACGGTGATGTCGTGATTGACCTCGGGCGGGGTTTCTTCCTCGATGATGAGCGCGCCGTACAGGCCGCGCTCCACCTGTTCCCAGGAGCGGTGGTGGGAGTGATACCAGAAGGTGCCCGCATCCGGCAGGCGGAAGCTGTAGTCATGCTCCGCCCCGGCCTCGACCAGCGGTTGGGTCAGACCCGGCACGCCATCCATGCCATTTTCGATGCGGATGCCGTGCCAGTGGATCGCCGAGCCCGATCCGATGCCGTTTTCGAACCGCACGTTCAGCATATCGCCCACCCGCGCGCGCAGTTCCGGGCCGGGGGTGGAGCCGTTGAAGCCCCAAAGCGCCGTGGTGCCGTCGCCTTCGGGCATGATCTGCGCGGTCACGGGGCCTGCGCGCAGGACCATGGGGCTGGCCAGTGCCACGCGTGGGAGCGCGGTGGCGGCTGCGGTGGCTGCAAGAAAATGTCGCCGGTTGAGAGGCATGGTGGGTCTCCGGGTCGGGTCGGTCTGGGTAATAGATAGCGCGTTTCGGTGCGATGTGCATCAGACTGGGCGTGTCTGGTGACGGCGTGACACGCCCCAGACTTGATCCGGGGCCTCGTGGTATCGGGGGAGGCCCCGGATCAAGTCCGGGGCGCATCGGAGCGGTGTTACTCGTCCAAAGATCCGTGAATGGCGAATTGATCGAGGCCCGCCGCCTGCGCCTCGATCGTGCGATAGGTTTCCTTCACGCCGGCCTCGGTCAGTTCGCGGGCGACGGTGATCAGGGTGTTGGGGTCGTGATCGTCGCACAGATCGACCATATGCATGATCTCGTCGCGCGCGACGCCGGTGGCGGCCTCGACCGAGGGCGCGCCGTAAAAATCGACGAAATGCTGGGCGAGCAGGCTGACAAGCACTTCGATCTCGGCCTCTTCGACCTGGGTGACGGCCACGAAGGTCACGCGCCCGAAGGTTTCCAGCCCCAGCCAGCCATTGGCAAAGGCCTGGCGGGCCTTGCCGGTCAGGTCGGCTTCGCCCCAGTTCGAAAACTCGAACCCGCCGGAGATGCACCATTCCCCGGTGCGCGCCGGAGAGTGGAAGACGTTCATGTCGCTTTCGTCAAAATGAATGGCGCGGGCAAGGTTCATGGGTTCAGTCCTCTAACACCTGGCTCAGGGGGATGAGATGTGTGGTTTCGTCGTCGCGGATCAACATGCCGAACTGGTCATCGACACCCAGAAAGCGGCCCTGTCGGCCCATCATGGTGATCGGGTCCCCCACCCCGTGCAGCAGGCCCATCCATTCGGCATGCAGCGGGCGGTTGCCATCGTCTTCCCAGCGGTTGACCCAGACCAGCGTGTGCCGCGCCCAGCTTTCGATCAGCTGGACGGGGTCCACATCGGCGCAGCCCTCGTCATAAAGCGAGGTGACATCGGGCGTGGCCCCCGGATCGGTGGCCGTTTGCAGCAAGGGCAGGTCCAGCCCGATCACCAGCCAATCGGGCAAAGCGCCCGGATCGGTGGTGGAGGAGGCCGCCCGCAGCCTGCCGCAGCTGGCATTGTTCACCCGGATACCGCCCTGCCATTCCAGATGCACGGCCACCTCGGGCGGGGCCAGCGCGCCCAGCGCGTTCTGAAAGCCCACGCCGCAGACAGGCAGCATCGCCATGGCCTGTTCCAGCGCCACTTCGGGGGCAAAGACGATGGCCGCGCGCAGGCGGTCGACCTGGATATTATGGACAACCGTGCCCGCATCGCAGCCCAGCGCCGCCATCGAGCGCGCCTTGTCGAAAGGGTCAATCCCCCCTTCGACGGCCACGCCCGACATCAGCGGCGGGAATGTGGGGGCGCTGTCGGTCATGCCTGGCCTTTTGCGATCAGGGCGCGGGCGATGTCGCGGAAAGCCTGGGCCTGCGCGCTTTCGGGTTTTGACACCACGATCGGCGCACCGCCATCTGCGGCCATGCGAATATCCAGATGCAGCGGCACCTCGGCCAGAAGGGGCACGCCCAGCTTTTCGGCTTCGGCCTTCACGCCGCCATGGCCGAAGACATGTTCCTCATGCCCGCATTTCGAACAGATATGGGTCGACATGTTCTCGATCAGGCCGAAGATCGGCGTTTTCATCTGGTTGAACATGTCAATGCCCTTGCGCGCATCCAGAAGCGCCACGTCCTGCGGGGTCGACACCACGACCGCCCCGTCCACGGCGAATTTCTGCGTCAGCGTCATCTGCACGTCACCGGTGCCGGGCGGCAGATCCACCAGCAGCACATCCAGCGCGCCCCACTGCACCTGGCGCATCATCTGTTCCAGCGCGCCCATCAGCATGGGCCCGCGCCAGACCACGGCCTGATCTTCGTTGGTCATCAGGCCAATGGACATCATGGTGACGCCGTGGTTGCGCATGGGCAGGATCGTCTTGCCATCGGGCGAGGCCGGCCGCCCGCTGACGCCCAGCATACGCGGCTGCGACGGCCCATAGACATCGGCATCCAGAAGGCCAACCCGGCGGCCTTCGGCGGCCAGGGCACAGGCCAGGTTGGCCGAAACGGTGGATTTGCCCACCCCGCCCTTGCCGGACGCAATCGCCACGATGCGGTCCACGCCCGGTACGGGCTGCGGCCCTGCCGGTTCGGCCTTGCGCGACGGTTTCAGATCGGGCGGCGCCTTGGCGGAATGGGCGGTCAGCATGGCGCTGACTTTCTCGACGCCAGGAAGCGCCTTGACCTTCTCTTCGGCCTCGGCGCGCACGGGTTCCATGGCCTGCGCGCGGGAGGCGTCAATCTCTATCACGAAACGGACGGTGCCCTCTTCGACATTCAGCGCCCGCACCATGCCCGTGGACACGATATCATTGCCGCTGACCGGATCGGTCACGGTTTTGAGCTGTTCCAGAACCTCATCGCGCGTGGCCATGGTGTTATGCGTCCCCTTTGATCGTGCCGGTCACAACGTGATCGACGTCAAGGCCATCGACGGTCAGGCGCACCGTCGCCTCATAGGTGTCGCCTGCCTTGGCGCCTTTGGCGCGCAGGCCTTCTTCGATCGCCTGCTGGCTGGTCACGCCCACCTGCTTGAGGAATTTGCGCATCGACATGTTGAAGCTGTCGTCCATTGCTTGTGTCTCCGTGATTTAATGGGGTGTCGTGGTTCGCCGGATTGACGGCGCGTGGGTTGCCCGCCTAGGCTGCACGCCATGCGGTTGATTTTGCTGAGCCTTCTGGCCGCCCTCGGACTGGCCCTTCCCGCCCAAGCCCAGGATGATCTGGGTCTGCAGGCCCCCGAGGCCGTGATTGACAGCGGGCTTTTGAAACATCTGCTGCCGCGCTTTTCGCTGAAAACGGGGATCCGCGTGCGCCCGGATGCGGGCGGGCAGATGATTATTGCCACCGATGGCACAGGCGTGGCCGTGTTCCAGCGCGGCGAGACAGTGTTTTTCCTGCAAACCGGCGATGACCCGCGCGAGGCGCGGTTTCGCGACTGGCTGACCTCCGACATCGGGATTCGCACGGTGGAAAGCTTTCAACCCGCGGATGGTGCGGCATTCACCGCGCCCATTCCGGTTGTGGCGGAAGAGGACGAGATGGTCTTTGACGGCGATCCGGTCGCAGGCGCGGCGCTGTCGCTGACCCATTGCGGGCGCTGCCACGTGATCGGGCCGCAGAACGCGATGAATTCCATCGGGTCCACCCCGTCCTTCGCGGTGCTGCGCGCCATGAGCAACTGGGACAACAAGTTCCTGAGCTTTTACGTGCTGCGCCCGCACGCCGTGTTCACCCAGGTCGAGGGGCTGACCCAACCCTTCGATCCGGCGGTGCCATCCCCCATCGCCCCGGTGCGTATCACGCCCGAAGAACTGGATTCGATCCTGGCCTATGTGGCGCAGGTCAAGCCTGCGGATCTGGGCGCGCCCCTGCAATTTCAATGATCCTTGCGCTTTGAGTAATAATCATCGGCGGTGCGCGGCCTGGGACGTTCACCGGCGGCGAAGGGGTTGTTCTGGCTGTGATATTGCGCCTGAACCCGGCAATCGTCGCACATCTGGATCATCCGCGCCTGTTCCGAGGTGGCAAACATCGGATGGGTGCCGGCCAGTTTCTCCATGATCCGGTTCACGGTGGATTGCGAGCCGAACAGGGCACCGCATTCGACGCAGGCGCAAGGCTCTTCCTCGTTCAGGACGACCTGGGTCAGGGCCTGATCGGTCAGGTCGAGCTGCGGTTTCAGGGTGATCGCCTTTTCGGGGCAGATGTTCGAACACAGACCGCATTGCAGGCAGGCTTCTTCCTGGAACCTGAGCTGCGGCATGTCGGGGTTGTCGACCAGCGCGCCCGACGGGCAGAGCGACACGCAGGACAGACACAGCGTGCAGGCATCCGTATCGACCAGCACCGCGCCATAGGGCGCGCCCTTGGGCAGCGTCAGCGGGTCAGATGCGTCCGGGTTCAGCGCCTGGGCGGCCAGCCGCGCGATCTGGCGGCGGTTGCCCAAGGGCAGGACGGGCGTGGCGAGAGGTTCGGGCGTGTGCGCGCCGTAGAGCGCGTCGGACATGGCGTCCGGATCCGCCTCGTCCAGCAGGCGGAGCTTGCCGGGGCCTGCGATGGCGGTGGCCAGATCAAGTTCACGATCCAGCGCGTCGCGTTCGGTGGTCGGCGCCAGCAGGATGTCGACGCTGGCAAAGCCATGGGCCAGAGCGGCAAGCATCTCGGCATGGCCGAAGCCGGAAATCACTTGCAATTCCAGTGGGATAACGTCAGAAGGCAATCCACTTCCGAACCGTGCCGACAGGCGGATCATCTCGGCCCCGTGGGCGTCATGCACCAGAAGACGGGGTGCGGTGCCGCCCGCCTTGCGGAAGGTCGAGGCCAGCGTCTGCATCCGGCTGACCACATGGCCCACGGGCGGGTCGTCATAAGTGATCGCGGTCGACGGGCACAGCGCCGCGCAGGCGCCGCAGCCCGCGCAGACCATCGGGTCGATCGCCACGTGGTCGCCTGCGGACGTGATGGCGCCGGTGGGGCAGATATCAAGGCAGTTGGAACAGGCCGATTGCCCGGCGCGGGAATGGGCGCAGAGGCTTTCTTCCAACCGGACGTAGAGCGGTTTTTCAAAGGTCCCGGTCAGGTGCGAGGCGGCCAGAACGATGCCCGCCACCGCCAGCGGATCGCGCGGATCGGCGCGCAGATAGCCTTCGCGCTTTTGCGGTGCGGGCACCATCGGCGTGCCGCCGGTCAGGTCTATGACGATATCGCATTGCGATTGCGCGCCGTCCTTCGGATCGGTCAGCGAAAAGGCCCCGCGCCCGCCCGGTTCGATCTGCTGGAAGGCGTCGATGCGTACGGTGAAGCCACCCAGCGCGCCGGTCACGCGTGCCATCCGCCCGCGCACCACGTCATAATCGCGGCTGACCGGCATATCGCCGTCATCCGTGATCAGAACCGTCAGCGCGAGCATGTCTTTCAACTGCTCGGCCACGGGCAGAACCACATCCGCCGCCCCCGCGAGCAAGGTCATCCCTTCCGAGACCACGTCGACCGTTTTTGCCCCTGCGGCGGGCATCATCGCCTCGGCCGCCAGAGCGGCCATTTTGGGGGTCGCGTCGGCGCCCTGATCGGACCATCCGGCACGGTCGCGCAGATCGACGAAACCGGGCGCGTCGATGCCCAGTTCATCGGCCAGTTCTTCGAAGGTCACGCGCTCCTGCTGGCAGGCGATCACCACCTCGCCCGATTGCATGGCTTGGGCGACTGATTCGATTTCACGGGTGCAAAGTGCGGTATGAACCCGCGAACAGCCCAGCCCGGTCGCATCGGCAATCGCGTCGCCGTCGACCTGCTGACTTCCCAAACAATCGCACAAAATCAACGATTTAGACATCGCACCTCACACCGTTTCCTCCGGTGCCCCCCCTGTTCGCCGGCGCAAACTATTCATATGGCCGCGCGAAGGTAAAGCCCTGTTGCGCGCCGCGCGGGCGGTGATTCTGTCATTCCGCACCGCAGAAGAATCACCCCGAGCCGCGCTGCATTGCGGAATATTATGCATTCAACATGCATTTTATTTCAAAAAGTTGACCCTGCGTCCGGAAAGAGGCCCGAATTTGCGTTTTTGGGCTTGGCCCCGGTCGGCACACTACGGCATACTTTGACACGGAACCGGGGCGAAGGGACACGACCCGGCGGAGGGAGCTTTGGCACAATCAGCCGCAACGCATATTTCCATGCCCTTGGGTGTGGTCGTTCGGAAAACGCCCGGCGTGACCCGGTGGGCCAAGTGGTCGTGGCGCGTCGTCGCCGTTATGCCCGGTGCGCCGCAAGCCGACTGGCGTGAACTGCGCCGCGATGGCGAAGCGGTGGAATACCACGCGGCCACGCCGGAGCTGACGCTGTGGGCAGCCGAGACCGAGGCTTATTTGACCAACCTCGCCGATGGGGTGCCGTCGATCTATGTGATCATGCGCGATGCGCCCGATGGCACCACGCCGCTGGAGGTGACGCTTGTCACCGCCTCCCCGTTCGAGGGGCAGGATTATGCGGATACCGGCGATGATCTGGTCGAAAAGGTGCCGATGACGGACGGGCTGATTGCCTGGGTGCGGGATTTCGCGCTCGCCCATCACGTGGAAGAGGATTTCGTCAAACGCAAGCGCGACCGCAAGCGCGTCGATCTGGTGGAAGACGGCAAGGGCGATGCGCGCATCCGTCAGGACAGCGATGTGTTCCGCGCGCCCCGCAAGAGGATGCTGCAATGAGCGAGCGTCTGGATTTCTGGGCGCGCCGGAAGGCCGCCGTGCAGGCCGAAGAAGCGGCAGAGGCGCGTGCAGTCGAAGAGCAGCGCATGGCCGAGGAACGCCAGGCGCTGGAAGAGAAATCCGACGAAGAGATCCTGGCAGAGCTGAACCTGCCCGATCCCGAGACGCTGAAGCCGGGCGATGATGTGCGCGGCTTCATGAGCCAGGCGGTGCCCGACCGGCTGCGCCGCCGTGCGCTGCGCCAGCTGTGGAAGCTGAACCCGGTGCTGGCCAATGTCGACGGGCTGGTCGATTACGGCGAAGATTTCACCGACGCGGCGCTGGTGGTCGAAAATCTGCAGACCGCCTATCAGGTGGGCAAGGGTATGCTGGCCCATGTGGAGGAAATGGCCCGGCAGGCCGCCGCGAAGGAAGCCGCGCTTGAAGCCGGGGACGAAGCGGATGCACCGGACGCCGATGAGGCGGATGCGCCGGAGACACCCGAGACCGCCCCTGCCGAGGCCGAGACGCCAGAACTGGTGGCAGAGGACGAGCCCACATCGGAAACTCAAGAAAATCAGTCAGATACGCAATATGCCGCAGCGCCCCGGCGCCGGATGCGCTTCGCGTTCGAAACATGACGGTATACGATGGTATCCAGCCAAGGGGAGCACATGACCATAACTGATATCGCTGCCGAGGATCGCCTCAGAGCCGATTTCTATAATTTCCTGGGGCTTTTGCTGGCCGGGCCGCCGGACCAGATGGTGCTGGACCAATGCGCTGGCCTTTCGGGGGATGAGACGGATCTGGGCAAGACCATCGGCGCGATGGCGCGTGTGGCCAAGGCGTCAAAGCCGCAGGCGGTAGAGCGGGAATTCAACGCGCTGTTCATCGGTCTGGGCCGGGGCGAGCTTTTGCCCTATGCCTCGTATTACCTCACCGGGTTTCTGAATGAAAAACCGCTGGCGCAGCTGCGCAACGACATGGCGGCGCGCGGGATCACGCGGGCGCCCAATGTCTATGAACCCGAGGACAATATCGCATCGTTGATGGAGATGATGGCTGGCATGATCGTCGGCCGTTTTGGCGAGCCCGCGTCGCTTGAAGCGCAAAAGACCTTCTGGTCGAAACATATCGGCCCCTGGGCGGGGCATTTCTTTTCGGATTTGGAAGCTGCCAAGAACTCGGTCTTCTACGCCTCGGTCGGATCGGCCGGCAAGGTGTTCATGGAGATCGAGCGCGAGGCCTTCCGAATGACGGCGGCGTAAGCCGCTTTTCACCGGTCCTGTTCGCAGGGCCCAAACGCAAATGGAGGAGTTAAATCCATGAGCACCAAGAGGGACGAAGGCGCATCGCGCCGTGACTTCCTGAAGCTGGCCGGAACCGCAGCCCCTGCTGCTGTTGCTGCCGCTGCGCTGAGCGGAACAGAGGCCGAGGCGGCAGAGCCCGTGGCCGAAACCCGCATCCAGGATACCGCGCATACGCGGGCCTATCTGGACAGCGCGCGGTTCTGATCGAACCGCTTACACGATTGCAGTGTCCGGGCAGAGAACCGGTCAAGGCACACCCGACGGACGGTTGCGATAGGCCCTGATGTCGGTTTTCAGAGACCCAAGCGAGCCAGTTGACCTGGCCAGCAAGGAAGGAAACGAAAATGTTGAGGAAAAAGACCAACGGGGTTGCGAGACGCCCCCAGCGGACAAGTATCCTGTCACAGGCGGCTGAAACCTCAGTCGACCGCCGCTCATTCCTGCGCGGATCGGGCCTGGCCATTGGTGGCCTTGCCGCGATTGCCGCAACGGGCGGTACAGTGACAAAAGCCAGCGCGGCCACGGCGGCTGCTGGCGCGGTGGATACCGTCAAATCTGTCTGCACGCACTGCTCGGTCGGGTGTACCGTCGTGGCAGAAGTGCAAAACGGTGTGTGGGTCGGGCAAGAGCCCGGCTGGGACAGCCCGTTCAACCTGGGCGCCCACTGCGCCAAGGGGGCATCGGTCCGTGAACACGCCCATGGCGAGCGCCGCCTGAAGTACCCGATGAAGAAAGAGGGTGGTGAGTGGAAGCGCATCAGCTGGGAACAGGCGATCAACGAGATCGGCGACGGCATGATGCAGATCCGCGACGAAAGCGGCCCTGATTCCGTGTACTGGCTGGGTTCGGCCAAGCACAACAACGAGCAAGCGTACCTCTTCCGCAAGTTCGCCGCCTATTGGGGCACGAACAACGTGGATCACCAGGCGCGGATCTGTCACTCGACCACGGTTGCCGGTGTTGCGAACACCTGGGGCTATGGTGCGATGACGAACTCGTACAACGACATCCACAACTCCAAGGCCATCTTCATCATCGGCGGCAACCCGGCCGAGGCGCACCCCGTCTCGCTGTTGCATGTTCTGAAAGCGAAAGAGCAGAACAACGCGCCGCTGATCGTGTGCGACCCGCGCTTTACCCGCACGGCGGCACATGCGGATGAATATGTCCGTTTCCGTCCCGGCACCGATGTGGCGCTGGTCTGGGGGATCCTGTGGCATATCTTCGAGAACGGCTGGGAGGACAAAGAGTTCATCCGCACCCGTGTCTGGGGTATGGACCAGATCAAGGAAGAAGTCGCCAAATGGACGCCCGAGGAAGTCGAGCGTGTTACCGGCGCGCCCGGTGAGCAGCTGCGCCGCGTGGCCCGTACCATGGCCAACAACCGCCCCGGCACCGTGATCTGGTGCATGGGTGGCACGCAGCACACCAACGGCAACAACAACACCCGCGCCTACTGCATTCTGCAGCTGGCTCTGGGCAACATGGGCACCTCTGGCGGCGGCACCAACATCTTCCGCGGCCACGACAACGTGCAGGGCGCAACCGACCTTGGCGTTCTGTCGCACACCCTGCCCGGCTATTACGGCCTGTCGGGTGGTGCCTGGGCACACTGGGCCCGCGTTTGGGGTGAAGATCCCGAATGGCTAGCCGGTCGGTTCCAGAAAGTCACCGGTGCAGACGGCAAAGAGAAGTCGCTGCAAAACCTGAAGGGTATCCCGGTGTCGCGCTGGATCGACGGTGTTCTGGAAGATCCGGAAAACACCGATCAGCCCAACCCGGTTCGTGCCATGGTTCTGTGGGGCCACGCGCCCAACTCGCAGACCCGCATGAAGGAAATGAAGACAGCGATGGAGAAGCTGGACATGCTGGTCGTGATCGACCCGTTCCCCACCGTCTCTGCCGTGCTTCATGACCGCACCGATGGCGTGTACCTGCTGCCGGCCACGACGCAGTTCGAGACCTATGGCTCGGTCACCGCGTCGAACCGGTCGATCCAGTGGCGTGAAAAGGTTATTGATCCGCTGTTCGAGTCAAAGACCGATCACGAGATCATCGGCCTTTTTGCAAACAAGTTCGGGTTTGCCGACCGGCTTTTCCGCAATATCGAGATGGACGACGAGAACACGCCGAACATCGAGAGCACCCTGCGGGAGATCAACCGCGGCATGTGGACCGTGGGCTATACCGGCCAGTCGCCGGAACGGCTCAAGATGCACATGGAAAACCAGCACACCTTCGACAAGACCACGCTCAAAGCCGTGGGTGGTCCGGCCGATGGGGATTACTATGGTCTGCCGTGGCCCTGCTGGGGCACTGCCGACATGAAACACCCCGGCACACCGAACCTGTATGACATGTCGAAGCCGGTGGCCGAAGGCGGCCTCACCTTCCGTGCACGTTTCGGCGTGGAACGCGATGGCGAGAACCTGCTGGCCGAAGGCGTCTACAGCGTGGGTTCGGAAATCCAGGACGGATATCCCGAGTTCACCATGCAGATGCTGATGGATCTGGGCTGGGATGGTGACCTGACGGCTGACGAGCGCGCCGCGATTGACGCGGTTGGCGGTCCGAAAGCCAACTGGAAGACCGACCTGTCGGGCGGCATCCAGCGGGTTGCGATCAAGCATGGCTGTGCACCCTTCGGCAACGCGAAGGCCCGTGCGGTTGTGTGGACCTTCCCCGACCCGATCCCGCTGCATCGCGAACCGCTTTACACAAGCCGTCGCGATCTGGTGGCAGACTATCCCACCTATGAGGACCGGCACGATTACCGTCTGCCGACCCTTTACGCTTCGATCCAGAAGAACGACTTCTCGAAGGATTATCCCATTATCCTCACGTCGGGTCGTCTTGTGGAATACGAAGGCGGTGGGGACGAAACCCGTTCGAACCCCTGGCTGGCGGAACTCCAGCAGGACATGTTCGTCGAAATCAACCCGCGTGACGCCAATGACCTTGGTGTGCGGGACGGCGCACAGGTCTGGGTCGAAGGCCCCGAAGGCGGCAAGGTCAAGGTTATGGCCATGGTCACCGAACGGGTCGGCGCGGGTGTCGCGTTCATGCCCTTCCACTTCGGCGGGCATTTCGAGGGCGAGGACCAGCGGTCCAAGTACCCCGATGGCGCGGATCCCTATGTGCTGGGTGAATCCACCAACACCGCACAGACCTATGGCTATGACTCAGTGACCCAGATGCAGGAGACGAAAGCCACTCTCTGCAAGATCTGGGCTGCGTAAGGAGGAGACGAGAATGGCAAGAGCAAAGTTTCTCTGCGACGCCGAGCGCTGCATTGAGTGTAATGCCTGCGTAACAGCGTGCAAGAACGAGCATGAGGTGCCATGGGGCATCAACCGCCGCCGGGTGGTGACCATCAACGATGGTAAACCCGGTGAACGGTCGATTTCCGTGGCCTGCATGCACTGTTCCGATGCACCCTGTATGGCGGTGTGCCCTGTGGACTGCTTCTATCAGACCGATGACGGTGTGGTGCTGCACTCCAAGGACCTCTGCATCGGCTGTGGTTATTGCTTCTACGCGTGCCCGTTCGGCGCGCCGCAATTCCCGCAGGCAGGCAACTTCGGTTCCCGCGGCAAGATGGACAAATGTACCTTCTGCGCCGGTGGTCCCGAGGAGACCCACTCATCAGCCGAGTTCCAAAAATACGGCCGCAACCGGATCGCCGAGGGCAAACTGCCCATCTGCGCCGAGATGTGTTCGACCAAGGCGCTTCTGGCAGGTGATGGTGACGTTGTCGCCAACATCTATCGTGAACGCGTCGTGGCCCGTGGCTTTGGTTCGGGTGCATGGGGCTGGGGCACAGCCTATGAGCAAAAAGGCGGCTAAGCCTTAGCTTCAGCTTAATCGGGGCGGCCCGCGCCAGACACGGGCCGCCCTTTTTTCAACCTATAAAACAGGGACATCGAACAAATGTTGCGCGCGCTATTTGCTTTGATCCTGACCATGATGATGACCGTTGCCGCGACCGCTCAAGAGTCCGCTCCGGCCACCGAATCCGAAGAATTCCAGCCCCGCTCCGGGGCCCCTACCCTTGAAGATATCCTGGCCCGTCAGCGGGGCGAGGATGTCGACCTCAGCTGGCGTCTGGATCAGACCGGCACCGCCGCTGCCGGGATTTCCGAACAACTGGGCACGCTGGGTGGTGCATCGAACAGCGACGTGTTCCTGGCGCTGCGCTATGGCACGGCGGATGTGACCGTGTCCACGAACGCCCCGGCCGCCGGTGTCCTGATCCAGGATCGTGGCATGTGGTGGTATCAGGTCCGCGAAGGGTGGCTGTCGACCTGGGGCGGGTATCTGCTGTTGGGCACGATCGTGGCGCTTGTGCTGTTCTATCTGCTGCGTGGCCGTATCATGATTGACGGCACCAAGACCGGCCGGACCATTACGCGTTTCAGCGGGTTCGAGCGGTTTGGCCATTGGCTGTTTGCCTCCAGCTTCATCCTGCTGGGGATTTCCGGCCTGATTACCCTGTTCGGGCGGCCCCTGCTGATCCCTCTGCTGGGCAAGGACGCTTTCGCGCCGCTCGCGCTGGCGTCGAAATGGGTGCACAACAACGTGGCCTGGGCCTTTATGCTGGGGCTGGTGATCATCATCCTGAACTGGACGGTGCACAACATCCCCAACAAGCATGACCTGAAATGGCTGGCCAAGGGTGGCGGGCTGTTCACCAAGGGATCGCACCCGCCCGCCAAGAAGTTCAACGCGGGCCAGAAGCTGATCTTCTGGGGCTGCGTGGTCATGGGCCTGTCAATCAGCGCCTCGGGACTGTCGCTCTTGTTCCCGTTCGAACTGCCGATGTTCGCCAAGACCTTTACGATCCTGAACGATACCGGCATTCCGCAGGCGCTTGGCCTGGGCATTCTGCCCGAACAGATGGCCCCGCATGAGGAAATGCAGTTTGCCCAGCTGTGGCATTCGATCGTGGCCTTCGTCTTCATGGCGATGATCCTGGCGCATATCTATATCGGCTCGGTCGGTATGGAGGGCGCGTTCGACGCCATGGGCTCCGGCGAGGTCGAGGAGCAATGGGCGAAAGAGCACCATTCCCTCTGGGTGGAAGAGGTCAAGGCAAAGCAAGCCTCTTCCGGTTCGGCCACCCCGGCGGAGTAACGCCCGTGCGCAAAAGGGCCTTTGCGATGGCTCTGGCCTGTCTGCCGCTTCCTGTTGCGGCAGACGGGTTCTTCACGCTGAAAGGGCATGGCGGCCCCATCATGGGGATCGCCGTGTCCGAAAGCGGACAGATCGCCACCGCCAGTTTCGACAATTCCGTGGGCCTGTGGACGGGCGAGACCCCTGCCTGGCAGGAGGGGCACGAGGCGGCCGTGAACACGGTTCATTTCGCGGGCCCCACCCTGCTGTCGGGCGGCGATGACTTCACCCTGCGCGCATGGCCGGGGGGCGAGGTTCTGACGCAGCACAAGGGCAAGGTGACGGATATCGCCAGTGCGGGCGGCATGATCGCCACGGCCAGCTGGGATGGCTCCATCGGGCTGTGGGAAGATGGCACAATACGGTTTCTGACCGGCCATCAGGCGGGCGTGAACGATCTGGCCTTCACCTCGGACGGCCGGCTGATCAGCGCCAGCACCGATGGCACGCTGCGCCTGTGGGACTTGAGCAGCGGCGAAGAGCTGCGCCAATTGCTCAGCCACGGCTTTGGCATCAACGAGATGGTCTTCAACGAGGACGCCGGCTGGATCGCCTATGGCGCAGTCGATGGCGTCACCCGCGTGATCGACGCGGTCACCGCCGAACCCATTGCCGATTTCACGCTGGAGCGTCGCCCGATCCTGGCCATGGCCCTGTCGCCCGATGGCGGCACATTGGCTGTGGGCGATGGCGAAGGCTATATCATGGTGATCGACACCAACGAGTGGCGCATCGCCCGCGATTTCCGCGCCACGCTGCGCGGGCCGGTCTGGGCGCTGGCCTTTTCGGCCGATGGCGCCAACATCCACGCAGGCGGGCTCGACACGGCCATGTACAGCTGGCCCGTGGCCTCGCTGAATGAACACGGGCAGATGTCGGATGCGCAGCAAAGCTTCCTGCGCGATCCCGAGACAATGGAAAACGGCGAACGCCAGTTCGAACGCAAATGTTCGATCTGCCACACGCTGACCCCGTCCAGCGCCCGGCGCGCGGGCCCGACACTTTACGGCGTCTTCGGCCGTCCGGCCGGCACGGTCAGCGATTACAGCTATTCCGAGACGTTGAAGACGTCTTCGATCATTTGGGACGACACCAGCATCGACGACCTGTTCGAAGAGGGGCCGGACCATTATATCCCGGGCAGCAAGATGCCCATGCAGGTTATCCGCGATCAGCAGGATCGCGATGACCTGATCGCCTATCTGAAAAAAGCAACTGGGGAGTGAGTGAGTTATGAAAGCAATGTTCATCGCCTTCGCGGCCATGGCCGTGGTCGCTGTCGGCGCCTATTACGGGTTGGGTACGATGGGCTGGGATTCCGCATCCCGCGTCAGCTCGGACGCTGTGCGTCTGGACTGAGACGGCCCTGCCGCTTCTTTCTGGCCCAAAATACCCGACACAACGCCTGCCACGGGCAGGCCCTTGAAAGAAAAAGCGCGCGCCCCGACACCGGG
>NZ_JXYH01000019.1 GCF_001262635.1 Aestuariivita boseongensis
AATCAGATCGGGCTGCTCACGTGACTTCAAGACATCTCCGAACGTGTCGAAAACGAAGGTCTGGATCCGAATACATAACCGATATGGTATGCATGAAGCATAGACTATCAATTTTCTTAAGGACTCTGACATGATTAGTTTCGATCGTTTGGCAAACATCAGGAAAATGCGATGACACGTAATCGGTTTGACATGGGCATGGCGACGCGGCGGTCTGTATTGGGCGACGCTCATGTGGACCGGGCTGAAAAGGCAAAGACGCCTTTCGACACTCCTTTTCAGACCCTGATCACGGAAGCCGCCTGGGGCACCGTCTGGGCCGATGACACAATCACGCGTCGCGAGCGATCCATGCTGACGCTAGCACTTCTGGCGGCGACCGGGAATTTTGAAGAGATCCCCATGCATATCCGCGCAACAGCCAATACCGGCGCGTCCAAGGACGATGTCATGCAGTCTTTCCTGCATGTGGCGATCTACGCAGGCGTCCCCAAGGCCAACCATGCAATACAGCTTGCCAAGGCGACCTATGCAGAGATGGAGAACGAGACATGACCGGAACAAGTCCACTGATGCCCAGGCAGCGTGACAAACACCCGCAGCCGTTCTGGCCCGATTATAAAACCTCGGTGACGCGCTCTCCTTCTTTGCCGCTGTTGTCCATGGACTCGACCCCCAGCGAAGAAACCGGCCCACCATTTGGGCATTCGCTTCTGGGCCCTCTCGATAACAACCTCATTTTGAATTATTCGCAGGGCAAGGCCTCGGCCGTAGGTGAGCGGATCCGCGTTCATGGCCAGATTCTTGATGAAACCGGCCGCCCGGTTCCGAACACGCTGATCGAAATCTGGCAGGCGAATGCGGGGGGCCGATACAGGCATGTCAAAGACACCTACTTCGCTGCGCTTGATCCGAATTTCGGCGGCTGCGGCCGCACGATCACGGACGAGTACGGCCGGTACGAATTCCTCACCATTCGCCCCGGGGCCTATCCCTGGCCGAACCGGGCCAATGACTGGCGCCCGATGCATATTCACTTTTCCATCTTCGGCCATGCCTTTGGACAGCGCCTGATCAGCCAGATGTATTTCCAGGGCGATCCGCTTATCGATCTTTGCCCGATCGCTGCGACGATCCGGGACCGCAGCCAGCTTGACCGACTTGTCGCTCCGCTGGACATGCAAAACTCCAGGCCTCACGACTATCTGGCCTACAAGTTTGACATCGTGCTGCGGGGCCGCCGGCAAACCATGTTCGAAAACAAGCCCGAAGGAATGTAGGATCATGACACAATCACTCGGCCTGCTTATCGAAACACCCAGCCAGACCGCTGGGCCATATGTGCATATCGGCTGCATTCCCACCTTCGCCGGGATCGAAGGCGTCTATCCCGAGGATCTGGGCCTGAGCCCGGTCGCAAACGGAGCCAAAGGCGACATCATCACAATCACCGGTTCGATCTATGACGGCACGGGCTGGGCGATGCGCGACGCGATGCTGGAAAGCTGGCAGGCCGATGCCTCTGGCCTCTATCCCGGTCAGGAGGGTGCGGATCCGAATGTCTTGGGCTTTTGTCGTTTTGCTGCGGATAAAGACACTGGCGAATATACACTGAAAACAGTGAAACCCGGCCCGGTTGCCGACCGCAACGGCAACATGATGGCGCCCCATATCTCGATTTGGATCGTGGCGCGGGGCATCAATATCGGTTTGCACACCCGCATCTACTTCGAGGATGAAGACAACCAGAACGACCCTTTGCTGAACCGCATCGAACAAAGGCACCGCGTCGAAACACTGATTGCCAAAAAGTCAGGGGACACTGCATACCGCTTCGATGTCCGGCTTCAGGGCGACGGTGAAACGGTCTTCCTGGATATTTGAGATATCGCTTACCACACCCTGCATCATCTGTGTGGGGGGATCTCCGGATCGCTGCCGACGAAAGTTATTTCATCGGACCTATCGGGAGCCCGCGCGTCAAGGTTACCAGGCCTGTCATCAAAAGACAGGCCTGATGCACCTTCCCTTTCAAAGACCTTGTGCCCAGGATGCGGGCGGCCCCAATCAGAAGAAGAGCGACAAGTCGCGGTGATCTGCGCTGCAGCCGGCAAGGAACAGAGCCTGTTCGCGTGACAGCCGATCTTGCTGGCGCGCGCCGATCGTGTCGGCGGTTGCATCAAGATAGGCCTCAAGCCCCGGACGAAGCTGGCTGTTGGCGGCCTCCCGCCAGGCCGCTTGCTGTTCATAGCTTGCAACCGCGTTCCGCCATTCACCAAGCGCGGCGTCAATATCCCCCCGGCGCAAGACGCGACGCGCCTTGGACAGGTCGGAACTGACTTCATTGGCACCAGCGATCGATCCGAATGCGCTTCCGGCTTCCTTCAGGGCGTCTTCTGCTGCATCAGCATCTGCTGTCTGGATGATATCGCCAAGGGCCAGCAACTGCTGCTCCAACTCTGCAAAAGCGCTGTTGCCGTCAAGGATGGCCAGGAAGTTGATGACCGGCTCAACGGATCCGTCCGCGCTTCTGCGGTAGGTGTTGCGCAGACCCTCTTCCTCGTTTATGAGGGCACTGAAGGTCTTGTAGGCGTCAGCCCAGGTTTCCGGGATTTCACCCTGCAGATGCGCAATCTCTTCTTCGATGGCGGCGATCTTTGCCTCGCCCTCGGCGATCCTGTCGCCGCTTGACGCGGCGTCTAGGAAGCGGATCGACTCATGGATTTCATCCGCCTCGCGCTGCAGACCACGGATTGCGCGTTCGATATCGCGCACCTCAAGAAGCTGCGGGCGATACGCCGGTGCGGCCTGTTCGACGGCGGCATGGGCAACCCAGACCTGATCGATCGTGGTAATCGCGGTTTCCGCGTCGTTGAACGCGCCGCTCAGCTCGGCACTGACGCGCTGCGGCAGGATCGACAGATCCAGATCGCGGGCGCGCTCGATCGCGCTGCTTAGCTCGGCGTTACCGCCTTCGAGCTGTGCGTGCACGTAATCCTCAAGGCAGTATTGCAGCCGCGGGTTACGTGGCGGCGGAGAGCTTTCCGACAACAGCGACACACGGTTCGGCAGATAATTCACCAACTGCGGGTAATAGCCGACGATGGCCAAAGCAGCGAGTTGCAGCGCGATGAAGGCAATCACGCCTTTGTAGATCTGCACCGTCTTGACGATGGCAGGTGCCACCCCGCGCAGATAGAACAACGCAAATCCGAAAGGTGGTGTCAGGAACGAGGTCTGGATGTTCAGACCGATCATCACACCCAGCCACACTGCGGTGATGTTGGCATCAGGTGCCGCCAGAAGAATGGGCGCAACAATCGGGACGACGACCACCGCGATCTCGATGAAATCGAGGAAGAAGCCCAGAATAAAAATTACTGCCATCACGATGATGAACTGGGACCAGAACCCGCCCGGAAGCGCGTTCAGATAATCACGGACCAGTTCTTCGCCACCGAAGGCGCGGAAGGCTGCCGTCAGCATGGCCGCACCCAGCAGAATGATGAACACCAGAGAGGTCGTCTTTGCCGTCTCAAGCATGACTTCCTGCATGGTATTTTCAATCCGCAGAACGCGAAGGCCGGACCAGATGAGCGCGAACACCACCAATCCAACCGCAACGGCCCCGATATAGATACCCGTCATGTCGCCGCCGTTCACGATCAGCGCCTTGATGTTCATTTCATAGGTCGACAGCGCAAAGGCGATCAGACCAAGCCCGACAATGGCGATGATCGCCGGGATATAAATGCCTGGAGTGCCTTTCTCGGGAAGTCTGTAGCCCGCCATGATCAAGGCACCCGCCGCGCCGATGGCACCGGCCTGGTTCACGGTGGCAATACCGCCGATGATCGAACCCAGAACCAGGAAGATCAGCGCCAACGGGGGCACTAGTGTCAGCAGCACCTGGCCCCAGAACTTCGCATCACGCTGCCCCTCGTAAGGAACTGCTGGCGCCAGTTTGGGCCGCAGGATCGCGAAGATCAGGATGAACGCCATGTAGAGCAGCACAAGCACGAGGCCTGGGATGAACGCGCCCAGAAACATCTCGCCCGCGCTGGTGGAGGAGACGTCGAAGGTCGTGGGCATCGACAGCTCGCCCGTGGCTTCCTTGTGGAGAGCCTTTCGCAGCGTTGACGCCTGGTCCGCGGCGGAAGCCAGCTGGTCGGCAAGGATGATCAGCACGATGGAGGGCGGAATGATCTGACCCAGCGTGCCCGAGGCCGCGATCGTCCCCGTCGCCAGGGACTGCGAATAGTTGTTGCGCAACATCGCGGGCAGCGAAATCAGGCCCATCGCAACCACCGTTGCGCCCACGATCCCCGTGGTTGCGGCCAGCAGCGCGCCCACGAACACCACCGAGATACCCAGACCCCCAGGCACCGGGCCGAAAAGCTGCGCCATGGTGACAAGCAGATCCTCGGCGATCTTGGACCGTTGCAGCATGATGCCCATGAAGATGAACAATGGGATCGCGATCAGCGTGTCTCGTTCAACCTCAAGGTATATCCCTCGAAGGTTCGTGACGCCGGCGGTCAGCCATTGTGATGGCCCGCCCGAGTGGAAATAGGCATCCGGGTTCCCCACAAAGACATAGCCGGTCGCAGCGGCGGCAACGATGGTGATGATGGCGGCACCAGGCAGCGCGAAAGCAACGGGATAGCCCGAACCCAGCGCCGTTGCCATGATCACGACCAGGAGGAAGAGAAAGAAAAGTTCCATCAGTCAGAAGTCCTT
Source organism: Aestuariivita boseongensis (assembly GCF_001262635.1). Taxonomy (GTDB): domain Bacteria; phylum Pseudomonadota; class Alphaproteobacteria; order Rhodobacterales; family Rhodobacteraceae; genus Aestuariivita; species Aestuariivita boseongensis. Next base: position 4,741 of record NZ_JXYH01000019.1, read on the forward strand.
AGGCAGACGCTGCGCCAGCGTGGTCTTTGTGGCCGGGTTCGTTGCGTGCGTCTGCAACGGCCTCGAAAAGATAGCTTACGAATTGGATCAGCATCGTGATCGCAAATACCGCCAGGAAAGCGGCCATCTGATACTTGATGTACATGCCTGCGGTTCCGGCCTGGCTGACTTCGAAGTTCTTGATCGGAGAGTTGATGATCGCCTGTTGCGATCCCATGCCAATCAGGATGATGCACCAGCAGGTCGTCATACCCAGAAGGATGGTGCCAAACGCGTTGACCCGCCCCTTGGTGGTCTGCCTGAGCCCCGCATAAAGCACATCGACCCGCACATGCCCTTCTTCCAGTAGCGTATAGGCAGAGGCAAACAGGAAAAGCGCCGCATACCAGTACCGCACCAGATCGCCCATCAGCGCCTGTTCGTAGGAAAAGACAAACCGCGAGAAAACGATCAGCAGTTCAGCGGCGACGATAAGCAGTGCAAGCCATTGAAATCCAAGCGTGCGGCTGAACAGGGCAACGATAAAGCCCAGCACCACCAGCGGAACATGCACATAGGGTCCGATGAACTGCGCGCGGAGCAATCCAGAGGCCGTGCTTTCCGAAAAGAACCGACCCAGAAAACCTTCAACCCGCAGAAAGGCGATGGCCATATCTGCAAGGCCCACGAAAAGAACGGCAAAGAAACAGCCCCGGATCAGATAGGCGTTGAAATTGCTGATCTTGCTGGCTTCGTACCGCAAGGCGTTGTCGGGGCGGGAAAAGATCCACCAGATCGACGCGGCGATAGCAACAGCGTAAAGCCCGACCTGCACCCAGACACGGCTGTCACCGGATGACAATCCGGACGCCAGCGTCGGGTGATTGAACCAGGTGATGAGGATGTTGTTGACCATGAAGGCCGCCAGGACCGTGAGCGATGCCCAGCCCAGGAAACGTATCACGGGCGCCGGGCGACCGATCGGATTGATGAAGTCTTCTTCTGATAAGCTAGTCACGCCGCCGCCCCTTGGCTCTTTCTGATCAGGTCTGGTTTCCCCAACCGACCTAATATCTATTCATATGAGAGAAGCCGGCAAAAGACCGGCTTCCCTTTTCTTTTCAAGGTGTTGGATCACACCAAGCCAAGGATCCGGTTGCGCTGGTTCGAGAATTCGATCTCGGCACTTGCGCGCCAGCCGGCGATTTCCTTCAGTTTGGCCTGATAGGCGTCGTTGATCTCGGCCGCGAGGGCCGAGTGGTCGCGTGTTTCTTCGAACACTTCTTCGGCTGCAAAGCCAAACGCGTCCCAGACGTCTTCGTTGAACTGGCGCACCTGAACGCCGTGATCGGTGATCAGACGCTGCAGATACTGACCGTTCAGCGCCGACGCTTCCTCGGGCTGGGCTGCATGCTCTTCGTTACAGCAGGCAACGATAACGGCCTGCTCAAACTCGCTCAGGCTTTCCCACCACGACTTGTTCATGCCGAAGGCCAGACCGCCGCCCGGCTCGTGCATGCCGCCAGTGTAATAATAGGTCGCAGCCTCGTAGAACTTCATGAAGTAGTCGTTGTAAGGACCAACCCACTCGGTCGCTTCAACAGCGCCGGATACCAGGTTTTCATAGATCTGGCTGCCCGGCAGAGACACGGTCGATGCGCCCAGTTTGGACATCACGGTGCCGCCCAGGCCCGGGATCCGCATTTTCAGACCCTGCAGGTCGTCAGGCGAGTTGATTTCCTTGTTGAACCAGCCGCCGGCTTGCGCACCGGTTGCACCGCAGGGGATGTTCTTCAGGCCGAATTCGCCCGCGATCTTGTCCCACAGTTCCTGACCTCCGCCAAACTTGATCCAGGCGTTCCATTCCGGTGTCGTCATTCCGAAGGGAACAGACGTGAAGTAGGCCCATCCGGGGTGCTTGCCGATCCAGTAATAGTCAGCCGCGATATACGCCTGCGAGTTGCCCGCAGCGACTTCGTCAAACACGTCGAAGGCGCCGACACGTTCGCCTGCGGCGAAATACTCCGTCCGCAATGCGCCGTTCGACACGATCGGAATACGCTCTGCCAGACGCTGTGCAGATGTACCAAGGCCTGGGAAATCGCGTGGCCAGGTGGACACGATGGTGATTGTCTTTGCGGATTGCGCATTCACCATAGGTGCTGCCAGAGCGGTTCCTGCGGCACCAAGCGCTCCGGCTTTCAGAAATTTACGACGATCCATACATTCTTCCTCCCGTCGGATTGAGATTATCGTTTTTTACGCCGCGCATTTGCATACTTTGGAAGCAAGTACGCGACACGGACTTCAACACGGTACAAGTAAATTTCTGGAAAGCAATGAATGCGTTGCTGTTAACATGCGCAAAAACGAATGTGGACGGCTTGTTATCACGAACAAGGCAGGATTGCATGTGCAGCAGACACCAACCTACGATACATCGCCAAACAGATCCTCTGAGGCCGCATGATGCAGCCCCAACTGGGAAGCGTGCCGCGGATGCGCATGCAGAGATAGAGGCGATGAAAGTTGAATAAAAACAATAAATTATGAAGCAGAAAAGGTTGGGCAGATGGTCAAAAAAGTATCGATAATCGGTTTGGGAATCATGGGCCGCAGAATGCTTCAGCAGATGCAGACGCACGACGGATTCGAACTGGTAGCGATTTGGGACCCCAGCCAATCGTCCCGTGAATTGGCGCAGAGTATGGCTCGCGAGGTGCCTATCGCCGGCAACGCCGATGACGCGATCGCGGCCGCAGATGTGGTGTACCTGGCCTGCCCGCCGGTGCCACGTCGCGATTATGCGCTGACGGCCGCAAGAGCAGGCAAGGCCGTTTTCCTGGAAAAGCCGTTGGGCGTAAACATTGCCGAAAGCGAGGATCTTGTCGCCCAGTTGGAAGCCACCGGTGTCCCTGCGGCGGTCAATTTCACTCAGGCTGCAGGCGCTGCCATGACAGGTGTCGTCCAATCGGCTCAAACCGGAGAGATGGGCGATCTTTTGGGTGTCGATATTGTCGTGACCTATGCGGCCTGGCCGAGGGAGTGGCAAAAGGCGGCAGATTGGCTCCGGTTCAAAGAGGAAGGCGGCCTGACAAGAGAGGTCATCTCGCATTTCCTGTTTTTCTCGGAACGCGTGCTTGGCCCCCTGCGGGTGGTCTGGGCGCGGCCCACCTACCCGAACGACCCGGCGCTTTGCGAAACCCATATGCTGGCGCGGTTGGAAACCGCAGACGGCCTGCCGGTCAGTATTCTTGCCAGCGTCGGAGGGGCGCAGCCCGACCGGCAGGAACTTACTATAAAAGGCAGCAAGAGCAGCCGCCGTGTATCTGATTTTTACGTCAATGCAATCTCGGACGGTGGTGCTTTTGTCGAAGTTGAAAAACCGGCGGAAGACCCGCGATCGGCAAGCCTGCAAGCGCAATTGGGCGATCTGTTGCTGTGTCTGGACGGCAAGCCCAACCGACTTGCGACACCACGTGAAGCCCTTCGTGTTCAGAAGCTGGTTGAGGAGATGCTTACCGGCAAGTGACGCCCGGGCTTTTGGTGGCGCATGCCATCAGCGAACTGGTTCACTTTGGCACGCCCGTTCCGCTGAATGATCGCCCGCGGCCTTAGAAATTGACGCGATCTCCGCCTTTCAGGCCCAGTATTTCCCGGGCGTCTTCAGGCGTTGCTACCGACAGCCCCATCCCTTCGACCAGCGCGCGCGCTTTTTCGACCTGGCTGGCGTTTGACGGCGCCAATTTGCCACGCGACAGCCAGATACTGTCTTCCAGACCGACGCGGATATTGCCGCCCATCGCCAGCGCCTGTGTTGCGATACGGAATTGATCCTTGCCCGCCCCGAGAACCGACCAGCGGAAATCCGACCCGAACAGCCGGGTGGCCGTACGGTGCATGTGCATCACGTCTTCGGGATGGGTCCCGATCCCCCCTAGGATGCCGAAAACCGACTGCACGAAGAAGGGCGGCTTCACCAGCCCGCGATCGGCAAAATGGGCAAGATTGTACAAATGCGAGATATCATAGCATTCGAACTCGAACCGTGTGCCGTTGCCATAGCAGGTCTCAAGTACGTATTCGATATTCGCAAACGAGTTGCGGAACACTAGGTCTTTGGAGTTTTCAAGATGCTCGCGCTCCCAGTCGTGTTTAAACTCCTTGTACTTGCCCAGCAGCGGGAAGAACGCGAAGTTCATTGATCCCATGTTCAGCGAAGCGATCTCTGGCTGATATTGCGCGGCCGGTGCGGCGCGTTCGGCAACGGTCATGTAAGGCGAGCCGCCCGTCGTGATGTTCACAACAGCGTCCGTCGCCTGTTTGATCCGCGGAAGGAATGACGCAAAGGCCTCGACCGATTGGTCGGGCTTGCCGGTTTCGGGATCGCGGGCGTGCAGGTGCAGGATCGCTGCCCCTGCCTCGGCCGCGCCAATGGCCGCTTCGGCGATTTCATCAGGGGTTATCGGCAGATGCGGCGTCATCGAGGGTGTGTGAATTGCCCCGGTTACGGCGCAGGAAATGATAACTTTGTTCTGTGGCGCCATCTCCGCCTCCTATCTGATCTACAGGGTGTTCAAAGTGCCTCGACATTGCCGTCGACAGGAAAGCTCTGGCCGGACAGGTTCTGCCCGGCTGCGGACACAAGGAAGGCCACCATTTTGGCCACGTCCTCGGGTGGCGTCATTCGCCGCAATGAGATCCGCGAGAGGTACTCTGCCTTCATCTCGTCATGGCTCACATCCATTTGCTGCGCGCGCGCCGCGATCACCCCTTCCATGCGGGGTCCTTCGATGATCCCGGGCAGCACGGCATTGGCGCGGATGTTGTCCGGCCCAAGCTCTTTCGCGAGGCTTTGCGTGAAGCCGATCACACCCCATTTCGCCGAGGCATAGGGCGTTCGGAACGCATAGCCAAAGCGCCCCGCCGCTGACGATATATTGACGATCGATCCGCCACCCGCAGCTTTTATCAAAGGCACGGCATAATGTGTGCAAAGAAACTGCCCGGTCAGGCAAACATCAATACAGCGCCGCCAATCCGCCGGTTCTATGACTTCAACGCCACCTGTGGGACCGGCGATGCCAGCGTTGTTTACCAGCGCATCCAGCTGGCCCATGCGATCAGAGATATTGTCGAAGAACCCAGACACTGCTGCCTGATCGGAAACATCAGCGATTTCTGCAATCTCGGCGCCGGTCTCGGCAGCGGCTGCCGAAAGGCCCTCTGGATCGACATCGCAGATCGCCAGCCGTGCGCCCTGATCGGAAAGCGCGCGCGCGATGCACAGCCCGATACCGCCTCCGGCAGCAGTGATCGCTACCCGTAGACCTGACAATCCTGGCAGGCGCATCTCTGGTTCTGTTGCTTCGGACACGCTATGAAGCCTCGTCTTCGTGAAAAATCTCGGTGATGAAGATTATTTGGCGGAAGTGGATCCAGCACCTTCATTCATGATCACAGCGGGCCGCCAATCAGGTTGTAGAAAAGAGGGCGCAGTCCCTAAGACATCAACGTACGTTCACACCCTGGGATAATGCAAGTGACGAGTACGGCGTCAGACGTGGCCCGAACTGGTGGTGGGGATTGGCTGTTTGGACAATGAGCATCCATCCGGTCGTGGGTTTGACACCGTGCGATGGCCACCAGCAGGTGAACGGAGCCGATCATGTTCGCAATTAACGTCAGACGAGCAAGCGGCGGTGTGTGGAAAACGGATTGCACAGAGTGCTTTTCCCAGCCTTCGCTTTACCCGAAACCGTCATTTGCGGGCCATGGGCCCAGCGCCTAGGATGGTCTTGTGTCGTGGCACCACCAGAAGGGATAACGGGATGATCTTGCGGGAACTGCGTGCGCTTGTTTGTGTACTGACGGCGCTTTTGGCGCTGCTGGTTCAAAATACCAGCGCTGAAGCTCAGTCATTTCAGGAACAACTTGATCAGGCTGGGGTCGCCTATCAGATCCCTCGGGAGGGCAAAGCCATCCTGATCAACATACCCGCCTTTGAATTGATCGCCTTTGAAGAAGGAGAGCCCGTCTTGCGCAGCCGGGTGATCGTCGGCGCACCCTATCACCGCACACCGCGGCTTGAGACGTATGTGACAAGCGTTCGGTTTCGGCCCACCTGGCGGCCAACGCCTTCGATGATCGCCAGCGGTGAATATGCCGATTACGTCAGGCCGCCGGGCGAGCGCAATCCACTGGGCCTTGCCGCAGTGCGGCTTCAGCCGGGGCTTCTGGTTTACCTGCACGATACGAACCGGAGGGAACTTTTCGAAAAGGAATACCGTGCCCTGTCGCATGGTTGCGTTCGGGTGCAGCAATGGGACAGGCTGGTTGCCTTCGTTCTGGGGATAGAGTTGTCGCGCGTGCATGAGCTGGCGAACGGGACGCGCACATTTGATGCGCCAGCCGATCCGATCCCGGTAACGCTGGGGTATTTCACCCGCTTTCCGGACCCGTCCGGACAGGTGCTGGAACATCCCGACATATACGGGCTGAACGACCAGGCCTCCTTATCCGCGTCCAATACTGCCAAGAACTGCGGGACCGGCTGAACGGCACAGACATTCTGCGTTGTTTGACATGCATCAAGGCCTGCTGCCGACGGTTGTCCAAGCTATGACCGGAAACATGTGCGAAAGGCTGTATTTTGACAGGGAAGAAGGAAGCGCCCCAGGGACTGCCACCGAAACAGCTTCGGACGGAATGCGACCCGAAAAGCCTTGGGTTCGCGACAACCGCAGAACTGAGGGCCGAACGTGAGTTTGTGGGGCAAGACCGCGCCATCGGTGCGATCGAACTGTCGGCGCATATCTCGCACAAGGATTACAACCTTTATGTTTTGGGGTCGCAGGGCACAGGGCGCCATACGGCAGTAACCAGACTGCTGTCAGAGGCTGCTGCGCATCGCCCGGCGCCCTTTGACTGGGTCTATGTCAACAACTTCGACGCACCTGACAAACCGCAAGCGATGAAGCTTGAACCCGGCACCGCGACGATCCTGAAGTCAGCGATGCAACAGGTGGTCGATGATCTGGCAAACGAGATCCCGGCGCTCTTCGATTCCGAGGAATTTCAGATGCAGCGCCGCGCCATCGAGGAAGAGCTGGGGCAAAAGCGCGAAGAGCCGATTGCGGAATTCGCCGAACGCGCCGAGGCGGCCAATGTCGCGCTGTTGCGCACGCCCATGGGGTTCATGCTGTCCGCGATCGTGGATGGAAAACCGATCAAGCCCGAGATCTATGAAGCGCTGCCGCCCGATCAGCAGGAAGAGATAGACGCAAAGATCGAAGATCTTCAAAACCAGCTGAGCGATATCCTGAGCCAGGCCCCGGAGTTCGAAAAAGAACATCGCCAAAGAATTCAGGCCTTGCTTGCCGGGTTGGCTGAACGCGCGGTGTCAAACCGGATCCGGGGCGTGGCCGATAGGTTCAAGGGCAACGCCGATGTCGCGGCCTATCTTGAGCGTGTCCGCACAGACATGATCACCAATGCCGAGCTGTTCCTGCCCTCTCCGGGCCGCTCGGGCAAGGGTCCGTTCCCGGATGTCATCCGCAAGTTTCATCTGGAACCGCAATTCGATCGTTATGCGGTCAACATCATGGTGTCTCATGACCCGGACGCGCCGCTGGCGCCGGTCGTGAAAGAGGATTTGCCGTCGCTTCCCCATCTGACGGGCCGGATCGAATACATCTCGGAAATGGGGACGCTGTCGACGAATTTCACTTTGATCAAAGCGGGTGCACTTCATCGGGCGAATGGTGGGTATCTGATGCTGGATGCCCACCGTATCCTGGCGGAACCCTTCGCGTGGGATTCCCTGAAGCGATGCCTGCAGAACCGGGCAATTTCGATTACGTCGCTGGCCGAACGCTATAGCCTGTCATCAACCGTCACGCTTGAACCCGATCCCATTCCGCTGGATGTGCGCGTTGTTCTGATCGGGGATCGCCGGTTGCACATGCTGCTGCAGCTGCTGGATCCCGAGTTCAGCCAGTTGTTCAAAGTGCAGGCCGATTTTGACGACGCCCTGCCACGCACCGCCCGGAACATGCGCGCCTTGGCGCGGGTGGTTGCAGCCTATGCGATCAAGGACGGGATCAGGCCGCTGTCGGCCACAGCCGTTGCAGCGCTGCTGGATCATGCCGTCCGGCTGGCGCAAGACGCCAAGAAATTCACGTTGGAACTTGGCGCGCTGGCCGATGTGATGCGCGAGGCTGATTTTTACGCCGGGAAAGAGGGCCGCGACCTGATCTCGGATGCGGATATCGAAACCGCGATTGATCAGGCCCGCCTGCGCGCCGCCCGGATCGAAGAACGCATTCAGGAGGCCGTTGCGCGCGGCACGATCCGCATCAACACGCAAGGCGCGGCCGTGGGTCAGATCAACGGCCTTTCGGTGGTGGGCATCGGCACCACGTCTTTTGGCCGCGCATCACGGATCACGGCACGGGTGCGCATGGGGGCGGGCAAACTGATCGACATTGAACGCGAGGTCGAACTGGGCGGACCGCTGCATTCCAAAGGGGTTCTGATCCTGGCGGGATATCTTGCGGCACGCTATGCGTTGGATGTGCCCATGTCGCTGCATGCCAGCCTGGTTTTTGAACAAAGCTATGGCGGGGTGGATGGCGACAGCGCGTCCTCGACCGAGCTGTTTGCGCTTTTGTCGGCTTTGGCGGACGCGCCGATCCGTCAGGGTCTTGCTGTCACAGGATCTGTCAGCCAGACCGGAGAGGTTCAGGCCATTGGCGGGGTGAATGAAAAGATCGAAGGGTTTTTCGACACCTGCGTGGCGCAAGGTTTGGATGGTAGTCAGGGTGTTCTGATCCCGGCATCAAATGTCGAACACCTCATGCTGAAAAAACAGGTTGTGGATGCCGTCGCGGAAGGACAGTTCCGCGTGATCCCGATCAAGGATATCGACAGCGGTATCGAAATCCTGACAGGCATCCGTGCGGGCCGCCGGGGGCGATCAGGGGCCTTCCCCACTGACAGCATCAACGGGCGTGTCGAAGCGCAGCTACGCCAATTCGCGGAGACCAGACGCAGCTTTGGCGTGCAAAGCATTGCAGCCTCGGCGAAGGACGCAACCTGATGGGGCGCGACCCACAGCGGGGGCTGCGTGTCCTGATCGGGGCCAGTTCCTTTGCCGATTCCGCGGCCGCCTTGCGCATTGTCGCTGCTTTGCCTGCAGTCACACTTGGCGGGGTGTTCGTGGATCAGACACATCTTATTGCAACATGCCGGATTTCCACGCAGCAGGTTGTTCTGCCCAGTGGTGCGAAAATGGGCCCCCCCGATCCCTCGCGGCTCAGAACGATGGCGAATGCGGATGCCCGCGCTTTTCAAACGGCGCTCGAGAATGCGGCAAAACTGGCGCGTGCCGAAAGCGTCTTCGCCCGTCAGGAAGGGGATCTTGTCGCAACTTCGCTCCGGGAAGCCCGTGAATGGGATGTGCTGGCCATCGGCTATGACCCGGTCAATCGGATCGGCGGGAAGGTGGTTCTATTGCAGGACCCTGACCGGATGAGAGAGGATCTTGCGTCGACCGCAACCGCCTTGTGCCATCGGTTCACAGCCGACCGTGTTTCGCTGTCGCTGAATGACGGTCTGAGCGCGTTGACCCGCGTGAATGCGTTGGTCGTCCTGCTTGATGCCAGAGCGGCGTGGATCAAAGCGCAGGGAGGTCTCGAACGCGTGATCGAGGCTTCCCGGTGCCCGGTCATTGTGTTCGGCGCGTCCGAAGGTTTTGAAGAGGTTTCATGAGGTGTTGCAGTTGACCGGGCTTCGCCGGCGAAAACGCATCACACCTTCACGGCGTCGCCATTTGCCATCCGATGCGCATCCAGCAGGGCGATGGTTTCCGCGTCGGTCAGCTGGTGGAAATCCCCGAAATACATGCTGACAGCGCGGAAATACGTCACCGGATGCAAACAGATGATGTCATCGGCATAGCTTTTCAGTTCCTGAAGAATCTCGGTCGGGGCGACCGGCAGGGCAACGACGATATGGCCTGCCCCATTCCTGCGCAGTGCTGTCAGTGCGGCTTTCATAGTGGCGCCCGTTGCAATGCCGTCATCCACGACAACGGCCGTCCGCCCTTTGGGATCCAGCCGAGGCCGATCACCGACATAGGCGGTCTTGCGGCGCTCAAGCTCGGCCACTTGCTTGGCATAGTTTTCCTGCAGGCAGTCCATATCAATTCCTGACATCCTCATGATGTCGCGACTGATCACGAGATCAGCGGTCGCACCTTCCACCACGGCTGCGATTGCCACCTCGGGGCTGGAGGGCGCGCTGATCTTGCGCACCAGGATCACATCCAAAGGAGCCTGCAACGCCCGCGCCACTTCCACCGCAACAGGCACCCCGCCCCGGGGCAACGCGAAAACAAGCGGGCGATCCAGCTCCATTCCGACAAGCCGGTCGGCCAGTTCCTTGCCTGCAGCAGACCGGTCAGCAAATCTGAAAGAGGCCGTCGTCATTATTCCACGCTTCCATGCAAATGGGTTTTGCCTGTTGCGTTCGCAAAGAGAACGGGCTGGCGCATCGATGGGTTTCTCCTGCTGACGGTGTTTCGAACAAGGCTACGACGCCCGCGTTATGTGCAGTTGACATAAGTCAACGGGATTGGGTCGTTATGTTTGAATGGCCAAGCAGGTCATGGCTGGTGGTGTGTCTGCGCCAACGCGTGGCATACAGTTCTCGCGCGTTGGCTTGGATCATTGAAACGACAATGGGGTGTCCGTTCGTTGGGAACGGTCACAGAATGATCATCCTGTTCGTCACTTTGGCGCCGACTTTCCAATGGGTCAGGGTTCAGCACCCCCAGCTTGCTGTGCCGTCAGTGTTAGATGCAGCAGCCCCGACGGCGCGGAACCAGCCCGTCGGGTCAGTCAAGGAAGTCAGTTTTTCTGCCGTACCGGGATCCAAAGGGTTCGGCCCCATATCAGCGCGATCCTGAAGCATGTCTGCCATCCGCTGGCAGTAAGACCGGAAAACAAGGGCGCGGAAGTCCTTTGACGCTTGCATCACGTCGCGGATTTCGGGCCGCGGGATGATAACCGTCTCGATATCGGTTTCGGCAACAGCGTCAGCGTTTTGCCCGATCGGGGGAAACAGCGTTCCCCGCGTCACATCACCATGATTGCCAGCACTTATGCGGTAGAGCACCTGCGCGTCGCCATCCAGTGCGCTGGTTTGGACACGGACTGTTCCGGAGACCAAAAGCACAAGTGCAGTTTCAGGCCAGCCCGGCTTCCGTATCACGCTACCCTCCGGAAATGGTATATTCCAGCTGCGCTGCTCTAAGGCAGAAAAAATCGACCGCAGTTGATCCATGGATTCGCTGTGCCCCTTTTCGTGGAAAACCTCTGCCCATAGCGGGAGAAGTCCTGTTTTCCTTGATCTTGCCCCTCCGCCAGAGCATCGGTTTGATATTTATCAAAGGCCTCGCTTCACGCTGGTGCAGACTGTTTGGCGGTAGTGGGCGGATTGCTTCATGAACATGGTTAAATCGGACACATGCATTGTTTACTATTCCCGTTCAGGGCATTCACATCGTCTGGCCAAAAATCTCGCCAAGCGGCTGCATGGACACTTGGTCGAGATTCAGGCCCCCGCCTATCAGCGCGGGATCGTCTCGTATGTCAGGGCAGCAATGGATAGTCTGCGCCAGCGCGACATGGCCAGCCGGCAAGGCTTGCCATCTGTCTCGGGGTGTAATCGGGTCGTACTGTGCGGCCCGGTCTGGACGTCCTATCCGGCTGTTCCACTGCGGACGTTCCTGCGCACGAAATTCAAGGCCCCGTCGACTGTCGGTTTGTTCCTGACATCCGGGGCGCACTCTCCGCCGCAAAAGGCATTTCAGGCGGCCGAATCTGACTTGGGTCGTCCGATTTCAGCAAAGGCGTGTTTGCCGAATGGGGTTGAGGGAACTGCCGAAGAGAGCAGCATGGTCGATGCTTTTCTGTCCGATCTGGAGGGCGCGGTGCGCCTGACCTCAGTAAATTGATGTCGGTCAAGAACAACGGCTGAAAAACCTGCAAAATCTTCTTCAGCAGGAGTTGGCCGTGGCTGAGATCATTTTCAGAACCCAAGGCGTTACAAAGGTCTATGATACGGGCCAGGTCAAAGTGCACGCTTTGGCCGGTGTCGATCTGAAGCTTTTCGAAGCCGAACTGACCGTTCTTCTGGGCCCATCGGGCAGCGGTAAATCCACTTTGCTGAACATTCTTGGTGGTCTGGATCATGTGACCGACGGGCGGGTGTGGTTCAAAGACACGGAATTGACAAACATGTCGGATCGGGGGCTGACCCGGTATCGCCGCGATCACGTCGGTTTTGTCTTTCAGTTCTACAATCTGGTACCCAGCCTGACCGCCCGAGAGAATGTGCAGCTGGTCACAGATGTGGCCCCCGATCCCATGCCCGCGGAAGAGGCATTGGAGCTGGTGGGTCTTGGCTCCAGGATGAACCATTTCCCCTCAGAAATGTCGGGCGGCGAACAGCAACGGGTTGCCATTGCGCGAGCGATCGCCAAGCGTCCGCAGATCCTGTTGTGTGACGAACCAACCGGCGCGTTGGACAGTACAACCGGCGTTCAGGTTCTTGAGGTGCTGAACGATATCAACGAACGCATCGGCACCACCACTGTTGTCATCACCCATAACGCCGAAATTCAGCGGATGGCGCATCGGGTGATATTCTTTCAGGACGGAAAGATCAGCGAAGTGCGGGTGAATGAACACCGCATCGCCCCGTCAGAAATCGTCTGGTGATCAGCATGCAGGCGATCGACAAAAAACTGTTGAAGGATTTCCAGCGGCTTTGGATGCAGGCCATTGCGATTGCCCTGGTTCTGGCATGCGGCGTTGCAATCCTGTTGACATCGGTGGGCATGTATAAAGCCATGTCCGAAACCCGCACGGCCTATTATGAACGAAACCGCTTTGCAGATGTCTTTGCCGAAGCCAAGCGCGCGCCAGACTCGCTGATGGCCGAGATCGCGCTGATCGACGGCGTGATCAGCGCCGAGGCTCAGATATCGGGATACGCAACCCTTGATCTGCCGGGGCTGACGCGGACGGCGGTTGGCCGCATCCTGTCATTACCTGAAACGATGCCGCCTGCGCTGAACGTCCCCCTGCTGGTATCCGGCCGCTTTCCGGATCCTGTCCATACCGATGAGGTCGTCGTGAACGCGCCTTTTGCCGAATCCAATGGGTTCAAGCAGGGCGACAGGTTCAGCGCCAATCTTCGCGGGCAGCGGCGTGAGCTGATCATCGTGGGAACTGTTCTGTCGCCCGAGTTCGTCTATACCATCGGACCCGGCGCCCTTTTGCCCGATAACGAGGCTTTCGGGATCATCTGGATGTCAGAAAGGGCCGCCGCCGCTGCTTTCGATATGACTGGCGCGTTCAACTATGTGTCCATGGCTTTGGCGTCCGGCGTGCAAAGTCAGCCTGTGATCGACGAAGTGGATCGGTTGCTGGAACCCTATGGTGGTTTGGGTGCTTACGACCGATCCGATCATATCTCGAACGCGTTCCTTGATTCCGAACTGACAGAGCTCCGCGGCATGGCCATGATCCTGCCGCCGATCTTTTTCGGGATTGCCGGCTTTCTTGTCAGTATGGTGATGGGGCGCATCATCACGCTCGAGCGCAGCCAGATCGGGCTTTTGAAAGCTATCGGCTATTCCGATATCGAGATTTGCATTCATTATTTGATGCTTGCGGGTCTTATCGCGGTTTTCGGCGTTTTGCTGGGCTGGACCGCCGGTACGATACTGGCGCGCGCCATGGCAGGGCTTTACGCCCAATTCTTCAATTTTCCCTATGTGATTTTCCGCGTGTCCTATTGGGTCTACGCCGCCACAGGGCTGGTTGGAATTGCAACAACCAGCATTGGCGCCATGCAGGCTGCTTTGAAGGCGGCCAGACTTGCTCCCGCGGTTGCCATGCAGCCCCCTGCCCCGCCGCGGTTCAAACATTCCAGAGTCGACAAAGCAATCATGCATCTGCGTCTGTCGCAATCCACCGTGATGATCCTGCGATCCTTGTTGCGCTGGCCTGTGCGCAGTTTTCTGACCTCTCTCGGGCTTGCGCTGGCGGTTGCGTCGGTCTGTGCAGCGACATTTATCAACGATGCGCTTGATGAAATCATTGATCACGCCTTCCATCAGACCAATCGCCAGGATGCGATGCTGCTGTTTGCCGACGAAGTACCCGAAGCCGCGCTGGAGGATGCGCGCAACCTGCCCGGCGTTCTTCTGGCGGAAAGCCAGCAATACCAGCCTGCGGTTCTGCGGCGCGGTCACCTGACCAAACGTGTGGCGGTGGAAGCGCGCCGCCCCGGCAGCGATCTGAGCCGCGTTCTGGACAAGGACGGGGAAGTTCTCGACTTCAGCCCCGGCGGGATTGTCCTGTCCCTTAGATTGGCGGACCATCTTGAAGTGGGGTTGGGAGACACAATCGAAGTCGAATTTCTGACCGGACGGCGTGAAACCGTCGAAGTGGTCGTTTCGCAGGTGGTCGAGCTTTACTTTGGCCTCGGCGCCTACATGGATTTCGAATATCTCAACGCACTTTTCCGGCAAGCGCCCCGCGTATCGACAGTGAACATTACCCTCGATGAAACGCAGTTGGATGCGCTGCATCGGGCGGTCAAGGATACGCCCGAGATCTCGGGTATCATCGAGATGAACGTGAACCGACGGGCTTTTCAGGAGACGATTGAACGGAACATGTTGGTGATGAACGCGATCTATATCGGTATTGCCATCCTGATTACCATCGGTGTGACCTATAACGCCGCCCGCATCCAGTTGTCGGAACGCGCCCGCGAAATGGCCAGCCTGCGCATCCTTGGCTTTGGGCGAGGCGAAGTATCGTACATCCTGATCGGAGAGATGATGTTGATCGCCGTGATCGCGCAACCGTTTGGCTGGCTGATCGGCGCGGGAATTGCCCGTCTGATGACCAATGCTTTCACCTCGGATCTTTTTGCCATTCCACTTGTCCTGAAACCTTCAACCTTCTCGACAGCCAGCCTTGTGGTTCTTGGGGCAGCCCTGGCGTCGGTATTAATCGTAAGGCGGCGGCTGGATCGGCTGGATCTTGTCGCCGTTATGAAAACAAGGGAGTGAGTATGGCCTTTTCAACCCGAACTCTCACGCTGACCGGCTTGGGCGTCGCGCTTGTCGCCGGGCTTGCCTATGTCAGTTTCCGGACCGACCCCGTGCCCGTGGATCTGGCAACCGTAACACGCGGACCGCTTGAGGTAACAATCAATGCGGACGGGCAGACCAAGGTGCGGGATCTGTTCGAGGTGGCGGCGCCAATCTCGGGAACGGCGATGCGGTCGCCGGTTGAAGAAGGGGATATCGTGCGCGCGGGTGAGACGGTTGTGGCCAGCGTGCGCCCCTTGTCGTCAAGCCTGCTGGACGCGCGGACACAGCTGCAGGCCGAAGCCGCCTTGCAGGAAGCGCTGGCGGCACGCCATGTCGCGGAAGCCGATCTGAAACAGGCCCGCGAAACGCAGATCTTTGCGCAATCGCAATACGACCGCACCAAGGTTCTGACGGATCGCGGCGTCGCGACATTCACCCGTCTCGAAGATGACAGCCAGCGTCTTGCCGTTGCAAATGCTACGGTTGAAGCAGCACAGGCACGGATCGAAATGGCCGATGGCGCGATCGAGCGTGCGCGCGCGACCTTGCTGGGCCCCACAGACACAAATCAGACATCGGGCAGTTGCTGCGTTGATGTGTTGGCGCCGGCTGACGGGGTTGTCCTGTCTGTCGCCGCAGAAAGCGAACGGCCAGTTGTGATCGGGGAACCCTTGGTCAGTATCGGTGATCCGGACCAGCTGGAACTGGTGGCCGATATCCTGTCGAATGACGCGGTTCGGCTCAGCCCGGGGGCGCTGGCTTATGTTGAGCGCTGGGGGGGCGAGGCGGTGCTTGAAGCAAGGTTGGACCGGATTGATCCCAAAGCGTACACCAAGGTCTCGGCTTTGGGGATCGAGGAACAGCGCGTGGATGCCTATTTCACACTGACCAGCGCATCAGAAAGCCGCGCCACTCTGGGTGACGGGTTTTCTGTGTTTTTGCGCATTGTCGAATGGCATGTGGAGGACGCGCTTCAAATTCCGCTTAGCGCGGTTTTCCGGTCTGGTGAGGGCTGGGCCGTCTTTGTCGCCCACAATAATCGGGCCGAGATGCGACTGATCACCCTGGGTCACCGCAATGATACCGTGGCCGAAGTGCTGGATGGTTTGGAACTGGATGAAGAGGTGATCATGCACCCAAGCGATGAAATCCGGTCCGGGTCGCTTCTGGTCGAAAGGTCAAACCTGTGAGCAAGGACAAGAAGACGCCACCTCACGGCCTGGATACGCCCTGGCACGCAGCCATCGGGCAACTGACAGGAGGGATTTCGCCCACGTCTGTTGCGACCGCCTATCTGGATTGGTGGCTGCATCTGTTCGGATCACCTGAAAAGCAGCTGCAGCTTGCGCAAACCGCAATGCGCGAAGGTCTCAGTCCGACGGATCGGCAAGATCCGCGTTTTGCCGATCCGGCGTGGTCGGTCTTTCCCTACAACGTTTTTGCGCAATCCTTCCTCTCTGCCGAAAACTGGTGGGACGAAGCGACCAGAGGTTTGCCCGGTGTTGATCCCAAACATGAACGGATTGTGAATTTCGCCGCACGCCAATGGCTGGATCTGATGTCGCCGGCCAACTACGCCTTGACGAACCCCATTGTTCAGGAGCGCACCCGCGAGGAAGGCGGACGCAACCTTGCGCGCGGGGCGCGGTACTGGGTTGAAGACTTCAACCGCCTGATCAGCAAATCGCCACGCCAATCCGAGAAGTATAAAGTCGGCCGCGATCTCGCCCTGACTCCCGGTGACGTGGTCATGCGCAATGATCTGGTCGAGCTGATCCGATACCGACCGACCACCGAAAAGCTGCATCCTGAACCCATTCTGATCGTGCCGGCCTGGATCATGAAATTCTATATCCTTGATCTGACGGCGGAACGGTCGTTGGTCGCCTATCTGCGCGATCAGGGGTTCGAGGTGTTCATTCTTTCATGGAAAAACCCCGGCGAAGACGACGCTGATCTAAGCATGCAGGATTACATTGATCTGGGCGTGCGGGCGGCCATCACCCAGATCCTGTCGATGGGGCACAAACGGCTTCATGCGGCCGGGTATTGTCTGGGCGGTACGCTTCTTGCAATCACTGCAGCGGCGCTGGCACGTGACAAGGATGACTGCCTTGCCAGCATCAGCCTTCTGGCCGCGCAGACCGATTTTTCCGAACCGGGTGAGTTGGGGCTGTTCATCAACGAAAGCGAGGTTGCCTTTCTTGAAGATATCATGGCCACGAATGGATATCTGACAGCTGATCAGATGGCGGGGGCCTTTCAGCTTTTGCGTTCCAATGATCTGATCTGGAGCAGGGTCATCCGCCACTACCTTCTTGGCGAAAGAACACCGGACAATCCGCTTCTGGCCTGGAATTCCGATACCACCCGCATGCCCGCGCGGATGCACAGCGAATACCTGCGAAGCCTGTTCCTGCGAAACGATCTGGCCAAAGGACGATTCAAGGTCGACGGCGCGGCGGTGGCGCTGAGTGATATTCGCAAGGATGTGTATTGCGTGGCGACCGAAACGGACCATGTTTCGCCCTGGACGTCAGTTTATCGGCTGCTTTTGCTGACCGATACGGATGTCACCTTTGTGCTGACAAATGGCGGGCACAACAGCGGCATCCTGTCCCAGCCAGGCCATGACGGTCGCCATTTCAGGTTCGGGCACAAGGCGGAAGGGGATACGTATGTAACCGACGACAACTGGTTGGCCCATCACAAGCCCCGGAACGGATCATGGTGGCCGAACTGGGTTCGATGGTTGAAGAAAAGAAGCGGGCGCAGCATCAAACTGCGGGCAGGCTCAGTCCCATCGCTTGCACCGGCGCCCGGGCTCTATGTCCATGGATAAGGCCCGATTGGGACCAGCTTATCGCACCAGGTAATAGGCAAAGAGGCTGGACAGGAAGATCGCCATCACAAGAAGTGAATCAAGCCCGAACGCTCCGATCCTGGGTTTGCGTCGAACGATCAGACCAACAAGGTAAACGGCTGTCACGGCAATGCCGAAAGCCAGCGACAAGCTGACGGTTTGCGAAGTTTCCTGCAGAATGGGGCCTGCGCGAAACAGGATGTCTGCGGGAAAAACCAGCACAAGCATGATCAGATTGCTGCCGAAGATGTTCGAAATGGCCATGGTATAGGCCCCGATGCGCACGGCGGCGATGCTTGTCGTCAGTTCCGGCAAAGACGTGGCACCGGCCAGCAAGGTGACGCCGATGAACCCGGTGCCCAGCCCGGATTGTTCGGCGATCCGTTCGGCAAAGAGCACCAGAAACAGGCCGAAAACAAGGATCGCTGTGCTGGCGATCAGCGCCTGAATGATCATGAAACGATTGGATGTTTCACCCAGCCCGGTCGGCGCCGGAAAGGCCAGCGGATCGGGATCAGGCAGATCGACCGGCACCCAGTCGCTGCTGTCATCATACTTCCGCAGCAGCCAGATCGCCCCGCCGTAAAACACCGCAATGCACAGGCTGCCCAGCCCTACGCCTGCAAACACGAAGGTTTCGCCAAGGTTCGTGATGATCAGCGCAAGCGCCAAGAGCAGGATAAGCAGGGTCGCCTCAAGCGCGTGATTTGCCTTGCGGGGGTAATTCGTGATCGGCCCGCGCGCCCAAAAATCCGACATGGCAAGGATGGCTGTCTGCAAGGCAATACCGCCAAACAGATTGTTCAAAACCAGATCACGCGCTTGCGCCACGGCTGCGGACAGCGTTGTCGCC
Source organism: Aestuariivita boseongensis (assembly GCF_001262635.1). Classification (GTDB taxonomy): domain Bacteria; phylum Pseudomonadota; class Alphaproteobacteria; order Rhodobacterales; family Rhodobacteraceae; genus Aestuariivita; species Aestuariivita boseongensis. The sequence continues at coordinate 23,614 of NZ_JXYH01000019.1, forward strand.
ACCTCGGGCAAGGAGGTGGCGAGCGACAGCAGTAACAAGCCCACAAGCGATTTGGCCAGCTTGAACCGATCCGCCAAAGCATCGGCCACATAAGCGAGGCGCGCCCCGGCGATCCAGACGGCAGTGGCACATAAGGCAAACAGAATTGCGCTTTGCAAAAGCGTGGTTGGAGGGACTTGCATGCAGAAGAGATAACGCGCGCAACCTTGGAGATATTGATATCGCTCAATTTGAACCGTGCTCAGCCTTGCTAGGCTGCCGGTAAGAAGAGGCGGCTATGTTTGGAAATTCGGTCAAACTTTTCACGCTCAATGGCTTCGACATCAAGGTCGACCCAAGCTGGTTACTTATTGCTGCGCTGGTGACGTGGAGCCTGTCGCAACACTATTTCCCCGAAGCCATGCCAGGGATGAGCCGGGCGGTTTATCTTGTGACGGCAGTCTTTGCGATGCTGGGTTTGTTTGCCTCGCTTCTGATGCACGAACTGGCGCATTCGGTCGTTGCCCGCCAGTTGGGCGTTCCGATCAAAAGCATCACGCTTTTTCTGTTCGGCGGCGTGGCCGAGCTTGAGGGCGAACCCGGTTCCGCCCGGACGGAATTCTGGATCGCGGTTGCCGGTCCGGCCATGTCTATCGCGCTTTCTGCAGGGTTTTGGGTGGTCGGGTCCATAGCCTCTTGGGCATCAGCGGCCGCCGAGCTGGTCGCAATCCTGTCCTACCTGGCGATGATCAACCTTGTTCTGGCGCTGTTCAACCTGCTGCCCGCCTTTCCACTGGATGGAGGACGGGTCTTGCGGGCCGTTTTGTGGGCCCAAAGCGGTGACGTTGTTGCGGCAACGCGCAAAGCTGCGCGTTCAGGCGTTGTTCTGGCCTATGTGCTGATGGCGTTGGGTGTGATGTCAATGTTCCAGGGCTTTGTCGCCTCGGGGCTTTGGCAAATCATGATCGGAGGTTTCGTTCTGCTGGCTGCGCGGGCAAGTTACATCCAGCAACTGGCCAAGGTTGCCTTCGTGCACCGGACTGTCGGGATGCTGATGACGCGCGATCCCGTTACGGTCAGTCCAGACATCACCGTGTCGGACTTCGTGAACGACGTGGTTCTGAACAAGCGCCTGACCTTTGCGCCGGTGGTCGAGGATGGGGTGCTTTTGGGATATGTCGATCTTTCCCTTGTCACCGGGATCGACCGCGAGAACTGGTCCAGTACCCGCGTGGGCGATGTGTTCGTGGGCATGAATGCAGATATCATGGTGCCCCCAGACACACCGGTACAGGACGTTTTCGCCACCATATCCGAAACCGGGCGGCGCAAGTTTCTGGTGGTGTCAGATCACCAGCTACTTGGTGTCATCACCCTGTCTGACCTGACAGATTTCCTGCAAAGGGCTGATCCAATGGCCCAGCCACTTGCGCGGTAAACCGCAGCCTCTTGTGCATTAAATCGCGATCACATCATCCAGATGCAGTTCGACGGATTCGGTCGTGTGATGGGACAGGTCTTTGGCAACTTCACTTATCACCGCAGCGCGCAAGCCATCGCCCATCTGTGCCCGAAGCAGGCCCAGCATATGCGGACCGGCCACAAGGATCAGCCTGTCGAACCGACTTGCGGATTGCGCTTTGGTGATGCCTGAGATCACGGTTTCTGCGAAACGGGCATCATCGACATCCTGCAGATTGGTCTGTTCGACAGCAGCCCGGCCGGGGCCGCCAATGCTGTGGCCGATGCCTGCCTCATCATCCGGCAGGCGCGGTTCTGGTGCGCTCCAGTTTTGGTCGCTGACAATTGTAAGATGTTTGCCGGGACCATGATGCGCAAAAACTTTGGCGGAACGGGCATTGGCCACTAAGATCCAGGTCACAACTGGTTTCATATCACTCTCCGTCTGTGAACCGTCATTGTCTCAGATCATGGCGACGTGTCGTTGAGCGAAATCAATTGAGGCTTGCCCTTTTTGCCCACCGTTTGGCAGGTTGATCCCAGAGGTACGAGTTATGGCAGACACATCCCAGGACAGCGCGGTTTTGCAGGCCACTATGGATGCTGCTGTGGATGCCATTGTCGTGTCTGATCACGCCGGGACAATCATTCAGGTGAATCAGTACGCTGCTGATCTGTTCCAGTATTCTGTGACCGAGCTGATTGGCCAAAGCGTCAACATCCTCATGCCGCGCGCGCTGGCTGGGCTGCACGATGGTTTTATGTCCAGTTTTCTTGAAACCGGCGAAAAGCGCATCATCGACACAGGCCGCGATGTGGAAGGATTGCGCAAGGACGGCAGCGTTTTCCCATTGCATCTGTCGGTAGGTCACACGACGCAGAATGGCCACCAGATCTTTGTTGCGATCATGCATGATTTGTCGCGCCGCAAAGCGACCGAGGCTGCGCTTGAACGATCACAAAGGCTCGACGCTATTGGCAAGATGACGGGCGGCATCGCGCATGACTTCAACAATCTGCTGACCATCATCGTCGGCAATCTGGAATTGCTTGAAATGCGCGGCGCGTCTGAACGTCAGCTGCCACTGATCAAAGATGCGCTGGAGGCGGCTGGCATTGGTTCGGATCTGACCAGCCGTCTGATGGTCTTCGCCCGACGAGGGGACCTGAACCCCGTACAGTCGGATCTGCGAGAGTTGTGCACTGACACGATCACCCTGCTCAAACGCACTCTTGGCGCAAGCTACCATGTGAAGACGAAGTTTGCTGATGACGTGGCTCCGGTGATGATTGATCCGGTACAGTTGCAATCGGCGCTGATGAATCTGGCCCTGAACGCGCGCGATGCAATGCCCACAGGGGGCGATCTGCTGATCTCGATCGATAACGTCAAGATCGACGACAGCTATATCGCCCAGGAAACCGATATGGAGCCTGGCGAATATGTGCGTCTATCCATCAGTGATAATGGAGAAGGCATGAGCCCCGAGGCACAGCAGCGCGCGTTCGAACCCTTTTTCACCACCAAAACCGACAAGGGCGGAACAGGGCTTGGTCTGGCGATGGTCTATGGCTTCGTTCGGCAATCGGGCGGACACATTACCCTTTACAGCGAGTTGGGCCATGGGACGAGTTTTGGCCTGTATTTCCCGATGGCTTTGGACGTCGACCAACCCCGGCCTGCCCCAACAACAAGTGATACCTTACCAGTCACCCTGCGCGGTCCGGGCGAGCGTGTCCTGATCGTTGAAGACAATGCCAAGGTGCGGCGGCTTGCGGTTGAGCGCATCCAAAGCCTGGGCTTTGAAACGTTGGCGGCGGAGAATGGCGAGTTGGCTTACCAAATGCTGAAAGACGGGGCGCAGGTGGATCTGGTCTTTACCGATCTGGTGATGCCCGGAGCGCTGAACGGGTACGATCTGGCCGAAAAGATCAATGCGGAATTCCCCGGTATCCGGGTTCTTCTAACCTCGGGATATGCCAGTGATGTGGTTACCGGATCAATGGCGACAGGCCAGAGTTATGACATTCTGCACAAACCCTATCGTCTGGCGGACCTTGCCAAGCGGCTTCACACGTTGTTGGCGGACGTGGTCGAAGAGTGACGCCGTACGACATCGCAAGCAAGCGTGTAGCCAACACCGCGAACGGTCTTGATCAGTCTTGGATTTGACGGATCACGTTCGATCTTTTTGCGCAAGCGTGCCACCTGGTTGTCGATGGTGCGGTCCAGCGGGCTCCATTCCACGCCGCCGGTCAGATCCATCAACTGATCGCGCGACAAGACGCGCTTGGGGCGGTCCAGAAACACCATAAGAAGTCTGAAATCCCCACTGGTCAGGCCGCAGTCTTCCCGATTCCTGTTGATCAGCTCCATGTGGTCCGGGATCGCTGTCATACCGTCGAACTCGAAAACCTGGTTTTCCGCAGGTACCGATATCGGCTCTGCGGTTGCCGGGTTGGCCTTTTGGTCCTCACTTGCCGATCTTCGCAGCACGCTGCGCACGCGGGCGACGAGTTCACGGACATGGAAGGGCTTGGCGATATAATCATCCGCGCCCACTTCCAGACCGACGACGCGGTCGATCACGTCATCCTTCCCGCTAACCATGATAATCGGCACTTGCGAGTTGCGCCGGATCTCGCGGGCGAGATCCACGCCGTTATCCTTGCCCAGATGAATATCAAGCGTGATCAGGTCGATCCTGCTGTCTGACAGCGACTGAAACACGTCTTGCGCTGTTTCGGCCTCTCTGATGGCAAAGCCCTCGTCTTCCAGAACATTGCGGATCAGGGTTCTGATTTTCAGATCGTCATCTACAACAAGAACGGTCTGATTTGCCATCTCGCCCCCACTAGCAACGCAAGAACACGCAGTCTTGCGGCTCCCAAAACAATCGAGCCGACGTATTCCAATACAAAATGATACAAACGCTTACCATACATCTCCAAGTATAAATACATGCATCCGCAAAGCTGACCTCTGTTTGTTAAGGAGGTTATCCGATGTACGTCACGATTCCCGACCAAGACATGTTTCAGACCCCGGTTGGGGATCTGGAAAGCTGCACGCCGAAGATTCCTGAAACACGCTTGAAAGAAGGGCGTTTCCTGTATCTGGAAGGTGACGAAGTCGAATGGCTGTATCAAGTGACCAGCGGCGTCGTTCTTTTGTCGCGCCTGTTGGCGGATGGGCGTCGGCAGGTTATCGCCTTCGGCTATCCGGGTGACATCATCGGCTTCCCGTCTCGGGGGTTGCATCATACGGATTGCATGTCTCTGACCGATGTGCGTTTGCAGCCGTACCGCCGGGCGCACCTTGAAAGCGGAGAGGGTGATCCGAAACTGCATCTGGCGCTGCTGAACGCCGCGCTGTTGGAAATCAGCGCCATGCAGGATCATTTCATGATGCTTGGCCGGAAATCGGCAATCGAAAAACTGGCATCGTTTCTGTGCGTCTTTTCCGAACGCGTGGGCGAAGATCTGGGTCCGTTCCGGCAGATCACCCTACCAATGAGCCGCTCTGACATCGCGGATTTTCTGGGCCTGACCACTGAAACCGTCAGCCGGACGTTCACACAGCTGCGCAAAGCAGGGATCATTTCCACCGACAAAAGCGACGCGGTTGTCATTTTGAAACCCACAGCCTTGCTGGGTCTGTCCCTTGGCGATGAAGACTGATCTTTCCTGATCCCGCTTGCGGCCGTTCAAACTGTCCCTCGCGGCCGCGACTTGGCGCATACGACCGTCCCATAGGGTCGTATGCGCTTTTCTTTCAGGTATTGTCGGCTTTCAGATCCACGTTGAACACGACATCGGGATTGCCGGCCAGCCACAGGAAAAGCGCCCGTGTCATCGCCCCGACCCCCAGCAGAACCAGAGTGTAATTGGCGACCCAGCCGACGAATGGGATGTAGTTGAGCAGCGCAATCGCTGTGATCGCGGCAGCAAACACCATCAGCCTTGTGACATTGCTTGGATCATCCGCGCCGCCAAACCCGGACCAGACGCGCATCGCGACACCATAAGCGCCAAGGGCATATCCCAGTGTCCAGACCACTACGATGCTCAGGATCAGGATCGGCACGAAGGGCAATCCGACGACTGTCAGAGCGGTGACAAGGATCATTCCGAAAAGAATGGACAGGCCGATAACGCCCAGAAGGATGGATTGACCGGGCGCCTTGGCGATGCTGCGCCGCAAAGTGGCCAGCCGTTTGGGCATGAACCCCAGCATGAGTGCGCCCAGCACCAGAAAGAAGAACAGCGAAATCAGAAACCCGGCAAGCATCGATGCAAAGGTCGGCAGACCTGGCAGTTCCTTCCCGATCGCGTCCAGGTTTTCTGCCAGTCGGCTTGCCGTCAGCGGCTCGTATACGACCCGGTCTTTCGGGGCCACGCGTTCAGGAACCGCGATCCTTTCTTTGGTCGAATAGGTCAGCGTCCCGTCGATCTTGCCATCGGGGCCGAATGTCAAAGTGCCGGCCGTGATGCGCACGTCGCCCTGTATCGGCGCGTTCAAGATCACATCGCGTGCGGTCACCATCAGCGCGCCTTCAATCGGACCGTCCACCGTGACCGAGTTGCCGAACAGGCGCACATTGCCTTGGGTGACAGATGTTTTTTCTGTGCGGATCGAAAACCCCGCCGCGGTCAGGTCTTCGGCAACATTGCCGCGCACGACAATCGTCGCACCGGCGGCGTAAAGATCGTTGTCGGTGTCCGTGCTGATGGACAGGTCGAAACCCGAAACGTGAAGGTCGCCATCCACACGGCCCCGCGCTTCAATTGTTCTGCCTGCAAGAAAGGCATCGGCTTTTGCGTCGACGGTTTCGTTTAGCTGCTCGCCGGCCACATAGGTATCCCCGCCATGGGTGACGGATACCGTTTCGGCCTGGCTGGCAACGGGAAGACCGATGGCCACAGCCAGGGCCAGGGCATGCGCGATCTTGAACATGGAAACACTCCTCAACACGGTTTGCACAGCCCCACAATAAGGGAGCCTGACACCCCCTGATTGATGGGGATCAATCGGTTTGGCGCAGGGTTTGCTAGGGGGAAAGCGACACGCATCAGGTGTCGGCCATTCAGAAAGGAGAGTTTGTCATGTCACGCCCATCATTGCCCAAGACCCGGGACACCGCAGCCGGATCCGCCTTCTTCCCGTCCTTTCAAAAGGAAATGAACCGCCTGCTGGATCAGTTCAGGTCAGGTTTCCCGTCGATGGATGACGAGGTCAGTCCGATGTTTTCGGAAACGTCTTTCCCGGCCATCGATGTGTCCGAGACCGAAGACGCCATCGACGTCAGCGCCGAAGTGCCGGGCGTCAAGGAAGATGACCTGGATGTCAGCATCTCGGGCCAGACGCTGATCCTGAAGGGCACCAAAAGCTCGGATCATGAAGAGAAGAAGGAAGACTACCACCTGATCGAACGGCGCTATGGCAGTTTCCGCCGCCATATTCCGCTGGGTTTCACACCCGAGGCTGGAGCGGTCGAAGCGTCCTTCGCTGATGGGCTGCTGAAGCTGCATATCGTCAAGCCACCTGCGGCCAAAGCGGACGTTCAGAAGATAGATATCAAGAAATCCTGACGCAGGACGGGGCGCGGTGGCGCGCCCCGCCCTTCCTGAATACGCGATCAAAGACAGCAGGTGCGCGGCCATGAGACCCAAGACCATCCTGGTTTGCCTGACAACACCCGAACACGCAGACACGCTTCTGACCTGCGCTGTGGCCTTGGCGCGCAAGCATCAGGCGCATTTGATCGGTCTGCACACGGTCGAGGCGCTGTTGGTTTATCCCGGCATCGCCATGCATGTTCCCGAGCCCGCCTTTGCCGCATTCAATAAAAGCCAGAAGGCCGAGGCCGAAGAAATCCGCAGCATCTTCTTGCGTCGCACCGAGAGTGAGGATTTCGTCGGCGAATTCCGTCTGCTGCGCGCACAGTCGCAATCAGCCGCGGAACGCATGATCGAAAGTGCGCGCGCGGCCGATCTTGTGATCATGTCGCACGAGGACAGGAACGCAGATCGCTATGACCAACGGCATGCGCAATCTCAGGTGATCCGCCACAGCGGACGGCCCGTGATCGTGGTGCCGCTGGACTATGACGGGCCGGAGATCGGCAGCAATATCGTTCTGGGTTGGAGCGACACACGCGAAGCCGCGCGCGCGGCCCATGACATGCTGAGTCTTGCAGATCCCGGCGCAACGGTCACGGTCCTGAAGGCGGGTGAGGCGATGACAGATGCCATAATTGACGGCAAATCCCTTGATATCGCCGAGATGTTTGCGCGCCACGGGCTTCGAACTACTCTGGAATACCGCGAAGCGACGCATCACAGCATCGCTGACATCTTGCAGACCGTTGCTTTCGAAAAAGGGGCCGATCTGATCGTGACCGGGGCCTTTGGCCATTCCAAGGCCTATGATTTCGTGATCGGCGCCACGACCTATGAACTGATGAAGATCCAGAAACTGCCGGTTTTGTTCAGCCGGTGACAGGGTCTTGGGCCACCGCCAGCCGCGCCCCTTCCCTCAGCCCAGCGGTTCGTATCTTGCCAGACGGCGCAGGGCCGCGTCACGTTCTTCCAGCAGATCAAGAACAAGGGCAACACCTGCCGCGTTGATCCCCAGATCGCGGTTCAGGCGACGCGCCTTCTTGGCGCGCACGATGCTTGCGCCCACGAACTGCCACGAACTGCGCGTGCTGCCGACCGGAGCCAGAACACCCTGTTCCACCAATTCGGTGATCCAGTCTTCATCAGCCTGGCAGAACCGGCACAATTCCTGCAGCGACAGGGCCTTGACGACGGTGCTGCGACGGGTGGCTTTCTTCATGGCTTAACCTCCTAGATGGGCGCGCGGGTCAAAGGGCATTTCCTTTGCCATCCGTTCGAACAGGGCGCGCGCTTCTTCGGTTTCGACTTTGGGATTGATGATCTTGAGCGTGGCATAGATGTCGCCCGCAGGCGTTCCGGGGATGCCTTTGCCCTTCAGCCGCAGTTTCTGCCCCGACCGCGCGTTCCTGGGGATCAGAAGATCAACCTTGCCGTCCGGCGTAGGCATGACGACATGGCCGCCCAGCGCTGCTTCCCACGGAGTGATCGGCAGCTCCAGATGCAGGTCCCTTCCATCGGGATGAAAGACCGGGTGGGCCTGTAAGGCGACCTCAAGGAACAGATCGCCTGCGCCGGTCGCGCCAGGCTGCCCCCGCCCCGTCAGCCTGATATGCTGACCTGGTAGAATGCCTTTGGGAATGTGAACGTTGATCGTCTGATCCTGCAGGGTGATCTGCCCGTCGGAACCCAGAACGGGCCTGCGGACGCTCAGCCGGCGTTCGGCCCCGCGATAGGCATCCTCAAGCGCAATCTCGATCCGCGCATGACTGTCGGCCCCCGGCCCCTGCCACATACCCTCAGACGGACCACTGCCGCGTCGGAACAGCGTTTCGAAGAAATCGCTGAAGGCGCCCGCGTCCTGGCCACTGGATTGGGAAAAGGAAAACCCTTCGTCCCATCCGGGCGGAGGTTGGTATGCGCCCTGTGTCGAACGCGGTTCCCGGCCCAACTGGTCATAGGCGGCGCGGCGTTCGGGATCTTTAAGAACCTCATAGGCCTCGTTGACCTCTTTGAATTTTGCTTCCGCCTCTTCGCCTTGGGCGACATCAGGGTGGTATTTCCGCGCGGCTTTGCGAAACGCCTTCTTGATTGCGTCGGCATCCGCGTTTTTTGCCACGCCAAGGATCTTGTAATAGTCTTTGAATTCCATCTGCACGCTTGTCCACGTTTGTGCGATATCGGAACGCTTGCATGTTCAGCCTTTTGCGGGTTGATCTTTGTCAGTCCACTGGCACGCTGCCAGGGCAAAATTCCTGCGTCGGCGGTGGCCCCCCGCCCTGCCCCACCCGGAACGGAGACGTATATGAAACGCCGCACCATCCTGTTCGTCATGAACATGAAAACCGATGATCATGAGATCACCGACGTCGCAGAAATGGCCGCAAGCCAGGACCATCACCTGCTGTGCCTGGTGCTGGATGTCGCGCCTGCCCTGCCTGCCTATTCCTATACCGTGCCGCCCTATGGCGGGCTGAACATCCCCGACAACTGGCAGGAAACCCTCACCAGCGCGCAGGACAATCTGAAAGCCAGAGGCGACGCCGTCGAGAAACTGCTGGCCCGAAGCAATGCATCTGGTGACGTTCAGGTTGCCTTGACCGCGACGCTGGATGCCAAACATGTCGTGGCACGGTTCGCGCGCGTCAGTGACGAGGCGATCTTTTCCCAAAACCTTCGCGAAACTTCGGATCTGATGACCGAAGCGGCATCAGGCGTTCTGTTCCATTCCCCGATCGGGTTCCGGATCAACGCCAACCTGGCAAAGTCGCCGCAATGCATCTTCGTCGCATGGGACAGCAGTGAAGCCGCCTCGGCCGCCGTGCACGCGGCCTTGCCCCATCTGCTGGAGGCGCGCGAGGTCATCATCTGTTGCATCGATCCGGTGACCACACTGGACCGTGACGGACAGGATCCCGGCACTGATGTGGCCGCATGGCTCAGCCACCATGGGTGCACCGTTACCGTGGCGCAATTTCCCAGCGGCGGGCGGTCGGTCGCCGATTGCATCCAGGATCGCGCGGAAGAAGCCGGCGCAGATCTGATCGTGATGGGCGCATATGGTCAGGCCCGGATGATCCAGACCGTTCTGGGCGGCACCACGCGGTCAATGGTGCGGCAGACGAAGTATCCTGTTTTTCTGTCCCACTGAGAGTGAAAGTGGCTTGAGAAATGCCGCCCCCTGCCCCTTTTTGATGTCATCGACGGACGGGGTGCGTCTGTATTTTTTCCCTCAGCGTCCACAAAATGTCATTAATACAAGGCCTTACGCAACCTTCATACGCAAGGCAAGTAAGCGATCAAAGGGACGGGCCGCCCTCTTCAAAAGGGTCCTCAATCGGGACGTCCGTTTTTGGGATTTCGGGCGGTTGCTCAGGCAGGTCGGGGTCAGAGGGCTGAGGGGTCTCAGGCCCCACCGGTTTGGGCCCGGGCTCTTCCGGTTGAGGGGCCTCGGGAGGCGGTTCCTGCCCCGTGACGGCATCTGTGTTGGATGACATGTCAGGTCCTTTCTCAATCGCGCTCATGACCATGTTTTCGAGGGATCCGCCTTAGCCGTTCACGCAGATTGATCGCGAATCCCTCGCCGGATACACGCCCAAATTCGGCGTTGATATAGGAATGCAAGACGACCGTGCGACTTCAATACCTCGTGCATAAAGAACTATCAGCGGAAGCGCCGCAGGTTGCACGATCCCGGTGATACCCGGAAAGCTATCAGGATCGAGATGCGCAAAGCGAGCTGCATCTCGCAGGTCTTTTGCAGTTCTGGCAAACTCTGCCGCCGTGTGTCGGGACGACCTGCTTCCAGGCGTCCAATAGCCCACAATCAATGGCAAGCTGTCATGCAGGATGGCTGCGTTGTGGATCGCTTCATCAATCCCCGCGACCGCGTCTGAAACCAGCGACGCATTGCATGCCCAGCAGTCCGGCCATCCTGAGGAACCTTGGGCGGCAAAACGGTTGAGATGCCCGCAGATCAAGCAGATGAGTTGATGCGGTTTCATGTTACGATCTCCTCTTTCAGGCACTGTCTGGCACATCGCGCCCCCACCACCGTTCGGTTGAAACCACGCGTCTGATGGGTGCGCTTAGCCCGATCAGAAGAATTGCTATGGAAAACAGGCACCAAACCGCAGGCATTTCATTGGGATTGGTGGTCAGGCTTGCGGCAAGGATCGGTCCTGCCAACGCATGCATCAGAACGAACCGCCACGCGCCATAGAGCAACGGTAGCAGAAATGCCGCGACCATGTAGCTGGGAAAGCCCGATGACATGCCCAGGGCCTTGTCCAGCGGGACCAGAAGCCCGTTATAGGGAACATCCCATGCGATATGCCAATCTCCTGACACGGTGCACCAGCGCTCGCCACACAAGGGGCTGCCGGGGGCGCAGTCGCCCAACGCCGGCACAGGCGCGATCTGCACCAGCATGATCAGGCTTGATACAGCGCAGGCCCCAAAAACCCACATGCGCACCCGCTGCTTCACGGCGCTTGGGATCAGCTCCATGGCGAAGGCGTTGATGAAGAAGGGCTGCACCACGATATGCAGGTAGGACAAACGCGTGACCGTCTCGTTCGATGCGGTACCGCATTGGTCAAGAACCATGTACCCCCAGACCTGCAGCGCCTCCATGAAGGTGAAAAAGCCAAGCGTGCCCCAAATGGCCGGGGTTGCACCACGCCTGTATGTCACGGCAGTGGCCGCGAAGCCCAGTCCGGTCATTACAACGGAGGCGTCAGAGCTCCAGCACATCGCACATTCCTTTTCTGGAAAGGCTAGCGCGCACTCAGGCGGTCGCGATTGATGTTGATCAATCGGGTGGGATGTACGGGGCCGACAGCTGCCGCCTGAAAGGCCAAGCCCTTTGCCGACACAACATTCGCCGCATGCCGATCTGGCCGGGTTTCCCATAGTAGGCGGCGGACCGCGCGGCGGGCCTGGAAACTGCCCACACAAACATTGACTTATGCCTACATTTGCTGGTCGACTGAGAAAAAAGAAAAACAACCGGGAGGACAGCCTCATGGCTGAAGAAATCAAGCTTGAACGTATTCCTATGCCGGACAGGAAGCCTGTCGTGGGAAACATGCTGTCCGTGGACAAGGACCAGCCGTTGCAAAGCCTGATGCAACTGACCCGTGAACTGGGGCCGATCATCCGGATGGATATGATGGGCACGCCACTGGTCGTTGTCTCGGGCTTTGATCTGGTTGATGAGCTCTGCGACGAAACGCGGTTCGACAAAGCTGTGCGCGGCAGTTTGCGCCGCGTGCGCGCGATTGGCGGTGACGGGCTGTTCACCGGCGACACGCAGGAACCCAACTGGTCGAAGGCGCATAACATCCTGCTGCCGACATTTTCACGGCAGGCGATGTCGAATTACTTCCCGATGATGCTGGATGTGGCGGGTCAGCTTTGTCTTAAATGGGAACGGCTGAACGCCGATGACGACATCGACATCGTGCATGACATGACCGCCGTGGCTTTGGATACGATCGGCATTTGCGGCTTCAACTACCGCTTCAATTCCTTCTACCGGCAGGATTATCACCCCTTCATCAATGCGCTGACCAACACGCTGGAAACCTGCATGATGCAGCGCGGTCTGCCCTTTGAATCGACGCTTTTGAAAAACCGTCTGGACCAGATGGAAAAAGACGTCGGCTACATGAACAAGCTGGTCGATGACATCATCGCCGAACGCCGCAAGGGAGGCGACCGGGCGGTCAATGACCTGCTGAATTACATGCTGGAAGGGGTCGACAAGGTCACGGGCGACAGCCTGTCGGATGAAAACATCCGCTATCAGATCAACACGTTTCTGATTGCGGGGCACGAGACGACCTCGGGTCTGATGTCCTTCACCCTGCATTTCCTGATGAACCACCCGGACGTGCTGGAAAAAGCCTATGAAGAGGTCGATCGCGTCTTTGGCCGCGATATTTCTGTCCAGCCGACACTTAAACAGGTCAACCAGCTGCAATATGTCCAGCAGGTGATCCTTGAGGCGCTGCGGCTTTGGCCCACTGCGCCTGCCTTCTCGGTCTATCCCTACAAGGACGAGATCATCGGCGGGAAATACAAGCTGAAGGAACGCACCTTCACCACGGTGCTGACCCTGATGCTGCATCGCGACAAATCCGTCTGGGGCGAGGACGCGGAAAAGTTCAATCCCGACAACTTCTCGCGCGAGGCGGTCGCGGAACGGCCTGTCAACGCCTACAAGCCCTTCGGCAATGGCCAGCGCGCCTGCATCGGACGGCAATTCGCCATGCAGGAGGCGGTGCTGGTCATCGGCATGATCCTGCAACGGTTCGAGCTGATCGACCACACGAACTGGAAGTTCAAGATCAAGGAGTCGATGTCGATCAAGCCCGACAACCTGCGCATGAAGGTGCGGCTCAGGAAGGACATCGTGCGGTCGAACCTGGTGCCGGGATCCGCGCCCGAAGCCAGCGGATCGGCCAGCGGGCTGACCGATACCGCGAAACGGCCCAGCCACGGCACGCCTGCGCTAATCCTTTATGGCTCGAACCTGGGCACGACCGAGGATTACGCCCGCGACCTGGCGCGCACTGCCGATCTGAACGGGTTTGACGTGACCCTGGCCGAACTGGACGACTATGCCGGCAAGCTTCCGAAAACGGGGGCCGTGATGATTGCCTGTGCATCCTACAACGGCGCGCCGCCTGACAACGCGGTGAAATTCGTCGACTGGCTGGAAGGCGCGGAGGACGGTGCGGCAGCGGGTGTGAAATACGCCGTCTTCGGATGCGGGCACAGCGATTGGGCTGCGACATTCCAGGCGACACCGCGCGCGATCGACCGGCATCTGGAGCGGTTGGGCGCAAGCCGCATCACCGACCGCGCCGAAGGCGATGCGCGCGACGATATCGACGAACAATTCGACGCCTGGGCCACAGCACTGTGGCCTGCGGTGGGCTCTGCCCTATCGCTGGACATGGAATTCGCCAACGCTGCCGATGCCGCGCCTTTGTATCAGGTCGAACGCCTGACCGCGCTGGATACCAACCCGGTCGCGCAGCAATCGGGGGCCAAACCAGCAACCATCACAGAGAACCGTGAACTGCAGAACGTCGAAGCCTCGGGCCGGTCCACCCGGCATATCGAGGTCGCCTTGCCCGAGGGCACGACCTATCGCACCGGCGATCACCTGAGCGTGGTGCCGGTAAATTCCGATGCCCTTGTGGGGCGGGTTCTGGATCGGTTCGGCTTTTCGTCCGATGCGCAGATCCGCATTCAGACCTCGTCGGATGATCACAGCCAGTTGCCCGTGGATACGCCCCTGTCGGTCCACCGCCTTCTGGCGCAGATGCTGGAACTGCAATCGGTGGCGTCGCGCCGCGATGTGGCGACGCTGGCGCGGTATACCGAATGCCCGCGGTCGGCCCCTGCCCTGAAGGCGCTGGCCGAGGATGACTATAAATCCAAGGTCCAGCAAAAGCGCTTGTCGGTTCTGGACCTGCTTGAGGAATTCCCGGCCTGCGAACTGCCTTTCGGCGTGTTCCTTGAGCTGATGCCGATGCTGACGCCGCGTTACTATTCCATCTCGTCCTCGGCGCTGGTGGATCAGGAGACCTGTTCCGTCACTGTGGGTGTCGTGGACGAGCCTGCGATCTCAGGGCGCGGTCGGTTCAAGGGCGTCTGTTCGAACTATCTGGCCGAAAAAGGCGCGGGCAAAGACGTACAGGTTTCGATCCGCTCCACCTCGGACGGGTTCCGCCTGCCCGATGATCCTACAACCCCTGTAATCATGGTGGGCCCCGGCACTGGGATCGCCCCCTTCCGCGGGTTTCTGGCGGAACGGGCCAGATTGAAGGCTGATGGCAAGACTTTGGGCCCCGCGATCCTGTTCTTCGGCTGCCGCCATCCCGATCAGGACTTCATCTATCGCGAAGAGCTTGAGGGCTTTGCCAAGGATGGCGTGGCGGATCTGAAGGTCGCGTTCTCGCGCGCGGAAAAGAAGAAGGTTTATGTCCAGGATCTGATCCGCGAAGAGCGGGACCAGATCTGGGAGATGATCCAAAACGGCGCGCGCATCTTTGTTTGCGGTGATGGCAGTCGGATGGAGCCGGATGTGCGCCGCGCGCTGTCGCTGCTTTATTCCGAGGAAATGGATGTAGGCGCCGAAGCGGCCGACGCGTGGATGGACCAAATGTCGGATGAAGGCCGGTACGTGCTGGACGTCTGGGTGTCGAACTGACCACCGACCGATAAACGCAACAGAAAAAGCCCGCCAAACTGGCGGGCTTTCTCTTTCAGTCGGCGCGAGGCTTAGGCAGCTTTTTCGCCTTTGAACATTTTCGATGCGTTGTCGCGCAGGGCTTCACCGTTTTCGGTGACCACGTCGCGGACATATTCGAACGCCGAGCGCGCATTGTTCATGCTGCACTGCGTTTGCTCACGCACGTATTCGGTTTGCACTTCCATTGCTTCCGACAGGCTTTTCACTTCGGCCATTTTCTCGGCAGTGTGGATGCCGCGGTTCACGTTCGCATAGGCTGCTTCTGCGATGCTGCCCAGGATGTTAGCATAGCCGCGTGCAGCGCGTACCAGAACGTTTTCCAGATCGGCGTTGTATTGCTGGGTTGCGGTAAAGACGTTGTCGGCACGCTCTTTCGCGGTGGCGGTCGAACGCTTCACCATTTCGCGCGCGCCTTCGCTCAGGCGATCGCCAAAGGTTTCGTCATGTGTCGCTTTTGCTTTGGGTGCGGCTTTGGTCTCGGTTGCTTTCTTGGTCATGTCTTTTCTCCATTCTTAATCTAAGCCATGGGGTGTGCCCCGTTTGGTGTCCAACCCGGGACACCCCCTAGATGGGGCAGAACATGCTGCAGTGCAACATTTTTTGGTTGTGACGTGAGGTAAAAATCAAGATATTCTATTTTTATTATTCTTTATCAATGTTTTAGGTTTTTCTGCACTCGCATAAAAATTCTTGAAAAGACGCTAAATGCCGATGCTCAGCGCGCCGAAGTACCAGAAAAGAGCGGCTCTCCCCCAACGGAATGCTGCGTTGCAGCGACTTGAGTGAACCTTATATGACTGCTAAGCCCAATCAATCCCAGTGATCAGAGTGTCGCGATGCGTAATCTTGAGATTGAAGAAATCGAAAAGCTGAAACAGCTCAACCGGGTCAAGATGCTGGCCACGCTGGTGTTGGTCGCTTGTTTCTGCGTGATGGTCATCGCCAAGTTGCTGGAGGCGACCTATCCCGCCTTCGGCGTGGTGGCCGCCTTCGCCGAAGCGGCAACGATTGGCGGGATCGCGGATTGGTATGCGGTTGTGGCGCTGTTCAAGCGCCCGCTGAACCTGCCCTTTCCGCACACGGCGATTATTCCGAACAACCAGCACCGCATCGCCGATAATCTTGGGTTGTTCATCGAAAACAACTTCCTGGCGCGCGACCCGGTTGAAGCCAAGCTGCGCGAGGTGGATTTCGCCGGCGAGATGTCGCGCTGGCTGTCGTCGCGCGAACGCTCCGAAAGTCTGGCAAAGTTCGTGGTCCGGCTTGTGCCGCAGGTCTTGCACAGCATTGACGAACAGGGCGTTGTGCATTTCGCCGCGCGCCGTGTGACCGGGCAGATTGCCAAGACGGATGTGGCCCCTTTGTTGGGTGATGTGCTGCAGGCCTTCACGACAGACGGACGGCATCAGAAACTGCTGGACGATGTCATTCGTGCCCTGCACCGGTTCCTGAATGACGAAGAAACCTATGCCATCGTGCGCGAGAAGGTGAAACGGGAATTGCCGGTTCTGGCCAATGTGCTTGGAGCGGATTCCGTTATTCTGAACCGCATTCTTCACGCCGCCAGCGAGTTGCTGGACGAGATCAAGGATGACAAGTCCCACCCCCTGCGCGCCGAATTCGAAGAGTTCCTCATCGAATATATCAAGCGCACGCGGCGCACCAAGGCGTTCGCTGAACAGGTGGAAAAAGCCAAGCAACTGATCCTGGCCCGCCCCGAACTGGAAACCGCGGCGGAACAGCTTTGGGACAGTCTGAAGGAATATGTGGTGAAAGACGCGCAATCGGAAGACAGCGTGCTTGCGGCGCGGATGGCGGATCTTTTCGTCGATGTGGGGCAATCGCTGGCGGAAGAGCCCGCCCTGCGGCGCGACATCAATGAAGGCATGGTGATCGTGTTGTCGAATGTCATTTCCGAACAGCGCGGCAATATCTCGGCCTATGTGGCCGAGCAGGTCAAAGGCTGGGATATCAGGCAGCTTCTGACCCTGATCGAGGTGAATGTGGGCCGCGACCTGCAATTCATCCGGTTCAACGGCATGGTCATCGGTGGCTGCGTGGGCGTTGTGCTTTTCGCGGCCGAGCACCTGATCTTGTCATAGGGCCGTCTCACGGCCTAGCATAGCACACCCAACCAGGCCCATGGAGGACAGTATATGGCATCGAGCGACAAGAACCCCTTTCTGGACATGTTCACCGATTTCGGAAAATCGATGAACCTGCCCGCTCCGGATATCAACGGCATGATGGAATATCACCGCAAGAACCTGCAGGCGCTTCAGGCCGCCACGCAGGTAAGCTCCAGCACGGCGCAGGCGCTTCTGGATCAGCAGCGCACGGCGCTGGAGCAGACGCTGGCCGAAATCGCCGAAACGATTCAGGACGCCACTGCGGGCGCGGATCCGGCGGACATGGCACAGACGCCTATGGAGCTGGCGCGCAAGGCATTCGAAGCGACGCTGCAAAACAGCCGGGAAATGGCCGAGATCGTTCAGAAGGGCAACGCCGATGCCTTCCAGGTTCTGAAAGACCGGGTCATGGAAAGCGTTGAAGAGCTGACTGGTAAAAAATCCTAACTGCTGGGGTAAGCCGGCCGCGGAAAGATCACGCGCAACAGACCATCGCGCTTGAAGTGCGACCAGTCGTCCTCGGGCTGCGCGAGGCGGTCAGCAATCGCATAGACCGCGGCCGGATGATGCCCCAGACCACAATGACTGCCGGTGACCTCGATATTCTCGGCGATATCGGACTTTTGTTCGATGCAGTTCTGCCAGGCGCAGATCCCGTCCGTCTTGGAATAGATCGCTGTTGTCGGCACCGGCGGCGGGGCCGAAATGGCACCTCCCATATGGTGATGCCCGTGATCGGCGGATTGCCCGCTTGCCATCTCATAGACACGCCAGGCGTTGGTCGCCTTCGGGCTGCCACCAAAGGGGCTGCCCAGTGAGATCACCTGGCGCACCTTCTGGGGCATCAGCTTGCCCAGTTGGCGTGCATAGATGCCACCAAGGCTCCAACCCACGAGGCTGACCTTGCGCTCGTATTTTTCGTGCAGGTCTTCCACCAGCCGGATCAGACCTTCCTCGACACCCGGTCGGGGACCCAGATTCAGACCCATTTTCCAGCCATAAGTGGGATAGCCCTTGGTTTTCAGAAACCGCCGGAGCGCAATCGTGGATCTATCGCTGGTGGTCAGCCCCGGCAGAACCAGAACCGGCTGCCCGTCCCCGCGCGGCGCAAGCGCCGTCAGAGTAGGTAGAGAAGCTGCAAATCCGAAGAGTTCGGGAATGGCCCGTCCCTCAAGAAGGAAGAGCGAACGTCGAGGGGCGACCGTGGTGGCCTGAACCATGACTGAGACCTTTCACAAAGCGCAATTTTATTGCGCATAATGTGTATAGAAAGGTCACATTCTGAATGTGTCAACTAATCCGTAAGGTCAACTGTCAATTCTGCATTGCAGAATTCATGGCAGTGTCAATTCTGCGTTGCAGAATGATTTACCTCAAACCTCGGGTTCCGGTTCAGCTTTTGCGGCCATTTTCTCGACCGCGCGTTTCAATTCCTCGAACGACGCCACGATCATATCGGCAAACTCATCCACATCGGGTAC
The DNA here is from genome assembly GCF_001262635.1 of Aestuariivita boseongensis. Taxonomy (GTDB): domain Bacteria; phylum Pseudomonadota; class Alphaproteobacteria; order Rhodobacterales; family Rhodobacteraceae; genus Aestuariivita; species Aestuariivita boseongensis. The sequence continues at coordinate 42,552 of NZ_JXYH01000019.1, forward strand.
AGCCTTGTAATCGGCCGTAATTCCGAAATCGAGATTGGCCTTATAGCTGTTCACCGTCACATTCAGCGCAACGCCATGGGTTGCGATCGAAACCGGATACAGCGCCGTCACCTGCGCCCCTGCGCAATACAGCGGGAACGGCGGACCCATATTGTTGGAGATTGTCAGGTTGACCGCCTGCGGGATGTAATCGGCAAGCTTCGAGCCGCCGTAAAGCTGCATCAGACCGGGTAACAGCGTCGGCGCGCCAACCAGCGTGAAATCCTGCGGTGCGGCGTCTTTGACTGTCCCTGCCACGGCTTTGGACGTGCCGGATTCCTGTTGGATCTTTTTCAGCCGCTTCAGCGGATCACCGTAATTCGTGGCCAGCGGCACATTCATGCCAAAGACCTGATTGCGGATCTCGGTATTGCCCATCTCGCGTAAGGAAATCGGCACGAACGCCACCAGGGCTGCGTCAGGCAATTGTTGTTTTTTCAGCAGATAAGTCCGAAGCGCGCCGCTGGTTGCGGCCATGACCACGTCGTTCAACTTGGCGCCAGTCGCCTTGGCGATCATTTTCGCATCAAGGATCGATACCGTGCGCGCCGCGAAACTGCGCTTGGCGCCCACCGTTACGTTAAATGGAGTGCGCGGCGCCAGAAGCTGGGGAATACCCACTTTCCCAGATAGAACAGGCGCCACCATATCCGCCATCTGGTTCAGCATTTTCGGCACGGCTTCGATTACGTTAAGCTGCTGCCGCATAATGTTCGACACCACATTGTTCACGCCCAGGATGGCGCGTTCCACGTCGGTGGGCTTGCGGCTGGCTTCCTTCGGTTCAGGCGGCTTCACCTCGCGCGGTTTTTCCGAGAGATCATAAAGGGCTTGCGTGATCACCATGCCTGACCCGCCATCAATGGCCGCGTGGTGCACTTTGGAATAAAGCGCAGCCTGACGCCCTTCCAATCCTTCGATCACGGTGAATTGCCAAAGCGGTTTCTTCCGATCGAGCCTTTCGGAATGCAATTCCGCGACCATGGCTTCCAATTGCGCCCGGTTTCCGGGTTTGGGCAATTTGGCCGACTGGATATGATAATCAAAATCCAATTCGCCGGCATCGACCCAACCGGGATGATCCAGTTGAAACGCCGTCTTGGCCAGTTTCATGCCGAAAATGGGCACCAGATGCACACGCCCCTTGAAGAATTCGGTAAAGTGTTTGTGGAATGACCCTTTGAACCCTTTTGGCAGATCGTAAATCGTCAGGCCCGCCACATGCATGGGCGTTTCATCCGTTTCCATGTACAGAAACGTGGCATCAATTCCGCTGAGTTGTTTCATAAAGCTCGTCCATTCCCGGAGAGGTTAACGTTGCGCTCTGGCTTGATCAGTTGACTAAACTCTTTATCGTGGGTCAAGCGATGGCAAAAAAACGTGGCGTAGCGGGAGCGCCAACAGAAAAATCCAAGGGTTAGTCCATCGCGTGGGAGGATTAACGAATGGAACGGTTCTGGACAGAACATTATCCGGCAAATGTGCCGGCGCATGTGGACATTGATCAATACGGATCGCTGATCGACCTGCTGGAAGAAAGCTTTTCCAAATACGCAAACAACAAGGCCTATGTCCTGATGGACAAGGCCATCACCTATGGCGATCTTGACCGAATGTCGCGCGCGGTGGGGGCTTATCTGCAAAGCCTTGGCCTGCAAAAAGGCGACCGTATCGCGATCATGATGCCCAACGTGCTGCAATACCCGGTTGTTCTGGCAGGGATCGTGCGCGCGGGTTTTATCGCGGTGAACGTGAACCCCCTTTATACCCCGCGCGAGCTGGAACATCAGCTGAATGACAGCGGTGCCAAGGCGATCTTCATTATCGAGAACTTCGCCGAAACGCTGGACAAGGTTCTCGCCAACACTCCGGTTGAACATGTCTTCGTGACCGGCGTGGGCGATCTTTTAGGTTTTGCCAAGGGCATGCTGACGAATTTCGTCGTGCGCAAGGTCCGCAAGGCCGTGCCCCCCTATCGTCTGCCGGGCCACAAGCGGCTAAGCCACGTGCTGGCGCAGGGCAAATCGAAGAAGATGGAAAAGCCCGTGGTCACAGCTGATGACGTCGCCGTGCTGCAATATACCGGTGGCACGACAGGCGTGTCGAAGGGCGCCACGCTGCTGCACCGGACGGTCACCGCGAACCTGCTGTCGTCCGAGGCCTGGATGCAGCCCGGTCTAAACCGGCGTCCGATTGAAGGCCAGCTGACCTTCATCTGCGCGCTGCCCCTCTATCACGTTTTTGCATTCATCACCTGTTCGCTTCTTTCGATGCGCACCGGCGGCGTGAATATCCTGATCCCCAATCCCCGCGATATGGACGCCACGATCAAGGAAATCGGCAAGTACAAATTCCACGTCTTCCCCGGTGTAAACACGCTGTTCAACGGGCTGACCAATCATCCCGAATTCGCCAAGCTGGATTTCGACCAGCTGCGCATCGCCAATGGCGGCGGCATGGCCGTGCAGGAAGCGGTGGCCAAGAAATGGCTTGAGATTACAGGCTGCCCGATCTGCGAGGGCTATGGCCTGTCCGAGACGTCCTCGGGCATCACATGCAACCCGACCGACACCGATACCTATTCCGGCACGATCGGCCTGCCGATGCCGAATGTCGACATCAAGATCCTGGATGACGACGGCAACGAGGTCCCGCGCGGCCAGCCCGGAGAGATCGCGATCCGCGGACCCCAGGTCATGGCGGGCTATTGGCAGCGTCCGGACGCAACGGAAGAGGTGATGACGCCCGACGGTTTCTTTAAGTCCGGCGATGTCGGAATCATGGACGATCGCGGATACACCAAGATCGTCGACAGAAAGAAGGATATGATCCTGGTGTCGGGCTTCAACGTCTACCCCAACGAGATCGAGGCCGTCGCCGTCGGCTGTGACGGCGTGGACGAAGCCGCCTGCGTGGGCGTGCCCGACAAGTCCAGCGGCGAGGCCGTGATGCTGTTCCTGACCCGGACCAATCCTGATCTGACTGAAAAAGACGTGCGCGACTACTGCGCACAGGAACTGACCGGCTACAAGAAACCCAAACATATCCGTTTTGTGGATGAGATGCCGAAAACCAATGTGGGCAAGATCCTCCGCCGCGAGCTGCGCGACGCCGCGGTCAAGGAAATGAGCGCCTGAGACGAAGGACCAAAGATGACAGACCTGACATTCGACAGCATGGCCCAGATGGTGGGCCAGAAAATCGGCACCTCCGACTGGCACGAGATCACGCAGGAGGCGGTGAACGAGTTTGCCTCCTCCACCGGCGATCACCAGTGGATTCACGTCGATGTGGAACGCGCCAAGAAGGAAAGCCCCTTTGGCGGCCCTGTGGCGCATGGCTATCTGACGCTGTCGCTGATTGCGGGGCTGTCGCTGGATCTGGGCATCGTGCCCAAGGGTACTGCCGCCGCATTGAACTATGGCCTTGATAAGGTGCGCTTTTTGGCGCCAGTGCCGGTGGGCGCAAAGGTGCGCCTGCACGTGTCGCTGATGAGTTTCGACAAGAAGGACAACGGCCAATACCTGATGAAGGCCGAGAACACGATTGAAATCGAAGGCTCCGACAAACCCGCGCTGATCGCCGAAACGCTGGCGATCCTTGTGCCCGGCCCCGGCGCCTGATCAGACATAAGCGAGCGAGACGATGAGCGATAAAGACCCGAAAATGTCGAAGAACCTGCGCGACATCGCAGAGAACGCGGCGGAAAACACCTTGGCGCTGAACCCGTTGGTCAGCCTGCGGGCTGAAGACATGTTCGGCGCCGGCACCAATCTGGTGCGCGCATTGGCGTCCCAGCCACAGGCGATGATGACCCAATGGATGGAATTGGCCAATGACATGACCAAGATCGCCACGCAATCCTCTGAAATCGCGCCCGATCGCAAGGATCGCCGCTTTGCCGACACTGCCTGGAACAACAACCCGATTTCCAAGGGCCTGATGCAAAGCTATCTGGCGTGGTCGGACAAGGTTACCAAAATGGTGGACGATCTGGACCTGCCCGATAAGGACGCGGCGCGCGCTCGGCTTGTCACCTCGATCTTCGTCGACACGATGGCGCCGTCGAACAACTTTTTCGCCAACCCCACGGCGATGAAGACATTGTTTGAAACCGGCGGGCAAAGCGCGATCAAGGGCCTGCGTAACCTGCTCACCGATATGACGGAAAATGGCGGCCTGCCTTCTTCGGTCGACACCTCGAAGTTCAAGGTGGGTGAAAACCTGGCCGTCACCCCCGGCAACGTCGTCTTCCGTAACGAGGTGCTGGAGCTGGTGCATTACACCGCCAATACCGACAAAGTACATGAACGCCCGCTGCTGGTGGTACCGCCTCAGATCAACAAATACTACTCGATCGACATGGCGCCGGGAAAAAGCATGATCGAGTTCCTGCTGGCCCAGGGCATCCAGCCCTATTGCATCAGCTGGCGCAACCCGACGGCCGAGCACCGCGACTGGGACATGTCCACCTATATCGAGGCGCTGGACGAAGCCTGCGAAGCAGCCCTTGAAATCACCGGCGCGAAATCGGTCAACATCATGGGCTCGTGTTCCGGCGGCATCACGCTGTCGACCTATGCGGGCTGGCTGGCCGCGCGGGACGAGGCCGAGAAGATCCACTCGGTCATCCTCGCCGTCTGCGTTCTGGATACCATGGCCTCGACCGACAATGACATGGCCGCGCTGGTCACGCCCGAGACGGTCAAGGCCGCCAAGCTGATGAGCCAGGCACGCGGCGTTCTGGACGGGCAGGACATGGCCAAGATGTTCGCCTGGATGCGGCCCAATGACCTGATCTGGAACTATTGGGTGAACAACTACCTGCTGGGCAACGAGCCGCCGGCGTTTGACGTGCTCTACTGGAACGCGGATACCACGCGCCTTCCGGCCGGGCTGCATGGCGATTTCCTTGATATGATCTTCACCAACCCGTTCCTGAACCCCGGCGCGATGGTCGTGGGCGGCCAACCTATCGACATGACCAAGGTCCATTACCCCACCTATGTGATCGCAGGTACGACCGACCACATCACGCCGTGGAAAGCGGTCTATGAAACCGCACGGCTTTACGGTGACGACACAACCTTCATCCTGTCGAATTCGGGCCACCTGCAAAGCCTCCTGAACCCTCCGGGCAATCCCAAGGCGTGGTACATGAAGGGCACCGCCAAGCAGGAAGACCCCGATACTTGGGCCGAGAGTGCCCAGAAGCACGAAGGCAGCTGGTGGCTGGATTGGGGTGCGATGCTGAAGGAAAACTCGGGCAAAGAAGTCGCCGCCCCGAAAAAGCCGGGCAGCAAGAAAAACCCCGCCCTTGGCCCTGCGCCGGGCACGTATGTCTTCGAAGACTGATATCCCCTCAGGCAAGGACCCGAAACGCAGCATGAGCACCGACACAATGGAAAAGACCCGGACACTCCCCCCAGAAGGCATCCGGGTCGACGAAATCGACGTGCGCGGGCAAATGCTGCGCGTAGCCATAAGCGATGGCGATGACAGCGTCCCGCCGCTTCTGATGTTCAACGGCATCGGTGCAAATCTGGAACTGGGGTTTCCTTTCCTGACGTCCTTGAACCGCCGCGCGATCCTTTTTGACGTTCCAGGCGTGGGCGGATCGCCCATGCCGTCCCTGCCCTATCGCCCTGCCACGCTGGCGCGGATGTCCAAACATCTGCTGGAACATCTGGGCCATGATCAGGTCGATGTCTCCGGTGTCAGCTGGGGCGGCGGGCTGGCGCAGCAATTCGCCAAGCAATATCCCCGCCTCTGCCGCAAGCTTGTGCTGGTCGCCACATCTTCTGGCTGGACGATGGTGCCGGGAAAACCGGCGGTTCTGTCGAAAATGGGCAGTATCAAACGGTATATGGACAAAAGCTATATGCGCTCGATCGCGGCGGATATCTATGGCGGCGCGTTCCGGCAGGATGACACGTTGATCAACGCTCATGCGGCGGGGATGCGCCCGTCATCGAACGCGGGATACATGCTGCAGCTGCTGGCCATGACAGGCTGGACAAGCGTTCCGTGGTTGTGGCGCCTGCGGCAACCAACGTTGGTGCTTTCCGGAACCGATGATCCGCTGATCCCGGTGGCCAATGCGCGTCTGCTTGCGCATCTGATCCCAAAGGCCCGGCTGGAGCTTATCGACGATGGCCATCTGTTTGTCGTAACCGATCCCACAGGCACCGCAGCAACCGTTGAAGCCTTCCTTGACGAAGACCACGGCTGAGTGATCCCACCGGTGCCATGAAAGCAGTTCGTGTAAATTTTTTCCAACTGCACGCTTGACGGGCTGAAAATACCGCTCAATGCTTAAGTCATGAGCAGTTTGAAAACTTTGCTCATGGCGGGTCTGGCTGCAACGACACCACTGCCCGTCTGGGCAACAAGCGATATTCACTATGTGTTTGCTGGATGCGTCGGCCGCTTTTCAGCTGAAATGGAACATGCCTGGCTGTTGGAGAACGGTGAAGCCGACCGCCTGCGGGACAAACGGCACAGCTTTCTGTCCCTGATGGAAGCAAGCATGCCGGTTGAAAAGGCGCGCGCGGTTCTGTCCTACAGGATCGACAACAAGATGGCCCATGCTGCGCTTCTGACGACGGCCAGCTTCGATCAGGACGCAAGGCGCGCGCAAAGTGCACGGGCGGCGGCGCAGGCTTACCGAAACAACTGTGAGCGGCTTCTGCTGGACAGCTGAGCCTGGCAGCGACGACAAGGCCAAAAAAAAGCGCGCCCGGTTTCCCGCGCGCGCTTTGAGTTTCCGTTAACCCTTCGGCCTAGTTGCCATAAGCGACAGATGGCAGCCACGTGGTCAGTGCCGGGAATTCGAAGACGATCAGAAGTCCCAGAAGCTGCAGCATCACGAACGGCACCACGCCCTTATAGATATGCGCCAGAGACACGCCAGGCGGGCAAACACCTTTCAGATAGAACAGTGCAAACCCGACCGGAGGCGTCAGGAAGGACGTCTGCAACGTCACAGCCACAAGGATCGCGAACCATACGACAGACGGGTCACGCACCTGGTCAAAGCCAGGAACAGCCAGATCCAACGCCAGGATGATCGGCAGCATCAGCGGCATGATAATGATCGTGATCTCGATCCAGTCCAGCAGGAAGCCCAGCAGGAAGACGATGAACAGGATGAATGCAACCGTCCAATAGGGGTGCCCGTCAAAGGCGTTCAGCACCAGATTCTGCACGATTTCATCCCCACCATAGCGGCGCAGCACAAAGGCAAAGAAATTCGCCGCAAGGAAGATGCCGACGATGTAACCTGCAGTGTTCATCGTGGACCGGCTGACCTCTTTCAGGACAGTCCAGTTCAGACGGCGGTTTGCCAGGGCAAGAAGCGTGGCCCCCATCGCCCCAAGGCCAGATGCCTCGGTTGGCGTGGCAAAGCCCGCAAAGATCGACCCCAGCACCAGAAGGATCAGGAACATCGGCGGCAGGACCGCAAGAAGCACCTCTTTCACGTCTTCCCAGGTGACTTCATCGGGCTTTTCCGGTGCGGGCATGGCCTTGGGATTGACCAGGCCATAGATCACGATGAAAACGATATACAGTGCACCCAGGATCAGCCCGGGAAACAGCGCTCCCATGAACAGATCGCCAAGAGAGATCGCCAGCTGATCCGACATGATCACAAGCATGATCGACGGCGGGATCAGAATGCCCAAAGTCCCTGCCGAGGCGATGGTCCCCGTGGCAATCGGCTTGGAGTAATTCTGTTTCATCATCGCAGGCAGCGCCATCACCCCCAGAAGCGTGACCGATGCACCGATTACGCCGGTCGAGGCCGCAAGGATGATGCCGATCAGCAGAACCGTCAGCGAAAGCCCGCCGCGCAGTGAGCCGAACAGCTTCTGCATCGAGTGCATCATCCTCTGAGCCACACCGGATTGATCCAGCATGAGACCCATGAAGATAAACATAGGCAGCGCGACCAGAACCGGGTTCTTGACGATGCTGCCGAAAAGGCGGCCGGATAGCGCTTGCAGACGCTGATAGCTGATACCGGTCCGGTCGAACTCGATGATCCCGCGGAAGAGGGATCTGTTGGGATCAAGGAAAAACTCGGCGATCAGCACAAAGACAAGGCTGACCCCCACAAGCGCCATCGCCACGGGGATGCCGCGAAACAGCATCCAGATGAAAGTTGCGAACATCGCAATTACTGCGATTTCGTTCAGCGTCAGGAATTGACCCAGAAATTCAAGCATGATGGGCCCTTACGCTTTGCTGGGGCGGGCCAGTAGGCGCGCCACGCCGATAACCACCGCCGTCGCCAGAACGGTCGCGATGATGGTGTACTTGATGTCATAGTTGCCGACTTCGATCTCATCAAAGACCCAGTGGCGGCCAACGTCTCGGGTCGTCGTACCTTCGGGGCTGGTCAGATAGATTGCCCACCAGACCGCGTAATAAATGATCAGGTTGATCACGAACATCGTGGATGGCAATGCCCAGAAAAGCTTGCGCCACCACAAGGGCTCGATCAGTTTGGCCAGTGTCCGCACGTAAGCTGTCCATGTCGCAAACGCAATGAACAGGAAGCTGACATTCATGAATGTCTTGAGGATCCACAAATTGTGCAATCCGTTGGGGCTGTCCGACCCTTCGTCCGACGCGATCGAAATGATTGCATAGCTCAGCGTGACGTCCCACGACAGGATCACAAATGGCAAGAACAGCCAGGCCAGCGCCATGATATCGGTGCGCAGCTTTTTCTCAGGGGTGAAGTTTTCATACCGGATATCAACCCGCACATGGCTGTTTGTCGTCACCGCATAGCCGATACCAATCAGCACTGCAGCGCCGTAAAGCCACCATTGGAAATCATCCAGCCAAGCCTGGTTAAAACCGGCTGTTCGCAAGACCACCTGCGCGCAGATCGCAACCATGAGAATGGGGAAGATCCATGCAAACAGGTTTGAGATATGCACAACGATCCGGTCGCCGCGGGTGTGTTCGGCGCGGCCGACCTCTCCCGGATCGGTAATTGCGACGATGTTGTCTGTGTTATCCATGGTCAGGGCCCCTCTCCCGATCCGGAATTCCTAGCCAGGCGATATTGGACTGACTTGGCTGCAAATGTCCGGGGCGGACAAGCCGCCCCGGACAGTATTCGTTCGATCTTTGGGATCAGTTGCGCGGACGCGGCAGATAGATGTTGTCGCCCCAAACCTTGTAGTTCGCGCGATACTCCTGCAGGTCGTCCCACACTTCTTTGAAGAACGCGTCTTCTGCGGCCAGTTCACCCGCGATCTCGTTCCAGGTGCTTTCCAGAGTTGCGAGGATTTCCGGCGACCATTGCTTGATCGTGACGCCCTGGTTTTCAACGTTGTCTACCATGGCGGCATAGTTGATCGCTTCACCTTCGGCATAGTTGTCTGCCAGGTTGGCCATACAGGCGATCTCGATCTGGTTCTGTGTGCGCTCGGACAGGTCTTCCCAGCGGTCTTTGTTGATCAGCAGTTCATAGATCGTGGCAGGCTGGTGCCAGCCAGGGAAATAGTTGAACTTCGCGATGTTGTAGAAGCCCAGACGCGCATCCACGACAGGCATCGAGAATTCGGTTGCGTCAATCGCACCACGCTCAAGCGCGGGGAAAATGTCGCCACCGGCCAGCAGCGAGGTCGACACGCCCAGACGCTGCATCACTTCGGCACCCAGGCCGAAGAAACGCATGTTCAGACCTTCAAGATCCGCGACCGAGTTGATTTCGTTCTTGAACCAGCCCGATGTTTCCGGCGCAGTGATGCCGCAGGGAATGACGTGCACGTTGTAGCCGCCTTCGTCATACAGGCGCTGATACAGCTCGCGGCCGTCGTCATACATCATCCAGCCCAGGATTTCGCCGGCTTCGGGTCCGAAGGGCACAGCCGAGAACAGAGCCGCAGCAGGCAGTTTGCCCTGCCAGTAACCAGCCGTGGTATAGGCCGCATCAACCGAACCGTTGGACACGGCGTCCAGCGCTTCGAGCGCGGGGACAAGCTCACCGGGATCGAACTGCTCGAACTCAACCTCTTCCGAGATCGAGTTGATCTTTTCAGCGAATTTCACGGCACCGGTGCCCAGGATGGGCAGGTTGCGGCCAAATGCCGATGTCATTTCGAATGTTTCCTGCGACATTGCGGGCGCAGTCATGGCGATGCTTGCAGCAGCAGCGGCTGCAAAAGTTCTGATCTTCATGTGATCCTCCCAAGATGTTTCTAAGGTTCTTTCCCTCGCTCCTCTGGTAAAAGAACCTTACCAATTCCGTGCATACCGCACGGGCAGGTGAGTGTTAATACCCATTTGTACGCAGTCTCCAACAGCCAAACGGGCGCCCTGCCAAGCCGTTACATAGAGCGGAATTCCCACTCGTCATTTCAGAACTGGCATCGAAATGATCAAAATCATTGAGTTTTTTTGGGTATCGGCAGCCCGATGGCGAAGATCCGTTTTCAAACGGACAGCCTGACGCGCGCCTGCTGCGGACTGGTCCAAGTTTTTTGCAAGTTCGCCATCCAAGCACGCAACCGACACTCTGATTCCCCGGTCTGCTTTCAGACGAATCCCCCGACCATCCCCGATCCGGAAGGTGTCAGTACCCCTTCTTCTTCACGGTTCTGAAGATGGCGCCACCTTGCTGCACGGACGCGGCGACCCACACGGCTCGACAGGAACGTGGGTCACTTATCCGATCGCCCTGGGCGGGGTTTTCCCGGGAAACGGTCCAAGACAGCTGGCCCGGTGAGACACCTGAAAGACGTGGTTGTAAAGTTGCGCCACCCATTGCTTGCCTTCCATGGTCTGCTCCAGATGCCGCAGTGCAGGACCGATCAGTGGCTGGACCTGCTGCCAGAAGAAACTGGGAAACTGCTCCATCAGGTCCATCGGTGTTTCATAGCCCAGCTTCTCGGCAAATCCGGTCTCGTTGAACTCGTGAAATAGCCCGCCGATCTTGCGGTGATAGAACGGATCGGCCATCTGCCCGATCAGATCCGCCGCGCGCAACAGGGCCGGTTCGGTTTCGGTATCCTGATACGCGGGGTCGTCAGGAACCGGGAAGCGGGTGAATTCGATGGCTGCGGCGATGCGATCTTGGTCAATCAGGTTGGACTGGCCAAAGCGGTGGCGTGCATACATCTTCCCACGTTCAATATGATAAGGGGCAAGGTAAGCGTCAGAGGCACCGCGCGGGGGTGTGATCTTGTCGCCATTTTCATTGATCACCGCTTCGGTATCGGTATCACCGGGCAGAATCCCGCGGGTATAGCCGATGTCGTGGATCAGCAGGGCGACAATGAAATGCAGCCAATCCTCGGGCTGAACAGCGCGGGTCACCAATTGCCCGCGCACGATTTGCTGGCCCACCAGCGTCACCATCATCGTGTGTTCGGCATTGTGATAAAGCGCGTCGGAATTGCCCAGGCGTTCCAGCATCATGCGCGCGCAGCCATTCAGGAACGCCGCATATTCTGCTTTCCGACCCGAGAAGTACTGCAGGTAGGTTTCGGCCAGATGATCCCCGAAACTTGCCGCAACCACGGCGGTTGGATTGAACATCCGCTCTGTCCTTCCCTCACCCAGTGACGGGGCCTGCGCTGCAGGACCGACAAAAACGCGACGGGCGTAACGTGTTTTCTGGGTGAAAACTCCCAAAGATGTTCAATGGTACCAGAGAGTGATGCCTGTCGCAAAGTCCCTGCGTCTTTGGTCACTAAATAACGTGCGAAATCGCCCCTTTGCGGCGCGCGGGCATCAGCAGAGTCGCCTGACAGCTGCGCTTCCCAAAACGGCTGGTGCGGCGCTTCAAACCGACGGGCGCTGGCCTTTCCCATACCACCCGCCAATGGCAGCTTCGAACGCCATGGCCGCTTGCATCGCGATTTCGTCGCGATAGGTGGGTGCGACGATCTGCAGGCCGGTTGGGACAGCATTCCCGGCAAAGCCCGACGGAACCGAAATGACCGGACAGCGGCTCATCATGTTGAAGGGTGTTGTCATGACCCAACCCAGTTCAGGCCGGACCTCTTTGCCCGCGACACGCACTGTATCCTTTGACGGATCGAAAACCGCGGGCACCGCGGGCAACGCGTTGGTGGGGCAGATGAGGCAATCATACTCCTCCAGCAACGGCCCCAGTTTGAGATAGGCCTGACCGGCAACCTCAAGACTGGCCACGAAAGTCTGTGCGCTTGACCCCATCGCTTTCTCGGCGAAGTCGCGGCAATAGCTGGTCATCAGGTCGCCGTGTTCATCCAGTTCCGTCGACAAGGCCCCACCGAAGAGATGGGTCAGGTAATCCATGCAGGCATCCAGAATCTCCGGCGGCCAACCGATCTTGACCTCCTCCACCGTCGCGCCCAGATCGCGGAACAGCTGCGCCGCCGCCAACGTGTTCTTGCGGACGTCTTCATCCACTTCGAAACAATCCAGATCCATCGACAACGCGATCTTCCAGCCCCGGATATCGGGATATTCTGTGGGCAGCGTCAGCTTGGGATAAATCGTGCTGATATCCAGAGGATGCGGCCCCGCCATGATATTCTGAAGCAGGATCGTGTCGGCGACAGACCGCGCCAGCGGACCTGTGTGACAATAGAAATCCAGGTTGAATGGCGGATCGTCCGGATTGCGGCCATAGGGCGGTTTGAACCCGACGACACCGCAGCACGAAGCGGGGATACGTATGGAACCGCCGATATCCGACCCTGTCGCCAGCGCTGTCGTGCCCAACGCCAGGGAAGCCGCCGATCCACCCGAAGACCCACCGGGCGTCTTGTCCGTGTTCCAGGGGTTGCGCGTCACGCCCCAAAGCCGGCTCCAGGTTACACCTGCGCAGGAGAACTCGGGGGTGGCCGTACGCGCGTGAACGATGGCCCCTTCCTTGAGAATACGTTCGTTCATGGGCGAGGTATGTTCGGCCACGAAATCCTTCATGATCAGTGAGCCACCCGACGTCGGTTTGCCCTTGATATGGCTTTCGTCCTTGATCGCGACCGCCAGCCCGTCCAGGCACCCCGCAGGCGTCCCCTTGGCCCAGCGCGCTTCGGCTGCCTTGGCAGCATCCCGTGCCTCGTCAAAGTGAGTGTGAGTGAAGGCGTTCACGTTTTCGGCTGTCGCCTCTGCCCGGGCGATTTGCGCGTCCAGCAGTTCGACCGGCGAGAGCGATTTTTCCGCAAAACGGCGCATCGCCTCGGTCGCGGTCATGTAGATCAGGTCTTCTGACATGGGTCCCTCTCCTCAGCCGTGGGCGGCGACGATGGCGTCGACACCGGCCATCCAGTCGCCAAGAAAGCTTTCATCGCTCAGCGCCGTGGGCCAGCTGGACAGTTTGACCGCCACCAGCCCCCGTTCCGGATCGACCCAGACGTGTTGCCCGTGAATGCCCAAACACATATGCGCCGGGCGTTCACGGTCGGGGATCCAGAACATGTTGCGATATCGACCGTTCGGGAACATGTCGCGATGCTCGTCATCAAACAGCCCGTGATCGCCCCCGCGAATATCATCGATCCACGCCTTCGGGATGATCCGTTGTCCGTCGCGGCAACCATCCTCAAGCAAGAGCCGCCCAAAACGCGCCAGGTCCCTGAGCGTGGTGCAGATCCCGCCATCCGACATCGCAAATGAGGCCCTGTCGACCGCGACATAGGCATCTTCTTCCGCACCCATCGGCGCCCAGAGCCGTTCGGACATCATCGGCACAAAATTCTGACCGCTTGCGGCCTCAAGGATGGTCGACAGAACCTCGGTTTCAATCGACCGGTATGAGAACCGCGCGCCATGCGCGGCGTCGGTTTTGCTCAGCCAAAGGATCAGATCGCGGATCGTTTCCGGCGGGTCGGTCATTTCCGGCGGAGCCGGTCGCAAGTTGGCAGCCACATCCAGTCGCCAGACCTCGGCCTGCGGGTCGTCATAGGTTTCGTCAAAGACCACCCCGGTGGTCATATCCAGCACTTGCTGCGCGCTGGCCCCGTTCCACGCACATCGCGCCAAATCCGGCACATATTCCGTCACAGGTGCGGTGGGGTCGACCAGCCCATCGCCGATCAGACAGCCAGCGACGGCGGAGGTCAGGCTTTTCGACACGGAAAAGACGATGTGCTGGCTGCGCGGGGCCATGGCGTTGAAATATTCTTCCACCACGACGCGCCCATTCAGCCAGACCAAGGTCGCGTCGGTATAAGTGTCATCGAGCATCCGCGCCCAGGTGGTGGGGCCGGAAGACCCCTGAAATTCCAAAGCGCTCATGTCCTGAGCGTCACCCGGCATGTCCCAAACCGTGTCACCCCGACGGATGTCTGCGGTGTGAGCGATCTGGCGCATGTTCTGAAATGACCAGCGGTTGAAGGGCGGTGTGTCATACCCGCCCGCAGGCACCCGCCACTCAGGCGGCACTGGCGTGCCCTGCATCACTGGTGCGGGCGTTTCGGAGTTTTTGAAGCTCAGAGGCATGGAAAGTCCGATAGAAAAAGGCGCCCGGTCTGTTTCCGGGCGCCTTGTCAGGTTTTACTTCTGCAGATCCGTCCAGATCCGTGTGTACAGCTGCTGCACATCCGGCGGACAGGTCTCAGTAAATTTGCCTGCGTTTTTCAGTTCTTCCGGGATCACGATCTCGGGCGCGGTTTTCATATCTTCCGGCATGAATTCCTCGGACCCGTCGATCCCGTTGGCATAGCGCGCGAATTCGGAAATCAGCGCGGCATTTTCCGGCGCCATGATGAAGTTCTGGAAGGTCTTGGCCTCTTCCACATTCTGCGCATCGGCCAGAACGCCTACCGAGTCCATCCACAGGACGAAGCCCTCTTTAGGATAGCCATAGGCGATGTTTTCGTTCTGCAGACGCATCCGGAAGGTTGATCCGTTCCAGTTCACACCGGCCCAAAGATCTTCCTTGGCAAACTTCTCAAGGTTGCCGTAATCCATGCCAAGCCAGCTTTTCTTGGCTTCGACAAGCGTATCGCGCACCTGTTTCAGGATCTCCTTGTCTCCCGTACAAGGCTCTCCGCCGTGATACATGATGGCCAGTGTCATCACGTCGCCCATTTCCGGCACCACGTTGATCTTGCCCTTCAGGGCATCGGGCGGATCAAGGAAAATGGCCGAGGTGTTGATATCACCGTCGTAGTATTTGGTGTTCACCACCACGCCGGTCGATCCCCACTGCCACGGCACCGTATAGTGGCGGCCCGGATCCCAGGATACGTCGACCCATTGATCTGCCACGTTCTCGAAATTTTCCATCTGATCGGGCCGCGTTTCCATCAGCAGGCCTTCACTGATCCAAATCGGGACATAGGAATGCGAGGGCACAACAATATCGAACCCGTGACCACCGGCTTTCACCTTGGCCAGCGCGGTGTCGTTGCTGTCATAGTCTGTGATCGTGACCTTGATGCCGGTTTCGGCCTCGAATTTCTCGATCAGCTTCGGGTTGGTGTAGTTACCCCAGTTATAGATGTTGAGTTCTTGCGCAAAGGCTCCCCCCGCGCAAAGCGCCGCAACGGCTGTGGTAAGGGTCATCAACTTCATTTTGGTCTCTCCTTGTTGAATTACTTGTCGTTATTATGCTCCGGCTCTTACGGCCGGATTGTCAGCCTTTTCTTTGTGTCAGGCGGAAAAACAGCGCTACAAGGATTGCCCCTGCAGCAAGAATGACGGTCGAGATTGCGTTGACCTCGGGGGTTACGACGCGGCGCAGTTGGCCCAGCATGTAGGTGGGTAAGGTCTCCTGCCCGGCGGATTTCACGAATTCGGTAATGACAACGGTGTCGAGCGAGATCACGAACGCCAGCATCAGACCGGCGACGATACCGGGCCACATCAGAGGTAGCGTCACCTTTCGGAAGGTCAGCCAGGGCGAGGCATAGAGATCGCGCGCGGCGGTCTCCAGTGACATGTCCATCGTTTCAAGCCGGGCACGGATCGGCAGATAAGCGAAGGGAATACAAAAGGCAGTGTGCGCAACGATCAGGTAGATCATCGAGGTATGACCGGTCCAAACCTTGATCGTGGCGAACACGATCAGAAGGGCAACGGCCGTGACGATCTCGGGCACCATCAGGGGCTGGTTGATCAGCGCATAGATCATCGTCTTTCCCGGGAACCGCCGGGTGCGCGTCGTGGCCAACGCAGCCATTGTCGCCGCGACCGTCCCGATGGACGAGGCAATGAAAGCAAGGTAAAGCGACCTGATTGCCGCGTCCTGCACGGCTTCATTCGCCGCCGCCTGTCGGTACCATCTGAGAGAAAAGCCTTCCCAGATCGCAAGGGACGTCCCTTCGTTGAAGGAATAGATCACAAGGATCATGATCGGCGCGTAAAGCACGATCATCGTGAACAGCGCGATCACCGAAAACCCCGGCAGCGTGCGCATGGAATACCCCTTGGGTGCGCGGCCAGGGTGACGTTTGGCGGCCCGCTGCTCGGCCGGGGTCGTTGTGGGGGCTGTATCAACCATCGGCCCGATCCCGCGAGGTGACCCGCACATAATAAATTAGCGCGATCATCACCGCCGTCATCAGCATCAGCGACAGCGCGGCGCCCAGCGGCCAGTTGCGCCCGGCCCCGAATTGCAGCTCGATCAGGTTGCCGAACATCAGGTTCTTGCCGCCACCCAATACGCGTGGCGTCACATAGGCACCCAGCGATGGAATGAAGACCAGGATGGATCCCGCGATGATACCCGGTTTGATCAGCGGCAGGATCACGCGGCGGAAGGCCGTCCAGCGGCTGGCGTACAGATCATGCGCGGCCTCGACCAGACGGAAATCCAGCTTGTCCACAGCAGCATAAATCGGCAGCACCATCAGCGGCAGATACACATAGGTCATGCCAAAACCGATGGCGAAATCGGTGAACATCATCTGTATCGGCGCGTCGATGACGCCAAGCTTCAGAAGAACCAGATTGATGACCCCTTCGTTTCGGATCAGTTCCTGAATGGCGATGGTGCGCACCAGAAGGTTCGACCAGAAAGGAACCGTCACCAGAAACAGCCAAAGCTCTCTGCGTCCGGGAGGCTGGGTTGCGATGAACCACGCGGTGGGAAGCCCGAAGATCAGGGTCAGAACCGTGGTGATCACCGACAGTGAAAAGGATCGCCA
This sequence comes from Aestuariivita boseongensis, assembly GCF_001262635.1. Taxonomy (GTDB): domain Bacteria; phylum Pseudomonadota; class Alphaproteobacteria; order Rhodobacterales; family Rhodobacteraceae; genus Aestuariivita; species Aestuariivita boseongensis. Next base: position 59,696 of record NZ_JXYH01000019.1, read on the forward strand.
GAAGATCGATATATGGGCATCGGCCCACATCAGCGTGTCGTCAAAGATATCGCGCTGGACGATCGTGTTCATCCAGCCTTCCAGCGAAAACTCCCATTTTACGTTTCCGTAATCGCCCGGTGTCAGAAACGAATAAAGCACCATGACCAGAAGTGGACCGGCTGCAAAGCAGATGATGATGATCACCGCCGGCAGCGACAGCAACCACCGATTGCGCGTATCCGCCTTTTCCGCCTCGGCTTCCAGCGCGCCGGGAAGATATCCACCCGTCTCAGCCATCAGTCGCGCAGCACCGTGATGGCGCCCGGGGCCAGACCAATCGTGACCTGACTGCCCGCACCCGGCAGCGCGCCGTCGCCCTGGGGGGCATTGCTGAGGCGGGCTTTAATGGGCTCTCCGGTCGGCAAAACCATGTGAGCGACGGTGGCTTCGCCGGAATAGACCACGTTTTCGATGGTCGACCTCAGCGTGTCACCCGCGCCGCCCAGAGTGATATGTTCAGGCCGCACCAGCACGCTGACCTTCCCGTCCCGCACCCCGTCCGGCCGTCTGACTGGGAACGTACCCCCGGCCGCCAATGTCACACTGTCACCTGCCAGATCGGCGTTCAGGAAGTTCGATTCCCCGATGAAGTTCGCCACGAACCGTTCGGCAGGCCGTTCATAGATATCACGCGGCGGACCAACCTGCAGAATCTCACCGGCACTCATGACAGCGACGCGGTCTGACATGGTCAGCGCCTCTTCCTGATCGTGGGTAACGAACACGAACGTAATCCCGGTTTCGCTTTGCAGACGCTTCAATTCGATCTGCATCTCTTTGCGCAGCTTCAGGTCCAGCGCTGAAAGCGGTTCATCCAAAAGCAGAACCTCGGGATGCGGGGCAAGCGCGCGCGCAAGGGCCACACGCTGTTGCTGACCGCCCGAGATTTCCGAGGTCCGGCGGTCCCGCATCGCCTCCATCCGCACAAGGCGCAGCATGTCGTCGACGGTGGATTTCACCTCCGCTTTAGGCTTGCCCAGCATCTCAAGCCCAAAGGCAATGTTCTGCGCCACGCTCATATGCGGAAACAGCGCATAGCTTTGAAACACCGTATTCACCGGACGCTGGTTTGGCGGAAGGCGCGTGATGTCGCGCCCGCCCAGCCGAATTGCGCCGGCGGTGGGCGGCTCGAAACCGGCGATCAGGCGCAGAAGTGTTGTCTTGCCACAACCCGACGGCCCCAGAAGGGTGAAGAATTCGTTTTCGGCGATTGTGACACTGACCTCGGACAGCGCCGTAAACGCAGCATCCCCGGCCCCGAAAACCTTGGTGACATTGTCGATGTCGATCATGCGCGCTTGGCCCGCTCCCCGTTTTGTTAACCAATAGTGCTATTGACAATGGGGCCGCAGTCAACAACAAAGTTTTATTAAGATAAAAAATTTAATCGAAGGCACAAGATTTGGTCAATTCGCCCGAGATCAGACCAAACACCACGCCGAAAGAGGCGGGCTTGCGCATGCGCAAGAAGGCCAAGCGACGACAGACGATCCTTCACATCGCAGGGCAGCTTTTCAATCAGAACGGGTTTGATGCGACCACGATGGCCGACATTGCGGCGGCGGCCGACATCTCTCCTCCGACGGTATTTAACTATTTCGGATCAAAGGATAATATCCTCAGCGCCTTGCTGTTCGAAGGCACTGCGCGCGAGCGGATCCAACACCTTGCGCAACCGCGTCAGACGGGGCTTCCTTTTGCAAACATCCTGGGCGATCTCTTCTGCGAGATTACCGAAAACACCATGCGCATCGCAGGCAAACGGGTTTGGCGATACGCGGAATCCGCTAATATCCGACGACCCAATTCCGAGTTTCAACGGGAGTTCGCGGCCTCGGACCGCGAGCTTTTGCGGCTGATCCGAATCTATCTGACCGATTACGAGATCAAGCTGCATACTGGCGCGCCCCCGGATTACGACTTCCTTGCGCAGCTGATGTATGATCGGTGGTCCGCGCGCTATTTCGACTTCATCAAGGATGACGATATGGCCCTTGAAGATCACTTCGCGCTGTTGCGCGAGGATGCGCAATCACTGGTGGCGCTGCTTTTCGACGAAAGCTTTGCCGAAACGGCCTCTCTCAAACCAGCGGAGCGTGCGATATGACCACCGCCGATTGCATCATCGTCAACGGACGTGTGCTAACCATGAATGACAGCGTCCCGCGGGCCGAAGCCGTCGCGATTGCAGGCGACCGGATCCTTGCCGTGGGCACGAATGCCGACATCTCTGCCCTGGCGGGCCCCGGCACACGCCGGATCGATGCGCAGGGATGTACGGTGATGCCAGGCATGACCGAAGCGCATCTGCATTTGTTCGCGGGCGCTTTTGGTCTGCGCCTGCTGCAACTTGACGGTGTCCGCGGTGTTCCCGCCTTGCGAGACAAGCTGCAACGATATGCACAAGACAACCCGAATGAGGCGCTGCTGATCTGCAAACAGGCCGACTACAACCTGTTTGGCGATGGGGTGCCCACGACGCGGCAGATGCTGGACGAGGCCCTGCCCGACCGCCCCGCGATCTTCGTCGCCGGGGATCACCACACGGCATGGGCCAATACGATCGCGCTGGAGCGCGCGGGCATCCTGAACGGCCATGACTGCCCGTTTGGAAGCGAAGTTGTGATGGCCCCGGACAGCACCGCAACCGGGGAGCTGCGCGAACATGGCGCGTTCGATCCGGTGATGGCGCTGCGCTCCTCGGGCGGGCGCGAAGGGCTGGGGCTTGCCGGCATCGAACCGCCCTCGGCACCGACGGCTGCTGAACGTCAGGACGATATCGACGTTCTGAAAGAAGGGTTGCGCCTCTGTGCCTCCTACGGCTTTACCAGCCTGCACAATATGGATGGCAACCGGTATCAGCTGGAGTTGCTGCGCCAAATCGAGGAGGAAGGCGGCCTGTTGTGCCGCACGGATATCCCCTTCCATCTGACGCCCGAGAAAGAGATTTCGACACTCTCCGAAGCGGTCGAATTCCGCGAAACTTTCGGTAGCGACAAACTCAGCTCGCGCCGGATCAAGATGTTCATGGATGGCGTGATCGACAGCTCGACCGCCGTTCTTGTCGATGATTATGCCGATGCGCCGGGATGGCGCGGCGACTTGCTGCACAGCCCCGAACGTTTTCGCGACGCCGCAACGCAGGCCGACAAGCTGGGCTTCCAGATCGCCGTTCATGCCATTGGCGACGGGGCCATCCGTAACACGCTGGACGGGTATCAGGCCGCACGGGAAGCAAACGGTGCCCGCGATGCGCGCCACCGGATCGAACATGTGGAACTTCTGAATCCCGCCGATCTGCCGCGCTTCAAGGAACTGGGCGTGGTCGCCTCCATGCAGCCCTCGCACCCGCCGGGTGCGATGGACTTCCCATTATTGCCCTGGACGGCGCGTGTGGGCGAAGACCGCTGGCCGTGGGCCTTTCCCCTGGATGATCTGCGGGCGCAGGGCACGCCGATTGCCTTCGCGTCCGACTGGCCAGTGGCGGATCTTGACCCCATGCGATCAGTCAAGGCTGCCATGACCCGGCGCGCCTGGAAAAAAGGTGATCCTGACAATGCCTCGACCCTGATGCAGGCGCTGCACGGCTATACCGCTGGCGGTGCCTATGCAGGCTACGAGGATCACCGCCTGGGCCGCCTGATCCCGGGCCTTCTGGCGGATATCGTCGTTATGGATCGCGATCTGGAGTCCACCAACGCGGAAGAGATCGATCAGGCGCGGGCCGCAATCACCCTGATGGGCGGCGCAATCACTTGGGAGAACTGAAGCATCTCAGCGCAAGCGCTGCTGCGGCTTTCTGAAAAAATGAGACGCCAATGCGGCTGCAGACTTGGGCGGCACTGGTCGGCCAACGCATCTTCAACGGCCTGTTAACCGCTGCTGGGGCGTCCGCCTCACAGCTTCACATGGATCCTCGCCTGACCGCACAATGCAGGGCCCTCAGGAATAGCTTCCGCTTATCGCTCGGACTTTTTCCATAGGTCGAGGATGACCTGCGGCAGGGTCGGTGTATCGAAAGGTTTGACGATCATTCCAAGGACACCAGGTTCACGCGCTCTCTCTGCGCTGACCATCTCTGCCTTTGCGGTCATGAAAATCGCCTCGATCCCCGCAAATTTGGGCAGTTCCCGGATCTTCTTCAGCAAGGTGAACCCATCAATGTCGGGCATCATGACATCCAGAAGAAGAAGGTCCGGCTCGACCCTGTCAATATTATCAAGCGCCTGCTGACCTGACGTGAATTGAGAGACCGCCATGTTGCCAAAATACTCCAGCGACATCTTGGTTAGTGTCAAAATATCTTCGTCGTCGTCTACATGGACGATTTTAATAGGCTGGCTCAAAGACGAGGCCCCCGCTCCCTAGGTTTGCTCGATTTTCTTGGTAACCAACGCGATCTTCGCTCGAGAAGGGCTGCAAAAAACCAAAATTCAACCCTAAGCCACACTTATGATAGGCAAATCCACTTTGGAGTGCAAATGGGAAGACAGGTGACGCACCAGAAAACTGAACGGGCGTCGAAATGAGATGCACACATGCGCAAAATCGACCACCTTTGTAAGTCATCGCCTATCTTCCGGTAAAAGAAAACCCAGTAACGTGAGTGTAGACGCGCGAACGCGGGAAAAGTTCCCTCATTCCCTGGCAATTACGGAACTGACGCACCATGCTGGGCGGTTGAGCAGCCCGATCTGATTG
>NZ_JXYH01000002.1 GCF_001262635.1 Aestuariivita boseongensis
TTCCACCTGCGCGGTGGCGATGGGGTCCAGCGCCGAGCATGGCTCGTCCATCAGCAAGACCTCTGGCTCGGTCGCGACGGCCCGCGCGATGCACAACCGCTGCTGCTGGCCGCCCGACAGCCCGGTGCCGGGCTCATGCAGGCGGTCTTTCACCTCGTCCCAAATGGCGCCGCGGCGCAAGGCGCGCTCGACGATGTCGTCCAGATCGGCCTTGTTCTTGGCCATGCCGTGGATTTTCGGCCCATAGGCCACGTTGTCATAGATCGACTTCGGAAAGGGGTTGGGTTTCTGAAACACCATGCCTACACGGGCGCGCAGCTGCACCGGATCGACCTTAGCGTCATAGATATCCTCGCCATCCAGCAGGATATCGCCTTCGATCCGTGCCACATCAATTGTGTCGTTCATCCTGTTGATACAGCGCAGGAATGTCGATTTCCCGCAGCCTGACGGGCCGATGAAGGCCGTGACCGTCTTGTCGGCGATATCGACGCTGACATCCTTGATGGCGTGATTGTCCCCGTAAAAGACGTTCACGTGCCGCGCGCTGATCTTGGCGGTGTCGATCTCTGCCACCTCTGCGATGTCTGCTGTGTCTTCCATGCACGGTTTCCCATATTTCACCGGATTCGCACTGGCGCGACCCTAGAGGCCCGTTCCCCATCTTCCAAGCCCGGATGCCCGGTATCTATTTCGGCAGGATGACGGTGAACACCGATCCTTCGCCCAATTCGCTCGACACACGCAAACGCCCGCGATGGCGGTTCACGATATGTTTGACGATGGCCAGGCCCAGCCCCGTGCCGCCCAGTTCCCGCGACCGGTGGCTGTCGGCGCGGTAGAACCGTTCGGTCAGGCGCGGCAGGTGCACCGGGTCGATGCCCGGGCCGTCATCGGCCACCTGCACCCGCACGGAAGGCCCTCGCAGGGCCCCGTCGCGGTCGCTTTCGGTCAGGCTGATCGTCACGTGGCCGCCTTTGTGCCCATACTTGATCGCATTTTCCACCAGGTTTGTGAAAACTTGCTGCAACTGGTCGGCATCGCCCGGGATCATCAGCGGTGTGTCACCGCCCTCAAAGGTGATCGTCGTCCCGGCTTCGTCGGCAAGGGGTCGCAGGCTGCGGATCGTGGACTGTAGCAGCGCCGCAAGGTCCACCCGCGTGGTGGGGCGAATACGCTCCTCCCCCTCCACCCGGCTGAGCGAGAGCAGATCACCCACCAGCCGGTTCATGCGCGCGGCCTCTCCCTTCATGATGTTCAGGAACCGCGCGCGCGCTTCTGGGTCGTCCTTGGCAGGGCCACGCAGGGTTTCGATGAATCCCATCAGGGCCGTTAGCGGCGTGCGCAGTTCATGGCTGACATTGGCGACGAAATCCCGGCGCATCTGGCCGGCCTGTTCCACATGGGTGATATCCTGAAAGCTGACCAGAACACCGCCCGCTTCGCGCGCACCCACGCCGGGCACAAAGCGGCAGGTGGCGGTAAAGGTCGTGTCCTGCGCGCCGTCATTCGACAGAAACGGCGCGGTCTTGGGCAGGCTGTCGCGCAGACAGGCTTCGATGGCATCCAGTATCGGAGGCTGACGCAGGATGGTGGCGAAATGGCGGGTTTCGATCTGCGGGCCCAGCAGGGTTTGCGCATCGGCATTGGCCGCCACGATCCGTTCGGTGCGATCGACCAGCAAGGCGGGCATCGGCACGGCGGCCAAGGCGGCGCTGATGATGCTGGCGGATCCGGTCATGGGTTATCCCTGCCCCGTAGCCTCGGCCACCGCGGTGGAGAACACGCCCAGCAGCGCGTCGGGGTCTTCCAGCCCGACCGAGACGCGGAAGAACCCTTCGGAAATGCCCAGGGCCGCGCGCCCCTCAGGCGTCAACGCCCGGTGAGAAGAGGACGCGGGATGCGACAGCGTCGTGCCCACATCCCCCAGCGTTGGCGCAAAACTCAGTCCTTGCGCGGCACGGGTGAACGCATTTGCCTCGGCGCGGCCGCCCTTCAGCTCGAAACTGACCATATTGCCGCTCCGATCGCCCAAAAGCGTCGTGGCGCGGGCGTGATCGGGGTGATCGGTGCGGCCTGGATATAGCACCTGTTTGACCCCCGGCAGCGCGGCCAGATGATCGGCCAGCAGCCGCGCGGTGGATTGCGCGCGGTCAAAGCGCAGATCGAAAGTCAGCATGCCGCGTTCGGCCAGCCAGCAGTCAAAGGGGCTGGGCGTCATGCCAGTGGTCACGGCGAAAACGCGCATCCGGTCGTTCAGACCCGGGTCTTTCGCCGCCACATAGCCCAATGTCACATCGGAATGACCCGCCAGAAGCTTGGTCAGTGACTGGATGACAATATCGGCGCCCCAATCGACAGGCCGGAAGCCGCGCGGGGTGGTAAACGTGTTGTCGACCACGAAGAGAAGCCCCTTGTCGCGGGCCAGTGTCGCGATGCCTTCGATGTCGGCCAGCCGCAGCGTCGGGTTCGACACGACTTCGACCAGGATCATTTTGGTTTCGGGGCGGATCGCGGCCTTGACCGCTGCGATATCGCCGGGATCGGCCAGCGTGGTGGTGATGCCCATGCGCGGCAAATCCTCTGCCATCAGGCGCAGCGACCGGCCATAAAGCTGGTTGCCGCCCACCACATGATCTCCGGTGTTCAAAAGCCCCAGCAGCACGGCCGAAACCGCCGCCATGCCCGACCCCAGAACGATGCCGTTTTCATAGCCTTCCAGCGCATCCATTCGGCGCGCGACCACATCGGCATTGGGGTGGCCTTCGCGCGCATAGGTATAGCCATGCACGCGGCCTTCATATTGCGCATCCAGCGCATCGGGCGTGTCGCTGGAATAGACCACCGAAGGCGACAAAGGCGTGACGACAGGCGCGCTGGCGCTTTCAGGCAGCGGCACCGGGCGGATGAGAGAGCCCTTGTGATTGCGGCTCATTCCAGAAACTCCGTCACATAGTTCTCGCCGCTGAAACGCAGCTCAAGCGACATCCAGCAGGGGCGCGGCAGCGCGTCTTTCAGATAGTTCGCCAGATCGGTGCGCAGGGCGGCCATGAAAGCCGCGTCGCGATGGGCTTTGGGAAGTAGTGAAATATCGACGATCAGATGCCGGTGATGGCTGATCGCGGCAGGATACGCGCGGCCCTTGCAATCGCCCGATCCGGGGTCATGGCGTTGCAGGATCGCTTCGATCCCTTCCAGCAGGGCGGGCGCGTCGATCTCAAGATCGGCGGAGTATTTCAGATCGGCATGCGGCATGGGTCAGAGCGCTTTCAGGCTGTCGCGATAGGTTCGCATCTGTTGCTGGTAATGCAGGGCGCTGCCTTCCAGCATCTTGATGGCGGCGTCATCCAGTTCGCGCACGACCTTGCCTGGCGCGCCCATCACAAGGCTGCCATCGGGGATGACCTTGTTTTCGGTGATCAGCGCCCCTGCCCCGATCAGGCAGTTATTGCCGATCCTGGCACCATTCAGCACCGTGGCCCCCATCCCGATCAGGGTGTTGTTGCCGATGGTACAGCCATGCAGCATGACCTTGTGGCCGATGGTGCAGTTTTCGCCAATGCTCAGCGGCAGACCAGCATCAATATGCATCACGCAGTTTTCCTGCACATTCGATCCACGGCCCACGCGGATTTCCTCGTGATCGGCGCGGATCGTCGCCCCGAACCAGACCGAGGCGCCTTCTTCCAGCACCACAAGCCCGATCAGGTTGGCATCAGGTGCCACCCATGTGTCGGGATGGATCTGCGGAGTTTTGTCGCCAAGGGCATAGATGGTCATGTCAAATCCTCGAATTGGGTTTGCAGGGCACGCACATGGTCCAGCATGCCGGGCTGCTGGCTGCGCCGCAGGCGCGTGGCCGAGACGATGGTTTGCAGCCGCGCTTCGGTGGCGTCCAGATCGTCGTTGACCAGCACATAGTCATAGCTGTCCCAATGGCTGATCTCGTCCCAGCTTTTGGACATGCGCCGGGCAATGGTCGCGGCATCATCCTGAGCGCGGTCAACCAGCCGGCGATGCAGTTCGGAAATGGACGGTGGCAGCAGGAAGATCGACAGAACATGATCCTGCAGCGCCGAATTGGCGATCTGCTGCGCGCCCTGCCAGTCGATATCGAACAGGACGTCCTTGCCGTCTTCGATGGCGTCCTGCACCGGCCCCATGGGAGAGCCATAGAAATTGCCGAAGACATGCGCATGTTCCAGCATCTGACCTTCAGCCACCATCGTCTTGAACTCGGCCTCGCTGGTAAAGCGATAGTCTGTGCCATCCACCTCCCCCGGACGGGGCGCGCGGGTGGTGGCCGAGACCGAGAACACGATCGTCGGATCCCAGTCGCGCAGCCGCCGCGCGAGCGTGGATTTACCCGCCCCGGAAGGCGAGCTGAGAATAATCAGAAGTCCGCGACGCTTGCTCATGCTGTCCCCTTATTCGACGTTCTGGACCTGTTCACGCATCTGGTCAATGACCGCCTTCAGCGACAGCCCCACGGCGGTCAGATCGGTCGATTGCGACTTGGAACAAAGCGTGTTGGCCTCCCGGTTGAACTCTTGCATCAGGAAATCCAGCTTCCGGCCGACCGCGCCCGCCTCGTCCAGAAGGGTGATCGCCGCGTCGATATGGGCGCGCAGCCGGTCGATTTCCTCGGTCACGTCCGCCTTCACGGCGATCAGGGCCAGTTCCTGCGCCACGCGCTGGGGATCGGCGCTGTCTGTGTTGTCCATCACGCGCGCCAGATTGGCCTTGAGCGCCTGCGCCATGTCGTCTTTGCGCGCCTCGGCCAGCGCGGCGGCCTGATCGGTCAGCACGGCGATCTGGTCAAGCTGGCCGCGCAGGATCTTGTCCAGCGCCACGCCCTCTTCCGCGCGCATCTTCAGGAAATCGGCGATCAGTGCTTCGGCTTCGGCCAGAAGCGTTTTGGCAAGCGTCGTGGTGTCATCCTCGTCACTGCCGGTTTCCAGGACGCCCCGAAGGCTCATCAGATCAGCCGCTTTGGACGGCGCCAGGGTCATTCCGCGTTCCAGTGCTTCGGCCTCCACCTCCGCCAGTGCGGTCAGCACGGCCTCCAGCGCCGCGCGGTTCAGCTGCATCACACCGCCGGTGTCTTCGCGCATGACGCGCAGCGACAGGGTCACGCTGCCCCGCTGCACCGCCCGGCCCAGCTGCGCGCGCAGCCCGGCTTCCAAGCCTGAAATCCAGTCCGGTACCCGCAGGCGCAAATCCAGCCCCTTGGAGTTGACCGAACGCAGCTCCCATCCCCAGGAATACGGCGCCAGCGCCCCCTTGGCCGAGGCAAAGCCCGTCATGGATCTGATCATGAAATCCCCCGCTTTCGCTTGGCCGCACCTAAAGCAAATGCCCCGCGCAGGGCAACCCCCCGGAAAACCGCCGCCGGATTAACCAAAGGTTACAAAAGTGCTGAGAGTTTTATAGGAATTTGTGTCATTTTGCGATCAGCGCGACGCGGCGCGTCCGAGATTTTGCGGGATGGGGGCACCCCGCCGGACGACCCGCCAGCGCCATTGTGATGGGAGCATGAGATGACGCACAGATCTGATGGAGCAAGTGAGAATATCATCCCGCTGGACAGGTTCCGCCTGGGCCAAAAGGTCAATCCTCTGCGCATGGTCGAAGGCTATTGGTCGGCTTTGCGCACGGGCAATGACCTGCCCAAACGATCGCAGATCAATCCCCGCGGGCTGGTCGATGTGCTGGAACATGTCTTCATTCTGGAACGCATCGCGCCCGGTGTCGCGCGGTTTCGCATCGCCGGCAGCGACTGGACCCAGCTTGCGGGCATGGAGGTGCGCGGCATGCCGATCTCGTCCTTCTTCCGCAGCACCGGCAGGCAGGACATGACCTCGGCCGTTGAAGCCTGTCTCGACACCCCCGCCATTATCGAGGCCGACCTGAAAGCCCGCAGTCTGCAGCGCGCGCCCGATGTGCCAGGGCGCATGGTACTTTTGCCGATGCTGTGCGACATGGGCCGCGTCAGCCGGATCCTTGGCGCGATCAAGATGGCGGGCCCTCTGGCCTCTGACGCGTATCGGATGGAACTGGGCGAAACATCCATCAAGCCGGTGTTTCAATCGACCTATACAGCGCCCGCGCCAAACCGGGCCTTCGCCGAAGCGCCCGCACCGTTCGAACGTCAGCCGCGCATCAAGCTGGTATATTCCGCCGAGGAAGACGCGTAACTCAGCCAAACATCTCGCGCAGGTCGACGGTGCTGGCTTGCCCCAGACGCGGGGCGTCTTCGTCCAGGAACCGCTCGGCCGCCGCGCGACCGGCGCGCTTCAGCCGGTCCAGAACCGGCGCGGTGGGCACCAGTTTCGTGGCCACGGACAGATCATTCATCAACTGGTCATCGGCAATCATGTGCAGGTACAACCGCGCCATCGATCCCGGCTCCAGCTTGCCCTCGTCCAGCAGGCGCTGAACGAATGAAATCGCCCGCAGCTCCCGAAAGAGCGAGGAATTGAAGCTGATCTCGTTGATCCGGTTCTGGATCTGCTGAGGGGTGACCGGCAGCTGGTCGCGTTCCAGCGGGTTGATGTTCACGATCACGATGTCAGCGGGCAGATGATCGGCGAAAAGCGGAAACAGCGCCGGGTTGCCGGTATAGCCGCCATCCCAATAGGCATCCATCTCCCCCGTCTCGGGGTTGTGGATCTCGACCGCCTGAAACAGCGTGGGCAAACAGGCCGAGGCCAGGATGGCATCGGTGCTGATGTCTTCACCGTCAAAGATGCGGATCTTGCCGGTACGCACGCAGGTGGCGCAGATGAACAGATCCGGCCCCTGATCGGCGCAGACCCGGCCGAAATCGAACCGTTCGACGATGGATTGCAGGGGGTTTTTGTAAAACGGCCCATAGCTGTAGGGCGACACCATCCGCGACCATGTATCCGCCACCGAAAATGGCACTGAATATTCGATGGCCTGCGCGATGAACGACGGCTCAAGCCCGCGCATCCAGGTGGTCATGCGCATGTCGTGCACCGCGCCCACCTGTGCCCAAAGCCAGTCCAGGTTCGCGCGCGCCGCCTCGCGGCCCCCCGCGACCAGCCCGGCTTTCAAAGCGGCCCCGTTTAGCGCCCCCGCCGAGGTGCCCGAGATGCCCGCGATCTCAAGATCGTCCTCCTCAAGCAGCCGGTCCAGCACGCCCCAGGTGAACGCACCATGCGCGCCGCCGCCCTGCAGAGCCAGATTGATGCGCCGTGCGGTCACTCTGTCATCCACTTGTCCAGCAGATCGCTGACCAGAATGCCGTTGATCGTCATGCCGGACATATTGGCATTGGTGATGGACACATTGGTCAGGTTGGCATTGTCGATACGAACGTCCTCCATCCGCACATTGCGCAGCCGGGCCTCCGACAGGTTCACATTGTCGAACCGGCTCCCTGCAAGGGTGGTGTCGGAGAAATGCGTATCCGTCATCGACACGTCGCGGAACGTGGCGCGATCCAGCAGCACTGCGCGAAAGCGGGCGTCGCTTGCGTCACGTTCTTCCACAACAAGGGAAACGGGCGTTGTCGGTTCATCACTCATAGCGCGGTCCACCCGCCATCCACGCTGATCGTCGTGCCGGTGATCTGCGCGGCCGCATCCGAACACAGGAATACCGCCGTGCCACCCAGCTGTTCCACGGTCGCGAATTCCTTCGAAGGCTGGCGTTCCAGCATCACCTTCTCGATCACCTCTTCGCGGCCCATGTCGTATTTCTCCATCGTGTCCGGGATTTGCGCTTCGACCAGCGGGGTCAGCACATAGCCGGGGCAGATTGCATTCGCCGTGATCGGATCGCGTGCGGTCTCTAACGCCACGGTCTTGGTCATGCCCACGATCCCGTGCTTGGCCGCCACATAAGCCGCCTTGTAGGGCGAGGCCGTCAGCCCGTGGGCCGAGGCAATGTTGATCACCCGGCCCCAGCCTGCCTTGCGCATCATCGGCAGGGCGGCCGCCGTCGTATGGAACGCCGAGTTCAGGTTGATCGCGATAATCGCGTCCCATTTGTCGACCGGAAATTCGTCGATTGGGCAGACATACTGGATACCGGCATTGTTCACCAGAATATCGCAGGCACCGGCCTGTTCGATCAGCGCCCGGCACTCATCGCCCTTCGACATATCCGCCTTGATATATTGCGCGGACACGCCTGTTTCCTGGGCGATCTCTGTCGCGATGGCATGATCCTCGTCCCGGTCTGTGAAGGAGTTCAGCACCACATCTGCGCCTGCGCGCGCCAGCTCCCACGCAATTCCCAGCCCGATCCCGGAATTCGACCCGGTGATGACAGCAGTTTTTCCCGTCAGAGACATAAGACATTCCTTCCAGATTGGTTTGCAGTCAGAGTGACATGCTGCACCTGCAAAGAAAACAGCCCTTGCGCGCAATTTTCCGTGGTCGGCGGCTTTTGCCCATGCCGGGCCGAAGTCGCTTGCGGCCCCGGCTTGACCCGGCCATCGCCCCATAGGATGGGTAAGACGAGACCCGCCCGCCTCCGAAAGGACAGCTCATGAAAATCTTTGACGGCCATAACGACCTTCTGACCCAGCTTCTGCGCCGTGACGGGATCGCCGGGTTTGATACCGGGTTGCCGGGACATATCGACCTGCCCAAGCTGCAACGGGGTGGAATGGTCGGCGGGTTCTTCGCGATCTGGGTGCCGTCCAAGGGCGATCTGGCCGCACTGACCGCCGAGATGCGCAAGGACAGCTATGATTTGCCGCTGCCACCGGCCATTGATCTGGAGCCCGCGCAAGAGACAGCCCTGATCGAGGCCGGATACCTTCTGGCCCTGCAGGAGGCGGGCCATCTGACCATCTGCACCTCAACCGATCAGATCCGCGCCTGCGCGGACACAGGGCAGATCGCAGCCATCCTGCATCTGGAAGGCTGTGAACCGATTGATCCCGATTTCGCCATGCTGGACCGGCTTTATGAGATGGGGCTGCGCTCCCTCGGGCCGGTCTGGAGCCGACCGACAGCTTTCGGCGAAGGCGTGCCGTTCCGCTTCCCCTCTTCCCCAGATACCGGTGGTGGGCTGACCCCTCTGGGCTTTGATCTGGTGGCGCAGTGCAACGCACGGGGCATCGCGCTGGATCTGTCGCATATCACCGAAGCGGGTTTCTGGGACGTGGCGCGCAGCAGTCAGGATCCGCTGATCGCCACCCATTCCAATGCCCACGCGATTTGCCCCCACAGCCGCAACCTGACAGACGATCAGCTGCGCGCCATTGGCGAGACGGGCGGCATTGCGGGCCTGAACTTCGCCACCGCCATGCTGCGCGCCGATGGCAAGATGCTGCCCGAACTGGGGCTTGATGTGATGCTGGCCCATCTGGATCACATGATGGCCAAGGCAGGCAGCGACTGCGTCGCACTGGGATCGGATTTTGATGGCGCGGTCGTGCCCAAACCCATCGGCGATGCGGGCGGCCTGCCCCGTCTCGTTGACGCTATGCAGCGTCATGGATACCCTGCCGGGCTGATCGAAAAGATCTGTTTTGAAAACTGGATGCGCGTCCTGGACGCCACCTGGCGCTGAGCCAAAAAAAAACGCCCGCACGAAGCGGGCGTTAAGTTATTGAGGCAGGTTTCATACAGGCAAGAAACCTATCGAGCAGTAACCCCTTTATAGGCAATTCCCCCGCGGCATCCAAGCTAAAAGTTTGAAAATCAATAACTGTCCCGCTACGCTCAGGGCATAATAAAATAGGGTCCGAGCAGGATTGTTGCCGAAGTGACATCAGTTTTTTTCTCAGCAAATCTGCGTGCGGCGCTCGCCGGATTGGCGATTCTCGCGGCGATTCCGGCAGGGGCCGAGCCACGCCATGGCATAGCTATGTATGGCGACCCGGCGCTTCCACCGGATTTTGTGTCATTGAGTTATGTCAATGCTGACGCGCCCAAAGGCGGGCGGGTTGTCTTTGGCAATACCGGTGGCTTCGACAGCCTCAACCCGTTCATCCCGAAAGGCACCCCACCCTGGCAGTTGAGATTTCTGTCTTACGAGGGTCTGATGGGCCGATCCTGGGACGAACCCTTCACGCTTTACGGGCTTCTGGCCGAATCAGTGGAAGCCGCCGAAGACCGGTCTTGGGTCGAATTCACCCTGCGGGAGGAGGCCCGGTTCTGGGACGGCACTCCCGTCACGATCGAAGATGTTATCTGGTCCTACGAGACATTGGGGACCGTGGGCCACCTGCGCTATCGCGGGCTTTGGGGCCGGATCGACGGGATCGATCAAACCGGACCCCGTTCCGTGCGCATCCGCTTTAACGAGGCCAACCGCGAACTGGCGCTGATCGCAGGCCTGCGTCCGATCCTGAAAAAGGCGCAATGGGAGGGCGCGGATTTCACCCAGTCCGGCCTTGATCAGGTGCCCATCGGCACCGGCGCCTATGTGCCCCGGGATTTCGAGGCCGGGCGGTTTCTTGAATTGAACCGCAACCCCGACTATTGGGGTCGCGACCTGCCATTGCGCCGGGGCACGCAAAACCTCGACACGATCCGGATCGAGTTTTTCGGAGATCAGACCGTCCTGTTCGAGGCGTTCAAGGCCGGCGAACTGACCGCAGTCCGGGAATTCAACGCGGAAAAATGGGCTTCGAGCTATGATTTCCCGGCTATCCGCGATGGCCGTGTGATCAAATCGGAAATTCCGCACTCCAAACCGTCAGGCATGACGGGTTTCGTGATGAACACCCGCAAACCGCCCTTTGACGACTGGCGCGTGCGCGCCGCGATGATCCACGCGTATAACTTCGAATTCATCAACGACACGATGACGGGCGGCGTGCAGCCGCGCATCACCTCGTATTTCTCGAACTCTGCCTTGGCCATGCGCCCCGGCCCCGCCGAAGGCCGTGTGCGCGCCTTGCTTGCGCCTTTCGCCGATGACCTGCCCCCTGGCGCTCTGGACGGCTATGTATTGCCCCAAAGCGATGGCAGCGCCCGCAACCGTGGGAACTTGCGCGAAGCCACGCGGCTTCTGGCCGAGGCGGGCTGGACCGTCACCGAGGGTGTGCTGACAAACGCCAGCGGGCAACCTTTCACCTTTGATATCCTGTTGCGGCAGGGTGCAAGCGATCTGCAGACAATGATCAACATTTACGTCCAGGCGCTGGAACGGTTGGGTATCGCCACCACCCTGTCTGTGGTGGATGATGCGCAGTATAATGAACGCATCGCCGCGCTGGATTTCGACATGACCGATTTCCGCCGCGATCTGTCGCTGTCGCCGGGCAACGAGCAGCGGCTTTACTGGGGGTCCGAAAACGCCAATAGAGAAGGTACGCGCAACCTGATGGGTGTGGCCTCGCCCGCGGTGGATGCGATGATCGACACCATGTTGAACACCGAAAGGGCCGAAGAGTTTCAGGCCGCCGTCCGCGCGCTCGACAGGGTGCTGACGGCCGGGCGCTATGTCATCCCGATCTGGCAGTTCGACGTGGGCCGCATCGCCCATGCCGCGCATCTGAAATTCCCTGACACAGTGCCGGTCTATGGCGACGGTGTGGAATGGATGCCCCATGTCTGGTGGTCCGAGGCGGATTGACGCCCATCTGTCGTAAAACTGTTACAGAGGGGCTGTTACAGCGAGGCGCACATGCCCACCAAACGGAAGACCCATGAATATCCTGGTTCTGTGCACCGGCAATTCGGCCCGCTCTATCCTTCTGGAACACATTCTGAACCATCACGGCGCGGGCCGGGTGACCGCGTATTCCGCTGGCAGCCAGCCCGCCGGAGAGGTCCATCCGCAATCGCTGAAACTGCTGGACGCGCATGGCTATGACACCAGCGCTGCCCGGTCGAAAAGCTGGGATGAATTCGCGGCAGAGGATGCACCTGAGATGGACGTGGTGATCACCGTTTGCGGTTCCGCCGCGGAAGAGACCTGCCCGATCTGGCCCGGTGCCCCCGTGCGCGCCCATTGGGGCGTGGAAGACCCGGCCGCAGCCACGGCAGCGGATCAACCCAAGGCGTTCGCAGATGCCTATGACACTCTGCGCCGCCGGGCGGAGGCATTTCTGTCTCTCCCTCTCGACACCCTGTCCGAAGACCGCGCGGGCCTTCAGAACGCGCTGAACCAGATCGGGAAACTGCCATGACCGCCCGCAGACTTGCCGCTGAAGCCCTTGGCACCGCCCTTCTTCTGATCAGTGTGGTTGGTTCGGGCATCATGGCCCAACAGCTCTCAAACGATCTTATCGGGCTGGCGCTCCTGGCCAATGCGATTGCCACCGGATGCATGCTTTATGCGATCATCACCGTTCTGGGTCCGATCTCAGGCGCGCATTTCAACCCCGCCGTGACGTTTGCCTTCCTGCTGCGGGGCGAGATCGCACCCTCCCTTGCGCTGCAATATGTGGCGGTGCAGATCATCGGCGCGGTTCTGGGCGTCTGGGCCGCGCATGGGATGTTCGATCTGGCGCTTTTGCAAAGCTCAACCACCATGCACCGCACCGGCGGCGCGCAATGGTTCGCCGAAGCCGTGGCCACGTTCGGGCTACTGTTCGTAATCTTCGGCGGGCTGAAAAGCCGCCCGGATGCCGTGCCCACGCTTGTCGCGCTCTACATCACCGGGGCTTACTGGTTCACCGCATCCACCAGTTTCGCCAACCCCGCCGTGACCATCGCACGGGGCTTTACAGACACCTTCGCCGGTATCTATCCGGGTCACATTCCGCTCTTCATTCTGGCTCAGATCGCAGCCGTCGGTATCGCACATCTGACCCTTCGTCCGCTTTTCGATTCAGATTCTGCTTGATTTTAATGCAGACAGCGCCAAATGCTGTCGCATAATCAAGCGCGAACAAGTCCGGACCTTCGCCAAGTCACGGATCGGGAGCCATAGGGAGAAGTACTATGACCTGGTCTGATCTGACAATGAATTGGGGCGAATGGTTTGCCCGTATCAAGCACCGCTTCCCAAACCTTGATGATGGGGCGATGCCTTTTGCCAAAACCGACCGGGCGCGGTTTGAGGCCTATCTCGCAGATACCCACGACCTGACGCTGAACGAAGCACGCGAAGAACTGGACGATTTCCTGTTCGTCGAACAGCTTGCGCGCGAAGCCTTCGATTTCCGCGCACGTTCCGAGGCTTAAGCCAAAGACGTCACCCACAGGATTGTTGCATCCTCGTCGCTGACGGATACGACATTGTGGCCCATCGTTGCATCGTAATAGGCGCTGTCGCCCCGGCGCATCTCAACCGGTTCATAGAACTCGGTATAAAGCTTGATCACGCCGGTCAGCACATAGAGGAATTCCTCGCCATCATGGCGCACCCAGCCGTCGAATTCCTCCATCGACCGCGCGCGCACCCGCGCGCGATAGGGCAGCATCTGCTTCTTGCTCAAGGTATCGGCCAAAAGCTCATGCTCATATGTGGCAGTCACATGGGCTGAACCCTCGCCCGATTTGGTCACTGCCATTCGCCCGTTCACACGATCGTCCTGCGGCGGGGTGAACAGCTGCGGAACCGAAATCTCAAGCCCCACCGCCAGCTTCTTGAGCGCCTCATAGGTGGGCGACATCTGACCGTTTTCGATCTTCGACAGGGTCGACCGGGCCAGCCCCGCCTGACTGGCGGCCTGTTCCAGCGTCCAGTCCCGTGCCTTGCGGAGCGCGCGTACACGCGCACCCAGATCAAGGGGCTCGGCCAAGGCATCCTCGCCGCTTGCGCGGGCGATGCGGATCAATGCGCGTGGGTCTTTCGAACTCATGTCCTGATCTATAGGCGGCACCGCGCGCCCTTGCAACGCCGTGCAGGTACGGCTAGCGGTGGACCATGGACTCCGTCTTCGATCAAGGCCCGCCTGCCCCTTGCCCCGCGCCCTTTAATATGGCCGCGCATGTGCTGTCGTGCGCAAAAAACCAGCCTGACAAGATCGCCCTGTCCGTACTGGGCCGGGACGGTGCCGAGAACTGGAGTTATGCCCAGATCGAAGCGGCCGTACGCGGCATTGCCACCGGATTTCTGACCCTGGGTTTGATGCCGGGTGATATCGTCCTTCTGCGTCTGGGCAACACGCCGGAATTTCCGCTGGCCTATCTGGGGGCCATTACAGCGGGGCTTTTGCCGGTCCCCAGTTCGTCCCAATTGACCGAAGCCGAGGTGGCGCGGATCATCGCCGATCTGAACCCGGCGCTGATCCTGCACCAGCCGGGCGTGCCCTGCCCCGGTCATCCCGCGAGGCTGGATGCCTCGGCGCTGGAGCCGATGCACAGGCTTTCACCTGCGGATTTTGCGATGGGTGATCCCGACCGGCCCGGTTACATCGTCTATACCTCGGGCACGTCAGGCCAGCCGCGCGCGGTGCTTCATGCCCATCGCGCCATCTGGGCGCGCCAGATGATGATGCGGGGCTGGTACGGGCTGACGGCAGAAGACAGGCTGCTACATGCGGGCGCCTTCAACTGGACCTATACGCTGGGCACCGGCGTCATGGATCCCTGGACCATGGGCGCAACCGCCTTGATCACCGCACCGGGCACCGCTCCTGCGGATATCCCCGCTTTGCTTCGACAACATGAAGCCACGATATTCGCAGCGGCTCCGGGTGTTTACCGCCAGATCCTCAAGCAGCATGACACGCTCGACTTGCCAGCCCTGCGCCATGCGCTTTCCGCCGGTGAGAAGCTCTCGCCCACCCTCAAAACCGCCTGGGAGGACGCCACCGGCAAACCGGTCTATGAAGCCTATGGCATGTCCGAGATTTCCACCTTTATCTCCGCCTCTCCCGATCATCCGGCGCGCGACAATGCCTTGGGTCAACCGCAGCAGGGCCGCCGGATCGCCATTCTGGGTGATCACGGGCCGGTGCCACGCGGTGAACAGGGGGTAATCGCCGTGCACAGGGGCGATCCGGGCCTGATGCTGGAATATCTCGGCGCTCCCGAAGACACTGCCGCGCGGTTTCAGGGCGACTGGTTCCTGACGGGCGATCAGGGGATCATGGCTGCCGATGATCAGGTCCATTATCTGGGCCGCGCCGATGACATGATGAACGCCGGCGGCTATCGCGTCTCCCCGATCGAGGTGGAGCAGGCGCTGACCACCCATCCCGGCATCACCGCCGTCGGCTGCGCCGAGGTTGAGGTGAAACAGGACGCCCGCGTGATCGCCGCCTTCTATACCGGTCCCGCCCCCATCCCCGAGGCTGATCTGGCCGCATTTGCAGCCACGCGCCTGGCCCGTTACAAACAACCCCGCATGTATATCTATCTGCCCGAACTGCCCACCGGCCCCAATGGCAAGCTTTTGCGCCGGTCCCTGAAATCCCTTGTCCCGGACGCGACCCATGGCTGAAACGATCAAACTTGATATCCTGTCCGACCCGATCTGCCCCTGGTGTTATATCGGCAAGGCCCACCTGGATCAGGCGCTGGCCCAGGTGCCCGATCATCCCTTCATGATCGAATGGCACCCCTTCCAGCTGAACCCCGATATGCCCGAGGGCGGTATGGATCGCCGTGCCTATCTGGAGGGGAAATTCGGCGGCAAGGACGGGGCCGTGCGGGCCTATGCCCCCGTGGTGGAACATGCCGAAAAGGCTGGGCTGAAGATCCAGTTCGAAAAGATGCAGCGCACGCCCAACACGCTGGATGCCCACCGCCTGATCCACTGGGCAGGCATCGAAGGGCGGCAGACAGCCGCTGTCTCGGCACTTTTCAAAGCCTATTTCGAGGAAGGGCGCGATATCGGCGATCACGAGGTTCTGGCCGATATCGCCGACGCGATTGAAATGGACGCCGCCGTGATCCTGCGCCTTCTGGCTTCGGACAGCGACCGGGATGAGATCCGCGCCCGCGACGCCCACAGCCGCAAGATGGGCGTCAATTCCGTACCTACCTTCATCGTGGCCGGCAAACATGCCGTGCCCGGTGCGCAGCCGCCCGATCTGTGGGTCAAAGTGATCGAGGAACTGAAGGAGCAGATCTCCGCATGATCCCGTTCAAGGTCGCCACCCTTGTCTTCAGCCTTGTGCTGGTCGTGACCTCCGGCACGGTTTTCTTTCGTCTCGTGGAAGGGTGGAGCTGGCTCGACGCCTATTTCTTTACCGTCATCACGCTGTCGACGGTGGGCTATGGCTCTCTCGTTCCGGCCACGGCCCTGGGTAAGATCGGCACCACGGTGTTCATCTTCGTTGGACTTGGCGTTTTCGCCGTGGCGATCCAGCAATTCGGCCTCTACACCATGCGCAAGCGGGAAGAGCATACCGAATGGCTTGTGGGCCGGCTTGACCGGTCGGCCAGCGCCAACAAGGACCAAAAGCCGAAACAGGACGGCTGAGCCCGAACGGCCCTTGCCGCAGCGGGCGCTTTGCGACAAAGCTGCGGCATGAACCATCCCATGTCCCGCGCCGAATTCATTGCGCTGATCGCGATGATGTTCGCGGCGATTGCCTTTTCCATCGACGCGATGCTGCCCGCCCTGCCCGAGATCGGGCGCGAGCTCAGCCCCGACGCGATGAACAACGCGCAGCTTATCCTGACGTCTTTTGTGCTGGGTATCGGCGTGGGCACCTTCTTCACCGGCCCTCTGTCGGATGCTTTCGGCCGCAAACGCGTGATCGTGGCCGGGGCGGCGCTATACATCATCGCTGCCGCGGTGGCCTATTTCAGCACCTCGCTTGAGGTCGTTCTGGCTGCCCGCGTGGTGCAGGGGCTGGGGGCCGCCGCACCGCGGATCGTGTCGCTGGCGGTCGTGCGCGACCTTTACGCGGGGCGCGAAATGGCGCGCATCGTCTCCATTGCGATGATGATCTTCACGATCTTTCCCGCCTTTGCCCCGCTGATGGGTGCAGGCATCATCGCGCTGGCGGGCTGGCGGTCGATCTTTCTGGCCTTCATCCTGTTTGCCTGCATCTTTGTCACCTGGATGTGGCTGCGCCTGCCCGAGTCGCTGGCGATGGAAAACCGCCGCCCCTTCCGCGCGCATCTTCTCTGGGCTGCGGTGAAAGAGATGTTTGCCCATCCCGCGGTGCGCATGTCGATCCTGGTGCAATCGCTCTGCCTGGCGATCCTGTTTCTGATGCTGTCGCTTGTGCACCCCGTCTATGAGGTGATCTTCGACCGCGCCGAAACCTTCCCCTATTGGTTTGGCGCCATCGCCGCGGTCTCGGCCAGTGGCAGTTTCGTCAACGCCGCATTGGTGGTGCGCGTGGGCATGCGACGCATGGTAACCTGGTCGCTGGGTCTGCAGGTGATCCTTGCCGGTGCCATGGTGCCGGTGGGCATGTCGAACATGGATGGCACGACGCTGTTTGCGCTGTTCCTTTTGTGGCAGTCCTATGTGTTCTTCATGGCCGGCACCACGATGGGCAATCTCAACGCCATCGCGATGGAACCGATGGGCCATATCGCGGGCATGGCAGCCTCCACCATCTCGGGCATTGCCACGATTTCGGCAGCGGCCATCGCAGCACCCATCGGGCTGACCTTCAACGGATCCCTCTTTCCGCTGACATTTGGCATTTTCGTACTTGCTGCGATAGGCTTTGGATTGATGCTGCAAATGGGCCGGGTGGAAAGGCGCCTGACTGCCTGAGGCACAAGGGGACAGATTATGGACGACTATTATGATCTTGGCAGCTATTCCTGCCCGATCACAACCACTTCGGCCGACGCGCAGCTTTGGTTCGACCGGGGCCTGATCTGGACCTATGGCTATAACCATGAAGAGGCGGTGAAATGCTTTCAGAAAGCCGCCGCCGCCGATCCCATGTGTGCCATGGCGTGGTGGGGCATCGCCTATGCCTCTGGCCCCAATTACAACATGCCGTGGGAGCTTTTTGACGATCAGGGCCGGGCCGAGGCGCTGGCCACATCCCACGCCGCCACGCAAGAGGCACTTTCGCGCCTGGACGGTGTCACCGGCCCCGAAGCCGCGCTGATCCGCGCCCTGCCCGACCGCTATCCGCAGGCCGATCTGGCCCAGGATATGGATCGGTGGAACCACGACTTCGCCGACGCCATGCGCGCAGCCTTCGCCCAACAGCCCGATCATCTGGACCTGCGCACGATCTATGCCGAGGCGCTTTTGAACCTCACCCCGTGGAATATGTGGGATCTGGCCAAAGGCGGACCCGCCGAAGGGGCCGCAACGCTGGAATGCCAGAAGGTTCTGGAAGACGCGATGGAGGGTCAGCCGGGTGCCATGGCCCATCCGGGGCTCTTGCATCTTTACGTCCACCTGATGGAGATGTCCCCGACCCCGGAAAAAGCGCTGAAAGCAGGTGACGTGCTGCGCACGCTTTGCCCCGACGCGGGCCATCTGGTGCACATGCCCACCCATATCGATGTGCTGTGTGGTCAGTATCGCGACGTGGTCTACTGGAACCAGAAAGCGGTCGAGGCGGATCTGAAATATTACGCCCGTGAAGGGGCGTTCAATATCTATACCGGCTACCGCCAGCACAATTACCATTTCATCATGTATGGCGCGCTGTTTCTGGGCCAGATCGAACCGGCGCTGGAGGCCGTGCGCGGCATGGCCGACACCACGCCCGAAGACATGCTGCGGATCAAAAGCCCGCCAATGGCCGACTATTTCGAAAGCTACCTGGCGATGGAGCCGCATATCCTTGTCCGCTTCGGCCGCTGGGACGACCTGATCGCGATGGAGCCGCCCGAAGATCAGGCGCTTTACGCGACCCTCACCGCGAATGTGCATTACGCCCGCGCCGTGGCCTTCGCCGCCCTTGGCCGGGTGGAAGAGGCCGAGGCCGAGGAACAGGTCTTCCTTGCCGCCAAGGCCCGCGTGCCTGACACGCGACTGTTGCACAACAACACCGTGCAGGATCTGCTGGGCATCGCGGTTGAAATGCTGCGCGGAGAGATTGAGTACCGCAAAGGCAATTACGACGCGGCCTTCGCCCATCTCCGTCGGTCGGTCCAGATTGACGACACCCTGCCCTATGACGAACCCTGGGGCTGGATGCAGCCCACGCGCCATGCGCTTGGGGCGCTCTTGTTCGAACAGGGCCGCGTGGACGAGGCCGAAGCCGTCTACCGCGAGGATCTGGGCCTTGGCGGTCAGCTCAGCCGCGCAACGGTGCATCCCGACAACCTGTGGTCCTTGCGCGGTCTTCACGACTGCCTGAAAGCGCGCGGTGAAACGGTCGAGATCGTCCAGATCAGGCAACGCCTCGATATCGCTCTTGCACGGGCCGACCGTGCCGTGGCGGCGTCGTGCTTCTGTGCTCAGGCGGCGATGCGTGCCGCTCAGTAGAGCGCAGCCAGAACGTCCTGCGCATAAGCGCGTGACCCAAGGTCATACGCTCGGAACACTCCAAAATGTCGACTTCGCGTTGCTTCGGATTGCGTTGGCAAACGTCCTGCCGTACCACTACCTTGTACAATCATGAGTAGAACAAGGAACACAACACTTATGTACGGAAGCCTGAAACTTGCCCTGGGATTCTGCCTTGCCTTTGCGCTGACGGCCTGCGGGGATACAACGGCCACAACTGCATCGAAAGCACCGGCTGCCACAGCGACGTACAAGGTCAACGCGCTCACGATCTCTGTATCAGAAGACGTCCGCGTCAACGAACTGCCCCGGTTCAAGAACGAGCCAAAGGAACAGACGGTCGAGACGCTGAAATCCTATCTCACCCGTGCAATGCAGACTAATTTTGTACCGGCCTTCACCGGACAGACACCCGTTAATGTCGAGGCCCAGGTCACCGGCGTGCAAATGGCCACAGATGGTGGCGTCGTGCTGATGGGAGCGAACAGCCGGATGTCCGGAAACGTAATCCTGCGCGATGCGCGCAGCGGAGAAGTGATTGCCGTTCAAAATGTGACCGGCGTATCCGGTGCGATGACGGGATCAGGCTTTGGCATTCTTGTTGCGATGGCTGTGAATTCAAACACCAGCCCTGAAAAGCGCTATACAGAAGTGACAGATAGCTTTTCCAAACAAGCACTTGAGTCAATAAACTGACTTGACCTCAGCGGGAGGGCGATGGCCCTCCCGCTCCCTGTCTCAGTTCGAGAATTTGAACCTAGGCGGCATCTGACAAAGGTGGCGCGAAACGGGCGCAGCTGTTTCCTTCATATTGCGTCGACACCACAACGCCCTGAGAAACCTGTGCGGTTAGAGTACAGCTGACCGTGTTCGTTTGATTGCGATAACCGATCGTGACCCACGTTCCATTCCGCAGACTCTGGATCGGTATCCGGGTCACATAGCTGTTCTTGTAGGTCCAGATCGCCTGTTTGCGGTCCTGCGCCGAAGGGCGTCCAATGGCTGCAGACACATCCGACAAGGGTTTGCCAACAAACTGTGCCTTGCGCGCTTCCATCTCTTCAGCCGGTACGCCGCACCCGGCAAGAAAAAGGGCCACCGTCAAACCGGCCACGGCAATCGAAATCTTCACTGAGTTGCTCCTTTGATTTTGGCAGTATCGGTCAAAGCAGATTTCAGCTTAAACGGGAATGCAAGATCCAGATGCCTATTGCGACGTATTGACAGAGCCGCCCGTCGCCGGCGGCAGTTGCGCGTCAAAAGCAGCACAGTCGGTGCGCGCCTGATGCACAGATTGTGCACAGTGTTTTCAGCCCGTTTTCTGCGCCTTTTTCTTCTTGGCGACCACCTTCTCTGCCAGATCCCGGGCGATGGCAAAGGCGCCCTTGATCTTGTCGGCATCGTTCTTCCAGTCGCGCCGGACCACGATCTTGTTGTCCTTGACCTTGGCCAGTCCTTTCTGCGCCTGGATGAATTCCACCAACCCTTCGGGCGAGGCGAATTTGTCGTTGTGGAACTGGATCGTCGCGCCTTTCGGCCCGCCATCCAGCTTGGAGATCCCGGCCTTCTTGCACATCGCCTTGATGCGCACGACCAGCATCAGCGTGTTCACCTCGCGCGGCAGTTTCCCAAAGCGGTCGATCAGCTCGGCGGCAAAGCCTTCCAGTTCAACTTTGGACGACAAGCTGCTGAGGCGCCTGTACAATCCCAGCCGCACATCCAGATCGGGGACATAATCTTCGGGGATCAGGACCGGCACGCCCAGATTGATCTGCGGGGCCCATTGATCGTCGGCATCGCTTAGCCCTTCCAACTCGCCTGCCTTGATCTTGGCAATCGCCTCTTCCAGCATCGACTGGTAGAGCTCATAGCCCACATCGCGCATCTGGCCCGACTGTTCCTCGCCCAGCAGGTTGCCCGCCCCGCGGATGTCGAGGTCTTGCGAGGCCAGCGTGAACCCCGCCCCCAACGTATCGAGAGAGCCCAATACGCGAAGCCGTTTTTCCGCAGCTGGTGTCAGTTTCGCGCGCGGTTTCGTCGTCAAATACGCATATGCCCGCGTTTTCGAGCGTCCGACCCTGCCCCGGATCTGATAAAGCTGCGCCAGTCCGAACATATCCGCGCGATGCACAATCATCGTGTTGGCAGTCGGGATATCCAGACCCGATTCCACGATCGTCGTCGCCAGAAGCACGTCATATTTGCCGTCGTAAAAGGCGTTCATCCGGTCATCCAGCTCACCGGCGGCCATCTGACCATGGGCGGTGATCACGCTGACCTCTGGGACCTGTTCGCGCAAAAACTCTTCGATTTCAGGCAGATCGGTGATGCGCGGCACGACATAGAAACTTTGACCGCCCCGGTAATGCTCTCTTAACAACGCCTCGCGTATGGTCACTGCATCGAACGGGCTGACATAGGTACGAATGGCCAGCCGGTCGACAGGCGGCGTGCCGATAATCGACAGATCGCGCACGCCCGTCAGGCTCAGTTGCAGGGTCCGCGGGATGGGCGTCGCGGTAAGGGTCAGAACGTGAATGTCTGATCGCAGTTGTTTCAGCCGCTCCTTATGGGCCACACCGAAATGCTGTTCCTCGTCAATGATCAGCAGGCCCAATGACTTGAACGAGATGCCTTTGGCCAGAAGGGCATGGGTGCCGATGACGATATCGACGGTGCCATCGGCCATGCCCTTGCGCGTGGCCGCGGCGTCCTTGGCCGACACAAACCGGCTGAGTTGCCGGACGCGAACGGGAAAGCCCCGGAAGCGGTCGGCGAAACTGGCATAGTGCTGGCGCGCCAGCAGGGTCGTCGGCGCAATCACCGCGACCTGCATGCCCGACATCGCCGCCACGAAGGCCGCGCGCATGGCCACTTCGGTCTTGCCAAAGCCCACATCGCCGCAAACCAGCCGGTCCATCGGCTGCCCGGCGGACATGTCCTCCAGCACGTCGGAAATCGCGCTCAGTTGGTCGTCCGTCTCTTGATAGGGGAACCGCGCGGAAAACGCCTCCCAGGCGTGATGCTCGGGCTCCAGGACCGGGGCGCGGCGCAAGGCGCGCTCGGCGGCGACGCGGATCAGCCTGTCGGCCATCTCGCGGATGCGCTCTTTCAGCTTGGCTTTCTTGGCCTGCCACGCGCCCCCGCCCAGCCGGTCCAGAAGACCTTCCTCATGCCCGTATTTGGAGAGTAGCTCGATATTCTCGACCGGCAGGTAAAGCTTTGAGTCTTCGGCGTATTCCAGCAAAAGACACTCATGCGCAGCGCCTGCCGCCGTCACCACCTCCATACCGCGATACCGGCCGATCCCGTGATCAACATGCACCACAAGATCGCCGGGTGACAGCGATTGCGCTTCGGTCAGGAAATTCTCTGCCTTGCGGCGTTTCTTCGGCGCACGGATCAGCCTGTCGCCCAGCACATCCTGTTCGCTGATCACGGTCATTTCGGGCGTTTCGAACCCGTGTTCCAGCGCCCAGACGGCCAGATGCAGACCGCGCTTCCCGATGCGCGTGCCGTTCGGGATTGCAATGGCCTCAGCCAGGCCCTCATCCTCGATCAGGCCCGACAGCCGCTCCCGCGCGCCTTCGGAATAGCTTGCAATCACCACCGGGCCCTTCTCGAGCCGCGCTTTCACATGATCCGCCAAAGCCCCGAAAAGGCTCAGATTTTCTTGCTGCCGCTCAGGCGCGAAGTTCCGTCCGATGCGCCCGCCCGCGTCAATCACCCCCGGACCGCCGGCCTGTGGCAGGGCCGAGAACTGCAGCACCCGCACCCCGTCCACGGCTTTGTCCCAGGCCGCCTCATCGAGATAGAGCACGCCCGGCGGGACGGGTTTGTAAACGCTGTCCAGCCGGGATTTGTTCTCCAACGCCAGCTTGCGCGTTTCATACTGATCGGCGATCCCCTCCCACCGGGAAATGCGTGCCGGTTCAAGCTGGTCATCCAGCGTCACCGTCGCGCCGGGAAGGTAATCGAACAGCGTCTCAAGCCGGTTATGGAAGAAGGGCAGCCAATGCTCCATCCCCTGATGCTTGCGCCCGGCGCTCACCGCCTCGTAAAGCGGATCGTCGGAACCGGCGGCCCCGAATTCCAGCCGGTAATTCTGCCGAAACCGAGTCACAGCGGCCTCGTCCAGAATGATCTCGCTCACCGGGGCCAGCTCGACCACGTCCAGTTTTTCGGTCGTTCTTTGCGTGGCCGGATCGAACCGGCGCGCGCCGTCCAGAACGTCGCCAAAGAAATCCAGCCGCACCGGCCCCCCTTCCCCCGGCGGATAGATGTCGATGATGCCGCCCCTGATGGCGTAATCACCCGGTTCCATCACCGTCGGGCTTTGGGAAAAGCCCATGCGGACAAGAAATTGGCGCAGAACCTCTTCATTCACGCGATGGCCCACGCGCGCGGTGAAGGCCGCTTCGCGCAAAACCTCGCGGGCCGGCACATATTGCGTGGCCGCGTTCAGCGTGGTCAGCACCACGAACCGGTCTGGCATCGCCCCATGGGCCAGGGCCGCCAGCGCCGCCATGCGCATGGCCGAGATATCGGCATTGGGCGACACCCGGTCGAAGGGCAGACAATCCCAGGCGGGAAACGTCAGAACCGGCATTTCGGGGGCGAAGAAGGCCAGCGCCTCGGCCATGGCGGCCAGGCGTTTGTCGTCACGCGCCACATGCAGCACGGGGCCCTTGGCGCGTGCCAGTTCGTCGATGATCAGCCGGGCGTCAAAACCTTCGGGCGCGCCGCCGACGCGGATATGTTTGGGATCAGCCATCTGCATCGTCACATGGGTTTCGCGCAGGGCGCGTCAACCGCCCAATGGCCCAATTGACAGGTTCTGATACATCCCCCAAACCGAGGTGATGAAGATCGAAACTGTGCCCAGGATCTGCGTGCCCAGCCGTTGGCGGGCCAGGATTTTGCACAGGTCGTCCGCCGAAGGGGTTTCATGTTCAAGCCGTTGCGCCGTGCGCAGGCTTTGCAATGCCACAAGGCAGATCGGGAAGGTCAGAAGGAACAGGGCCTGCGCGAATTCCACCCAATAGACCCAGCCCAGCATCACCAGCCCGGTCATCATGAAACAGGTAAACCCGAAAATCCAAAGGCCAGACACACGCGCGATCATTAGGATGCGGTTCACATTCACCTGCGCAATGGCGACCAGATCCGCCGCGGCGCGGCCCGATTTGTCACGCCGTGCGCGCGCGACCATGTCGAAGGGCACGCCCAACACCCAATGGCTGGCCGATGACCACATAACCGCAAGTGCAATCCAGAACCACAGGTTCGAGAAGGACCGCATGTCGATCAGTTCGAAGAGCTCTTGATACCAATTCACGCGGAAAACCTGGGTTGCACAGATGCCTTTCAAGGCCGGGTGGGACCGGCTCTTGTGATGGGGGCTAATCCATGCCACCCAATAGGAAAATGTGCAAGGAGCCTTTGCGATGAAACCGACTGTCGCCCCCTTCCCTCTGGCCCGTCTGCGCCGCGCGCGCCAAAGTGAAGCCATTCGCGGCCTGGTGCGCGAAAATACCCTGACCACGGACGATCTGATCTGGCCGGTTTTCGTGCGCGATGGCGAAGGGGTTGAGGAACCCGTCCCCTCGATGCCCGGGGTGATGCGCCGGTCGGTCGACAAGATCGTTGAGGCCGCGAAGGAAGCGCGCGATCTGGGGATCCCGGCGATCTGCCTTTTTCCCTATACCGACCCAGCGCTGAAAACCGAGGATTGCGCCGAAGCCTGGAACCCCGACAACCTGTCAAACCGCGCCACCCGCGCCATCAAGGCCCAGGTGCCGGGCATTGCCGTGATGACCGATGTGGCGCTCGATCCTTACAACATCAACGGCCATGACGGCTTTGTTGAAAATGGCGAGGTCGTCAATGACCGCACGGTCGAGGCGTTGGTGAAACAGACCCTCAGCCAGGCCGAAGCGGGTGCCGACATCATCGGGCCAAGCGACATGATGGATGGCCGGATCGGTGCCATGCGCCGCGCGCTGGAGGAGGCAGGCCATGACAAGGTGATGATCCTGTCCTATGCCGCGAAATATGCCAGCGCATTTTACGGACCGTTCCGTGATGCCGTTGGCGCGTCAGGTGCGCTGAAAGGTGACAAGAAAACCTATCAGCAGGATCCGGCAAATTCGAACGAGGCGCTGCGCCTGATCGAACGCGACCTGCAGGAAGGCGCGGATATGGTGATGATCAAACCGGGCATGCCCTATCTGGATATCTGCCGCCGGGTGAAAGACACCTTTGGCGTGCCGACCTTCGCTTACCAGGTCTCGGGCGAATACGCGATGATCCAGGCGGCCAGCCAGAACGGATGGATCGACGGCGAAAAGGCGATGGTCGAAAGCCTCATGTCATTCAAACGCGCGGGCTGCGACGGGATCCTGACCTATTTCGCACCTGCCGTGGCGCGTCTGCTGCGCGGCAACTGATACCATAGGAAGGCGGAAATCTGCCAAAGACCTACCAGATATAGGTGACAGCCCGGGTTAATCGGCGTATATTTGCCGCCAAGACCGTCAAGACAGGCGGCCACAAAGATAAATCAGGCAGTAAATCAGGCAGAGATATCATGACCACCCCTATCCTTTCCCGGCGGGCCTTCACCCTTGCGGCGCTGGCTGGCGTCACCGTGACCGCCGCATGCGGCAATGGCATCGGCTCCACAGGCCCCGCCACCATCGACGCGCGCGTGGATGCGACGCTGGCCGAAATGTACCGGCAATATCCCAACACCGTTGAGCTTTCGAGCAAAGCCGTCGGTCTTCTGGTCATGCCATTGGTGACCGAAGCGGGGCTTGGTCTGGGCGGCGCCTATGGCCGTGGTGCGCTGCGGGTAAATGACGTGACGGTGGATTACTATTCCGTCATCAAAGGGTCCGGCGGATTGCAGATCGGCGCGCAGCAATACGCGCATGTGCTGTTTTTCATGACACAAGAGGCGCTGTCTGATTTCCGCCGCTCCTCGGGCTGGGCGGCCGGCGCGGATGTGGAGTATGTGATCAGCGACGAAGGCGCGAGCCTGGCTGCCGATACCACCACCGTCCTTTCGCCTGTTCTGGCGGCGGTGTTCGGTCAGGCCGGTCTGCGGATCGGAGCGACGCTGGAAGGCAGCAAGTACACCCGGATCATTCCTTAACGGGCGCATCTTCTTCTTTTTCAGGCGCTGGCGGTGGCAACACGGCCAGCGTGTTCTGCCCATTGTCCTGTTCAGCGCGGGCAGCCTGCAATTTCTGCAGGGCCTTGTGACGGGCCGTGCAGCTGTTGCATTCCGGTTGTTGGACTGTGTCCGTGGGCTGAGCGTTCTCATTGGCAAACGCAGCCACAGGCCATAGGCCGCAGGTCACAACAGCCGCTATTATCCCTGTTTTCCAGATTCTTAAGCGCGAAACCTCACCCATGCTCTATTTCCACTTGGCAGGTGAAACGGCATCTGTTCCCAGGCCCACATCCACGCGATCATGGCGCAAAGGCAGGTCCGGATTAATCTGGCCCTCCAACTCCTGGGCATAACGGTGCCCTGCATAGATCGCTGCGGCGATAATCGCGGGCGCGTCGCAATCGCCGATTTTGGCCAGGGTGAAGGGCAATCCCTCCGGCCCTGCCTGATCGTGCAACGCGCGATAAAGCGCATCATTGGGCCGGCGCGCCGTGACCATGACCACATTGCTGGCTGAAAGATCAGCCACCGCACCACTATAGGCGCATTCCAGCTGCGCCGTCTGGCCGTCAAAACCGGTCAGCGTCTGCGCGGTTTCGATCCGGATGCCCAAAGACATCAGATGCGCCCGGATACGCCATCGCTCGGAAGTATTGCCCGCCCAGCGGGACACGCTGTCGCTGTCAGTGACATAGGTCACCTCATGCCCTTCGGCGCGGATGCGTTCGGCCATGACGCTGGCCATGTAATACCCCTCCCCGTCGAAGACGATCGTGGGGCCGTCTGGCAGGTTGCCGTCCATGATGTCATCCGGGGTGAAGACCCGTGTCAGGGCCTCTCCATTGGCGATGGGCAGGAAGATTTCTTCGTTGAACCGCTCTTTCCGCCAGGTCGCACCGGTGGCAATGGCGACGTGATCGGCCGCGACGGCGAAAACATCCTGCGCGGTCAGACGGCTTTCGCGGAAGAGCTCGACATTCGGCAGGTCGATCAGCTGCTGCGCGCGGTAGTCACGCACACGGATATATTCGCTCATCCCCGGCAGGGCGGCTTCGCGGGTGACGCGGCCGCCCAACTCGCGCGTGGCTTCGGCCAGCATCACATCATAGCCGCGTGCGCCAAGCGCGCGGGCCGCCTCCAACCCCGTGGGCCCTGCCCCGACGATCAGAACGCGGCTGTCTGAGGCTTTTTGCCTGATGATCTCGGGATGCCAACCGCGGCGCCATTCTTCGCCCATTGTCGGGTTCTGGGTGCAGCGGATGGGCACGCCCAGGCTGTCGCCGGAATAGCAGATATTGCAGCCGATGCATTCGCGGATGGCGCTCAGGCGACCTTCCTTGATCTTGTTCGGCAGAAATGGATCAGCAATCGAGGGGCGCGCGGCCCCGATGAAATCGGAGATCCCCCGCTTGATCTGGCTGACCATCGTGTCGGGTGACGTGAAGCGCCCCACGGTGACAACGGGCACATCGGTGACCGATTTGACCCATTCCATGTAGGGCTCAAGCGCGCCTTCTTTCACAAAGCGCGACACGCCCATTTCCAGCGAATAGTCGGCGATATTGATGTCCCAAAGATCGGGCAGATCGGCCAGCATCTGAAACATCTCGCGCCGTTCGCCCAGGATGGGATGGCCGTCTTCGCCAATCTCTTCATCCGCTGAAAAGCGCACCGCCACGGCGCAGCGGTCGCCCACGGCCTCTTTCGTTTCTTCGATCAGTTCACGGGTCAGGCGCACCCGGTTTTCCAGGCTGCCGCCATATTCATCGCTGCGCGTGTTCATGCGCGGATTGAGGAAGTTCGAGATCAGATACCCATGCGTCGCATAGACATAAACCACGTCAAATCCAGCATCGCGCGCCCGCAATGCGGCGCGTTTGTGCCAGTGGCGGAAATTGCGGATATCGGTCTTGTCCATGGCGCGCGTCTGGAACGGGTGGCCGGCCAGGTTGGGCACGCTATCCACATCCATCGACGGCAGGCGCGTCATCAGGTTGATCGTGCGCGCCCCGCCATACCAGAGCTCGGCCCCGGCAAGGCTGCCATGTTCGTGCACCGCATCCGTCATCAGCCTGTGCGCGCGCACATCGCTGTCATCCCAAAGCGAGGCCGAAGGATGTGGCAGGTCATCCGATGACGGATGGATCGAGTTGTATTCAGTACAGACAACCCCCCATCCGCCCTGCGCCTTCATCCCGCGCATGGCCGCCAGTGTGCGTGGTCTCAGATGGCCCATGCCGGTGCAATGCGGCACCTGGTAAAACCTGTTCGGGGCCGTGACAGGACCGATCTTCACAGGTTCAAACAGAATGTCATAACGGGGATCTCGGGTCATCTTTCAGCACTCTGCAGGGGATTATCCGGTCAGGGGCGGCCCGAACCGTGTGTGATGTCGGACAGGCGGTTCGTGTCAGGGGCCAGGCATGTTGAAATGCTGGGGAAACACCTGCGCCAGATATGCAATGACATGGTCGCGCGCACCCTCGCGCGTGTAGGTCTCCGGATAGGTCAGAAGTTCAAGCCACATACCGTCGTAGAAAGCTTCGAGCATATTGGCGACCTGCCGGGCGGAGAGGCCGGTATATCCCCCCTCCGCGCGGATCTGTTCGCACAGGGCCAAAGAGATATCGAACCGCTCCATATCAATGGTTTCGATCAGTTTCCGATAGGTCTTGCGGCGGCCGGCCTCGCCATAGAAGGCGTACCAGACGGCCAGCTTTTTCTGAGAACAGATCTTGGGATGGAAATGCGCATCCACAATCGCCTGCAGCTTTTCCGGCGCGGAAAGCCCCGCATCGCGATAGGCCTTCAACCAATGGTCGTGATGTTCCCGCGCAAGGTGGATCAGGGTTTCCTCGAACAGGTTCTGTTTGCTTTCGAAATGGAAATTCACAATGCCGATGGACAGACCTGCATATTCGGTCACCCTGGACATCGTGGTGCCGCCAATCCCGTGTTTGGCGATGGATTTGATCGTGGCTTCGATCAACTGTTGGCGGCGCACCTCTTTGCTTTCCGTACGACGGGGCGCTTTTCCTTCGGCTTTTGGCTTCCTGAGCGTCTGGTTCATGTCACTTCCGCGCCCTCCTCCCCCAGAGGTGGGCGATATCCCTTCTTAATCCGCGTCCAGAACAACCACAGCATCGGGTGACCACGAGAGCCACATGGGCGCACCCATGGGGGCTGCGGCCGCTCCGTTCACGCGGTCGAGGTTTTGTGCCGAAACGGCAATCGGTTCTTCTTTCCCGTCAACGCTGACGTAATAATGGCTCCGCTCCCCCAGATAGGCGGCATTGGCGACCTTGCCCTGAATGGCGAATTCCGCATCCGGCTTGTGTTCGGTAAGCAGAAATTTCTCGGGCCGCAAGGCGATCTGGACGGTGGCGCCATCGGGTTTGGTCAGGTTTTCAAGAGGTACTGGGATGTGCCCCAGCCCTTCGGCCTCGACCGCGCCCATGGCCGATCCGTTGCGCCGCACGGTTCCACGGAAGAAGTTCATATTGCCGATGAAACTGGCTACCTCTCGCGTGCGGGGCGTTTCATACAGCCGGGAAGGCGTGTCGACTTGCAGCACCTGCCCGCCCGACATCACCGCGATGCGGTCCGAAAGCGTTAGCGCCTCTTCCTGATCGTGGGTCACGAAAACAAACGTGATCCCCACTTGCCGCTGCAAAGCGCGCAACTCCAGCTGCATCTGCTCACGCAGCTGTTTGTCCAGCGCGCCCAGCGGTTCATCCAGAAGCAGGACCTTGGGCCGCAGGATCAGCGCACGGGCCAGTGCGATGCGCTGGCGCTGGCCGCCCGACAGTTCGTTGGCCTTGCGCTGGCCATAGCCGGGCAGTTTGATCAGCTCAAGCATCTCATCCACCATCTCGGCCCGCTTGGCCTTGGACAGCCGCTGTTTGCGCAACCCATAAGCGATGTTGTCGGCCACATTCAGATGCGGGAAAATCGCATAGCTTTGAAACACCATGTTCACCGGGCGGTGATGCGGCGGCACATCTGCGGTGGGTTGACCGTCGATATAGATCTCACCCGACGAGGTGCTTTCAAACCCTGCCAGCATCCGAAGCAGGGTCGTTTTCCCGCAGCCCGAAGCACCCAGCAGAGAAAAGAACTCCCCCTGTTTGATGTCCATCGACACATTGTTGATGGCCTGGAAGCTGCCAAAAAACTTATTGACGTTCTGGATCGAGATGAAGGCGTCAGAGGATGACATGTCAAAGCGCCTCTTGGTTTTGCTCATCCAACCCCATGCGCCCGACCCATTGGGCGAAAAAGACAAGGATGAAGGAGACAAACAGGATCAGCGACGAAAGCGCCAAAACGGACGGGAATTCCTGCGGGAAGCGCAACTGCCCCCAGATGTACATGGGCAAGGTCGGGTCGGTTCCGGTCAGGAAGAAGGCCATGATGAATTCATCGAAGGAGATGGTGAAGGTCAGCAGAAGGCTTGCTACGACGCCGGGGAAAACCATCGGGAAGGTCACACGCCAGAAGGTCCACCACCCGTTTTCGCCCAGATCGGCGCTGGCTTCTTCCATCGACGGATCGAACCCTTCAAAGCGCGGCAGCAGCGTGGCCACCGCGAAAGGCAGGCAGACGATCAGATGGCCCAGCCCCACGGTATAAAGCGTCAGCGGAATGCCCATCCGGCTGAGCAGCACCAGAAGCGCCACACCAAAAATGATGCCGGGGATGACAAGCGGCATCATGATGAAGGTCACCAAGGCGGATTTACCCGGCATGCGGTATCGGGTGATAGCACGGGCTGCGATCACGCCCAGAATAGTCGAAATCACCGCCACGCAGGCACCCACCTTGATCGAGTTGAACAGCGCATTCCAGACCGGCTCGCGCGTCCAAAGCTCCCTATACCAGCGGAAAGTGAACCCTTCGAGCGGGAAGCGGACATAGATCGACTCGTTGAAGCTGAATAGCGGGATGAACAGGACCGGCACGTACAGCACGATCAGGAAGATCACCGCATAGATCTGCAAGGGCCGGTTCGGGCGCTTGATATACGTGCCGTGGTCGCTCATGCGATCTTCTCCTGCGCCTTGCGGGTGATGAACAGGAACACAAGGGCGATCAGCGAAATCCACAACATCAGCACGATCGAGAGCGTCGCGCCCATGGGCCAGTTGTTCACCCGCCCGAATTGTAGCTGGATGAAATTGCCGATCATCGCGCCGTCCGGGCCGCCCAGCAATGCGGGCGTGATGTAATCGCCGGTGGTCGGGATGAAGATCAGGAAGCAGGCGGCGATCACGCCGGGCATCGACAGGGGCAGCGTGATACGGAAGAACCTTGCGACCGGCCCGTCGCCCAGATCGGTGGCCGCCTCAAGCAGCGATTTGTCGATTTTTTCAAGGCTCACATACAGCGGCAGGATCGCGAAGGCGGCCCAGGCATGGGCCAGCGTGATGATCACCGCCTCTTGCGAATAAAGCAGAAATTCAAGGGGTTGGTCGATCAATCCCACGGTCATCAGACCGGAATTGATCACCCCTTCATAGCCCAGGATCACCTTCCAGGCGAAGACGCGCAGCAGGTAGCTGGTCCAGAAAGGCAGCGTCATCAGGATGATCCACATCATCTTGTTGCGATGCACGTGGAAGGCGACGTAATAGGCCATCGGATAGCACAGCAGTACCGTCACGAGGGTGGCCACACCGGAAATCCAGAAAGACCGCTGTAATAGCGCTCCAAAGATCGGCTCGCTCCAGGCGCGGACATAGTTGTTGGTGGTGAATGTGGTGTCGAAGCCAAAGCCGTCGCGCGTCCAGAAGCTGATCACCAAGAGGATGATGAAGGGCACCAGAATTCCCACTGTCATGATCGCCAATGTGGGCGACATCAACGCATATCCGCGCGCTGTCTCGCTTCGATGGAAAAAGCCCGACAAGCGGGACGCGCGGTACTGGCGCGTTTGCGGCGGACTTTCAGAGGCGGGAAGCGAGGTATCGGCCATTCGTCTCAATTCTTGGGTTGAGGGACGAAAAACGCCCGCCGGGAATGCGGCGGGCGCTGGTGATGGGCAGGTTAGAAGCCAGCCTTGATCTGCTCAAACGTCTCGTTCATGCGGGTTTCCCAGTCTTGCGACTGGGGCTGCTGAAAGTGACCCGCTTCGAGGATTTCGAACGGGTTCTTGGACAGGCCCAGATCCTGCAGCGTCGCCGCGTCGAATTCATCGAAGGATTTGATGTTCGAATGGCCATAGCCATAGTCGTTGATCATGAACTTGCCCGACTCCACGCTCAGCAGCGAGTCGATCACATCATAGGCGCGATCCAGGTTCGGGGCATCCTTGTGGATCACAACACCGCAGACCCAGGTCAGTGCGCCTTCCTTAGGTGCCGCGAACTTGACTGGAACACCTTCGGATTTCAGCAATGTGGCCGAGCTGTTCCATGTCATGGCCGCAACCATCTCTCCCGACGACAGCGCCTGTTCCAGGGTTGTCGTGTCATCGGTATAGGTCCGGATCAGCGGGCGTTGTTCGCGCATCACGGCCGCGATTTTCTCAAACGCCTCGTCCGTCGCGATATCGGCGAAATCGACGCCGGCCTTGATCGCGCCGCACCACCAGGCATCCGCGCCCGACGCCAGAGAGCCCAGCCGGTTCGCATAGCGCTTGTCCCACAGCATGTCCCAGCTTTCCTCGCCTTCCAGCTCGAACATGTCGGTGCGATACGTGACGGAGGTTTGTCCCCAGTCAAACGGCGCCATCCAGACATTGCCGCCATCGGCAGCATTACCCGGAAGATCCACGAGTTCGGGCATCACATCCGACCAGTTGGACAACCGCGTTACATCGATCGGCTGGAACAGGCCCGAGGCCACCCAGCGCGGCAGCGCCTGGTTGCAGGGGTGTGAAACATCCACCACGAAACCGCCGCGCATTTTCGTGAGCGCTTCTTCAGATCCGCCGAAGATCGAGAAATTCGGCAGCGCACCGTTCTTGGCCTCGTAGGGCTTGAACAGCTCGGGGATGTCATAGCCACCCCAGGTGAAGAAAGTGGCCTCATCGCCGGAGGCCGCAGCGCGCCGCGCCGAAACGGGAAGCGTGGTCATCGCCACACCGGCGGCCAGCAAACCTTGGGTGAACTTCCGGCGGCTGAGCTTGCCTTCCCGCACGGCTCCTAACTGATCGACAACATCCATTGGTTCTATATCTCCCCTATTGGACAGCGACCCCTTTTGACTTCGGGGCCTGTGTGGTCATCGTCACCGGGGCTGGGGTCCGTTCTGCCTGATTTCGCGGCATTCGGCTTGTTTTCATGGGCCCTTTGACTGAATGATCATTCAATCATTGAAACGGCACCCGAATCGAGTCAAGCCTTTTGGCAATTCAGAAAAGTGAATTGGGCACTGCGCTCAAAAATCGTGCACCGGCGCGCACCGCCATGCGCATGCATGCGCTTTCAAGGAGATCCAAAGATGAAAGATACTGCGACAAACCAGCTGCGTCTCATCCGGTTTGAGCCCAACGGACCCGCCGGTCTGAAACCCATGGACCTGACGCCTTACGAGTTCCATACCCGCCCCGAACAGCAAAACCTCCATGTATATTTCGAAG
Organism: Aestuariivita boseongensis; assembly: GCF_001262635.1. GTDB lineage: Bacteria > Pseudomonadota > Alphaproteobacteria > Rhodobacterales > Rhodobacteraceae > Aestuariivita > Aestuariivita boseongensis. The sequence goes on from NZ_JXYH01000002.1 coordinate 34,032, forward strand.
ACGAAGAGCTGGGCATGAGCGTCGGCGTCTGGGACACCACGCCGATGCAGGAGCCCTTTGGCCCCTACCCTGGCGACGAGTTCATCCATGTGCTTGAAGGGCATTTCGACATGATGGATACGGTCGATGGCTCGGGCGAAAACGTGGCCTGCTCCAAGGGGCAAAGCGTGATCTTTCGCAACGGCGTGCCGGTCAGCTGGAAGCAGCATGATTACCTCAAGAAATTCTACATCACATACACCGACCCGCGGGCAGCCACGCCCGAAGGGCTGAGTGCCAAAGGCGGCATTCAGGCTTTGGACCCCGAGTTTACGCTGACCGATGACGATATTTTGCCTGACAGTTCGGTCAAACAGCGCGAGAAAGTGCTGTTCACCAATGATCACGGCAATTTCGAAGTCGGGTGCTGGGACAGCGTTGCCTTCACAAGCGAAGTCGCGCCGTTCCCTTATCACGAGTTTTGCCAGGTTCTGGAGGGTGAGGTTACCCTGACCGATGCCGATGGCGCCCGGCACGTGTTCAAACCGGGTGAGTGCTTTTTCATACCTGCGGGCACACCTGTGGGCTGGCATGTGCTGGCTTATCTCAAGAAGTACTACGCCGCCCTCGATCCCAGCATCCATCCCGGGGGCTGAACCATGGCAGCCCAGATTTCACGCCGTGCGGTCCTGGCCGGGCTGGCCATGGCCGGATCGCGCCCCGCATTCGCCAGCACGCCGCCCAGCAATCCCGATGTCGTGATCATCGGCGCGGGCGCGGCAGGGATGGCCGCAGGCATTGAGCTGAAGAAACAGGGCGTCTCCTTCGTGATCGTAGAGGCCGCAGACCGCGTCGGCGGGCGCGCCTATACCGAAAGCCACAGTTTCGGGCAGCCCGTGGATATCGGCTGTTCCTGGATTTCAGGCTCGGACGGGAATGTGTTCACGGGCTATGGACGGCGGGGCGGATTTACCCTGGTCAACCATACGACGGCGGGCTCGACGCTGTTCGATCTGGACGGCAACCCGGCCAGTGACGCGGAATGGGCCGCCTATGACAGGGCCTGGGGTGCGGTTGATCGCGCGCTGTCGAATGCCGGGCGCGCGGGAAAGGATATTGCCGCCTCCTCCGTGGTGCCAGAGATGCCATATTCCGCGACCGTGCAATCCTGGGTTGGCGCGATGGATTACGGCGTGGATTTCGACCAGTTGTCGACGGCGGATTACTGGAATTCGGGATCGGACCAGCCCAGCTTCATCGTCAAGGAAGGCCTTGGCGCCATCGTGGCGACGTTGGCCGAAGGGTTGCCCATCGTCCTGAATGCGCCGGTGACCGCCATCGATTACAGTGGACCCGGCGTGCGGGTTGAAACGGCACAGGGCACGATCGCGGCCAAAGCCTGTCTGGTGACTGTGTCAACCGGTGTTCTGGCGGCGGGTTCCATCGCCTTCACCCCCTCCCTGCCCCTGGCCAAACAGGAAGCTGTTCAGGATATCCCGATGGGTCTGCTGTTGAAGGTACCGCTGCTTTTTGACGGCGCACGTCTGGATATTCCCGAGAACAACTGGGTCACCTACCGCATCCCCGAAGATCAGGCCGGGCGAGCCTGCTACTTTGTGGCCTGGCCCTGTGGGCATGATTATCTGTTTGGCAATATCGGGGGCCGCTTCGGCTGGGAGCTTTATGCCGAAGGCCATGATGCCGTGGTCGATTACGCGCTGGAGGAACTGGTGCGCAATGTGGGCAGCCATGCGCGCAAACATTTCGTCAAAGGGATCGCCATCGATTGGGCGGACAATCCGCTGACGCTGGGGGCCTATGGCGCGCCGCGACCGGGAAAACTGGCGGCGCTGGACATTCTGGCAGAGCCTTTGGCGGACAAGCTTTATTTTGCTGGCGAAGCGATGGGCGGGGATTATTCGGCGCTGGTAAACGGGGCCTATAACAGCGGCCGGAAAACGGCGAAGGCATTGGCAAAGGCGCTGCCATGATCCCCAATGAACGCCCGGTCATCGCAGACAGCCTGTGGACCGCCACGGCCAATCGCGTGCCGGACTATCCCCCGCTCTTGGGCGAGGCGCGCTGCGACGTGGCCGTGATCGGCGGCGGCTTCACGGGCTTGTCTGCCGCGCTGCATCTGGCGGAAACAGGCGCGCAGGTGATCCTGCTGGAAGCGCAACAGCCCGGTTGGGGCGCGTCGGGTCGCAATGGCGGGCAGATCAATCCGGGCCTGAAAGACGGGCCGGGCCAGATCCTGCGCAGCTTTGGCCGCGAACAGGGCCAGCGGATGATCGAGATGTCTGGCAAGGCCGCCGATCTGGTCTTTGCCCTGATCGACACGCATGAGATCGCCTGCGATGCGCAGCGCCCGGGATGGATCCGCGCAGCGCATACGCCCAAGACCTTGCGGACCCTGCATGATCTCGCCGCCGATTGGACGACACAGGGCGCGGCGGTCGAGCCGCTGGATGCGGCGCAGATCGAAAGACTGACAGGCACTTCTGCCTATATCGGCGGGCTGATCGACCGGCGCGGCGGCAATCTGCATCCGCTGAACTATGCCCTGGGTCTGGCCAATGCGGCCGAGGCGGCGGGGGCACGCCTTCACGGTCAGTCGCCGGTGCAAACGCTCGCACGGGATGGGCAAGGATACCGTGTGCGCACCGAAAAGGGGGCCGTGCTGTCCGACAAGGTTCTCATCGGCACCAACGCTTATACCGGTGACTTCCACCGCCCGCTGGCGCAATCGGTGCTGCCGGTAAGATCGGTGCAGGTGGCAACCGTGCCGCTGTCGGACAATCTGCGCGCCTCGATCCTGCCGCAGCTGAATTCGCTGTCGGATGCGCGTCGGTTGCTTCTGTATTTTAGGATGGACGCCCACGGGCGTTTCATCATGGGTGGGCGCGGGACATACAGCGATGCCTCGACCCAGCGGCAGATCGACTGGCTGCGGCAAATCTCGGTGGAGCTTTTCCCCCAGCTTGAAGGCACCCAGTGGCAACATGCCTGGGGCGGCTTCGTGGCGCTGACGCGGGACCATTACCCGCATCTGCACCTGCTTGAACCCGGTGTTCTGGCGGGGTTGGGCTATAACGGACGGGGCGTCGCAATTGCCACGGCGATGGGCCGGGTCATGGCCGACTGGGCTCGCGGCGTGCCCGAACAGGATCTGGATTTTCCGCTGACGCCGCTGAAACCGTTGCCCTTCGCCTTTGCCCGCGAATGGATGGTGGAGGCCGAAGTTCTGCGCCTGCGCCTGCTGGACAAACTGGGCGTTTAAACGGGTTCACTCCGCGATGCGGCCCAGCTGTGGCACCAGCCGTGCAATGCATTCCTGAGCAGCGCGGCGCGCGTCCCTTCGATCAAAGCTGCCTGGTGCAAGGTGCAGCCGCTGCCAGTACCCGTCGGTCAGCGTGTCCATCCATTCGGCCATCTGCGCGGCCTCTTCCTCGGACGCATCGCGCAGAACCGAGCGCCAGACCGCCGAAAGCGCCTCGCTGCGCCGTGTATCAAAACTGTCGGCCACTTCGTCATAGGTTTGGGTGAAATGCAGCTCGCCCCAGAAGGCGAACCACAGCGGCAGGACATCCGGGCCACAGGCGGCAGGTTCGAAATCGGCATCGAGAAGGGCGCGAAGCTGATCCACCGGGTCGTCCCCTGCCCCTTCCAATGCAGAAGTCCAGAGGGCCTCGTAACCGCTGTAAAGATCGCGCAAGGTCTCTGTCAGCAGCCCCGCTTTGGATTTGAAATAGAAGACCGCCACGCCCTGGCTGAGCCCCGCCTCATCGGCCACCGTTGCAAGGGTCGTCTTGGCCAGCCCATGGGTCAGAATCGACCTCCGCGCCGCGTCCAGCAATTGCCGCCGGCGTCGTTCCGCATTTTCCTTCCGCTCTTTGCGGGGCCGTTTCAACTGGGCCTCGGACATGAAGCGCTCCTTAAAACCTGCCTGATTTCTGGACATATTTAACCATCTGGCGCAAGCGGCGTCACGAAATTTATTTGAGCGCTCAAAAAAACTTTACGAGTCACAGGCCGCTCGCTAGGCTATCGCCCATGTCACTGAAATCTTCATATGATGCGATTGTCGTTGGTGCCGGGCACAACGGCCTGACCGCGGCCGCCTATCTGGCGCGGGCCGGTCTGCAGGTGCTGGTGGTGGAAAAGAACGACTGGATCGGCGGTGCCGCAGTCAGCCGGTCACTGCATGAGGGCTGGACCTATTCCAATTGCTCTTATGTCTGTTCTCTTTTGCGCCGCGAAATCGCGCGCGATCTGGACCTTCCCAAATACGGGCTTCAGGTGATCCCCTATGAAGGTGGGGCGACCTTTACGCAGGATGGCGATTACTTCGCCTATTATTCCGAAAAGAATGCGCTGAAACGGGAAATGGCGCGCCATTGCCCGCGTGATGCGGATGCCTATCAGGCGTATAACCAGGCGATCATGCGGCAATGCCGGTTCATCCGACCCTTCCTGCTTCGTGACGCACCCGATCCGACTTCGATGCGTCCGCGCGATCTGGGTGAGATGGCGTATCTTGTCAAAAAGGCCCACGGTCTGGGCAAGAAGGAACTGGGGGAAACGCTGCGCTTCTGGACCATGTCCATTGGCGATTTTCTGGATGAGTACTTCGAGAACGATCTGATCAAGGCCCATCTGGCTGGCCCCGGTATCATCGGGACCGGCCTGGGCGTCTATTCGCCCGGCACCGCTTATGTGCTTCTGCACCATTACATGGGCGATATCGACGGCGGCATCGGCGCATGGGGTTTCGCGCGCGGCGGCATGGGCGCGATTTCAAACGCTATTGGGGCCTGTTTCGAAGATCACGGCGGCACGATCCACAAAGGTGCGGGCGTCGAAGAGATCCTGACGAAGAATGGGCAGGTTGTGGGCGTCGCGCTTGAAGACGGCAAGGAGTTCTACGCCCCCATCGTCGCGTCGAACATGGATGTGAAGCGGACCTTCCTGGAACATGTGGACCGCTATGCCCTGCCTCTGGATTTCACAAAGGCGGTGGAGCGGTTCAAGATCCGTGGCTCATCGGCCAAGCTGAATCTCTCGCTGGATCGGCTGCCGGAATTCCCCGCGGCGCCGGAACATGCCAGCTTTATCCGGGGCGACATGCATACCTCGGAATCCCTGTGGGAGCTGGAACGCGCCTATGACGACTGGAAGAACGGCACCTGGTCGGAGAAGCCCTATATCGACATGCTGATCCCCAGCCAGATCGACCCGACGATGGCCCCGCCCGGCAGCCATATGATGACGGTCTTCGTGCAATACGCCCCCTATGATCTGGCAGTCGACGGCACGCGTGCGGGCAGGAACTGGGATGATGCCCACCGCAAGGCCATGGCGGACACGGTGTTGGATCAGATCGCCATTGCCTGCCCCGATATCCGCGACCGGGTCCTGCATATGGAGGTGCGGTCGCCGTTGGAGCTGGAAAATGAGGTGGGTCTGACCGAAGGCAACATCTTCCAGGGTGAGCTGACCTTTGACCAGTTGTTCTTCAACCGCCCCCTGCCCGGCTATTCGCAATATGACACGCCCATCAAGGGGCTTTACATGTGCGGGTCTTCCGCCCACCCCGGTGGTGGCGTGATGGGCGCGCCGGGGGCGAATGCTGCGCGCGCCATCATCCGGCGCGAGGCAAAGCACACCCGCATGAAAGGTTATGCGGCATGAGCTTTGATGCGGTGATTATCGGCGGCGGGATCAACGGGCTTGTGGCGGCAAGCGTGCTTGCGCGCGGCGGTAAGAAGGTCTGCCTGCTTGAACAGTCAGGCCATCTGGGTGGCCTGGCCGCGCCTGGGCCTGATGGCGGGGCGCGCATGGCGCATCTGCTTTACAACCTCAGCCCGCTGGTGCGTCGCGAAATTGGCATGGACGCCCATAAATGGCCCTTCAAGCTGACCCCGGTTTCAACGGTGGCACTGAACCCTGACGGGCCGCATGTGGTGATACGGGGGCAAAAAGCGCAGCTGGCCGATGGTTCCGCCCACCCCGAAGCGGAGGCCTATCGGCAGTTGAACGGACAGTTGATCCGCTATGCCGATATCCTGCGCGGTCTGGCGGAGGGTGGCCCGCTGGGCATCGAAGGGCGCTTGAGCTCGATCAGCGGGCTGAAAGAGCTGTGGCGCCTTGGCCGGATCGGACGAAAGCTCAAACGCATTGACAAGTCCGAGATGCGGCGCTTTCTGCAGATGCTTTTGTCAAACGCCTATGACCTGATCCTCGATGATCTGAAAGACGGTCCATTGGCGGGTATGATGGCCGCCGATGCCGTGCGCGGCGGTTTTGCGGGACCGCGCTCGCCCGGAACGGTGTTTTCACTGATCTACCGGATGGGCCATGGCGGCGAGGTCACATGGCCCGAGGGCGGTATGGGGGCGGTCGTCACAGCGTTTGAGGGGGCCGCGCAGAAAGCCGGTGTCGACATTCGACTGAATGCTGGCGTCGCACGCATTCTTTTGGCTGGTGACCGTGTCCGGGCGGTCGAGACCACCGGCGGTGACGTGATCGAAACAAAAACCGTTCTCAGCAGTACCGGCGCTTTGCGTACCGCGCACATGGCCGGGGTAGACGCGTTCGATATCGAAGCCGCGCGCCGCCTGCGTAATATCCGCGTCAAGGGAACCGTCGCCAAGATCAACCTGACACTAACCAAACCCGTGTCTGTCGCTGGTCTGACCGACGACATGTGTCCGGCCAGGCTGGTCCTTGCGCCCACGGCCGAATATGTCGAACGCGCGTTCAATCCCGCGAAATACCGTCAGATGTCCGAGGCTCCGGTGATCGAAGCGCTGCGCATTGACGCGCAGACCTTCTCCCTCATGGTCCAATATGCGCCCGTCGATCTGGATGGCGGCTGGACCGATGCCGCAAAAGACAAGCTGCGCGCGGTTACTCTCTCTGCGCTTGCCCCCTATCTGCCCGGGCTGGAAGACGCCGTTGCGCAGGCCGAGGTGATCACCCCCGATCAGATCGAAGCGGAAACCGGCGCGCCGGGCGGGCATTGGCATCACGCGGAAATGGCGCTGGACCAGCTTCTGACGCTGCGCCCCGCCAATGGCATGGGCCGTTATGCGATGGGGCCTGAGGGCCTCTATCTGTGTGGTGCGGGCGCGCATCCGGGCGGAGATCTGATGGGTCTGGCCGGTCGCAATGCTGCCCGCGCGGCTTTGGAGGTGGGTAAATGAGCCTTTTTGTCGATCCCAAACTGGGGCTGATCGACGGCCCCGTGCAACCAAGGCTCGAGGCGCAAAGCCGCGCCAAGTCCTGGTATGACTGGGCAGGCTATGCCGCGCCTGCCGTGCTGGACACGGTGGAGTTCGAATATTTCGCCCTGCGCAATCAGGCCTCTTTGTTCGATGTCTCACCCATGCACAAATACCGCATTCGCGGGCCGCAGGCCCAAGCGATGCTGAACCGCATGATGACGCGCGATATCACGAAGATCGGGACGAACCGCGTTGGATACACCTTATGGTGTGACGAGGAAGGCATGGTCATCGACGATGGCACGCTGTTCCGCTTCGCCGATGATGACTGGCGGCTGTGCTGTCAGGAACAGATGCTGACCTGGCTTCTTGATGCGGCCTGGGGGTTTGATGTCGAGATCACCGACGAAAGCAAAGAGGTTGCGGGCTTTGCGCTGCAAGGCCCCTCCACCTTCGCCGTTCTCGAAAGCGCCGGCTGGGATGTCAGCGCGCTGCGGCCCTTTGACATGGCCGAGGTTGCGCCGGGCATTTTGATCTCCCGCACGGGCTTCACCGGCGATCTGGGCTATGAGATCTGGATGCCCTGGGACGACGCCCTGGCTGTCTGGGACAAGATCTGGGCGGCGGGTGATCTCTGGGGTCTGCGCGCCATCGGCTATGAGGCGGTGGATTACGCCCGGCTTGAAGCGGGATTCCTGACCGCAGGCGTCGATTTCCAGCCCGCGCGCGGAACCGAGAGGCTGCATCGCGGCCTGACACCGTATGAGCTGGGCTTCGGCCGTCTCGTCCATCTGGACAAGGGCCATTTCAACGGCCGACGTGCCCTGTTGAAGGCCAAGGACGCCCCGCGCAGCGTGGTGATGAAGGTCGATGTGGAAGGCTTCAAACCCGCCAAAGGCGCGCTGATTTATCATCGCAAAAAGCGCGAGGTCGGCCACATCACCTCGGGCCTCTGGTCACCGACGGCCAAACGCAACATCGCGCTGGCCCATGTCCAAATGCCCTGGGCCGGGAAGCGCCCAAGCGATCTTTGGGCCGAAATCTATACCCTTGAAGAAGGCAAATGGGACACCCGCATGGCCCGGTTGACCCCGATTCAGGGCGCGTTCTTCGCGCCGCCCCGCGCCCGTGCCACGCCCCCGGCCCGTATCTGATGAAGGAGACTGTGATGAACGATCTCGCCAATAGCCCCTCGTCCCAGGATTTGACCGACTGGGACCGCGACCACCACCTGCACCCCTGGGGCAGCGTCGACGGCTGGCGCAATGACGAATACATGCGCGTAAACACGGCCGATGGCATCTATGTCTGGGACGATCAGGGCCAGAAATACATCGACGGTCCTGGCGGCATGTGGTGTGTCCAGATCGGATACGGGCGGCAGGAAATGGCGGATGCCATCGCCAAACAGGCGATGGAAATGCCCTATGCCTCCCCCTGGGCCTTCACGACCAGCCCGGCGGCGGTGCTGGCCAAGAAGATCGCCGATATGACACCGGGCGATCTGAATACAGTGCATTTCACAACGGGTGGCTCCACCGCCGTGGACACGGCCTTGCGCGCCGTGCAGTTTCTGAACAACCGTCTGGGCCGACCGAAAAAGAAGATCATCATTGCCCGCGAGAAAGGGTATCACGGATCGACCTATCTGGCCTCGACCGTCACCGGGAAAGAACGGTTCAAGACCAAGTTCGATAACGCTGATATCGTTCGCTTTTTGCCGGACGTGAACCCGTATCACCGGCCGAAGGGCATGAGTGTCGAGGCCTGGTGCGACGCGAAGGTCGCCGATCTGGAAAACCTGATCGCCGAAGTGGGGCCGGACAGGATCGGCGCCTTCATCGCCGAACCGATCCTGTGTTCCGGCGGCGTGATCGTGCCCCCCAAAGGCTATCACAAACGCACACTCGATATCTGCCGCAAGCACGACATCCTCTATATCTCGGACGAGGTGGTCACAGGCTTTGGCCGGTTGGGCCACTGGTTCGCCTCGGAAGAGGTTTACGACATCGTTCCCGACATGATCACCTGCGCCAAGGGGCTGACCTCCGGTTATCTGCCGCTTGGGGCCTGCATCATCTCGGACGCGCTGATGGAGCGGATGCAGGATGTCGATGGCGACGACGTGTTTTACAACGGCTATACCTATTCCGGGCATCCGGTCAGCTGCGCCGCCGCGCTGAAAAACATCGAGATCATGGAGCGTGAAGACATCCTTGGCCATGTCCGCCGGGTCACGCCGCATTTCCAGGAACGGCTGCACCAGATCGGCGAAAAATTCGACATCGTGGGCGATGTGCGGGGCGAAGGGTTGCTGGGATGCATCGAATGCCGCCCCGATCTGGAGCGCGAGACCTATGACGCGCACTTGCAGTTCGGCCAGAAGCTGGATGATGCCTGCGAAAAGATGGGCCTCTTGCTGCGGCCTTTCGGCAATATGGCGGTCTTTTCCCCGCCGCTGGTCATCAGCATGGAGGAAATCGACACCATGTTCGACATCATGGAAGAAGGGCTGAGACAGATCAGCGATGAATACAATGCCTGATATCGCGCGCCTTCCCCCCGATGCGGATGCCGTTGGCCAACGCCTTCTGGCCGATGGTGCGGTCATTGTCGAAACCCTGTTCGAGCCGGATCTGATCGACGCGGTTCTGACCGATTTGCGCGGGCCGTTTGATGAGCAGGGGTTGAGATTCACCAATGATTTCAACGGCTACAAAACGCGGCGGCTCAGCGGGATTTTGGGCATCAGCCGTGCGGCGGCGAATGTCCTTGCCCATCCGCTGATCCTTGGCGTGGCGGATCATGTGCTCAAACGCCATTGCGAGGTCTATCGCATCGGGTCGTCCACCGCGATTGAGATCATGCCGGGCGAAGGCAACCAGGTGCTGCATCGGGACGATGACTTCTATCCCATCCGCATCCCGGGCGTCGAATTCCAGATCTCAGCCATGGTCGCGCTGACGGATTTCACCCTGGAAAACGGGGCCACGCGCGTCGTGCCCGGATCGCAGGACATGCGTGAGATCGACAGCATCACCGACGATCAAGTCACGCAAGCTGTGATGCCGCGCGGATCGGTTCTGTTTTATCTAGGCCGTTCGGTACACGCGGGCGGCAAGAACAACACCGAAGTGCCGCGCACGGGGCTGATCACAACCTATTCGCTGGGCTGGCTTCGCCAGGAGGAAAACCATTACCTCACCATCCCGCGCGAGGTGGCCGACAGTTACCCCGACCCTATCCGGCGGTTGATGGGGTACCAGTCGCACGGGCCGTATCTGGGCGTCTATCCCGGCGATCCGGACGGTCATTTTTACGACAGCTGAACCCGCGTGTTACTACTGCCGCGCCGCCCAATCGCTGCGGGGCAGTTCGAACCATGCCACGTCTTCAGCATAGGCGCGCCCGGTGCCATAGGAATACATGCCGGCCTTGGACAAAACGCGCTTCGAGGCGTGATTTTCAAGATCGGTGCAGGCAACGATCAACTCAAGGCTGGTTTGCTCGAACCCGAACCGCAAAAGGCATCTGCAGATCTCTGTTGCGTAACCTTGCCCCCAGGCGGACGGTTTCAGAAGATAGCCGACTTCGATCTGGTCTGTGGGGTAGGCATCCGGCACCACCTGCGACCAGTCCACATCGACGTCTTCCACCGGGATCGGCGTCAGAACGCCATCGCCAATGGGTTCCCCGGTTGTCTTCAGTTCCGCACACCAGATACCGATGCGTCCGCCTGCCCCGCGTCTGGCCGCCTGGGCAAGGTGTTTGTCGGCGTCTTCCGCCGACAGCGGATCGCCCGTGACATAGCGCATGACGCGCGCGTCCATCAGAAGATCGCGGCCAAAGTCAGCGTTACCATCCCCCCAGGGTCGCAGGCGCAGACGGTCCGTCTCAAGCACCAGCGCCTCAGGAGGAAGCGGCGTGATCATGCGGGTTTGCGGCCCCGGATATGGTGCGGACAATGCTCGCCCTTGCGCAGCACGCCCACCAGTTTCTCCCAGATCTCGACCTGATGGGCGATGAAATCCTTGCCGTGTTTTTCCTCCCATCGGGGGCGATTTGGGCCAGACAGTTCCGCCAATTCGCCCGCAGCAACGTCCGCATACCACGGATTGCGGTTCACCAGTTCCACATCGACAAAACCGGCATCCGCCATGGCCTTCGCATAGCGTTCGGGCGAAGCCATCGCGAAATCCAGACCTTCGGCCGCGATATACTCGGCCATCTGATCCGACGGCGGGCCGTCATGCGACATCAGCCAATCCGAGGCCGCGAACTGCCCGCCCGGTTTCAACACACGGAACGCATCCATGGCCATCGCTTCCTTGTCGGGGATATGGATGATGGAATCCTTGGATACGACCACGTCAAACGTGGCGTCTTTAAACGGGAACGGCCCCGGGGTGACCTTCTGGATGGTAATCCGGTCCGCGACCCCTGCCCCTTCCGCGCGCGCACGAGCGGCGTTGCACACCGGATCCTCTACATCAATGCCGGTGACATGCGCCGCGCCGTAATCGCGCACAAGCGACACAGCAATCGCGCCCGAGCCACAGCCGATATCCATGACATGCTTGCCCGCGATGTCCACACCCTGAAAAACGCGCGCCACTTCGTCCGGTCCGCCGGGAGACAGAAACCCTTCGCCCCAAAGCTCTTCAAGAAAATCAATATGCTGAGTGGTATAGAGATCTTCGTCCGACATCGCGTGTTCCCCCTGTTTTGCAGCGCTTTGCGATAACTATTTAAGCTTTGCGAACAGGTCACAAGCCCTTTTGCTAAGCAGTCTCGGGGGAAATCGACATTTGCCCATTGAATGGACATTCAATCAATTGAATTGCGGTCAGACGCTTGCTAGGACACGAAAAAGGCGACATTCTGAAGGAGAGTTTGATGTCGGACACCCTGCCCAGCCATGCCCAGACCGTGATTATCGGCGGCGGGTCGATCGGGACGAATACGGCCTATCATCTGACCAAGCTGGGTCATAAAGATGTGATCGTTCTGGAACAGGGTCAGCTGACCTCTGGCACGACCTGGCACGCTGCCGGACTGATCGTAGCCGGGCTTTTGAAATCGGAGGCCGAATGCGCGATCTATACCCATGGGCGCGACCTCTATGCCAATCTGGAACAGGAAACAGGCATTCCGACCGGGTTCCGTGATGTGGGATATCTGCAGATCGCCACGAATGAGGAACGCCTGCACGAGATGCGGCGCGTGGCGGCCTTCATGCGTCGCTTCGGGATCAACAATCACGAAGTGTCGGTGAAGGAAGCCCAGGACATGTTCCCCATCGGCGATCTGTCCGATGTGCTGGGCGCGTTTCTGATCCCCGAAGATGGGCGCGCGAACCCTGTGGATGTCACCATGTCGCTTGCCAAAGGTGCGCGCATGGGCGGCGCGCGCATTTTCGAAGGGGTGCGGGTGACCGAGATCCTGTCGAAGAACGGCACCGCCACCGGCGTGCGGACACAAGATGGGCAGGTGATCACGGCCGAGAATGTCGTGATCTGCGGGGGCATGTGGTCTCGGCAACTGGGTGAGAAACACGGCGTGAACTTGCCGCTGCAAGCCGCTGAACATTATTACTTAATTACCGAAGCCATTCCCGATCTGCCCCGCGATCTGCCGGTGCTGGAAGACCCGTCCACCTATACCTATTACCGCGAGGAAGTGGGGGGCATGATGCTGGGTCTTTTTGAGCCCGGCGCGGCCGCCTGGAAGCTGGACGGCATTCCCGATGACTTCCAGTTTGGAGAGATCGAACCGGATTGGAACCGCGTCGGCCCGGATCTGGAAAAGGCTTATTCCCGCGTGCCGGAAACGATGAATTACGGGGTGAAAAAACTCTTCTGCGGCCCGGAAAGCTTCACCCCCGATCTGGCGCCTCTGGTCGGGCCGACGTCTGAGATGCGCAACCTCTGGGTCGCCTGCGGCATGAATAGCCTGGGCATTCTGAACGGCGCGGGTACCGGTATGGTTCTGGCCCATTGGATTGTCGACGGACTGCCGCCCATCGACGTGACAGGCATCAACGTGAACCGTTTCACCAAATGCGAGGCGACGCCTGCTTTTCGCCGGGATCGCACGCCGGAACTCCTGGGCAAGCTCTTTGGCCAGCATTTCCATAATGAAGGGTTCAAGACCGCGCGCGACGTCAAACGCTCGGTCCTGCACGATCGGCTCAAGGCCAATGGCGCCTATTTCACCGAAGGCCATGGGTGGGAGATGCCGGATTGGTTTGCGCCCTCCCCGGAAGAAGCCAAGATCGACAAGCTCAGCTGGTATCGCCAGAATTGGTTTGACTGGCACGCCGAAGAACACCGCGCGGCGCGCGAGGATGTGATCGTGATGGATATGTCGACCATGTCCTGCTTCATGGTCGAAGGCCCGCATGCCTGCGCGCTGATGTCCCGCCTGTCGTGCAACGAGGTGGATGTGGAGGTGGGGCGCGTTGTCTACACCGCCTGGGTCAATGAACGTGGTGGCTTCGAGGCGGATCTGACTGTCACGCGGCTGGCGCAGGACAAATACATGGTCGTGGTGGGCGAAAACTCCCACGGTCATACCGAGATGCGGATGCGCCGCAATGTGCAGGACGGTGAGTTCGTGGTGATCACGGATGTCACTTTTGGCCGGACCCAGATCAACGTGCATGGTCCCAAATCGCGCGAATTGCTGCAGCGGATTTCAGGCGCGGACCTGTCGAATGAGGGCTTCCCCTTCATGACCGCGCGGGAGATCGATGTGGGCTATGCCAATGTGCTGGCCTACCGCGTGACCTTCATCGGCGAACTGGGCTGGGAGCTGCACGTGCCCACGGTCCATGCGGTGCAGACCTATGACCTGATCAAGGAAGCGGGCAAGGATCTGGGCCTGCGCGATGCGGGAATGCAGACGCTGAATTCCCTGCGGCTTGAGAAGGCCTATCGTGACTTCGGCATTGATGTGGACAACACCGACAACCCGATCGAGGCTGGGCTTGGCTTTGCCGTGAAGCTGGACAAACCCGGCGGCTTTATCGGTCGCGACGCGCTGGCCGAGATCAAGGCGCAGGGCACGCCGAAAACCCGGATGCTGCAATTCCTGCTGAAAGACCCCGAACCGCTTATGTATGGCAACGAGATGATCTATCTGGGCGACCGGCAGGTCGGGTATATTCAGGTGGGCGGCTATGGCCATTCTCTGGGCGGGGCCGTTGGCATCGGATTTGCCGAATTGGATGAGCCGCTGACGGCGGACATCGTGAATAACAGCGACTGGTTCATCGAGATTGCCGATGTGAAATACCCCGCGACGGCCTCGCTGAAGCCGCTTTATGATCCGGGGATGGAGAAGATCAAATGCTAGGGACCCGCCCATGACAGCGGAAGATCAGATCGCCTTGGTCACGCGGTATTTCACCGCCGTCGATGCCGAGGACCTGCCCGGCGTTCTGGCCACACTCACCGAAGATTGCTGCTTTACCGTGGAAACCCATGGTGTTGTGCTGAACGGGACGGATGAGATTTCCGGGATGCTCAAACGGCTTTGGGCCAATCACAAGGCGGTGCGGCACCACCAGTTCAGATATGTGGCCGACCCTTTGGCGGAACGGATCGCGGCCCAGTTCCTGGTGGAAAATACCGAACATGACGGGTCGCTCACACACAAGTCGAACTGCAATTTCTTCGATATCCGAAACGGGCGTTTTTCGCGCGTTTCCGTCTATATGGCGGGTGCAAATACTCTGGAGCAGGAATAGGCTTGGACAAACGACTCGCGGATCTCGGATCCCAAACGTGAAATCAGGAGGGAACGACATGCACTATCTCTCACCGACAACGGTCGACGATGCTGTGGCCATGCTGGCAGCCCAGACGGGCGATTGCCGCATCCTTGCCGGGGGCACCGACCTTTTGGTGCGCATGAAATCGGGCTTTGCCGAACCCGATGCCATCGTGGACATCAAACGTATCGAAGGGATGCGCGACATTCTGCACGAAGATGGCGGTTTTCGGATCGGCGCCGGGGTCTCGGGCGCTGAAATGTCCGAAAATGCCGATCTGGTCGCCGCCTGGCCCGGCGTGGTTGAGGCTGCGGGTCTCATCGGGTCAACCCAGATCCAGGGCCGCGCGACGATGGCGGGTAACCTGTGCAACGCCTCACCCGCCGCGGACTCTGTGCCCGCTATGGTGGCCGCGAATGCGGTGGCGCGGATTGCCGGCCCGAATGGCCAGCGCGACCTGCCCGTGGCCGAAGTGCCGACAGGTCCTGGCAAAACGTCCCTCGCACCGGGCGAATTCGTCACTTCGATCTTTTTACCTGCACGGCCTGACCGGTCGGGCGATGCCTATCTGCGCTTTATCCCGCGCACCGAAATGGACATTGCCGTCGTGGGTTGCGGCGTATCGGTGACGCTGGACGAAAACGGCACATGCACCGATGCGCGGGTCGCGCTGGGTGCGGTTGCGCCCACCGTGATCCTTGTGCCCGAGGCGGCAGAGGCGTTGATCGGCACCACGCTGGATGACGCCGTGCTGGAGGCGGTGGCCAAAGCCTGTAGTGCAGCCGCCACGCCGATTTCCGACAAACGCGGAACGGTAGAATTCCGCACCCATGTGGCAGGCGTTCTGGCCCGCCGCGCGACCAAGATCGCCAAAACCCGTGCAGGAGGCAAATGATGACCAAGGTTCATGTGACAACCACGATCAACGGCGATCCCACGGAATTCCTGTGCGAGCCGGATGAAACCCTGCTGGATGTGCTGCGCGACCGGCTGGGCATGACCGGGTCGAAAGAAGGCTGCGGCACGGGCGATTGCGGCGCCTGTTCGGTTACTTTGAACGGGCGGCTGGTCTGTTCCTGCCTGGTGCTGGGGGCCGAGGCCGAAGGGCAAGAGATCGGTACGATCGAAGGCATGGCGCAGGGTGAAAACCTGCATGTGCTGCAGAAGAAGTTCATCGAACATGCAGCGCTCCAATGCGGGATCTGCACACCGGGTCTGTTGGTTGCGGCCAAGTCGCTCTTGGAGAAAAACCCCGACCCGACCGAAGAAGAGACACGGTATTGGCTGGCGGGCAATCTCTGCCGCTGCACCGGTTATGACAAAATCATTCGCGCCGTGATGGATGCGGCCAAAGAGATGCGGGAGGCAGCGTAATGGCACTCGACAGCAAATCGGATCTTCCCCAATTCAAAGTCGTGGGCACCCGCCCTGCCCGGCCTGACGGCATCGACAAGGTGACAGGCCGCGCGCGGTTCGGGGCGGACATGTCCGCGCCCGGGATGCTCACGGGATTGATCCTGCGCAGCCCACACGCACATGCGCGGATCGTGTCGATCGATACGTCCAAGGCCGAAGCCCTTGCGGGCGTACATGCCGTGGTCACGCGCAAGGATTTCCGCGAAATCACGGATGACGATTTCACCGCTGATATCCTCGATAACTGCATGGCGGGCGCAAAGGCGCTCTATGACGGGCATGCGATTGCGGCTGTGGCTGCGTCCTCGACCAAGATCGCGCGGGAGGCTTTGAAGCTGATCGACGTGACCTATGAAAAGCTGGATCACGTGACAGACGTGGATGAGGCGATCGAGGACGGCGCGCCCGTTCTGCATGAAGGCCGTAGCGATGAAACCGTGCCTGCGGGCATGTCGCCGAATGTGCTGTCGCGTTATGAGTTTGGCCATGGCGACCCCGAAGAGGGGTTGAAGAACGCCGATCATGTAGTTGAAAGAACGTATAAAACCGAAGCCACGCACCAGGGTTATATCGAACCTCACGCGTGTCTGGCGCAGATGGGTCCGGATGGTCAGGGCGATCTGTGGGTCTGTACGCAAGGCCATTACATGGTGCGCAATACCTGTGCTGCGATCCTCGGGATCGAACAAGGCCAGCTGCGCGTCACCGCGTCAGAAATCGGCGGTGGGTTCGGTGGGAAGACCACGCTTTTCCTGGAACCTGTCGCGCTGATGCTGGCCAAGAAATCCGGCCGCCCGGTGAAAATGGTCATGACACGCTCCGAGGTGCTGCGCGCGACGGGGCCGACCGCATCGACCTCCATCGACGTGAAAATCGGTATGACCAAAGACGGCAAGATCACCGCCGGCTTTGCCGAAATGCGTTACCAGGGCGGCGCCTATCCCGGATCACCCGTCGAATTCGGCGCCATGTCGGCCTTTGCGCCCTATGATCTGGAGCATGTGAAAACGATTGGTTGGGACATTGTCACCAACCGTCCCAAAGCCGCCGCATACCGCGCGCCGGGTGCGCCCATGGCCGCATTTGCCGTGGAAAGCGCGATTGACGAACTGGCCCGCCATTTCGGCCTCGACCCGCTGGAAGTGCGCCTGAAAAACGCGGCGCGTGAAGGCACGAAGGCGTCTTACGGGCCCACCTACCCCGCCATCGGGTTGGAAGCGACCTTGCGCACCGCCAAGGACCATCCGCATTGGTCCGCGCCCCTGGGCGAGAACCAGGGCCGCGGTGTGGCCTGTGGCTTCTGGTTCAACTTTGGCGGCGATACCTGTGTGACGCTGAACATCACGCCGGATGGCACCGTGACCGTCTCCGAAGGCAACCCGGATATTGGCGGCTCCCGCGCGTCCATGTCGATGATGGCGGCTGAAGAGCTGGGCATTCCCTATGAGAAGGTCCGCACCATCGTCGCCGACACGGGCAGCTTGGGTCAGAACGAGGTCACGGACGGCTCTCGCGTTACTTTCGCGGTGGGGTTGGCCACGATCGAAGCCGCCCGCGCGGCTAAGCGCGAAATGTGCAAGCGCGCCGCGATGATCTGGGGCATCGATGAAGAGGCCGTGGAATGGGTCGATGGCGCCGCACAGCCAGCAGGCCCCAATGCCGGAAAATTCCCGCCCATGACCCTGGCCGAGATTGCTGAGACCGCGTCCAACACCGGCGGCCCCATCGCCGGCCATCACGAGGCCAACCCCGAGGGTGCCGGCGTCAGCTTTGCCACCCATATGTGCGATGTGGAGGTCGACCCGGATACAGGTGCCGCGAAAATCCTGCGCTATACCGTGTTCCAGGACGCGGGTAAGGCGATCCACCCGGCCTATGTCGAAGGGCAGTTCCAGGGCGGTGCGGCGCAAGGCATCGGCTGGGCATTGAACGAGGAGTATATCTATGGTGATGACGGCATTCTGCAGAATGCCGGTTTCCTGGATTACCGCGTTCCGGTGGCCTCAGACCTTCCGATGATCGACGCGGTCATTCTGGAGATCCCGAACCCCGGCCACCCCTATGGCGTTCGAGGTGTGGGCGAAACCTCGATTGTCCCCCCGCTTGCGGCTGTCGCCAATGCGGTATCGGCCGCGGCGGGCGTCCGAATGACGGACCTGCCGATGTCTCCGCCGAAGCTGCTGGCAGCCCTGCACGCCAAGGGCTGAGCCATGGTACAGGTCAAGATCTGGGGATCGTTGGCGGCTTTCGCCGACGATCAGTCACAGGTCGAGATCGAGGCGAAGAACCTGCGCGAATTGCTGGATGGGCTGGCCGCAGCCTATCCAGCGATGCGCCCGCAACTGGACCGTGGTGTTTCGGTCTCAATCGACGGCAGGATTTACAACGACAGCTGGTTCACGCCCATCCGCGAAGACAGCGAGGTTGTTTTGCTGGCCCGGCTGAAAGGCGGTTAGCACACCGCGCAGGCCCGGCAAGGTAGAAGAGTTCGGCAGAGAGAACGGGTCTGATACCGGACGTTCTCAGCACGGGGCCTTACCGTGGCGCTGGCCGCAACATATGAAGGTCCTGTTGCCTTGAGCCGGATCACAGACGAAGCCGCAATACTAAATTACAATCGGGGCGCAACTGGCATTGGGGAGATTCGCTTTGTCAACGCTGCAAGCCCGTCATGACAACACACGTGATCTGGTGAAGATCTTCGTATTCGTCGCCATAACCTTTGCGATCACCTGGGGCATTATCGGTAGCTACATTCTCTGGCCTGACGCCATGAGCGCCCGTTTCGGTGCGGTCAGCGGCTCGCATCCGCTCTATTTTATCGCCACCTGGGCTCCGGCGATCGCCGGGCTATCGGTTGTGCTGATCTCTGCTGGATTTTCCGGTTTGAAACGCTTCTGCTCGCGACTTCTGATGTGGCGCTGCCCAGGCGTGTGGTGGCTGTTCATCCTGCTCGGGATTCCGCTTGTCTTCATGGCCGGATCGCTGATCAAGGGTGGACCGCTCTTCGCTCCGATCCCGCCCGAGGGTGCAGGTGCCATGTTTGGGCTCATGTTGATGATGCTGTTTCTCGGGCCGATCGAGGAATTCGGCTGGCGCGGCGTCGCGCAGCCCTTGCTGCAGCGCTTCCTTGTTCCGTTCTGGACCGGGGCGCTGATCGGCACGATTTGGGGTGTCTGGCACCTGCCCGCCTTCTACCTCGCCGGCGTGGTTTACGAGAACTGGAGCTTCCTTCCTTTCCTGATCGGCAACATCACGCTGGCCGTTCTCGTGACGCCGATCTTCAACGCGGCTCGTGGCAGCCTTCTTCTTCCGATGCTGTTCCACTGGCAACTCATCAACCCGTTCTGGCCGGACGCGCAGCCGTGGGACAGCTGGATCCTCACCGGCGTGGCGATCATCATAATCTGGTGGAAACGCGACGAGATGTTCTCGCGCGATGGTGCGATGACGGAAATGATCCCGGGGGAAGATCGGCAATGAGGCACGGCATCCTCTCCGTCTTAATCGCAACGATATCTGCCTTCATGACACCTGTCGCCGCCGATACGCTTCAGACCCGCCTGCAGAACGTGTTAACCGGGTTTCACGAAAAATACGGCTTCCCGGGTGCGACGGCCGCCATCGCATCGCCCGATGGGCTTATCGTGACGGCCGCCATTGGCGTGTCGGATCGTGAGGCCGGGACGCCAATGACCCCGGACACACCAATGCTGGCGGCGAGCATCGGCAAGAGCTTCGTCGCGATGGCAGTGCTGGCGCTGGAAGACGACGGCCTTTTGTCTGCAGACGATCCTGTCGCGCGGTATCTTGGCGAGCGCGAGTGGTTCGGACGTCTGCCCAACCACGACACCATGACGCTGCGCGACCTTCTGCACCATGGGTCGGGCCTGCCCGACCACGTTTACCTCGCAACCTTTCAGGCCGAAATGCGCGCGCGCACAGCGACAGGTGGCGCCGCGATGCGACCCGAAGAGGCCATCAGTTTTGTTCTTGGTGCGGACCCCCTGTTTCCGGCCGGTTCGGGCTGGGCTTACTCCGATACCGGGTATTTGCTCCTCGGACTCGTCATCGAAGAGGTCAGCGGACGCAGCTTCTACGACCTTGTGGGCTCGAGGTTTCTTGTCCCGCTGTCACTGGACCAGACCGCCCCTTCGGACCGTCCCGACCTGCCGGGGCTCGCCATAGGCTATGTTGCAAACGACAATCCCTTCGGATTGCCGCCAAGAACAGCGGACGACGCGGGCCGCCTGCTTTGGGATCCGGGCATGGAATGGACGGGCGGCGGTTTTCTCTCCACCTCGCGTGACCTCGCCATCTGGGGTCATGCGCTGTTCGAAGGAGAGGCGATGAAGGAGCCCTATCTCGACAGGCTGCTCGACGCCGTTCCTGTTTCTCAAGACGCGCCCGGCATTTTCTACGGGACAGGCATAGCGATCTACACCACGACACCGCGGGGTCCTGTCTATGGGCACGGTGGCTGGATCCCCGGCTATGTCTCCAGCCTGCGCCACTACGCCGATCACGGCGTAACGGTCGCGTTCCAGATCAACACCGATGTGGGCAGCACAGACCTTGTGCCTGCCTTAGAGGCGGCGCTGGCCGATCTGGCGATCGGCAATGTCGACAGGCGTGAAAACCAATAATCAGATCCCTGAGCGGCGACGGAAGCGACAAAATCTGGTTCGTGAACTCGAAAAATGGCTCTCCTGGGAAACCGAACGGTGACCGGCGCAATTAATTAAATAGTGGCGCTTTCGGCTGCCGGCTTTGGCCTGAGGTTACGAATGGACAGCTCACCCGTGATTTCAGGCCTGTAACGGACAAAGGGTCAGGAAAGCCGTGGAAATCTCACCACAACACCAGAGGCGCAGAGCCTTTTGAAATCAATGCGCTATATTGTGGCGGAGCGACAGGGATTCGAACCCTGGAGACGGTCTCCCGCCTACACACTTTCCAGGCGTGCGCCTTCGACCACTCGGCCACCGCTCCGTGGGGCCGACTTTTGCAAGATCGCGCGCGCCATTGCAAGGCGCAAATCAAGGAAAGATCAGCCCTCGACGTGCAAATAGATGCGTCGGTTCTGACGGCCCTTTTTCTCGGTCTTACCGATACGCATGACGCCGATTTCAGCCGTCGATTTCACATGTGTCCCGCCACAGGGCTGCAGATCGACCTGATCGTCCCCGGAACCAATGCGCACCAGCCTGACGCGCCCTGCCCCGCGCGGCGGTGCAACAGACATGGTTTTGACCAGTTCGGGTTGTGCATCAAGCTCGGCATCGGTGATCCAGTCTTCCGTCACCGCAAGATCCCGCGCAGCGATCTCGTTCAACTGCGCGGCCAGCGCGTCTTTGTCGATCTCGGCATCAGGCATGTCGAAGTCCAGGCGCCCTTTGCCCACGGAAATCGACCCACCGGTCACAGGCAAAGGCACCACAACCGACAGAAGATGCAGCGCCGTATGCACTCGCATATGGGCAAAGCGACGGGTCCAGTCGATTTCCTGCAGCACGTCGGCCCCGATGGGCGGTAGCCCATGCGCGGCGCCGGGAACGAGGGCAATGGCACCGCCATCGGCCTTCGCAGCCGACGCCACCGGCATCTCTCCCCCATCCCAGGTGATATGACCGCTATCGCCGGGCTGCCCGCCTGAGGTCGGATAGAACACCGATTGATCCAGAACGATGCCGCCTTCAGGTGTATGGGCCACGACGCGCCCGGTGGCTTTGCGCAGATAGGCGTCTTGCAGATAGAGTGGTTCAGTCATCAGCTTTCCTCTCCACCGTGGCCGCCGCCGCCCGTCAGGGCTTCGGGGTTGCGGATCCAGATATCGCGTTGGGCATAGGGGATCTCGATCCCTTCTTCGACAAAGCGTTTCGCGATTTCATGGTTCATGTCGGATTTGACCGAAAGAACCCAGTTCACGTCCCGCAGAATTGCGCGAATCTCGAAATCAAGGGAATCCGCGCCAAAGCCCTGGAACACGATATTGGGTGCGGGGTTGGCCAGAACCATCGGATGCGCCTCGGCAATTTCGCGCAGGATGGCCTCAACCTTCCGCGTATCGGTTCCATAGGCCACGCCTACAGGCACGATCACCCGTCCGACGGTGTTGCCTCGGGTATAATTCGTTACGGTCCCGCTGACGAAATCGGCATTGGGAACAATCACATCCGTACGGTCAAAGGTTTCAATGCGGGTGGAGCGTACCGAGATATCCCGCACATAGCCCATGCTGCCGTTCACCTCGATCCAGTCACCTTCGGCGATGGGGCGCTCGATCAGCAGGATGATGCCCGACACGAAGTTCTGCACGATATTCTGCAGGCCAAAACCGATGCCAACGCTCAGCGCACCGGCCAGAAGGGCCAGACCGCTCAGGTCGATGCCCGCGCCGGTGATCGCGGCCAGGGCAGCTAGGAAAATCCCCAGATACCCCACGCCGGACACCACCGCATTCTGCCCGCCGGTATCCAGCTTGGTCTTGGGCAAAAGCGATGTCTTCAACGCGCCCTGGAACAGGCGCGTCAGCATGTAGAGCGCGACGAAAATCAGGACGAACGCCAGGAAATTGGACGGAGAGATCCGTGTCTCCCCAAGGGCAAAGCCTTCATTGAAGAGCGTCCAGATCTCCAGCAGTTCGGCCGGCCGCATGCCCCAGATCAGAGCCAGGAAGGGAAGCTGGACGACAATCAGAAGGAACCCGATCAACACAGCCACCAGGCTGTCGCGTCCAGCCGCGCCCTTGCCCGAGATCAACCCATAAAGATCCGCAAAGAAGCGCTGAAGAACGACCACCAGACCAAAGAGCGCCAGCGACTGAATGGTCGGGTACAGGATGGCCATGGCCAGATGGGTATATCCAACCGCTGCAACCACCGGCGCGGCGACCGCGACTGCAATCGACGCCTGACCAAACAGTTTCAGAAACCGCTCGAAACCCGTGGGTGTCACGGGTTCACTTTCGTTCGCATCTGCTATCTTTGGGCCGCTGACCAGGATTTGACCCAAGCGGAAGAGGATGATCGCCGCAACCACCAGGACCGGGAAGGCCAGGGTCTGGCGCTCCACATCGCTGCTATTGCCAATCTCCATCAGGGTGGTGTGGATGTCCCTAACAACATAAAGCACTGCCAGAAGCGTGCCGTAGAACCGCAGCTCTGTTCGTCTTTCGGCGGAAAACGGGATCAGCGCGTCGTCGTCATTTCGGGAAAACAGCCGTTCGCACAGCCAGCGCAGCCCAAGAAGAACCGCACCCCAGATCGGCAGGCTTTCCAGAACACGTGTGCCCCGCAGTCCCACCAACCCCGTGGCAAAAAGCGCCTCGGTGATGAAGATGATCCCGATGACCGGAAACACGATGCGGCCCAGCGACAGAAGAAAACTCCAAACGCCGGCACCTGTTCCACCGAACCGCCTGAGATAATTGGCCAGACGCAGCACCCAAGGGCGGCTTTTGATGATCAACACCAGCCCCAGGCCCAACAGGACACCGATCAGAGGAAGATTGTCCTGAAACTCCTGACGCGTCGCGTCGCCCTGCCAGGCCCGTCCGAATTCCCCCAGAACCTCGCCCCATGCACCCGTCAGCCGTTCAAAGGCCGGTGGCCACAGGATCGGGTTCAACGGAGAGGGGCCGCGCGCCAGAAGATCATCCGCGCGCCGCTCTGCCAGAATTCCGTCAATCTCGCGGATCAGCCCATCGGCCTGATTGTAAGCCTCCTCTGCTGCAAGGATCGGTGCACGGGCGGCCTGCAGCTGCCGGTTCAGTTCGGCCCGCCTGGCTGCTATTTCCGCCGGTTCCTCTCCGCTTTCGGGCAGAGGCCCCAAAGCATTGATTTGCGATTGCAGCGTGCTGATCCGCTCGGCGTTGACCCGACTGGCTTCAAGAAAGGCCTGCCTGCTGCGCACCAGTTCAGCGCGCACTGCTTCAAACGCGGCATCAGACGCGCGACCGGCATCAATAGCCCCTTCCGCGCGTTGGGCAAGCACTTGCCACTGTTCGAAATCAACGCCTTGCCCCGCCTCACCCTGAGCCCAAACGGCCGATGCCGTCAAAAGGGCAAAGACAAAGGTCAGCCATCGGAAAGTGCGGCGCATCATACGTCCTCGAACACACCGGGAATGGAGGCCGGCGCCCGCGTCATCCAATCGGGCACAGGAAGCTCTTTCTCACGCAGGAAATCAGGATTGAACAGCTTGGATTGATACCGCGTGCCATAGTCACAAAGGATCGTCACGATCGTATGACCCGGCCCCAATTCCCGCGCCAGTCGCACGGCGCCGGCGATGTTGATGCCGGAAGACCCACCCAAAACCAGTCCCTCTTCGCGCAGCAGGTCGAAGACATATGGCAGCGCTTCCTCGTCATGGATCTGGTAATTGAAGTCGGGCGTCAGCCCTTCCAGGTTCTTGGTGATCCGCACCTGGCCGATCCCCTCGGCGATGGAGCCGCCTTCCATCTTGATCTCGCCGGTCGTGTAATAGGAATAAAGCCCCGCGCCCATCGGATCGGCCAGACCGATTTTCACACCCTTGTGCTGCAACGCTTCGGCCACGCCGGCCAGCGTCCCGCCCGATCCGCAGGCACAGATGAACCCATCGACTTTCCCGTCGGTCTGTTCCCAGATCTCGGGGCCGGTGGTTTCGATATGGGCCTGACGATTGGCGACATTGTCGAACTGGTTGGCCCAGATCGCGCCGTTCGGTTCGGTCTTGTTCAACTCGCGCGCCAGCCTTTCGGAATAACGCACGAAATTATTGGGGTTGCGATAGGGTGCGGCAGGCACCTGAACCAGCTCGGCCCCGGCAAGGCGCAGCATGTCCTTCTTTTCTTCGGACTGGGTTTCGGGGATGACGATGACCGTCTTGAACCCCATGGACGCGCCAACAAGCGCAAGTCCGATGCCGGTATTCCCGGCGGTGCCTTCCACGATTGTTCCACCCGGCTTCAATTCACCACGCGCGATGGCGTCGCGGATGATGAACAGTGCCGCGCGATCCTTGACCGACTGACCGGGGTTCATGAACTCGGCCTTGCCCAGGATCTCGCAACCCGTTTCCTCGCTGACCTTGCGCAGTTTGATCAAAGGTGTGTTGCCAACCGCGTCGGCCAGATCCTGTGCGATACGCATGATGCGCCCCCAAATTCATTCAGTGGAACTGGTGTATCGCCCGGCCACTGCGACCTCAAGCTGAACTGCGCAACCTCGCGCGGTTGTTGATCAGCCAGAAGCCCGCCGCCACCAATGGCGCATCGCGGAACCGGTGGGTTTCCAGCCCTTTGGCAAAGTCGTCGAAGGGCAGGATAATACGGCGGATATCTTCGCCTTCACTCTCCACGCCGCCACCATCACCCAAAGTGGAAAAATCCGCCAAGGCAAGGAAAGCAGTCACAAACTCCGTGCTGGACCCGGTGCTGGAATAGGTGGCACTGATCTTCTCCAACCGGATTGGCGTCAAACCTGCTTCCTCTTCGGCCTCGCGCATTGCAGTGGTTTCCGCCGCCTCGCCCGGATCGACCAGCCCTGCAATCGCCTCGATCACCCATGGCGACGGATCGCCCACGGCATAAACGTTCACACGAAACTGCTCAATCAGAAGAACCGCGTCGCGCACCGGATCATAGGGCAGAACAACCACGGCCTGCCCCGCAAAGAACGCCTCCCGATCAAGGGGATCGGACATTCCGCCATCATAAAGCGGATGGCGCATCTCCATGCGATCCAGCGCAAAGAAATGGCTATGCACCCGGTTGCGCGACAGGATCTCAACCCGCTCAGCGCCATCCCGATGATCGGGCGATGGCCCGCGCAACCGGGCCGCGCGCATCGTGTCGGCCCGCCTGCGCATCATCGGCAGTTTATGCGCAAGCTCCTGCGCGCTCCATTGCCCGTAATGGGCCATGGCCTCTGCCGCGGCGATCAGGCTGACCTCACCCCAATCGCGGATCCAGGCGTCAAGCGACCACGGATCGCCTTTTTCAAACCCGCCCTCTTGTGGGAAATAGACCTGCGCAGCGATGGTTTCTCCGTCCGGCGCCACAGCCGTGACATCGCGCAGATCGTAAGCAAACCCGCCCTCATAATAGTTCAGCCGCGCGATATCTTCCGCGCTCAGACTGCGCAGGATAAGCCCCCTGGCTTGTCCTCCCTGAGCTTTGGAAATCATCGGAAAGCACTGGCCAGCGACCCAATGCACGGCATGGTCAGGCAACGTCGCCTCGACCAGATCCATGGCCTGGGCAGAGCGGCCCAGAACCCGCTCAAGCAGCGGAAGGTGGCGTAGCGTTCCGTAAAAGAAAAGCGGCCTCAGCGCCATTTGCGCGAGACATATTCGGTCACAAGCCCGGCGCAGACCGCACCGATCAGCAAGGTGGCGATGATATTGGGCTGGGCGATGGTGACGGCATAGTCATAACTTACCTCGAAAATACCCATGATCGCGTCGAACGCACCGTCATAGCGGTTGCGCATCGCAAGGCGGAACATCTCGTAACAGCCCTGCACGAAAAGTGCCCAGAACACCATCACCGCAACGCCCGTCAGCCCGTTATTGATCCCCGGAGTGAAGCCGCGCCCCGCGCGCGTTCCCATGACCTTCCAGCCAACCGCCGCGCCAATGGCCATGTTCACAAAGGTGAAATAGCCAAAGTCCTTGCCTTCCGGAAAAAGCGGCATGATCTGGCCCGAAACGATGAATGCAATGACAGCAAGGCTCACCGCCGCAAACAGACTGGCTGCATTTGGCATAATGGTTTGCACGGGCCTTCCCTCAGCTTGGTCGGGAAATCGTAATCTGGGTCACGTCGCAATTTCCACTGTGAAAAGTAGATGCGCATGAGGTGAGGTAAAAATTCCACATCCTGCGGAACCGCTCGTCAAACCCCAGCTCGGCCACCTGATCCCACTTTTCATTGAAGGTCTCATGCCAGCGGCGCAGCGTCAGGTCATAGCTTTGGCCGAACTCTACCGACCGCACCACCGAAAGGCCGGCATTTTCGACCTGTTCGCGCAACACGCTGGGGCTGGGCAGCATGCCACCGGGGAAGATGTATTTCTGAATGAAATCGACCCCGCGCTTGTAGACCTGCCAGCGCCGGTCAGCCACCGTGATGATCTGTAATGTCGCGTTCTTGCCGGGCTTCAGCCGGTCGCGCACCGTTTCGAAATAGATGGGCCAGTATTTTTCGCCCACCGCTTCGAACATTTCGATGGACGCGATCCCGTCATAGGATCCCCGCTCGTCCCGGTAATCTTGAAGCTTGAATTCGACCTGATCGGAAAGACCAGCTTTTTCAATGCGCTCCTTGGCGTATTTAAACTGTTCTTCGCTGATGGTCAGGCCGGTGACTTTCATGCCACGCTCCTTCGCAGCGTATTCGGCAAAACCGCCCCAGCCGCAGCCGATCTCAAGGATATGATCGCCCGGTTTCGCACCCATCTGGTCGATCATGGAGGCGTATTTGGCGGTTTGCGCCTTCTCGGTGCTTTCCTGACCCGTCTCAAACAGGGCCGAGGAATAGGTCATCGTGTCATCCAGCCACAGCTTGTAGAAGTTATTGCCCAGATCATAGTGATAGCTGATGTTCTTCCGCGCCTGGCTTTTGTGGTTGCGCTGAAACCAGAAGCGCAGCTTTTCAAAGGCGCGCACCAGACCCATACCGGGGAACCCGTCATAGATCCCTTCGTTATCCGCATGGACCAGATCCATGAACGCCTGCAGATCGGGCGTGGACCAGTCGCCATCCAGATAGGCATCGCAGAACCCCAGATCGCCTTCCCGGATCAGGCGGGCAAAGACGTCATCGCTGTGAATATGCATTTCCGCCACCGGACCGGGGTTCTTCCCCTCGGCCCGAAAGACGCGACCATCGGGCAAAACCATGTCCAAACGTCCGTGGTTCAAATGCTCGGCCATATCGAAGACTGGCTTGAAATAGCGGGGCAGGTTCTTTTGACCGTCGGTCGAAGTCAGGATCATTTACTGGTCTCTGTGGTTCTGATTGCGTGTCAGGCTAGGGGGGCAGGCCCCATACAGCAAGCCATGTCGTTCATATTTCTCAGAAATTCCGATTTTCATAGGCGTCAAGCGCGCGCTTGCGCCCCTCATCCGCCGCCACGATCGGATCAGGATAGGAATCGTCGGGCGAGATGGCCCAGCGGCGCGGGATCGCCTCAAAATAGGACAGCGCCGCGTCCGATGGGTTCGCCATCCCCTCGGCAATCCAGTGCCGCACATAGGCCCTGTCAGGGTCGAACTTGTCCAGCTGCGTCACCGGGTTGAAGACACGGAAGTAAGGCGTCGCATCCGGGCCAGAGCCCGCCGACCATTGCCAGCCCATCGCGTTGCTGGCGGGATCCCAGTCGATCAGGCAGTCTTCGAACCATTTCAAACCGATCTGCCAGTGGCACATCAGATGTTTGGTCAGGTAAGACGCGACAATCATCCGCCCGCGATTGTGCATCCGGCCCGTCACATACATCTCACGCAGCGCCGCATCGACAAAGCGGATGCCCGTGCGCGCCCGCTTCCACGCGATCACTTCGGATTTCCGCTCATCGTTGTTCCAGGGGAAGGCGTCCCAGTCTTCCTTCCAGTTTCCGGTCAGAATGCGCGGCGTATGGTGCATCAGGTGATAGGCAAATTCGCGCCAGACCAGCTCTTTCAGAAAGGTTTCCGCACCCTTCTTACCCTCTTCCATCATGCGCCGTCCGGCATGCCAGCATTGATGCGGGCTGATCTCTCCCAAAGCGAGGTTTTCCGACAGGTTCGACGTGCCGTCCTTGTCCGGCCGGTCGCGCGAACTGTCATAGCCGCTGACGATCTCGTCGATGAAATACCCAAGTCGATCCTGCGCCGCCCCTTCGCCCAACCGCACATGGGGGCGCACGATGTCCGCACCACGATTCATCGCGGCACCAAGCTGCCAATCATCCAGATCGTCGGACGCAGGCCAACTGCCAGGCGCGTCGATCTTTCCCGGAGCGCTTAGCGGGCTGTCCACATCCCTGTCCCTGACCATTTTCCAGAACGGCGTATAGACCTTGTAGAACCCGCCAGTCTTCGTTTCGACCGTCCAGGGTTCGAACATCAGATGACCGCCGAAGGATTTCGCTTCGATCCCGTCTTCCTTCAGCGTGCTTTTGATTGTCTTGTCCCGCGACACGCTATCCGGATCATAAAGCCGCGACCAGTACACGGCCCCTGCCCCCGTCTCCTTGATCAGCGTGCGCAGCACCTCCAGCGCCTTGCCCCGCCGCAAGATCAACCGGCTGCCCTTGTCCTTTAACGTCCCGGCCAGATGCTCCAAACCCAGCCCCAGGCGCCATTTCGGCGCCGCGCCAAGGCCGTCAACCAAATCATCGCAGATGAAAACAGGGGTCACCGGTCGCCCGCTTTCGCAAGCCGCGTGCAAAGCCGGGTGGTCGGAAACCCGCAAATCCCGCCGGTACCAAAGGATAATCGGTGAGCTATCGCCTGCCATGACTGCCTGTTCCTTCTTTTGAAAGGAATACGCGCCGGGGGAAGCTGCGGATCAATTACCGTTACGTTAATTGGTCACAGAACATCATCCAGCGCGTTCAGCAACTGGTCGACCTCGGCCCGGCTGGTGTAATGGACGAAACTCAGGCGCAAAACGCCCTGTTCCGGATCGACGCCCATCGCCTCCAGCGGGCGGTGAGCATAGAAATCTCCGCCCCCGCAATTAATCCCATACTCGGCCAGCTTGGCCGCCACGGGTTCAGCGGGCCGGTTCAGCGCCAGCGCCACCGTGGGCGCGCGATGTTCTGCGTCCGAGGGGCCAAGAAGCCGCACCGCGTTGCGCGACTTCACCGCATCCAGCAGGGGCTGCAGGATCTCGACCTCATGGGCGCGCATCAGATCATGGGCCAGCGCCGCGCGCCCTGCCGGATCCAGATCGCCGCCGCCATGGTGGCCGGCCAGCGCGTCGACGTAATCGGCCATCCCCGCACAGGCCGCCACCTGGGCGTGATCCGGGCCAGCAGGCGTGAAGCGCTTGTAAAGCGTGCCGCCGTTGAAGTGATGGCCCTGATTGGGCAGCATGTCCCCCAAAGCACGGCGGATCACCATGATCCCCTGATGCGGCCCATAGGTTTTATAGCTGGAGAACAGATAAATATCCGGCCCCAGCTCGCCCACATTCGGAAACCCGTGCGGTGCATAAGACACACCGTCTACACAGACAAAAGCCCCTGCCGCATGGGCAATTGCCGTGATCTCGATCACCGGGTTGATCTCGCCCACCACGTTGGAGCAATGCGGGAAAGAGACCAGCCTGACTTTCTCGTCCAGCAGGTCTTCCAGGTCTTCGGGGTTCAGACGCCCGCTATCCGGGTCGATCTGCCATTCGCGAATCTCGATCCCGTCGTCGGCCAGCCTGCGCCAGGGCCCGGAATTGGCCTCGTGATCCTGGTTGGTCACCACGATTGCCTCGCCCGGCGACATCCATTGCCGAAAGGCCTGCGCCAGAACATAAGTGTTCTGCGTGGTCGACGGGCCAAAAGACAGCTCGTCCCGCGCCACACCCAGCATCGCGGACAAGCGCGTGCGCGCCTCGTCCATTTCTTCGCCACCCAGACGGCTGGCCTCATAGGCGGAATAGGGTTGCACCTTACGCTGCCGATAAAACCGCGTCAGCCGGTCGATGACGGCACCACAGGCGTAAGACCCACCGGCGTTTTCAAAGAAGGCCTGGCCCTGCAGCGAAGGTTCGGAAAAAGCAGGGAACTGCGCCCGCACGAAATCAAGATCAAGTGTCATGCGCCGCAGAAAACGACGCGCGCCGGGCCTCGTCAAGCCCGGCGCGCACCTTGGTCACAAATGGACCGTTACTTCATTTCCCGCCGCTCGGTCATCAGTCCGCGGAAGATCGCAAAACACATGACCAGCAAGACCGCGGTGAAGAACAATCCGGTCGAGATCACCATCGCCTGAAGACTGTCCAGACCAGCGGTCCCTGCAGCCCCCAGAAGCAGCACTGCCGCCACGGCGCCTTCGAAGATGCACCAGAAGATCCGCTGCGACACAGGCGCATCGACCTTGCCGCCAGCTGTGATCGTGTCGATCACAAGGCTGCCAGAGTCCGACGATGTCACGAAGAAGATGATCACCAGCACCACCGCCAGAACCGACGTGATCGAGGCCAGTGGCAGCTCACCCAGCATCGCAAACAGCGAGATTTCGGGTTTATACGCCGCAATCACGTTCTGGAACACGCCCGAGTCGGTCGCACCGGCAATCACCTGGCTGATCGCCGTGCCACCGAATGTCGCCATCCAGAACACGCAGACCAGCGACGGGATCAGCAGGACGCAGACCACGAATTCACGCACCGTCCGCCCGCGGGAAACACGCGCGATAAACATGCCGACGAAGGGCGACCAGGAAATCCACCACGCCCAATAGAAGGTTGTCCAGCCATGCAGGAATCCGGTGTCTTCACGACCAACCGGGTTCGACAGCGGCACGATCTCACGTGCATAGGCTGCCAGCCCGCCAAAGAAATCGCCCAGAATCGCGATGGACGGTCCTGCGATAAACACGAAGACAAGCAAAAGCGCGGCAAGGCCCATGTTGATTTCTGACAGGACCTTCACCCCGCCATCCAGACCGCGCACCACCGAAATCAGCGCAATCGCGGTGATAAAGGCGATGATCAGAACCAGCAGCACCGAGCTGTCATTGGACGCATCCGCATTCCCCCACAGAAAGCCCATGAAGTTGCGCGTGCCGTCCTCGGCACTGCCCGACCCGAACACCTCGGTTAGACCCGAGGCGACCTGCGTCGCGCCAAACCCCAGAGAGGTCGCCAGACCGAACAGCGTTGCAAAGGCGGCAATCGTGTCGATCGCATTGCCCCAGAACCCCCAGACCCGTTCGCCCAAGAGCGGATAAAAGGCCGAGCGCAACGTCAGCGGCAATCCCTTGTTGTAACTGAAAAGCGCAAGCGCCAGCGCCACGATCGCATAGATCGCCCAAGGGTGCAGACCCCAGTGGAAAATCGTCGCCGCCATCGCCATTTGCCGCGCCGCTTCAACCTGCGCCGCATCCGCCACGACACCATCGACGATACCAAGCTCGCCGCCCAGGGGTTGGTCTCCCCATGGGGTGCCGAAATAGTAGACAGGCTCAAGCACGCCGAAGAACATCAGGCCAATACCCATGCCTGCAGCAAACAACATCGCAAACCACGCAGGATAACTGTAGTCCGGCCGCGCCTCGGACCCGCCCAGCCGGACCGATCCCCAGGGTGTCACGATCAGGATCAGCGCAAAGACCACGAACAGGTTGGCCGACATCAGGAAAAACCAATCGAACTGGCTTTTGACATAGTTCCGGATCGCAAGGAATGTGTCACGCGACCACTCGGGCGCGATCAGCGCCAGTCCCACGAACAGCACGACCATTACGGCCGAAACCACGAAGACGGGGTTGTGAATATCAAGCCGGAAAGGCCCGATTCTCGTTTCGATATTGTCCTGACCGATCTCGTAATCGGTCTCGATGATATCCGACGCGCCTTCTGGCGCAGGGATACCCTGGTTTACTGTTTCATCGGCCATGTGGCCTTCCCTCCTGTTATGCTTTTTGGTTCAGGCGTGCCCGGCCGGATCAGTCACGGACCAGCATGACCGAAGCCTTGGCATGCTGCGACAGATACGGCCCGTGGCCTTCAAATATGTAGTCACTCAAACCCGGCTTGTGGCTTTGCATCACGACAAGGTCCGCGCCGGTATCGGCCACCGCCTTCAGCAGCGCCTTATCCATATCCACCGCCGGGTCGTGACTTTCGACCATATGGCTCGTGGCGGTGATTCCGTGCTGGCCGGATTGGCCTGCAGCGAAATCGGCCAGCTTGGATTTGTACTCCGCTGGTGTATGCGCCACTGACCCCGGCGTCTGTGCCGTGACCCCGACATAGACGATTTCCGCCCCGTATTGACCCGCTAGACCGGCCGCGCATGTCAAAGCGCGATCCAGCGAAGCCGCATGGGCAAGATCGACAGGTACCATGATTTTGCTGAACAATTGTCCCTCCTCCTCAGCGCGCCCATGACAGGGCGCCGTCTCAGACCAACGCTCGACGAGCGTGTCCCGGCGCCTATTTTTTTGGCACCTGAGATAGGAGGAGCCTAACGCGCGTGCCTGCAGAAATGCAAACACACGCGACCAGCTGTCGCCCGGGAGCGACGCATCAGGCTGTCAATAAGGGCTGTATCAGGCGTTCACGTCGACAACGACGCGGCCCTTGACCTGGCCCTTCAGGATATCGGCACCCAGTTGCGGCAGGTCCGCAAGGGTTGCCGGATGCGCCATCGCCTCCAGCTTTTCCATGGGCAGGTCGCTGGCGATCCGCTCCCAGGCGCGCAGACGGTTGTCATAGGGCTGCATCACGCTGTCGATGCCCAGAAGGTTCACCCCACGCAGCAGAAACGGAATGACGGTTGCAGGCAAGGCCGCGCCGCCTGCAAGGCCCACAGCGGCGACCGAGCCGCCATATTTCATCTGCCCCAGCACCCGCGCCAGCATCGCGCCGCCCACGGCGTCGACGCAACCGGCCCATGTTTCGCCCTCCAGCGGGCGCTTGGTGGTCTCGTTGATGTCTTCGCGCGGTACGATCTGCGTGGCCCCCAGCGATGTCAGGTAATCGGCGGTTTCGGGCCGCCCGGTGACTGCGGCCACCTCATATCCCAGATTGGCCAGGATCGCCGTTGCCACCGACCCCACGCCGCCAGCAGCACCAGTGACCAGCACCGGGCCTTGCCCCGGTTTCAGACCGTGATCTTCCAGTGCCATCACCGCCAGCATCGCGGTGAACCCGGCTGTTCCGACAGCCATGGCCTGGCGGCTATCCAGACCGCCGGGCAGCGGCACCAGCCAATCGGCCTTCACCCGGGCTTTCTGCGCATAACCGCCCCAATGCACCTCGCCCACACGCCAGCCGGTCAGCACCACCTTGTCGCCGGGTTTGTACCGGTCATCACTGCTTTCCTCGACCGTGCCGGCAAAATCGATACCCGGCACATGCGGGTATTGCCGGACAAGACCGCCACCCGGACCGATGCAGAGGCCGTCCTTGTAGTTCACAGTCGAATACTCGACCGCAACGGTCACATCGCCCTCGGGCAAATCCGCGACGCTCAGGTCTTCCACGGCCGCGGATGTCTTCCCGCTCTCTTCGTCCTTGCGTACAACCAGTGCCTTCATCTCGCCAACTCCCATGTTCTTCTTGCCAAAAATACGAATTCCGCAGGCCCGCAACGGGCGCTACAGCCAGAATTTCTCGTGCACGGTGGCCATGCGCATGCCATCCTGGGTTTCAACCTCAAGGCGGGTGCCTTCGTTCCAGTGGGTCATCCGCACCATCCCGATAGACACGTTGGTCTGAAAATCAGGCGACCATGCCGCCGAGGTGACTTGCCCCACCCGCTTGCCATCCGCGTAAAGCGGCCAGGCGCGGTCGCAGCGGGGCACCTTGTCGCCGTCAATGGCAATCGCGCGGATCTGTTGCACCGGGCCTTCCTTGGCCACGCGCAACAAAGCGTCCCGTCCGATACAGCCAATCGCCGTCTGCGTGTCGCAGAATCGGCCCAGCCCGCATTCATGGGGCGTGTTGTCATCGGTCATGTCATTGCCGTAGCTCAGCAACCCCGCCTCGATCCGCTCGATGCCATTGGGGCAGCCTGCGCGCACGTTCAGATCCTCGCCCGCCTTGAAAAGCTCATTCCAAAGCGGCATGCCCAGGTCCGAACCCTCGACATAGATCTCGAACCCGCCCTGTTTCGAATAGCCCGAGCGCGCAATCGCCAGATCGCGCCCCATGAACTGGAACATGTCAAAGCGGAAGAACCGGATATCGCGCACCCGGTCGCCAAAGACGCGGGCCAGC
Source organism: Aestuariivita boseongensis (assembly GCF_001262635.1). Taxonomy (GTDB): domain Bacteria; phylum Pseudomonadota; class Alphaproteobacteria; order Rhodobacterales; family Rhodobacteraceae; genus Aestuariivita; species Aestuariivita boseongensis. Next base: position 69,343 of record NZ_JXYH01000002.1, read on the forward strand.
AGATCATCCGATTTCGGGCCCTGAATGGCCAGAGGACTCACGTCAGGTTCATCCACCAGCACGTCCAGCCTGTAGCCATTGGCGATCCCCTTGACCCACAACAGAAGGTCACTGTCGGCAATGGAAATCCACCAGCGATCCTCGGCCAGCTTCACCGCGACCGGATCGTTGAGCATACCGCCGGTTTCATCCACGATGGGCACATAGAAACACTGCCCCGGCAGCATCCGCCGCAGATCGCGTGGCGTCAGCATCTGCATCAGGCGTCCCGCATCAGGGCCGCGCAGTTCGACCTGGCGTTCACAGGCAACGTCCCAGACCTGCACATGGTCCTTCAGATGCCGGTAATCCGCCTCCACGCTCTCGAAAACTGTGGGCAGCAGCATGCGGTTATAGACCGTGTAGGCCGAGACACCCGCTGCTTCGACACCGTCGGAAAAAGGGGTGCGCCGCAACCGGCGGGACGGGGAAATCAGCGCCATTCTGGGGCCTCATCTGGCATGAAGGGAATATCCGTATCCACCGTCTCGACCCCAAGCGCGGTCAGCGCGGCGTGAACCTGCCCGCGATGATGCGTCTGGTGATTGAAGAAATGGGCCACGCACATGGCATAAGGCTTGGACATATCCCGTCCCAAAGCCCCCGAATACCAGGTCAGATCACCCTCGAATGCGTCCTCTGCCACACTCCAGGACCAGGCGGCGATGCGGGAATCCAGGGTCGGACGCCCGCGCATCAATGCGGGCCAATCATAGGCCTTTCCGGTTTCAGTCAGCGGTCTTGCCGGAGCCTCTCCCCCATCAAAGCGCGACATCCACATCATGTCGGCCCACAGCAGGTGGCTCAGCGTCCCTCTGATCGATCCCCAGAACAACCCGCGATCTGCCTCCCGCGCGGCCTCGTCCAACGCGTCCACGGCCTGAAACATCCACTGGTTCTGCCAGGCGTTATACCGCGCCATCATCTGCGCATAGGCAGGCGTGATCATCACTTGGGGCCTTTCCAGTCGATCGGGCAGATCTCGGCCGATTTGCCACCGAAATCCCAGATCCGGCCGTAATCGCGCACCTTCGACTTGGTGCCGCGCGCCGCGATGATATCCGGCCCCATCCAGTATTTCGAATTGGTGATCATGACCGGATGATCGTCCGAAAGCCCGTCGATCATCTCGATCTCACCCTGGATCTTGCGCCCGATGTAAAGCCCGCGCTTCTTGCCGTCGCGCACGATCTCGACCTTCTCGCGTTCCGCACCCACGATGTCACTCACCAGCATGGTGAACAGGCCCGTGGTGCCGCCCGCCGCGCCCGAGAAAATCTGCAACAGCCCGTTATATGCCTTGCCCGACGCACGATCATCGACATAGGCCGCGACCTTCCAGCCGCCCTCGCCCATCCGGCCGGGGATTTCGACCATCAGACCTACGTTCAGACCGCTCAGGTCTTCGCCCTCGAAATGGCCCTCATCAATCGCAATCGCCATCCAGGCATAGCAATGCCCCTCGGTCGGCGGGTGCGCACCAAGGCTGACCACGCAGGGGCAGAACACGGTGCACGAGCAGTTCAGAAACAGCTCCCCCTTGATGGCCCATTCCGTGGGGCGCATCTGCCGCCGCTTGGGGTTTTCCATCCGCTGGTCGATCCGCTGGCTGACGGGCAACCTGTCGGCGTCGGGACGTTTCTTGACGGCCATGATTTACACTCCCATGAAAAAGGGCCACATGATCACGGCGAACCCGCCCAAGATCAATGCGAAACCCATTGGTTTTACGACGAAATGTCCGATTTGGGGCAGCTTTTCCAGCACCATGAACAGCGTGGCAAGCCCCATCCAGAGAAGGCTCATCATGCCGCCCACGAACCCCAGCGCCATGAAGCCCCAGCAGCAGCCCACGCAATAGACGCCCAGACCCAGCCCCATACGCAGGCCGCCCAGGGCACCGGGCCGCCAGCGGGTCAGGAAATAGCTCATCGGCGAATGGCAGACCCCGTGGCACAGCTCTTTCGCTCGGGTGAACTGGAAGGCCCCCACGACGATCAGCAACCCGGCCGCGAACCAGCGCGAGGTCGGAATGCCCAGCATGTCGATCACGCCGGAAAACAACAGCGCCAGTTGTACACCCGCGATCAGGGCCGCGAAGGCCACCCAGACGATGAAATACCCCGTCAGCACGCCCAGCCATCCGGCGCGCGTGCCATTGGCGCTGACCATCAGATCTTCGTACGTGCTCAAGGTCGGCACCATGGTGGGCAGCATCATCGCCGCCATCATCACCGCCCACATGGAAAACAGCGGGCCAAACTCGGCCATAGGCATATACATGTCCATGCGCGGATCCATCGCCGCCATCGCCTGCGCCATAGGCCCGGGGCGGCCGATCAGATCCAGATCCATCCCTGTCGCCATGGTGTAAAGCCACCACCACGCCAGAAGGATCCCGGCAAAAAAGCCCAGCCAGAGAATGCTGCGGATCATCGGTTGCGACACAAGAGCCCTCCCCGACTCAGAACTTGCAATTTAAATGTCAGACTTTTAAATGTCTGACAAATGAAAATTGATCCCGAAAAACGCACCGATCTGTCGGCCCAGATCGCAGATGCCATCCGCGAGGCGATCATCAGCGGGCGTCTGATCGTTGACGAACGCCTGCCCTCGGAGGCCGAGCTTGCCGATCAATTCGACGTCTCCCGCCCCACGGTACGCGAGGCGCTGAAACGGCTGGCCGCGCAATCGCTGATCCGGACCCAGCGCGGGGCCACGGGCGGCGCTTTCGTGAACCGGCTCAGTTTCGAAGACGCCTATTCCCAGCAGATCACCACCTCGACCCTCCTGCTCAGCATGAATGCGGTCAGCTTCGACACGGCCTGCGAGGCGCGCTATGCTTTGGAACGGGCCTGTGCACCACTTTCAGCGCAACGGCGCAGCCCCGATCACCTGGCCACCATGCGAGCCGAAATCCACCGCCAGTCTCAACCCGGCCTGACGGATGAGGCCTTTTGCGCCTCCGACGTGGCCTTTCACCGGGCGCTGGTCGATGGCGCAGGCAACCCGGTGATCTCCTATCAATTGGCCGGCGCGGTCGAGGCGATGCAACCGCTGATGAACATGATCACCTTCACCGCCCGTGACCGCGCGGCGATCGTGTCGCTGCACACGGCCATTGCCGATGCGATCGAAGCGCAGGACGCGCCCGCCGCCGATGCCCAACTGGCCGAACTGGAACGATATACGCGCCAACTGGCCCGCGACGTGCTGGCAGCCCGCGCCGCGCGTGTTAGCGGCACTTGACCGGATAGGTGATCCGGAACTGACCCTCCGGCACTTTTATCGCCGGGTCGAAACAGGTCACCTTGCCCGGCCCACGTACCCAGTAAAGCTGCGGATCGACCTGCCGCCTCTGATTGGCGTCCGCGCCTTCATGCACTTCGAAATGAAGGTGCACGAACATCCCCATCGCCCCGGTCGCCCCCATCGTACCGATCTGCTGGCCGCGCGCCACTGTCGCGCCCTCTTCCACCAGACGCTCTTTCAGATGCATGTAGACCGTCTTGTAATCGACGCCTCGCGCATCCTTCCCGTGGAAAATCTCCACCCGGTTGCCGAAGGCCGGTTCATAATAGGACGCCGTCACGGTGCCGCCGGCCGCCGCAAGGATGGGCGTGCGCAGCTTCGCCCAGACATCCAGACCCGGATGAGCGTCGGTGCCGATCTCTGACCCTTTGCGGAATTGTTCCGAAATGAACGGAGCATTGGGCGGCATCTCGATATCGACCGCATAGCTGACGCCGGGCGCATAGTAATCATATCGCCCGTAAAGATCGTCGCGATCACAGCCCGCAAGACCGACCGCGACCAGCACAAGCAAAACCCGCAGCACCATTCCCGTCATCCTTACCCTTGATCAGACTATACGGCGCCAACCCGGCCTGTCCATTCTGGAAGACCTGCGGCTCAGCAACCGGAAAGGCTTGCAGAATCCACGGCGCGGCTTACCTCCGCCCCATGACAGACTGGATCACCCTTATCGCCACGCTTTTGACCATCGCCTTCGGTCTTTTCGGCTTTCTGGCCCCCCGCTACACGGCCGGGGCGCTGGATCTTGAACCCAAAGGCTCCACCATGGGCCTCAGCGAGATGCGCGCCTCGGTGGGCGGGCTTTTTGTAGTGTCGGGTCTGGCCGCGCTCTGGCTGGATCAGCCGCTGGCATATGCCATGATCGGCTTTGCCTTCGTCGGCGCCGCCCTGGGCCGCGTGCTGTCGCTGATCTTCGACAAACCGCCCGTAGGCAAAGTGCTTCTGTTCGGCGGGATCGAAGCGGCGCTGGCCGCCGCATTTCTTCTGATCCACCTCTGACCCCGTTGAACGGGCCGCAAATCCTGCATATATATTGGATGTCCTTCGGGACTATGGACATAAACGCGCTCGTAATAAGCGGATCGGACCCGGGGGCGGTACCCGGCGGCTCCACCAAATATCCTTCATTTGGGGATCATGGGGCCGAAACAGGATCGACGAACGTCTAAAGGGGTTAGCTTTGTCTCGGCGGGGTACCACCGTTATCGGTCCGACAAGTACAATTGCAAATGACAATCGTGCTCCGGTTGCCGTTGCTGCGTAAGCAGTAACAAGACCGAAACTTAAGCCCTTGCGCCTAGCCGCGTAAGGCGGGGTTCGCAGGCACCTGGCAACAGAAGCCTGCACTTCCCCCCTCCTCGCGCCTACTCCGGAATGTACCGGCCGGGATAAATCAGATCCGGATTGCCGCCAAAGCTGGCCCGACCACCACGATGCAGATCGGTCCAATCGCCGCCCGCGATATCGTAAAGCGTGTCGCCTTCCTGCACGACGCGTCCGGGGACCGGCATGTTCAGCACCTGATCCGGCGCCAGCGCGGCGCTGCTGGCAAGCGACATCCCGTTGGCATCCGCCAGAAGCCGCCAATACGCATCCACCTTGTCGCTGTCGGGGTCTTCCCCCCGCGCCGCCATTGCAGCCTGGGCAACCGACCAAAGCGATTCCTCGGACTTCACCGCATAAGGCACGCCAGGGCGTGGCGGTCCCTGATCGATGCTGTCGAGGATCTTCAGAACCAGACAGTCGTAATCATGTCCGCAATCCGGATACGCCCTGCGAAAATCCGCGGCCAATTCGTTGGGCCCCGTGAATTTTCTCGCCCCGTCGCGGCCCATCGCGCTGTAGACCGGGGTGCGGCCATCGCTGGGCGTGTCTTCGGTATAGAAATTCATGTCATCGGGCTCGGTCACGCTGTTGGCCCCGGCAAGAAACGTCCAGTTGATGAACGGATAATCACGCGCATCAATGGTACGCGGCTGGTCACGGCGCAAAACGCGTTGGAACATCATCATGTTCCACGAATGCAACCATTTGCCCAATGTGCAGGTTTGCCCGATCACAACCTGTGCATCCGCGCTCCCACCTCCGAGTGAGAGAGAGCCCGCTGTCGACACCTCGGTCAATTCGTCGAAAACCGGCGCCGCTGCCGCGCGCAACTCGTTCCGCAGACGCAGCGTCATTTCAACCGGGTTGTCGTAATCGACCTCTGCAGGCAAATCGACCTGCCCGTCCTCATGCGCAAACCCATCCAGGAACGTGCCCTGCGCAAGCTCGGAACAGAAAAGCGACGCGATATCCGACCCAGACAACCCACCTTCGGCAAAATGCGGATGTGCGGCAAAAACCATGTCGCGGATACGGATATTGCTGCGCAGCAGTTCTTCAAAGTGGTTATAGACGATCGTCTTGGCCACATAGCCGCCCATCGAATAGGCCGTAATCGTCAGATCCTCATCCATGTCGATCTGCTGCAAGCCGGTTACAATCTGCCGGGCAATCGACAGGAAATCCAACGCGCGCCCGTCGATCGGGCGCGTCCCGGAATAAACCAGAGTTTGTGTCCCGTCCGCCTCGACCCGGAAGATCTGAACTGGCAGCAGACGGCCATTTTCCCGCGCATGGCCTGCGTTGTAATTCACGGCATAGACACGGTGATACTTCTCTTCCATAAGGCGGCGCACGGAATTGGCAGGATCCAGGAACGCGTTTGCCGGGATGTTTCCCCCCATGCCAGGGATCAGCAGAAAACTGCGCGCACCGCGTTCGCCCGTGATGTCGGGCGGTGTGGCCGGAAGGGGCTTGCGCGCTAATGGCGTCGCCGGCAAACAAAACCGGATACGGTTGACGATGTCGCTGACCTCGTCGATCGCGAAATCCGGCAGGCTGGTGCCGCTCATCTTGTCTTCGATCCGGTCAGCCAGACCGCTGATACGGGGATAAACAACAAGCCCCCTGTCGCAGGTTCGTTCGTCATCGTCACCGCAGGCCAATTCGCCTTCGCCCCCGCAGGATTTGCAGAACTTGGGCGGCACCCCCGAAAAGCCAGCCCCAATCTTTGCAAAAAAGCCGAACTGAAACAGATCATATTCATCGCATTTCTCGGCCAATGCGGAACTGGTCGAAGCGAGAAACAAAGAAAGGATTAAGAAAAAGCGGACAAACATAAAAGAAACCTTTCAACATCATGAAACCGGGGCTCAATGATCAAAGCTTACGCTGGGTCAAACTGAAGCAAAGTCAGAATATCCATACCCAAAGGCGGAAATATGTCGTCCATGCTGCGCGCCGTTCCGGCGCTTCGGATCGCTGTCGGGATTGCGATTTGCAAAAACACGGCATAGCCCCGGGTCATCTGATGAGAATCCGGACAAACCCCACAGGCCCCTTTCGTTTCGCAACGAATCCAATAGAGTAATGTCAAAGGTGAGTGACACATCAATGGCACGCGATATTGACTATGGAAATCTGATGCACCGCGCCATGCGCGGGCTGATCAAGACTGTGCTGGAAGATGTGGCCGAACACGGGCTGCCCGGTGCGCATCATTTCTTCATCACCTTCGACACCACCCATGACGATGTGGAAATCGCGGACTGGCTGCGGGAACGCTATCCTTCCGACATGACGGTGGTGATGCAGCACTGGTATGAAAACCTTGAGGTCAGCGAAGACGGATTTGCCGTGACGCTGAATTTCGGTGACCAGCCCGAGCCGCTTTACATCCCCTATGACGCGATCAAGACCTTTGTCGATCCGTCGGTTGAATTCGGCTTGCGGTTTGAAACCGGAGACGGGGAAGACGACGACGATGATGATCCCGATCCCGGCAAACGCAGTGACAGCGGGTCCGAGGATGAAAAGCCCCACGCCGATGCCGAGATCGTCTCGCTCGACCGCTTCCGCAAGTAATCAGCCTTTTGTCAGAAACGTATCAACGCTGCGCGTGACCTCACCGTTGCGCACCACGCGAAACGCCAGTTGAAGACCGCCTTCCACAAGGGTGCGGTCAAACTGCTGCAGCTCGTAATCGCCGGCCTCATCGACAAACAGGGAAAACACGGTCAGCGTGGCGTCCTTGATCCGCGCCCAGACAAAGGGTTCGCCTTTCATCGGATCCAGCTGCACCTCGTGCCCAAAAACATTCCGCTCCATCGCGGCAGAGTAAACGCCGTCGCGTTCGCTGGGCACGAACTCGATCAGGTAATCTTTTTCGTTGATGCTGCCATCGGCGCGCACGGATGTGGTCGACCATGCGACCGAGAACCCGGACTTGGTTTTCGCGATCTCAACGCTCATATCCCGGTTTGCGCTGGTGCCGTCGGATCGGACCACCTCGGCCGAGCCGGAGTAATACCCTTCAAACGCATCCAGCACTGCGTCCTGAGCCAAAGCCAGGCCAACCATGCTGATCCACATCGCGAGGATCATCACAAAGCGCAAGATCAGGTGAGAACCCATATCGGCCCGGGTCACGATTTATCCTCCTGCATATATGGAACAAAGATAAGCATGCTGGCGGGCTTTTTAAAGCGAAAGCTCATGTTTCGCCCCTCTGGCATCACCCTTTCGGACCGGCAGTAGAAAGTGCAGACTGCGCTCAACTGGCCAGTTGCGCGTCTAAGGCTTGGGCGCTAGACGGCATGCAATCGTATACAGACGGAGCATACCATGTCTCAAACCCGCACGGAAACCGACAGTTTCGGTCCTCTTGAGGTTCCCGCCGACAAGTATTGGGGCGCGCAGACGCAGCGCTCGATCCTGAATTTCCCGATTGGCTGGGAAAAGCAACCCGTGGCGATCGTGCGCGCGCTTGGCGTGATCAAACAGGCCTGTGCGATGCAGAACAAGGTGCAAGGCACGCTGGATGCCAAGCTCGCGGATGCGATCATTCAGGCCGCATCCGAGGTTGTGGCAGGCAAATTCGACGACAACTTTCCGCTGGTCGTGTGGCAGACCGGATCGGGCACGCAGTCGAACATGAACGCGAACGAAGTGATCGCCAACCGCGCCATCGAAATCCTGGGCGGAACGCTGGGCACGAAAGACCCGGTGCATCCAAATGACCATTGCAATATGGGCCAGTCCTCGAACGACACCTTTCCCACGGCCATGCATATCGCCACGGCGATGACTGCCCATGATGTGCTGCTGCCCGGGCTTGAGAAACTGCACGCCGCGCTTGAGGACAAGATCAAAGTCTTCGACGGCATCATCAAGATCGGCCGCACCCATACGCAGGACGCCACCCCCCTGACGCTCAGCCAGGAGTTTTCCGGCTATGCCCATCAGGTCGCCATGGGCATTGAACGGGTGAAGGGCGCCTTGGGCCGTATCTATGAGCTGGCCCAGGGCGGCACGGCAGTGGGCACCGGGCTGAACACCCGCAAAGGCTGGGCCGAGGCCGTGGCTGCCCATATGGCCGACATCACCGGCCTGCCCTTCGTGACCGCGCCCAACAAATTCGAGGCGCTGGCCGCCCATGACGCGATGGTGGAAATCTCCGGCGCGCTGAAAACCGTGGCAGCCTCGCTTTTCAAGATCGCTAATGATATCCGCCTTCTGGGCTCTGGCCCCCGCTGCGGTCTGGGCGAACTGATCCTGCCGGAAAACGAACCCGGCTCCTCGATCATGCCGGGCAAGGTGAACCCCACGCAATGCGAGGCGCTCACACAGGTCTGCGCGCATGTCATGGGCAATGATGCGGCCGTGGGCTTTGCAGGATCGCAAGGCCATTTCGAACTGAACGTCTACAAACCGATGATGGCCTATAACGTGCTGCAGTCCATGCAGCTGCTGGGCGATGCCTCGGTCGCCTTTACGGACAACCTCGTGGTGGGCCTGAAGGCAGACGAAGTGCGCATCGACAAGCTGATGCGGGAATCGCTGATGCTGGTGACCGCTTTGGCCCCCGAAATCGGGTACGACAACGCGACCACCGTGGCCAAGACCGCGCACAAGAACGGCACCACCCTGATCGAGGAAGCGGTGAAGCTGGGCTTTGTCTCTGAAGAGCGGTTCAACGAAGTCGTCCGGCCCGAAAAGATGATTGGGCCAAAATGAGCAAACCGGTCAACCTGAACCGGTTTCGCAAGGAAAAGGCGCGGGCCGAAAAGAAAGCCCGCGCCGACCAGAACGCCGTGGCCTTCGGTCGGACCAAGGCGGAAAAAACCCAGATGCGCGCGCTGGCCGACAAGGCCGCGCGCGATCTTGATGGTAAGAAACAGGAATGACCGGGCGGCCTGTCAAACGCTCGCTCACGCTGAAGGGGCATCGCACCAGCGTGTCCCTGGAAGAACCGTTCTGGACCGCCTTCCGCGATATTGCCGAAGCGCAAGGAAAACCCATAAACCAGCTAGCCGCTGAAATCGACGCGGAACGGGGCGTGGATATGGGCCTTGCGTCTGCGATCCGGCTTTATGTGCTGGCCTGGTTCAGGGATCATTAACCACTCTTTGCGAGAGTGGCGACATGACCCAACTCGATCGACATCTCAGTGCCGAAGGATGGCTGCTGCACCTCTTCTCTTCAAAAGCCGCAGCATCCGGCAGTGTTGTGCGACGACGCAGCGCGGATATGGAGCGCTATGTGGGACGGGCCCGATTTGAAGCGGAACTGGCTCGGCGCGGTTTCCATGCGATCGAAAACGCAGGCCAAATCGTGGTCTTCTGCAATCAGGAACCCGTCCGCGTGATCCGGTAGGGAGGTTTTGACGCAAAACCTCCCGAGACACTGACGCAGTGTCTCAGAACAGCATTTCTGCGTCAGAAATGCCGCGGAAACTGAGTCAGTTTCCGCCTACACCGACGCTCTATAGATCTTGTCGATATTCGCCCCAAGCGCGGCGTTGAATTCCGCATCGCTCATCTGCTTGCTCAGACCTTCCGTCAGCGCCCGCGAAAAACTGGCGATCATGCCAGGATTGTCCGCCAGTTTCGCACAGGCTTCATCCGTGGAATACCCGCCCGACAGCGCCACGACCCGCAACACCTTGTCCTGCAGACCGGCATAAAGACCCGCCTCGCTGGGCAAGGTCAGCTTCAGCATGATGGCCCCCTCGCCCTCCATCGCGTCAATATGCGCGGCCAGCTCATCGCGCAGGATCGCCTCCGCCTCCGCCTTGGTTGCGGAATGGATATTCACCTCCGGCTCGATGATCGGTACCAGACCCGCCGCGCGGATCTGATCGCCGATGGCAAACTGCTGCGCCACGACGGCCTTGATCCCCTCGGCATTTGCGTCGTGAATGACCGAACGCATCTTGGTTCCGAAGACCCCCGCCGCCTTGGCGCGCTCCAGCAGCGCAGCAAGGTCAGGCATGTCCTTCATCATCTGAACGCCGTTTTCCTCATCGGCCAATCCCTTGTCGACCTTCAGAAACGGCACGACACCGCGATCTTCCCACAGATACGCCGGAACAGGTTTGCCGCCCACAACCTCGCCCATCGTGCGCTCGAACAGGATCGCGCCGATCACCTTCTCGCTTGTGAAATCCGGCGCCTGCATGATCCGCGCGCGCATCGCCTGCACCTCGGCGAACATCGCCTCTTCCCCGTCATAGTCCGAAGGCTCCACGCCATAGAGGCTCAGCGCCTTGGGTGTGGACCCGCCACTTTGATCCAGCGCGGCGATGAACCCCGGCGCGGATGCGATACGATCAGTCATGGTGGCGGTCAAATCTGCTGGCATCGGCCCCTCGCGAATACTCTCTGAATGATGCGCGATGGATAATTCAATCCTGCCCCGATTGGTAGGGCCGATGGCGCTAACGCGGGCGCAAACGCAGCCAGATCCCGTCTTTTGAGCGTACCGTCAGATGCGCCACGGGCACCGGATCGCGCCCTTCGATCCGCTCCACGGCAAATCGCGCCAGAATCATCGACAACAGCAAAGGCCCCTCGGCCATGGCAAAGCCCGCACCGGGACAGACCCGCGCACCGGCTGAAAAGGGAATGTATGCCTCCCGCATGCAGGCCTTGCCGTTTTCGGTTCCCCAACGCGCCGGGTCGAACCCGTCGGGATTGTCCCACAACCGGCTGTGGCGATGCAGATGCCAGGGGCTCAGCACGATTTGCGCGCCGGGCTTGATGTCGCGGTCCCTGAACCGTTCCGGACAGGTTGCCTGCCGCACCATCATCGGTACCGGCGGGTAAAGCCGCAGCGCCTCGCGAAACACATCGCGTGACAGTTTCAGGCGCGACATGACCGCGAAATCGCGCGGCATATCCTCCAACACCGCTGCTTCCCGTGCCAGCTTCTCCTGCCATTCAGGATAAAGCGCCATCAGATACAACGCCCACCCCAGGGCTGAGGCGCTTGTCTCATGCCCCGCCAGGAAAAAGATCGCCACCTGATCGACCATTTCGGCGGTATTGAACCGCGCGCCCGTCTGGGGATCGGGCGTGGTCATGATCCGCGTGGCCAGATCATCGGGGGCCGTTCCGGCCTCGATCGCTGCCATCCGCTCTGCGGTCAGCCGGGTGATCAGCGCCCGGATCTCACCCGCCGCCTTCAACGTCTTGCGGCGATGGGGGCGTGGCATCCATCCGGGCAGGGGCAAAAACGCCGCCAGGTTCAATATCGGCTGGCTGCGCTGATAATCGCGAAACCGGTTAAAGACTTGCGCTGCAATCTCATGTTCGATCGGGATGGAAAACAACGTGCGAAAGATCACGTCCGCGGCGGCATGGCTCGCTTCCGCCTCGATCTCCACCTCTCCGGACGACATCCGCGCGACAGCCGCCTCGCCAGCCTCCCACATGGGCCCGAAGGAATGGCGCAGCTTACCGCCTTCGAACGCCGGGTCGATGATGCGCCGCTGGCGCTCCCATTGCGCGCCATTGGTCAGGAAAACACTGTCGCCCAGAAGTGGGCGCAGCCCCTCTCCGATCCGGTCGGATTTCGGAAAATCGCGGGGCCTTTCCTTCAGAACTGTCGCCACCAGATCCGGCTGGTTCACCAGGTAAGACCGGAAGAACGGCGTTTTGAATTCCGCCATCCACGCACGATACAGCCGTTCGGGCTGGGCCGACAGGATGTCTTGCCGAAACAGCTTCGCATACTGCCACGGTGACACGCGGTCGGCGCGCGATGCAGGCTTGGGCGGCTGAGCCGTCATGCAGCGATCGTTCTGTATTTCGACACCGGCACGTCGATACGCGATCGCGACGGTTCGCGTCCGTCAAACCGCGCGCGCAAGGTCTCGGGGCCCGCCGTGATCCGGAAGTAATCGTAATCACGCACCTTGTCGAAGGCACAAAGATACTGGAAATGCAGCCGGAAAAACCGCCAGCGCAGCTCTTTCCAGCGCCCTTCCGACAGGGTCTGCGTGAAAGCCGCCGAAATCACCAAAGGCCATTTCTTGTTGTCCGGCGCCACACCCGTCACCGCCACCGGATCGCACAGCGCAAAGGCGCAGCCATCGCCCGGCGCGGTCACATCGACCCAGGCCAGTTCATCACGCGCGCTCAGATACCGCAGATCGGCGCGCAGTCTGTGCGCCTTGGGAAGAAAAGACACCATCGGCACCACCTGACCCAGCGACAAAAACCCCAGCGCCGGACCGTTTCCGGGCACTTTGCCAGCCCGGATCAGATCGGCCAGGATCGACACCGCAAGATGCGCGCCCGAGGAATGGCCAACCACCAGCACCTCATCCACGTCAGAGGCCAGAGCCCGCGCGATTTCCTCGCCAAACTGCGCCATCCGCTCCTCCAACTCCGGAGGGTTCGCCCCTTTCCACCGTGCGGAATAGGCAAAATCATGCATCAGGTAATAGGCAAACAGCTTGCCATCCTGCGCCTTGAACCAACGCAGCACAAAGATGAAGGCCGCCACACCGATGCCCCAGGACAGCAACGCAAACGGGTAAACCAGCCAGCGCCAGCCGCCAATCGCGGCCATCAGCCACTCGCCCGCGTCCATGATCAGATCCTGCAACAGCCCAAAGACCAACAGCGCCACGCCCAACTGCGCCAGAAGCATGCCGACCGGGTAAAGCGCTGCGATCACCGGCCCCTTGCGCATCCGCATCAACCGGCTGAGCGCGCCAGAGGTGATGTAGATCCACGCGGTCCGGACCAGCTGCGCATAGGTCGCGGGGATCGTGTTCGACATGCTGTCGCGCACAATATCCGACCAGACCAGAACGTCGATATCGGCCTGCACGATGTCCCCGTCCATCCGGGACGCGACCTGCCAGCCGTAATTCCCCTCACCCGCCTTGGGCTTCAGCCCGATCTCATAGCCCGAGATCTCGGCCTGCGCCTTGCCTTCCTTGCGATAAAGCTCGCGATACCGACGGGGATGAATCGGGTCATAACCGGGAATGTAAAACACCCGGCGCCGCTGCACCTTGGCTGTTTCGCTGTCACGCATCACGTTGAACGCCTGTACTCACTCGCCCATCATTCCGGGTCGTTGAGCCAAAGCATAGTCGAAATTTTTGGCAAGAGTAAGGCGTGGGGGCCCTATCCCAAAGCGGCCAGTCCCGGGAAGGTTTCCAGCAGCCACCAGGAAAAATCGGTGAATTTGCCGGTCAGCATCAGCAGGCCAACGGTCCACAGCAAAAGGCCCATGATCTTCTCGATCCGGTCCATATGCCGCTTCATCCAGCCCATCAGCCCCTGCATGCGTGGGAAGAAGGCTGCGACCAGAAGAAACGGCAGGCCCAGACCCACCGCATAGGTGGCCAAGAGGGCCGTTCCCCGCACCATATCCGCCTCAGTCGCGGCCAGCGACAGGATCGTGCCCAGGATCGGGCCGATACAAGGCGTCCAGCCAAAAGCGAAGGCCAGCCCCAAAAGATAGGCGCCAAAGGCCGATCCGCCCCGGTCGCCCGCATCCATCCGCATCTCCCGATCCAGGATCGAAATGCGGTACACCCCGATGAAATGCGCGCCAAAGATCATGATGACCACGCCCGCGCCCATCACGAAGATCTCCTGATTGGTCAGGAAGAACCGCCCGAAGGCCGATGCGGTAAAGCCCAGAAACAAAAAGACGGTCGACAGACCCATTACGAAAAACAGCGCCGACAGCGTCGCCTTGCGCCGGGCGGCGGCCTCGCCCTGCATGTCGTTCATGGACACGCCGCTCATATAGGCCAGATAGGGCGGCACGATCGGCAGCACGCAAGGCGACAGAAAACTGATGACCCCCGCGCTCAGCGCGATCAGCAGGGCCGGCAGAAGGCTGGCGTCAATCAGGTTGATTTCGATTCCGAACATATGACCCGTCTAGGGGATTTCCCGCGCCCCGTCACCCATACCAAAGGTCACATCCTTGTGGCCCCTCTGAAACAAGCCGCCCGGATACGTTCAAGGCCCATTCCGGTCGCCCGCAAACTGCGCTAAACGGGCGGCATGACCAAGATCGACGACATCCTTGACGCGACCGGGCTTCTCTGCCCCCTGCCCGTTCTGAAAGCGCGCAAGCGTTTGAAATCCATGGGCGCGGGCCAGGTGCTGCGCGTGCTGGCCGACGATCCGGCCGCCATCGTGGATGTGCCGCATTTCTGCATGGAAGCGGGCCACGAGCTTCTGACCCAGGGCGAGGATGGCCCCGCCCAGTTCTACGTCATCCGCAAGGGAAGCTGACGCTGAGCTGCACCGGTCCCTGCACCGGGGCCTCTGTTCTTTTCGCGAGGAGATCCCGGATCAAGTCCGGGACAGACTGCCACAAACGCGAAACGGGCCGCCCGAAGGCGACCCGCTGATGTTACGTTTTACGCTTTCAGGCTGACCACCAGCCCCGCCGCTTGGGCTTGGGCGGCGCGTCGGACACCGTTTCCGCAACCGGTTCCGGCTCCGGCTCCGGCGCGGGTTCCGGCTCAGGCTGGGTCTCGGCTACCGGCTCGGGCGCTGTTTCAGCCACCGGTTCGGGCTCCGCCTGTGCCGCGGGCTCCGGCGCTGCCTCTGCCGCTGGCTCCTCAGCAACAACAGGCTCAGCGGCGGCTTCCTTAGCTTCGGCAGCTTCGGCCTCGGCGGCTTCCGCTTCCTTCTGGGCCTTGGTCTTGCGCGGTGCGCGCTTGCGGGTTTTCTTCGGCTTCTCCTCGGCCTCAGTCGCCTCGGCCTCCGGCGTTGCTTCGGCCTCAGCCACCGCGGGCGCGTCTTCCGCGGCGGCCTCTTCGCTCACCTTCTCCTCGGATTTTGAAGGTTTCCGGCTACGGCCACCGCGTGAGCGTGTCCTCTTGGGCTTCTCCTCGACCTCTGCAGCCTCCTCAGCGGCAGGAGTCTCTTCCTCCGAAGCAGCCTCTTCCGACGCCCCTTCCTCGGACCCATTCTCGTCTGAAACGTTTTCGGAAGATCCGTTCTCATCGCCATTGCTGTCCTTGCGGCCCCGGCCCCGACGGCGGCGGCGGCGGCGGCGCTTGGGCTTGGCCTCGCCATCCTCCTCGTCATTGGTCTCGACCTCATCCGACACGTCTTCTTCATCGGCGTCGATCTCATCCATGATCGAGCTGTCGACAGACACGACCGGCGTGGCCGCCGCCACGATGGACCGGGTCGCGGTCTTGAACTTCTCCATCGTGAAATCGGGGCTGACCAGGTGCGGATCACCCTCAACCCGCACCGACAGACCATAGCGCAGCTCGATCTGGGCGATATGTTCGCGCTTCTGGTTCATCAGGAAGTTGGCGATGTTCACCGGGCATTTCACCAGCACCTCGCGGGTCCGGCGGCGGGTGCCCTCTTCCTCGATCTGGCGCAGGATGGTCAGCGCCATGCTGTCATCCGACCGGATCAGACCGGTACCATGACAGGACGGGCACGGCTGCGTTGTCGCCTCCAGCATGCCGGGGCGCAGACGCTGGCGGCTCATCTCCAGCAGGCCAAAACCCGAGATGCGGCCCACCTGAATGCGCGCACGATCGGTTTTCAGCTTGTCTTTCAGACGCTTCTCGACCGCGTTGTTGTTCTTGCGCTCGTCCATGTCGATGAAATCGATCACGATCAGGCCGGCCAGATCGCGCAGACGCAACTGCCGCGCCACCTCTTCAGCGGCCTCCAGGTTGGTCTTCAGCGCAGTTTCCTCGATCGAGCCTTCCTTGGTGGCCCGGCCCGAGTTCACGTCGATCGCCACCAACGCTTCGGTCACGCCGATTACGATGTACCCGCCGGATTTCAGCTGCACCGTCGGGTTGAACATCCCCGCGAGGTAGCTTTCCACCTGATAGCGCGCCAGCAACGGCAAGCTGTCCTCATACCGTTTCACGTTCTTGGCGTGCGACGGCATGATCATCTTCATGAAATCCTTGGCGATGCGGTACCCGCCTTCGCCTTCCACCAGCACCTCATCGATATCGCGGTTATACAGATCCCGGATCGACCGTTTGATCAGGTCGCCTTCCTCATAGATCTTGGCCGGCGCAATCGACTTCAGCGTCAACTCGCGGATCTGTTCCCACATCCGCTGTAGGTATTCGTAATCGCGCTTGATCTCGGCCTTGGTGCGCTTGGCGCCCGCCGTCCGCACGATCAGACCCGCGCCCTTGGGCACATCAATTTCGTTCGCAATCTCTTTCAGCTTCTTGCGATCAGCGGCATTCGTGATCTTGCGGCTGATACCACCGCCACGGGCGGTATTGGGCATCAGAACACAATAGCGGCCCGCAAGGCTCAGATAGGTGGTCAGCGCGGCACCCTTGTTGCCACGTTCTTCCTTGACGACCTGCACCAGAAGGATCTGGCGCACCTTGATCACTTCCTGGATCTTGTAGCGGCGCGGGCGCGGTTTGCGCACCGGGCGGATCTCTTCGCTGTCATCTTCTTCGGCGACGGATTCGATGCTGTCATCCTTGGCGGCAGCATCGGCGTTCTCGTCCTCGTCATCCTCGGATGCGCTGTCTTCTGCGCTATCGTCTTCGTCCTCTTCATCCGCCGCAGGCGTCTCTACCGGCGTTTCCGCCACCGTCTCCATCGGAGAAGACCCTTCAGGAACCTCGGTCGCATCCTCATCGGCCTCGTCATCGAGGTCGATGGTCTCCATCCCGGTGACTTCGGCGGTCTCCACCACGTCATCGCTTTTGACGGCCTCGGCCTTGGATTTGCCGCGCCCGCGTCCGCGCCGCGACCGTTTGGGCTTGCCCTCGTCTTCGTCTTCCTTGGCGCGCTGCGCTTCGGCATAGGCGCGCTCTTCCTCCATCAGGGCCTCACGGTCCGCGACAGGGATCTGATAGTAATCCGGATGGATCTCGGAGAACGCCAGGAAGCCATGCCTGTTTCCGCCGTAATCGACGAAAGCGGCCTGAAGCGACGGTTCGACCCGCGTAACCTTCGCTAGATAGATATTGCCTGCAAGCTGACGTTTGTTTTCGGATTCAAAGTCAAATTCCTCAACCTTGTTTCCGTCGACCACCACAACGCGCGTCTCTTCCGCGTGGGTGGCATCGATAAGCATTTTCTTTGCCATGTGTCCTTGATGCACAAAAGCCTTCGCGCGCGCAGGCCCGGGGGCCTCGCGGGTAAGGTTTCGTGTCTTGTCTGAGCGATATCAGACGCGCGGCAGGCGCGGGTATCATAACCCCCTGCTTGGATGCTCAATGCTCTCACGCGCGTCATCGCGGTTCTTCTCCGACGGGTGGCGCCACGCGCTCCCGCCCATTCTTTCCTTCGTCCCAAATGGTCAAAGGCGTTGCAGTTACCCCGGTTTGGCGGGGCAAATCGGTCTGTCTGATCGGGCGGGTTTTCCCGCAACCGGACCCAGACAGCGAAACTCGATATCGGAGCAATGCGCAAAAGCACCCTCCGTTCCGGCACCATAAGGCCAGCAGGTACCTCAAGACAATGCCCAATCGTGATGCATGGATGTCAGACGCGCTGAGCACGGGCAGTGAACGGTCTGTGTACGCCTAATTTCTGGGCCTACAGATAATCCGACCGCTGCAGCCCGTACTTCGCCATCTTCTCGTTCAAGGTTCGGCGCGGCAGGCACAGCTCTTCCATCACGGACGCGATGGACCCCTTGTGGCGGCGCATCGTGTTGTCGATCAACATGCGCTCGAACGCTTCCACATATTCCTTCAGCGGCTTGCCCTCGGTGGTCATCACCGGCTGCATTTCCTCGTGATCCGACATCAGAAGCGACGCAATCGTCCCGGACCCGCGCCGCGACTGCAGCACCGCCCGTTCGGCGATATTGATCAGCTGACGCACATTGCCGGGCCAGGGTGCCTGCAGCAACTGCGCGGCCTCCTGCGCACTGACCTGAGGCGCGTCACAGCCATATTCCTCGGCAAACTGTTCGGACAGGCGCGTGAACAGCGTCAGAATGTCTTCGCCCCGCTGGCGCAAGGGCGGCACGGTGATCCGCAGCGCCGCCAGACGATAAAACAGATCGGGCCGGATCGTATCCTCGATCGTGCGATCCTGCTCCTGCATGTTGGAAATGGCCACGATCCGCGTCTCGGCCGGTGTGCCCTGTTCGTTGATCACGCTCAAAAGCCGCGCCTGCAGCGTTTCGGATAACGCCTCGATATCCTCCAGAACCAGCGTGCCGCCGCGCGCCTCCTCGATGGCGGGCAATTGCGTATCTTCGGGGTTCACCGGCCCGAACAGCCGCTTGGCCAGCGCCTCTTCCTCATAGGCCGAACAACTGATCAGAACGAATTTCTTGCCCGCGCGGCTGCCCACCGCATGCAGCGCGTGCGCAACCATGGTCTTGCCGGTGCCGGTTTCCCCGTCGATCAGCACATGGCCATCAGCCTGGCCCAGATCCAGAATATCCTCGCGCAGCCGCTCCATCACGGGCGACGAGCCAATCAGCTTTTTCATCAGCTGGCTGCCATCGGACAGCTCACGCCGAAGCGCGCGGTTGTCCATCGTCAGACGGCGCGCAATGGTGGCTTTCTTGGCCAGCTCGCTCATCCGGTCGGGATTGAACGGCTTTTCCAGGAAATCGAACGCGCCAATCCGCATCGCTTCCACCGCCATGGGCACATCGCCATGGCCGGTAATCATGATCACCGGCAGCGCACTGTCATTGCCCATCAGCTTTTTCAGAAACTGGATCCCATCCATCCCCGGCATCTTGATATCCGAAATCACGATCCCCGGGTAATCCGGCCCCAGCACCTTCAGCGCATCTTCCGCGCTTGGAAAGGTTTCGGTGTCATAGCCGGACAGCGCCAGCCACTGGCTGATCGACTGACGCATATCCTGTTCGTCATCCACAATCGCAATCTTCATGGCCTGTGCCATCGCGGGGTCCTCAGCTTTCTCGCCGCTTATTCGGCGGCTTCAATCCTGTCATCTGGCGCAACCGGCAGGCGCATCTCGAAAACCGCACCGCCCTGCTGCGAATTCCGGGCGGTCAGACGCCCGCCATGGTCGTTCACGATCCCGGACGATATCGCAAGTCCCAAACCAACACCATCGCCGGGCTGCTTGGTGGTGTAGAACGGCTCGAACAGCGCATCCAAATCCTCGATCCCCGGCCCGTTGTCTCGCACAGTAAAGGTCACCGTATCGCCCGCCGCCAGAATGATCTCGATCTCGGGGTCTTTCACGGATTTGGTGGCGTCCAGCGCATTGCGCAAGAGGTTGATCATCACCTGTTCCACCCGCACCCGATCACCCATCACAAAAACCGGCTCATTGGGCAGAACCCGCGCGATCCGCACCTGCCTTTGACGCAGCTGAGGCTCCATGATCGACAGGGATGAGGCAAGCGCATCGCCCATGTTTACAGGCACAAACGTGTCGCTTCCCTTGCGCGCATAGGATTTCAGCTGCCGCGTGATCGCCCCCATCCGCTCGATCAGCCCGTCGATACGGCCAAAGCTGGCCAGCGCCTCCTCGGGCCGGTTGCGCCGCAGCAGCAGACGCGCCCCCGCCAGATAGGTCTTCATCGCCGCAAGCGGCTGGTTCAGCTCATGGCTCACCGCGGCCGACATCTCGCCAAGCGCGGCCAGTTTCGAGCTTTGCGCAAGCGTCTGTTCGGCCACTTCCAGCGTCTTTTCCACACGTTCGCGCTCGGCGATTTCCCGCTGCAGCCGGGCGTTCAGTGCGCGAAGCTCCGCCGACTCCCGCTGGAACAGGGCGACCCGCAAGGCACTCTTTCTACTCAGAAAATAGAAAACGATCGCCAGCAGAATCGCAAAGCCCATGATCTCCAGCGCCAGAACTCCGTTCACCCGTTCGCGCACACTGGCATAGGTCGTATAGGACACGATCCGCCAGCCCTGGAACTGGATCCGCCCCTCGCTGCGCATCACCGCCTGGCCCTGCAAATAGGCATCCGCCGGCAAGGCGGTCCAATCGGCCGTGGCCCGGATCGCGCGGTCAATGGCGCTTTGCGGGGTTTCGCGGGCCAGCGCCTGTGCCTCGTTCAGCCCCCGCCAGCGCGGTTCGGTCGACAGGATGATCGTGCCGGTGCTGTCGCTCACATGGACCGCATCCGATATCCCGGCCCACTGGTTTTCGAACTTCGCCAGGTCGACCTCGACGACGATAACGCCCGATACCTGCGATCCACTTTCGATCCGTCGCGAATAACTGAATGAATAAGCCCCCGTATCCCTTTGAATAACCGAGAAAACCGTGGAATTTGCCCGTAACGCCTCGACAAAGAAAGGCTCGGCCCGGTGCGCCGATCCCAACCTGCTGCGATCGGTGGCGGCCACCACGCGCCCCTCCCTGTCCAACAGCATGAGAGAGGCCGCGCCAATCTCTTCGACAAAGGAAATCAGCCGCTGGGTCGAGGTGCTGAAGTCATTGGAATTCAGCGCGCCGATCAGCGTGGGATCGCGCGCCAGGATTTGCGGCACGATGGAATTGCGCTGCAACTCGGACAGCAGGTTGCCCGCATAAAGCACAAGGCGCAGTTCCGCGCGTGATTTCGTGCTTTCCGTAAACCGCTGGGTCAGCCACTGATTGGTGACCGATACGGTGACCATGGCCATCGCCAGAATAACCAGAAACGCCCCGCGCAAATACCAGACCGACCGGTCCGGCCGCGGTTTCGGGGCCAGCGCCGGAACGTTCGAATGTGTCGAAGGCGAACTGCTCTCGCTCATGAGCGCAGGTTACACCGCAACGCGCCCTGCGCCAAGCGCCTCTGTCGCGGCTCAGGCCTCGGTCAGCGCACCTGCCATGGCCCGGAACATCGCCGCGCCATCGGTGCCGCCATGGCCCGGATCGGCGGCGCGTTCGGGATGGGGCATCATGCCCAGCACGCGGCGGTTTTCCGACAGGATACCGGCGATATCATCGCGCGACCCGTTGGGGTTTTCGGTATAGCGGAACGCCACCCGGTCCTCTCCGGCCAGCCGCGCGAGTGTCTCGTCATCGGCAAAATAGTTGCCGTCATGATGCGCGATCGGAATGCTGATCACGTCACCCGCATTATACCCTTCGGTGAACACCGAATTCGAGGTTTCGACCCGCAGCCCGACCGTCTTGCAGATATATTTCAGACCCGCATTTCGCAAAAGCGCGCCGGGCAGCAGCTTGGTTTCGGTCAGAACCTGAAACCCGTTGCACACCCCCAGGATATAGCCGCCCCGCTCTGCATGGGCCTTGATCGCGCCGCAGATGGTGGATTGCGCGGCAATCGCCCCGCAGCGCAGATAATCGCCATAAGAAAATCCGCCCGGAACCCCCACGATATCCACGCCTGCAGGCAGATCGGCATCCTTGTGCCAGACCATCGACACATCGAACCCGGCCTGACGGAACGCCACCGCCAGATCACGGTCGCAGTTCGAACCCGGAAAAACGACGACGGCTGCTTTCATGGTCTTACCCCATCTCGATCGAATAGGATTCGATCACCGTATTGGCCAAAAGCTTTTCGCACATCTCGCGCACCTGATCCTCGGTGGTGCCGTCGGCCAGCTCCAGGTCGATCACCTTGCCCTGACGCACGCCCTCGACCCCGTCAAAGCCCATCGCGCCCAACGCGTGACGTACCACCTCGCCCTGCGGATCCAGAACCCCTGCCTTCAGCATGACGTGTACCCGTGCTTTCATGATGCGCTCGTCCCCTGCTTCTTCTTGCTCTCAAATACGGTATCCCGCCGCCGCCACCGGCCTCGCGGGTGTCAGTTGATCAATGTCGGCTTCGTCACGCCCGTGCCCTTGGGCATCACCCCCAGACGCCGCGCGACTTCCGCATAGGCATCGGTCAGCGATCCCAGATCGCGCCGGAACACGTCCTTGTCCAGCTTGCGCCCGGTCTCGATATCCCACAGACGACAGCTGTCGGGGCTGATCTCATCGGCCACCACCAGCCGCTGGAAATCGCCCTCATAGATCCGGCCGACCTCGATCTTGAAATCCACCAGACGGATGCCAACCGCATACATGACGCCGGACATGTAATCATTCACCCGCAGCGCAAGGCTCAGGATATCGTCCATATCCTGCGGGCTGGCCCAGCCGAAGGCGGCGATATGCTCCTCGCTGACCAGCGGGTCGCCAAGCGCGTCATCCTTCAGGCAATATTCCACGATGGGGCGCGGCAATTGCGTGCCTTCCTCGACCCCCAGCCGCTTTGACATCGACCCCGCGGCATAATTGCGCACGATGATCTCCAGCGGAATGATCTCGCAGCTGCGCACCAGCTGCTCGCGCATATTTAGCCGTTTCAGGAAATGGTTCGGCACCCCGATCGAACTCAGGCCGGTCATGAAGAACTCGCTCAGGCGGTTGTTCAGAACCCCCTTGCCTTCGATCACGTCCTTTTTCGCGGCGTTGAAGGCGGTGGCATCATCCTTGAAATACTGCACGATCGTGCCCGGTTCGGGGCCTTCATACAGGATTTTCGCTTTGCCTTCGTAGATTTTCTTCCGCCGGGCCATGGGCGTCCTTTCAGCAGCGCAGGGGGACTCACCCCTGCCTTTGCGCCCTCTTACGCCAAGGGCCTTGTCGTCGCAAGCGGCGCGCCCCCTCTTGCACATGTGCGGCCCGGATGTCACATCAGGAACAACAAGAAACCGGGACCGACCAAGGGATGATCCTGCCATGACCACTTTCGATGATCGCGAACACGCATTTGAAAACAAATTCGCCCATGACGCAGAAATGCAGTTCAAGGCCGAAGCGCGCCGCAACAAGCTGCTGGGCCTCTGGGCGGCCGAGCTGATGGGCAAGACCGGTGATGAGGCGGCTGAGTATGCCAAAGAGGTCGTGAAAGCCGATTTCGAAGAAGCCGGCGACGAAGACGTCTATCGCAAGGTTGCGGGCGATCTGGGCGATCTGGCGGATGAGCCCACCATCCGCACCAAAATGCGCGAACTTATGGCCGAGGCCAAGGCGCAGATCATGTCAGAGGTCGGCTGACGCCACGCGCAACGGGCAAAGCCTTTCGAAAGGCTTTGCGCCCCACCGCGACCGGCCAACCAAAAGCCGGAAAGTTTTTCGAAAAACTTTCCGCGCCAAAACAAAAAAGCCGCCCCGGATCCGAGGCGGCCTTCTTTTTTTCGAGGCAAACGGCTTAACGCTTGGAGAACTGGAAGCTCTTACGCGCTTTGGCCTTGCCGTATTTCTTCCGCTCGACCACGCGGCTGTCGCGGGTCAGGAAACCGGCCGCTTTCAGCGCCGCGCGCAGGGACGGATCATACAGCTGCAGCGCTTTTGAAATGCCGTGCTTGACCGCGCCGGCCTGACCGCTCAGACCGCCGCCCTTGACGGTGGCCTGCACGTCGAACTGATCTTCGACGCCTGCAACCGAAAACGGCTGGCGCAGGATCATCTGCAGCACGGGGCGCGCGAAATAATCGTTCAATTCCTTGCCGTTCACCGACACTTTGCCGGAACCGGGCTTGATCCAGACGCGGGCCACCGCATCCTTCCGCTTGCCGGTGGCATAGGCGCGGCCCAGTTCGTCGCGAACGGGTTCACGGGCGGCCAGCGCCTCTTCGGCGGTGGAGCCCTGAACCGCACCGATATCCTCGGTCACGGCTGCGGCCAGATCTTCCAATGTGTTGATTTCGTCAGCCATATCACTCAGCTCCGGGTATTTTTCTTGTTCATGGATTTGACATCCAGAACTTCAGGGCTTTGCGCCTCATGGGGGTGCTCTGCCCCTGCATAGATACGCAGGTTGGTCATCTGCTTGCGGCTCAGGCGGTTGCCCGGCAGCATGCGCTTGACGGCTTGCATCACGACACGCTCAGGATGCGCCCCTTCCAGGATCTGCGCTTTCGTGCGCGACTTGATCCCGCCCGGATGGCCTGTGTGCCAGTAATAGTTTTCTTCACGCTTCTTGCCGGTCAGCTGGACTTTGTCCGCGTTGATGACAATTACGTTGTCGCCCATATCCATGTTGGGCGTGAACGACGCTTTGTGCTTACCACGCAGGCGCATGGCAACGATCGAGGCAAGACGGCCCAGAACAACGCCCTCGGCGTCGATCAGGATCCATTTCTTGTCGATATCTGCTGGTGTTGCAGAAAAGGTTTTCATGGCAGGATCATCCTGTTTGACGTGAAAGGCGAGGCGTCCAATACACCTCGCCCGAATTCGATGGGCGGGTTCTACAGACCGCACCAAACCACGTCAAGAGACCTGCGCACGAAAATATATCGTTAAAACAATATCTTGCAAATAAGGTATCATTTTACCCCAACCCCAAGACACCCCTGCCCGCTCCGCCCTTGCCATTCCCCGCCCGCTTTCGCAACACTGCGCCTGACCATGCCTGATTTCGCCCGCCCTCCATGCTGATCGAACCCTATCTCGCGGCCCTCGGCCTTCTGGCCCTTGCCACAGCCATTGGCATCGCGCCTGTCGTCAAACTGATCCGCATTCACGAGGCCCGGCACGAGCTCAAACACGGCTCCGCAGGCTTCATCCGGTCACTTGCGGGCTGGGCGGTCATCGCCTTCTGGCTGATGGCCACATGGTTTGTTGCCACGATCCTTGGCGACTGGGCCGCTACCCATGACCTTGCAGGCGCGGTGGACCGCTCCATGCTCAGACTGCGCATCCTTCTGGAAATCGCGGCCTCTCTGGCGGATTCGGATTGATGGAGCAGGCCAGCCAGCGCGCCCTCCTCTGCCCCGCCTGTGGCGGGCAATGCGTGTTCGACCCGGCGCAACAGATGCTCTCCTGCGAAAGCTGCGGCGCGGCGCATGCCATCGCGGTCGATGCCTCCTATGACCCGGCGGAAGAGTTTCACTACCACCCAGACACGCCCCATACCGAACAACCCGTTCTGACCCGCGACCGTATCCATCAATGCGAAACCTGCGGGGGCGAGGTGATCTTCACCGGCCCGGCCCTGTCGGACCGCTGCGCCTATTGCGACGGGCCGGTCGTGCTGCGCCCGGGCGATGAGAGCTTCCTGACCATGGGGCTGATCCCCTTCCGCCTGACCGCCGATCAGGCGCAGGCCCGTGCTCTGGATTGGGTGAACCGCCGCATCGCCGCGCCGGGCGATCTGACGGATATCGTCGCACAGGGCCGCGTCGCGGGGCTTTATGCGCCCTTCTTCACCTTCGACAGTCACGAGGTGGTCGATTACTGGGCTTCCTACCGCACCGGCAGCGGCAAAAACGCCCGCACCCGCAAAACCCGCGGCCGGATCAAGATCGCCTTCGACGATCTTCTGGCCCCTGCCTCACCCCATGTCACGCCGATGATCCGCGACGGTATCCTGCACGACTTCCACCCGAGAGACCTGCGCCCCTACCAGCCGGCGTTCCTGTCGGGCTTTGCCGCCGAACGCCACCACCTCAGCGTCCCCGAAGGTCTGGAGGCAAACGCATCCGACAAGGATCTGCTGATCCGCAACCGTATCCGCACCCATGTAAACAAGAACCGGATCGTCGATATCGGCTATAAAACCCATACCTCCGGCATCCATTACCGGCGCATCCTGCTGCCGGTCTGGATCCTGCATTACCATTATGGCGAGAGCGCGATGAAAGTCGTCGTCTGCGGCCTGCGCGGCCGCACCTTCGGCGAACGCCCCTTCTCCAAACTCAAACTCGCGGCCTATTCCGCCACCCTGTCCGCGCTGGCGATCGTCACCGGCTGGCTTTGGGGCGCGGCAGGCCTGCTTTAGCCGGTATAGGACGCTGCCGCCGACCCCGCAGGCGGAATGGCATAGGTCATCGCCGCCCGCGCCACCGGCATGTCCGACCCTTCCGAATACAAAAGCACATCACCCACCGACAGCGACTTGCCCAGCTTCAGAAGACGCCCCTTGCCGATCAGGTCCCTGCCCGCCTCGGGCTTGCGCAGGAAATCAAGCGAACTGTTCGTGGTCACCGCCAAAGCCTTGGGCCCGATCATCGCCAGCGTCATCAGATAGACCGTCACATCCGCCAGCCCGAACATCGACGGTCCCGACACCGTCCCGCCTGGGCGCAGATGCTGCGGACCCACGATCAGGCGCAACGTGATCTCATAGGGCGCCACATGCTCAACGAAAAAATCGTCTTTCACCTGCGGAAATACCTTCTGCAGGAACGCATTCAGCGCATCCTGATCCATCGCCAGATCTGCGTCCTTCGGCATCTCTTTCCCTCGCTTTTCAATTGCGCTTAAACTCACCCCCAATCGAAGGGGAGGCAAGATGTCAATTCTGGAACGTCACGACACGGGTGGGATCGCCCATCTGAACATGAATGCACCCGAAAGGCTCAACGCCCTCTCGGACGAAATGCTGGCCGCGCTTCAGGCCGAATTCGACAGCCTGATGGACGACCGTTCGATCCGCGCAGTGATTCTGTCGGGTTCCGGCAAAGCCTTCTGTGCGGGCCATGACCTGAAACAGCTGACCCAGGGCCGTCAGGCCGAAGATGGCGGGCAGGCCTATTTCAAGGATCTGTTCGAACGCTGCTCGAAAATGATGCTGACGATCCGCAAGCTGCCCCAGCCCGTGATCGCCCAGGTCCACGGCATCGCAACCGCCGCCGGATGCCAGCTTGTGGCCACCTGCGATCTGGCAATTGCGGCAAAAGGGACAAAATTCGGCGTCAACGGCGTCAATATTGGCCTCTTCTGTTCCACCCCCATGGTGGCGCTTTCGCGCAATATCGGCACCAAGAAAACCTTCGAAATGCTGACCACCGGAACCTTCATTGAAGCCGATCAGGCCGAATCTCTGGGCCTGATCAACCGCGCGGTGCCCGCCGGTCAACTGGAAACCGAAGCCCGCAATCTGGCCGAAACCATCGCCGGGAAGCTGGCCACAGCGGTAAAAATCGGAAAACAGGCATATTATCACCAACTCGAACTGCCGATTGAGCGGGCTTACGCCTATACCGGAGACGTCATGGTGCAGAACATGATGGTTCGTGATACTGAAGAAGGCATCGCTGCATTCCTTGAAAAGCGCGACCCTGATTGGAAACAATAACACGTGACTGTTTCGGCCCAAGCACTTGAGAATTGGGCAAGAATGTGTCACAAAAGGGGCGCTGAAAAGATCAGCACACAAAATTCGGGCCGCCGTGGTTGAACGCCCCTCCAGACCGAACTCTCACCCGGTCACTCACAGTTCCCCCGGCGGCCCCGAAACACCCCCCGATCATATTGCGCAGGCGGCCAAACCGGCCTAAATCGGCGCGCATGGACAAGACATTGCATATCGTCGGCGGCGGCATGGCCGGATCGGAGGCCGCCTGGCAGGCTGCGAACATGGGCGTCAACGTGGTGATCCACGAAATGCGCCCCAAGGTCGGCACCTTTGCCCATCAAACCGGCAATCTGGCCGAGATGGTGTGTTCCAACTCCTTCCGCTCGGATGATGACGAACAAAACGCGGTTGGCCTGCTGCATTGGGAAATGCGAGCCGCCGATGGTCTGATCATGGCCACCGCCGACCAGCACCGCCTCCCCGCTGGCGGAGCGCTCGCCGTAGACCGTGAACCCTTCGCCGAAACCGTCACCGCACGGCTCAAGGCGCATCCGCGCATATCTGTCTCTTACGAAGAAATCACCTCTCTGCCCGAAAACGGCCACTGGATCATCTCCACCGGCCCCCTGACCTCCGGCACGCTGGGCGAAGCGATCGCCGCGGAAACCGGTGCCGACGCGCTCGCCTTTTTCGACGCCATCGCCCCCATCGTCTATTTCGACAGCATCGACATGGACAAGGCCTGGCTGCAGTCCCGCTACGACAAGGGCGAGACCGAGGAAGAGCGCACCGCCTATATCAACTGCCCCATGACGAAGGACGAATATGAGGCCTTCATCGACGCGCTGTTGGAGGCTGACAAAACAGAATTCCACGAAGGCGAAACCGCCACCTATTTCGACGGCTGCCTGCCCATCGAAGTGATGGCCGAACGCGGCCGCGAAACCCTGCGCCACGGCCCGATGAAACCCGTGGGGCTCACAAACCCGCACCAACCCGATGTGAAGCCCTGGGCGGTTGTTCAGCTGCGCCGCGACAACGCGCTTGGCACACTTTACAACATCGTGGGCTTCCAGACCAAGATGAAGTACGGCGCGCAAACCGCTGTTTTCAAAATGATCCCCGGCTTGCAAGACGCCTCTTTCGCCCGCCTCGGCGGCATCCACCGCAACACCTTCATCAACTCCCCCACGCTGCTGGATGGGCAAATGCGCCTGAAATCCCGCCCCAATATCCGCTTCGCAGGCCAGATAACCGGCGTCGAAGGCTATGTCGAAAGCGCCGCCATGGGCCTTCTTGCGGGCCGCATGGCCGCGGGTGAATTGCTGGGCGCATCTATTGAAGCGCCCCCCGCCACAACCGCCATGGGCGCGCTGGTCACTCACATTACCGGCGGCGCGGATGCCAAAACCTTCCAGCCGATGAACGTCAATTTCGGCCTCTTCCCGCCTGTCGATGGCGTGAAGGGCGGCCGCCGCGGCCGCAAGGACCGCTACAAGGCCTATACTGACCGCGCCAAGGCCGACTGGCAGGGATGGCTCGCCCAACAAAAGCTGGACGCTGCCTAAGCCACTGCCTAACCTTAGGCCATGACCGACAAGTTTCTCGACAAAGTCTACGACGCGCGCACAGCCGACGAAACGCGCGAGCTTTACGACGCCTGGTCCGCCAGCTACGAGGCCGAGGTTGCCGAAAACGGCTATGCCACCCCCGGTCGCTGCGCGGAGGCTTTGGCCAAACACCTCAAAGACAAGGACGCGCCGATCCTCGATTTCGGTTGCGGCACAGGGCTTTCCGGCCTTGCCTTAAAGCTTGCCGGCTTCACCACCATCGACGGCGTCGACCTTTCCGCCGACATGCTGGCGCAGGCCAAAGACAAATCCGTCTACCGCAGCCTCACCCAAATCGAACCGGGCGCAGCGATAACCGGTGAGTGCAAAGCCATCGCCGCCATCGGTGTGATCGGCGCGGGCGCGGCACCCATCAGCACCTTCGATCTGATCATGAAGGCGCTGCCCAAGGGCGGGTACTTCGTGCTGTCCTTCAACGACCACGCGCTCGCCGATCCGGTCAATGAAGGCCGCGTCGCCGAATGGTGCGATTGCGGCGCCGCGCGGCTTCTGGTCAAAGACTACGGCCCCCACCTGCCGGGCCTCGACATGAAGTCCAACGTCTACGTGCTTGAAAAACTGTGATATTCCGCACGCGTTTTGCCCCATCTCCCACCGGGCCACTGCATCTGGGCCACGCCTATTCCGCGATCCTCGCCCATGACCGCGCCAAGGCACAAGGCGGCACCTTTCTGCTCCGCATCGAAGACACCGACCTGGAGCGCAGCAAAGACAAATGGATCGCCGCCATCGCAGACGACCTCCGCTGGCTGTGCCTCACCTGGCCCGAGCCTCCACTACGCCAGTCCGACCACCTGCCACGCTACCAGAAGGCGGTCGATCAGCTGGCCCACATGGACCTCCTCTACCCCTGCTCCTGCTCCCGCACCGACATCCGCGCGGCCCTCTCCGCCCCGCAGGAAGGTGCCATCCCCGGCCCCTATCCCGGCACCTGTCGCCACCGCCCTCTGAGCGATCACAAACCGGGCGACGCCCTGCGCCTGGACCTCTCCGCCGCTCTGGACCACCTGCCAACCCTGCCCAGCTTCACCGACACCGGGCCGATCCATCCAGGCCATCACAGCCTCGACCCCACACACCTAATCGAAACCTCCGGCGACGTGGTCATCGGCCGCAAGGAAGGCATCACCGCCTATTTCCTCGCTTCCGCCCTCGACGACATCTACGAGAACATCACCGAAGTCATCCGAGGTGAAGACCTCTTCGACTTCACCCCGATCCAGGTCCTGCTCCTGACGCTGCTCGGCCACCGGCCCCCGGATTATCACCACCACCGCCTCATCCGCGACGAACATGGCAAACGCCTCGCCAAACGCGACGACGCCCGCGCCATCGCCAAATATCGCGCCGACGGGCTCAGCCCCCAGGACATCCGTCAGATGATCGGGCTCTGACCTGCTGCTTCTTTCTGGCTAAAAATACCCCAACACACCGCCAGCCACAGGCGTCCTATCAAACTATAGGCGCCATCAACTCCACCTCATCCCCGCCCCGCAGGGCCGTGTAAAAACAACTCCGCCGATTGGTATGGCACGCAGGCCCCGTCTGCCGCACCACCGCCAGCAGGCAATCACGGTCGCAATCCACCCGCAAATCGACCAGCTCCTGCACATGGCCCGAACTTTCGCCCTTGACCCAGAACGCCTGCCGGGACCGCGACCAATAGGTCACCCGCCCGGTCTCCAGAGTGCGCAGCACGGCATCCGCGTTCATCCAGGCCATCATCAACACTTCACCTGTCGCCTCTTCCTGCGCGATGCAGGGGATCAGACCGGCCTCATTGAAGCGCAGGGTTGCGGGATCGAAAGACATGGCTAAAAACCTTTTGCAAAGGGATGCGGCTCCCTTATCTATGATTAAGGCAGACAAAGGGAAACCCATGTCCGGCGAAACCGACCTGATCAAGCTTTATTCGTCCAAGATCCTCGCCCTGGCGGCGGATATCCCGCATCTGGACCGGCTGGAGAACCCGCAAGCGACCGTCAAGAAACGCTCGCCGCTCTGCGGGTCCACCGTCACGGTCGATATAAACATGGAAGACGGCAAGGTTGCGGAATACGGCCAGGACGTGAAAGCCTGCGCACTCGGCCAGGCCGCCGCCTCCGTCGTGGGGTCGGCCATCATCGGCGCCACGCGGGCGCAGGTCGAAACCGCCCGCGACCAGCTCAAAGCCATGCTGAAAGAGGGTGCCGCTGCGCCGGACGAGCCCTTCGAAGGGCTCGAGGTGCTGATCCCCGCGCGCGATTACAAGAACCGCCACGCCTCCATCATGCTCGCCCTCGACGCGGCGGCTGAAGCGATGGAAAAGGCCGAACAAGCCAACTGCGCCTGACACACCGCGCGGGCAAGCGTTTTCGAAAACGCTTGCATGGCTTTTCCAAAAGCCATGCCCCGCGCAAAAAAAACCGCCGCGCATCCCGGGCGGAATGGCGGCGGCAGGTATTGCTTGCTCATGTGGGACCCGGTTTACGCTCCGGAAGAGATCATTGAGGCAGATCTCCGAGGGTCTTGGGACAGGCAGGTCACCCTCGCATCAGTTGGGGACAGATTGCGGGAAGCGTCCGGCATGAGGTCGCAGGCAGAAACAGGTTAAACGATCCCCGGCAGGTGCAGGCCAACAACCAGCATCACCGCCAGCGCGCCAACACCGATCAGATCGGCCAGAAAGGTCGAAGAAGAACGTTGCGCTGCGGTTTTGATCTGGGTGAACATCTGCTCGGCTCCGGGTTGCGGTTAATCGTTTGTTGACCCTTTGTTCTCATTTTGAACGCGTTCTGTAAAGAACTTTTTGAGAACATTTGCGAACTTTTAGTGATTTTTCGCCTAACCCACTGAAATCAAACGGATCGCCTCTTCCTGGCTCATTAGCCACAAAAGCTGCCGCGCCGCGCGGCCCCGGTCGCTTTCCAAGGCCGGATCGTCTTCAAGCAATTTCCGCGCATCCTTCTGCGCCGTCGCCATCAGCCCCGCCTGCCGCTCAAGATCCGCAACCCGGAACCGCGGCAATCCCGATTGCGCCGTGCCGATCACATCGCCCGCCCCGCGCATCTCAAGATCCGTTTCGGCAATGCGAAACCCGTCCTCGGTCTCCCGCAGAACCTCCAGCCGCTTGCGCCCGCCTTCGGTCAGCGGCGGCTGATACATCAGCAGACAGGTCGATTGCGCCTCTCCCCGACCCACGCGCCCCCGCAGCTGGTGCAGCTGCGCCAGGCCAAAGATCTCGGCCCGTTCGATCACCATGATCGTGGCATTGGGGATGTTCACACCCACCTCGATCACCGTGGTCGCCACCAGAACCTTGGTCTCGCCCGCCTGGAACTTCGCCATGGCGGCGTCCTTCTCCGCAGGCGGCATCTGACCATGCACCAGCCCCACGACCCCCTCGCCCAACGCCGCGCGCAGATGCTTGAAGCGCTCTTCCGCCGCCGTCAGATCCAGCTTTTCGGATTCCTCCACCAAAGGGCACACCCAGTAACACTGCCGGCCCTCGGCGATGGTCGCGCGCATCCGCTCCACGACCTCCTGCATCCGCTCGACCGACACCACCGCCGTCTTGATCGGCTTCCGTCCGGGCGGCTTTTCATCCAGGATCGAGACATCCATATCCCCATATTGAGCCAGCGACAGGCTGCGCGGAATAGGCGTGGCAGTCATCACCAGCACATCCACTGCCGCCCCCTTACGACCCAACTCCAGCCGCTGGCTCACGCCAAAGCGGTGCTGTTCGTCGATCACCGCAAGCCTAAGATCCTGAAACTCCACGTCCTTCTGAAAGACAGCATGGGTGCCCACCAACACATGAATATCCCCCCGCGCCAAAGCGGCCAGTTTCGCGGCCCGCTCCTTGCCCTTATCGCGCCCGGTCAGGATCTCCACCACAACGCCCGCGCTTTCGGCCAAGGGCTGCAACCCTTCCAAATGCTGCCGTGCCAGAATTTCGGTGGGGGCCATCATCACCCCCTGCCCGCCATCCTCCACCGCGATCAGCAGCGCCATGAACGCAACCAGAGTCTTTCCCGCCCCCACATCGCCCTGCAACAGCCGGTTCATCCGCAAATGCTGCGCCATATCGCCCGCGATATCGGCCACCGCACGCGTCTGCGCTCCCGTCATCTGATACGGCAACGCCTCACGCACTTTGGCCTGCAGCGCGCCGGTGCCCACAGTCGGATGCCCCTTGGCGCGGCGCAACCGCAGCCGGGCCAGCGACAGGGTCAGTTGATGGGCAAACAGCTCATCATAGGCCAACCTCGCACGGGCAGGAGCCATCGGCATCACATCCTCCAACCGCTCCGGCCGATGGGCCGCGCGCATCGCGTCACGCCAGTCCGGCCAGCCCTCCTGTTTCTTCAGCGCCGGGTCGATCCATTCCGGCAGATCCGGCAGGTCGCGCAACACATGGTCCGTTGCCTTGAACAGGGTCTTCTGCGTCACACCGGCGGTCAGGTGATAGACGGGTTCGACCTCCGGGATCTCCTCCAACTCGGCCTCGGGCAGCACGTAATCGGGATGCACCATCTGGGCCATGCCGTCGAAAATCTCCAGCTTGCCCGACACCACGCGGCGCGATCCTTCCGGTAACAGACGCTTGAGATAGTCGCCGCGCGCATGAAAATAGACCAGCTGGAAATCGGCCTCGGCGTCTTCCACATGGATCCGGTACGCGCCGCCCTTGTTGCGTGGTGCACGATGCGCCCCCACCGTCACCGCAACAGTCAGGGTGACCGGAGCCTCCGCCCCCCGGATCGTGTCACGCCGCCGCCGGTCGATCAGCGCATAAGGCAGATGCAGCGCCAGATCGCGGGGTTTCTCCACCCCCAGATGCGGCAGCAGTTTCGCCGTTTTCGCACCGATCCCCTCCAGCGTCTCAAGCGCCGCAAAGAGGGGGAACAGGGCTTCGGGCCGGCCTGTCATGCCGCCCCGATCAGCTCAAGCCAGCCGTCTTCATCCAGCGTTTCAATACCCAGCTCAGCCGCCTTCTTGGCCTTCGATCCCGCACCGGGGCCCGCCACCAGCAGATCGGTCTTGGCACTGACCGAACCCGACACCTTGGCCCCCAAAGCCTCCGCCCGCGCCTTGGCCTCGGCGCGTGTCATCTTTTCCAACGTGCCGGTAAACACCACCGTCTTGCCCGCCACGGGGCTGCCTTCGGTGTCGGGTTGGGCCGCGTCTTCAATGGTCAGTTGCGCCACCAGCCGGTCGATCGAGGCGCGCTCGCTCTCCTGCGCAAAGGCCGTGACAAGTGCCGTCGCCATCACCTCGCCCACGCCGTCGATATTCAGCAGGCTGTCCCACGCCGGACCTTCACGGCCCGCCGCCTCGGTCACGGCGCTTTCAAAGGCATCCCAACTGCCATAGTTGCGCGCCAGAAGGTTCGACGCCGCTTCGCCCACATGGCGGATGCCAAGCGCAAAAATCACCCGACCCAGCGGGATTGTGCGTTTGTCTTCGATGGCCTGAAAAAGGTTATTGGCCGATTTCTCACCCCAGCCCTCGCGGTTTTTCAGCTGTTGCAGCCCCTGGCCATACCGATCCTTCAGCAGGAAGATATCCGCAGGCTCCGCAATCCACCCATCGGAATAGAATTGCTCCACCTGCTTCGCGCCCAGCCCTTCGATGTCGAAGGCCTGACGGCTGACGAAATGCTTCAGCTTCTCCACCGCCTGGGCGGGGCAAATCAAACCCCCGGTGCAGCGCCGCACCGCATCGCCTTCCTCGCGGATCGCCTCGCTTTGGCATTCCGGGCACAGTGTCGGGAACACATAGGGCGCAGCCCCCTCGGGGCGTTTCGACAAATCCACATCGGCCACTTTCGGGATCACATCGCCCGCGCGGTAAACCTGCACCCAGTCGCCCTCGCGAATATCCTTGCCACCGCGGATCTCATTGCCCTTGGCATCACGACCCGCGATGTAATCCTCGTTATGGAGCGTCGCGTTCGACACTACGACGCCGCCCACGGTCACAGGCGTCAGCCGCGCCACGGGGCTGAGCGCGCCGGTGCGGCCCACCTGAATCTCGATCTTTTCAAGCCGGGTCCAGGCCAGTTCCGCCGGAAACTTATGCGCAATCGCCCAGCGGGGCGTGGTCGACCGGAACCCCAGCCGCCCCTGCAGCGCCAGGTCGTTGACCTTATAAACCACCCCGTCGATGTCATAGCCCAGCGTGGCGCGCTGCGCCTCGATCTGGCGGTAATGGGCGATCATATCGTCGGCACTGCTGCACAGCCGCGTCAGCGGGTTGGTCTGAAAGCCTAGATCGGCCAGACGCGCGATGGCGTCATATTGCGTCTGCGCCAGATCCTCGCTTAACTCGCCCCAGCCATACGCGAAGAAACGCAAAGGCCGGCCCCTTGTGATCGATGCGTCCAGCTGGCGCAGCGATCCGGCGGCGGCATTGCGCGGGTTGGCGAAGGTCTTGCCCCCCGCCTGCGCCTGGCGGTCGTTCAGCGCCTGGAAATCCGCGTGGCTCATATAGACCTCGCCGCGCACTTCGAGCACCTCCGGCGCACCGGACAGCTCCTGCGGGATGTCGTCGATTGTGCGCGCATTGGCCGTCACGTTTTCACCCACGGCCCCGTCGCCGCGTGTGGCCGCCTGCACCAGCACGCCCTGTTCATAGCGCAGCGACAGTGACAGCCCGTCAATCTTCGGCTCGGCGGTAAAGGCCAGACTGGCATCCGGACCAAGGCCCAGATATTTACGGATGCTGGTCTTGAACGCCTCCACATCTTCCTCGTCAAAGGCATTGCCCAGCGACAGCATCCGCACCGCATGGGTGACCTTGGCAAAGCCGTCCGATGGGGTGGCCCCCACCTGATCTGAGGGGCTGTCGGCCCGTTTCAGATGGGGAAATGCCGCCTCGATCGCCTCATTACGGAGTTTCAGCGCGTCATACTCCGCATCGCTGATCTCGGGCGCATCTTTCTGGTGGTAAGCCGCATTGGCCTCTGCCAGCGCCTTGGCCAGACGCTCCAGTTCCGCGCGCGCCTCGTCTTCGCTGAGGGTTGAAATATCGGGCTTTGACATCGTGCGTTCTACCGGCGCTTTTGGCTTGGGATACGATGCAAAGTGATAGGCCGCGGCTGATCAGACGTCCAGACGCGGCCTGCCAATTCTGGTTGTTTCACCTGAACGTAGCGATCAGGCGAGTTCAGCCCCGCGGATCAGGTCACGCCGTCGCAGCCATCCGGTGTCCATCGGCGCTGCCGCTTTCGGGGTCGCGCAACACATATCCGCGGCCCCAGACCGTTTCGATATAGTTCTCTCCGTGAGTGGCGGTGCTGAGCTTCTTGCGCAGCTTGCAGATGAACACATCGATGATCTTCAGCTCCGGCTCGTCCATGCCGCCATAGAGATGGTTCAGAAACATCTCCTTGGTCAGCGTGGTGCCTTTGCGCAGGCTCAGAAGTTCCAGCATCTGGTATTCCTTGCCCGTCAGATGCACCGGGCTGCCGTCTGCTTCCACCGTTTTGGCGTCAAGATTGACGGCGATTTTGCCTGTATGAATAACCGATTGCGAATGGCCCTTCGACCGGCGGATGATCGCGTGGATGCGCGCCACCAGTTCTTCGCGGTGGAAGGGTTTGGTCAGGTAATCATCCGCACCAAATCCGAACCCCTTGATCTTGTTCTCCGTATCATCCGCGCCGGACAGGATCAGGATGGGCGTTTCGATACGCGCCAGGCGCAGCTGGCGCAGAACATCATGGCCATGCATATCCGGCAGGTTCAGATCCAGAAGGATCAGGTCATAGTCATAGAGCTTGGCAAGATCGATCCCTTCCTCACCCAGATCGGTGCAATAGACATTCAAATTCGCATTGGTCAGCATCAGCTCAATGCTTTTCGATGTCGTTGGATCGTCTTCAACCAAAAGGATTCGCATTCTGCAGTCTCCGTTCGCTTTCCCCAAATCGCTTGGGACCAAACGTGAACAAAAAAAGTTAACTACCCGTTACTGTACGGTGATTTTAATTTATTGCAACCTAAGGTTGTCTGTATTCCTTCAAACGCGTGGCTTTCAGGGCATCTTCCCCATGTTCCGAAATCGCCACGACCCATTCGCGGAACTCCTCCTCGCTCAGGCCATAGCGTTTCAATGCCTCATCCTGCGTGATCAGACCCGCCAACACACCTTTCACCACGCGCGCCTTGCGTGACGCGACCCATCGCGTGGTGCCGGAATCGGGCAGGTCTGCCAGGCTCATGATCGCCCCATCCGGAAGGGTCACGGTTCGCGGACCGTTGATTTTCTTCAGATACATCGCACTGCTTCCTCGTGTTCGCGAGGTGCACTCTGGCCCATGCCCCTTAACATGTGATGAAACCAGGGCTTGAGAGTAGATAGGATTTTCCTATATTCCGCTCGAAACCTGCCCCCTGCACCTTAAGGATCCATGAAATGGCGCTTGACCAACCCGGCACGCTGAATTCGCTTGGCTTTGCCAAACCGCCCTCGGAAACGCGGGTGGTGGTGGCCATGTCGGGTGGTGTCGACAGCTCGGTCGTGGCGGTGCATCTGGCCGAACAGGGCTATGACGTGGTGGGCGTGACGCTGCAGCTTTATGACCATGGCGCGGCGCTGGCCAAGAAGGGCGCGTGCTGCGCGGGCATCGACATTCACGACGCACGCCGCGTGGCCGAGGAACGCGGCTTCCCGCATTACGTTCTGGATTACGAGAACATCTTCAAGGATGCCGTGATCGACGAATTTGCCGACAGCTATCTGGCGGGTGCGACGCCGGTGCCCTGCATCCGCTGCAACGAACGGGTGAAATTCAAGGATCTTTTGGAAACCGCCAGGGATCTTGAGGCCGATTGTATGGCTACAGGCCATTACATCCAGCGCAAGGACGGCCCCAACGGCCCCGAATTGCATTGCGCCGAGGATGCGAACCGCGATCAAAGTTACTTCCTGTTCTCGACCACGCCGGAACAGCTGAATTTCCTGCGCTTTCCACTGGGCCATCTGCCGTCGAAGGACGCGACCCGTGATCTGGCCGCGCAATACGGGCTGAGCGTGGCTGACAAGCCCGACAGCCAGGACATCTGCTTTGTGCCCAATGGCGACTATGCCGCGGTGATCGAAAAACTGCGCCCCGGCGCCGCCGATCCCGGTGAGATCGTGGACCATGAAGGCAATGTTCTCGGCACCCATAAGGGCGTGATCCATTACACCATCGGGCAACGCCGAGGTTTGGGAATCGGCGGCCTTTCCGATCCGCTTTACGTGGTCAAACTGGACGTGGACAAAAAACAGGTCGTCGTCGGCCCGAAAGAGATGCTGGCCACCCGCACCATCCCGGTGCGCGAAATCAACTGGCTGGGCGATGCGCCCTTCGACAGCCAAAGCGAATGGCATGTGTCGGTCAAGGTCCGCTCTACCCGCCCCCCTCGGGAGGCGATCATCCGGCCCATTTCGGCGACCGAGGCTGAAGTCGAACTGCTCAGCCCCGAAGAAGGCGTCTCCCCCGGTCAGGCTTGTGTGTTCTATGAAACGGGCGGCAGCCGCATCTTCGGTGGCGGCTGGATCTGGCGCGGGTACTAAGCGCGCCCAAGCCCGTCCAGCACCGCGCGCGCGGCCCTCAAGCCGGGCGCCTCGCCACCCTGCCCCAGCCGCTCCATCGTCAGGGCCATCGCGTCTTTCTGCGCCTCGGGGTCGGCCAGCACCTGCTCCAAAGTGGCGGCGATCTTTGCACCCTCGCAATCGGCACCCAGACATTCGGGCACCACGCGCGTCCCGGACACCAGATTGACCAGCGTTGCGGTGTCGATCAGCACCATGCGCTGCAGGATGGCCCAGGTCAGGGCGTTGAAGCGATAGGAAATCACCATCGGAGTCCGCGCCGCCGCCAGTTCCAGCGAAACGGTGCCCGAGGCCGCCAGCGCCAGCCGTGCCGCGCCGAACGCCCCGCGTTTCAGCTGAGCGGCCGTCTCGCCCGGGTATTGGCGCGGGTCGATGACGAAAGGCTCTCCCGGCCAATCGCGGGTCAGTTCCAGCACCTGATCCGCCACAGGGCGCGCGGCAGGGATCACCACGCGCCAGTTGGGCTTGTCGGCCAGAAACAGGCGCAGCGCGTCGCCGAAAGGCTCGGACAGCCGCGCCACTTCGCCCGCCCGCGATCCCGGCAGCACCAGAAGGATCGGCGCGTCGCCCAAGCCCGCCGCGTCGCGCAGCGCCGCCATGTCGCCCTCGGACGGCACAGGTTCGGCCACCACCGGATGGCCCACGAAATCGCTGCGCATACCTTCTTCTTCCATATAGGGCGGCTCGAACGGGAAAAGCGCCAGCACCTGATCGATGACCTTGGCCATCTTGGCCGCGCGTTTCGGACGCCAGGCCCAGACCGTCGGCGCCACGTAATGCACGGTGCGGATATCGGACCGCGCCTTGACGATCTTTGCCACGCGCAGGGAAAAATCCGGGCTGTCGATCGTGATCACCACATCAGGCTTGGCGGCCAGCACCGCCTCGGCCGTCTGGGCGATCCGGCGTTTGAGG
This sequence comes from Aestuariivita boseongensis, assembly GCF_001262635.1. GTDB lineage: Bacteria > Pseudomonadota > Alphaproteobacteria > Rhodobacterales > Rhodobacteraceae > Aestuariivita > Aestuariivita boseongensis. Next base: position 109,137 of record NZ_JXYH01000002.1, read on the forward strand.
TGAAAATATTTGGGCAGGATCTCGGCTAGCCCCATCACGCTTAGTTCCTGCATGGGAAACAGCGATGACAGCCCTTCCCGCTCCATCGCCTCGCCGCCGATGCCTTCAAAGCGGACATCGCGCACCAGCGCCTTCAGCCCCGCCATCAGCGCGCCGCCCAGCTTGTCGCCTGAAGGTTCGCCCGCAAGGATGAACACCCGCATCAGAGCACAGCCCTGACCGACAGAAACAGCCCCGCCTCATCGCACAGCCGGATCACCGTATCCCGGTCCAGAACGATCACGCCGCCCGCCTCGATCACGATGCCGCGCAGACCGGCCCGTGCCGCGCCGCGCACGGTTTCGGGGCCAATGGTGGGCAGATCGGCGCGGCGGTCCTGTCCGGGCTTCGGGGCCTTGAACAGAACACCGCCCGCACCCTTGCACGCGGCCTTTTCACCCCCCGCACCCGCCAGCCAGTCGGCGGTGTCGTCCAGCGCTTCCGCCACGCTGTCCATCACCCAGTTGAAGGGATCAGCCGCACTGGGCAAAGGTTTCGCACGCGGCGCGGCCAGATCGGCCAGCATGGCATCGGTGCCGCGCGTGTCCTCGCGCGCCAGCACCGTTTCCCCGCGCAGGACGCAGGCCTGGCCTTCGTCAATCCGCGCCATCTCCTGCAAGACGGCCCGCGCCGTGACGCTTTCGACCCTCACGCCCTCATCCGCGGTCTTGCGCGTCAGGTCGCCCAGGGGAGGCAACAGCGCGGGTGCAATCTCATGCGCGCCTTTCACGGCGAAACCCGCCTCTTCAAAAACCGAAATGATTGCCCGCAACGCCCCGTCATCGCCGGGTTGCAACGCGCGTTGCAGCGCGGGGATCAGAGGCTTGGTGGCGGCGTCAATCGCGGCGGGATCAATCTCAGGCCGGGTCACGGCGCCGCAGAAACAGACCTCGGTCACATCGCGGGATTTCAGCGTTTCGATCAGCGACCCCAGATGCTCCAGCCGAAAGGTCAGATCGGGCTTTATCCCTTCAGGGGTATGCCCGCTCAGGCTGCAGACCAGGGGCGGCGCATCCATCGCCCGCGCCACGGCAGCAGGCAACGCGCCCGAGCCGGTAATCAGCGCCGCCTGCCCCATCACTTGCCCGGTGTCAGGAAAGACCGGTCGCTGTCGCCCAGCACAAAGCGCACGATATCCTGCACATACTGGCTGTCCTGTTCATCGCCCATACGGCGGGCGCGATCCTGGAAGGTGCCTTCGCCCTGCGCCAGCATCTGGAACGCGGCGCGCAATGCGGTGATGTCGGACCGGTCCACGCCACGGCGCTTCAGCCCCACAAGGTTCAGCCCGTCCAGTTCCCCGCGCGCGGCCTGCACAAGGCCGTAAGGGATCACGTCATTCGTCACCATCGTAACGGCGCCGATGATCGCGCCCCGGCCGATGCGGACGAATTGGTGAATGCCCGACAGCCCGCCGATGATCACATCGTCTTCCAGCACGCAGTGCCCCGCCACGGCGGCGGAATTCACCACGATCACCCGGTCACCCACGATGGCGTCATGTGCGATATGGCAGCCCGCCATGAACAGCCCATCGTCACCGATCCGCGTGACGCCGCCACCGCCTTCGGTGCCGGCATTCATCGTCACATGTTCCCGGATGCGATTGCGCGCGCCGATGCGCAGGCTGCTTTTCTCGCCCTTGAATTTCTTGTCCTGCGGGATCTCTCCGATCACCGCAAAGGAGAAGATCACCGTGTCATCGCCCACCACCGTGTCGCCCGTGACCACGACATGGCTTTTCAGCGTGACCCGCTCGCCCAGAACCACGTCAGAGCCCACAACGCAGAACGGCCCGATCACGCAGCCGGCGCCGATTTGCGCGCCCGGCTCTACCACGGCGCTGGGATGAATGTCGGACGCGGCGCTCATTCCGCGGGCATATCCATCATGGCTGTGAATTCCACCTCGGCCGCCATTTCGCCCTCGACCGTGGCCTTGCCCCCAAAGCGCCAGACCTTGCCACCGGGCCGTCCGCGCAGGGTTGTCAGCCGCATTTCAAGCACATCTCCGGGCACCACCATGCGGCGGAACTTACAGCCGTCAATCGCCATGAAATAGACCTTCATCTCCCGGTCGGCATAATCAAGCGCAACCCCCACCATCACGGCCGCTGTCTGCGCCATCGCCTCGACGATGGTGACGCCCGGCATGATCGGGTTGCCGGGGAAATGGCCCTGAAAATGCGGCTCGTTCATGGTGACATTCTTGATGCCCAAAGCGGATTGATACCCGTCGATGTCCACCACCTTATCGACCAGAAGAAAGGGATAGCGGTGGGGAATAATGCGCTGGATCAGTCCGATATCCGCGCTTTTAAGCTCAGTTGTCATGGAAATGTCAGCCTTGGTCATTTGGTCTTAATCTGAGTAACAAGCCGCCGGGTTCAGGGCAAGGCGCGGCGGTTACTCTTTGCTCAGGTCCGAACCATCGCCGATGGCGGCATTGATACGCGCAATCGCGGCCTCGGTCACGTCAGTGGCGTTCAGGCTGATGAAGACGCTGCCGCGTTCCAGGATCACCGCTGCGCCCGCCTCCAGCATCAGCTGTTCCAGGATCGGCACGGCCGCCTGCAGAAAGGCCACGCGGTCCGCCTCTCCACGCTGGTTCAGGGCGCGGGCCTTGGCGTCCTGCGTGCGGCGGATCTCCTGCACCTTGGCGTCAAAGGCATCCGCGAGGGTGCGGAAGGCGTCAGGCTCCATCTCGGCCCGGCGGTCGGTCAGGTCGCGCTCTTCCTCGATCAGTTCGGCCTCGATCCGCCGGTTTTCGGCCGACAGAACGGCGCTTTCGGCTTCACGCTCCTGCGCCACCCGTTCGCCGAAATCCGACTCGGCAAACAGCCTGTCCGTCTCGATCGTCAGGATCGGGCTTTGCACCGTGCCAATCTGCTGCGCAGCTGATGGCGCCGGGCCCCCGAAAGGCCCGCCAAACGCCATCAAACCGGCGAGAAGAAAGGCCCGCCACCGCATGACATCCTCAGAACGTTGTCGACAGGGTAAAGTCGAAGGTTTGTTCCTTGTCGAAGGCTTCTTTTTCAAGCGCATGCGTGAAGTTGAAACGCAGCGGCCCAAGCGGCGTGTCCCAGAAAAGCGACAGACCGATCACCTGGCGGAACGACCCGTTTGCGCCCACGATGGTGCCGCCCGCGGTGTTGGCATCTTTCAGATCCCACAGGTTGCCGATGTCGTAGAACACACCGCCCCGGATGCCCAATTCCTCGGGCAGGCCGATGGGGAACTCTGCTTCGAACCGCGCAACCGCAAAGAGGTTGCCGCCAATCGCGTCATCCACACCGGCTGACTGGTCGCGCGGGCCAAGCCCTGCCGGTTCAAATCCACGCATGATTGCCGGTGTCAGCAGGAAGCGATCCGTGACGCGGCTTGCATTTGTGCCGCTCCAGCTCAGCGCACCGCCTTCCAGCGAGGCGCGCAGGGTCACCTCTTCGTTCAGCACGCGCGTCTGTGCGATGATCCGGGCCGAGGTCTTGATATATTCGTTGTCCCCGCCCAGCCCGGCAAAATCCTGACCAAACTCGAACAGCACACCTGCGTTCGGGTTCAGACCCACAAGGCGGCTGTCATAGCTGAAGGTATAGCCGATGCCGGTTGCAGACAGGCTGCCCTGCGCAATCTCGTTCGTGATGGTCGCGCTGGTCACGGCACCGGGGCGGGTCTTCATTTCGCTTTCGTTGAAGAAATACCGCACCGACAGACGTGTGCGTTCGCCCAGCGGGAAAGACAAGGACGGCTGGAAGAACAGACGGTCACTGTCGTAATTCGAAAAGCCCGACTGTTCCTCGACATAGCCGATATTCAGGTCAAAGCGCAGATCGCGGCCCAGCAGGTACGGCTCGGTAAAGCTGAAGACATATTGTTCGGCGTCTTCCGCGCCGGACCATGTCACGCCGACCGTCTGACCACGGCCCAGGAAATTTGTTTCCTGCAGGCCAATCGCAATCCCGAAGCCGTTGTTGCGCGAATAGCTGCCTCCCAGGCTGAGCGAGCCTGTGGGCTGCTCTTCCACATCCACATCCACAATGACCTGATCAGTGCTGGAGCCTTCGCGCGCCTCGACCGCAGCTTCCGAGAAATATCCGAGCGCACGGATGCGTTCGGCGCTTTCGCGGATCTCGCGCGGGTTGAAGGGGTCGCCTTCCACTACGCGGAACTGGCGGCGCACCACGCGGTCCAAAGTGGCGGTGTTGCCCTCGATATCGATCCGCTCGACGAAGACGCGCGGCCCGCGGGTCAGAACGAATTCCACGTCCAGCGTCAGATCGCGATCATTTCGGGTGATGCGCGGTTCGATCCGCAGGAAATCCACGCCATTGCGCACGGCCAGACGTTCCATCCGGGCGATCGAGTTTTCAACCAGCGACGGCGAATACACAACACCGGGCTTGATGCGCAGGCTGTCCTGATATTCGTCGGCCTCGACCCCGTCATATTCGCTGACGGTCGTGATCTCGCCAAACTTGAATTGCTGGCCTTCGGTCACGTTCACGACCAGGAAGAAAGCATCGCGTTCCTCGGTCAGTTCGGCATTGGCGCTGTTCACGCGGAAATCGATATACCCGCGCGAGCGATAGAAATCGGTCAGCACCTGTTTGTCGAATTCCACCCGGTCTTCAATCAGCGTATCCGCGCGGATGAAGGCGCGCAGGAAGTTCGCCTGCTTGGTCTCAAGCACGCGGCGCAGGCGGCGGTCGGAATAGGCACGGTTGCCGACGAAGCTCACACGCTCCACTTCGATCACGCCGCTTTCGCCGATCTCGAAAATCAGGTCGACGCGGTTTTCCGACCGGCGGATGATCCGCGGTGTGACGGTGGCCGAAACGCGCCCCTGCTGGGCATAAGCCTCGGCAATGGTGTTGGCGTCACGTTCGGCGACGGTGGGGTTGAACACCCGGCGCGGCTGGCTTTCGATGAAACCGGCCAGATCTTCGTCATCAATCCGGCGGTTGCCTTCGAAATTGATGCGGTTGATCGTGGGGAATTCCGTGACCCGGATGACCAGAGTGGACCCGCGCGGCTCAAGCTCGACCGTTTCAAAAAGGCCGCTGTCAAGGATTCTCTCATATGCGTCGTTCAGTTCTCCGCCGGTCACCGCCTGGCCCCGACCGATTCCCGCATATGTGGCGATTGTGGCCGTATCGATGCGCTGGTTGCCTTCGACAACGACCGAATTGAACCGATAGGTTTGCGCGTAAGCGGGGCTTCCCGAAACCGCTAAGACCGTTGCAAAAGCAAGGAAAATTCCCATGGTCCAGGCACACAAGATGTGGAGTTTGCCTGTTGTTGACCCGCAGAATGTGCGCGATGACTTGCCCAAACCCATAATCGCCAATCCATTTTTATTCCAGGAATGTTACGACGTGGTTATCGGGATTGCCTATTCTTGTCAAAACCAAGAATGATGCAGAAAAAAACCAGTTCGGATCAGAGAAAATCGAACCCGCTGAGCTGCGGCGCAAAAGAGCCCACATAAAGCCCCGCCAGAAGCGACAGCGCCATCACAACGACATAGATAATGCGATCCCAGTTCAGCTCGAAAACCAGGTCGAGGCTGCGGTAGGATTTGATCAGATATGCCATGTGACTCCCCTGCGTGTTTAGGTGCGCAGCTCAGGGGGTATCAGCCGAATATGGCCGTTTTTTGGCAAAATCTCTGAAATCAGGGGCAGAAGATATCGTTGCCGATGGCAAAGACCATCAGCGTCAGGATCAACGCAAGCCCGGTGGCCATCATCACCTGAAGCGCGCGGTCGCTGGGCGGTTTGCCCGCCACGGCCTCATAGGCGTAAAACACCAGATGCCCACCATCCAGCGCCGGGATCGGAAACAGGTTCAGAAGACCCACCGCCACCGACAGCACCGCGATGAACCAGATAAAGCTGTCGGCGCCCTGGCTGGCCATGGAACCGGAGGTCTCTGCGATCCCGATCACGCCGCTCATGTTGCAGGTGCTGATCGCACCCGTGATCATGTGATACAGCCCCGACAGCGAATTCGAGATCACCGCGCCCGTCTGCGCCACCCCGCCCCAAAGCGATTGGCCAAACCCGGTGCCTTCGGTGGCCGGATCAAAAGCCATGCCGCCCACGACACCGATGCGCCATTCGGTTTTGAAGCCGCCTTCGGGCTGGGGTTCGTCCACCCGTTTGGGGGCAAGCGCGAATTCCAGCATCTCGCCCGCGCGCCAGACATCCAGCAGCAGCACGCGGCCTTGCGACCCTTCGACCGCCTGACGCAGCTGGTCGAAGACAGCGATCGGCTCCCCGTCGATGGCCGTGATCACATCGCCGGGCTTGAGGTCGATATCATCGGCCGCACTGCGCGGGGCCACCTGCTGCACATAGGGCGGCATCAGCGCGGGGCCTGTGACAGTAATCTCGGCCCCGTCGCGGCGCACGGTATAGTCCAGCACGGCCGCCTCGGGCATCGCCTCGCGGAAACTGTCCCAGCCAGGGCCATCCCCGAATGACGGCGCGCGCTGGCCCTCGATGGCAACGATCTCATCACCCACGGCCAGCTCATAGCCGTCCTGTGGCAGCACAAGAAGCTTGCCCACGGTCAGCGGGTTTTTCGGCTCCCCTTGCAGGAAGATCATCCCGGCAAAGACCAGGATCGACATTATGAAATTGAAGACAGGGCCCGCCGCCACAGTGGCCGAGCGTGCCCAAAGCGGCGCACCATGCATCGTGCGGCGCAGCGCGGCGGGATCCTGGGCGGCTTCCTCCATCGCCTCGCTATCCTTGCCGGATGCGGCGTTGGCATCGCCCGCGAATTTCACGAACCCGCCGAAGGGAAGCGCGGCCAATTGCCAGCGCGTGCCGCGCTTATCCACCCGCGAAAACAGAACCGGGCCAAAGCCGATCGAGAACACATCGGCATGAATGCCAGACCACCGTCCCACGATGTAATGGCCGTATTCATGCACTGCCACGATAATGGACAGCGCAAGGATAAAGGCCAGAATGGTCAGCGCCAGCCCACCGAATTGGGGAAACAGTCCTACGATATCCAAAAGCTCTTACCCTGCTCGTTCTGCCATCACGTGATCTGCCATCTCTCTGGCGAGATGGTCTGTTTGCATCACGTTATCAAGGGTCATTGGGGCGTCAATACGACCGGGATCGGCCTCAAATCGGGTCAGAACCTCTTCCACGACCTCGGCCATCTCAAGAAATCCGATGCGTTCGGCGATGAAGGCATCCAGCGCGCGTTCCTTCGCCGCGTTGAAGATCGCGCCCGACAGACCACCCCGCTCCATCACCTCGCGCGCCAGCCGCAGCGCGGGGTATCGGCGCAGATCCGGTTCCCGAAAGGTCAGCTGGGCGATTTGCGGCAGGTCCAGCCGCGCCACGGGCAAATCGCGCCGTTCCGGGTAATGCAGCGCATATCCAATCGCATGGCGCATATCCGGCGGACCCACATGGGCCATCAGCGCGCCATCGACAAAGCCCACGATGGCGTGGATCAGGCTTTCAGGGTGTATAACGGCTTCGATCTGGTCGGGACGGACGCCGAAATATTCCTTGGTTTCAATCAGTTCCAGCGCCTTGTTGAACATGGACGCGGAATCGATGGTGATCCGCTGCCCCATGTCCCAGTTGGGGTGGCTGGAGGCCTCGGCCAGGGTGGCGTGCTGCAGCGCCTCGAACGGCCAGTCGCGGAAGGCGCCGCCGCTGGCGGTGATGATGATGCGTTCAACCGCCGCCATGTCTTCGCCCACCAGCCCCTGAAAGACGGCGGAATGTTCGCTGTCCACGGGCAAGAGCCGCGTGTTGTTCTCCCGCGCGGTTTTCAGGATCAGCTCACCGGCGCAAACGAGCGATTCCTTGTTGGCCAGCGCCAGCACAGCGCCCTGTTCCAGCGCCCGTAGGCCGGGCTTCAGCCCGGCACTGCCCACGATGGCAGACATCACCCAGTCGGCAGGCCGGCTTGCGGCCTCCTCCAGCGCCTCCTGCCCGGCGGCGGCCTCCACCCCGGATCCGGCAAGGGCCGCGCGCAGATCGTCAAGAAGATCCTCGCGCGCGGTCACGGCCACCTCCGCCTTCAGCGCAATGGCATCCCTGGCCAGTTGCGCGACATTCGACGACCCTGTCAGCGCCACCACGTCATAATCATCCGGCGCGCGCGCGATCAGGTCGATCGTGTTCTGCCCGATCGAACCTGTCGCCCCAAAGATCGACACCCGCCGCGCCATCAGCCCATCCCCGCCGGCAGCCCGGCAAGCTGAATGATCAGCAGGATCACAATCGACGCACCCAGCATCCCGTCAAAACGGTCCAGCAACCCGCCATGGCCGGGAATCAGCGCGCTGGAATCCTTCACGTTCATCTTCCGCTTCACGGCACTTTCCGCGATATCACCCATTTGCGAAGCAAACGACAGCAGCGCCGACAGCACCACCAGCATCAGCCCCGCTTCGGTGAAAAACGTGAACACCAGCCCCAGAACCGCCGCCGCCACCCAGCCCGCGCCGGTGCCGGACCATGTTTTCTTGGGGCTGACGCGGGGCCAGAAGCGCGGGCCGCCAAACATCCGGCCCGCAAAATAGCCCGCCACATCCGTGCAAACCACCACAAGCGCCAGCCACAGCATCCAGATGAACCCCAGATCATCGCGCACCGACATCATGCCATATCCCGCAAGCAAAACGCCGGCCACAAAGACCAGATAGATCGCCCTGTGATCCCGGATCAGGCTCAGCCCCACAAAGGCCGGCGCCAGCAACACAGGCACAGCCGCAACCGGCGGCAGATAAATCGCAACCATCGACACAACGCCCGACAACAGCCCCAGCTGCAGCGCCACGCGCGGCGCATCCGGCGCCAGCATCCGCACCAGTTCCCACACCATCGCGCCGCAGATGATCGCCACAAAGCCGTGGAAAATGTCGCCGCCCGCAGCAACCGCGCCCATGCCCACAATCAGCATCACCGCGCCCGATCCCATGCGCACGGCAAGGTCGTGCCATTGCTCGGACGTGGTCATCAGCTCACGGCACCAAAGCGGCGGTCCCGTTTGCCATAGGACCGGCAGAGGCGTTCCAGCTCGGCCGAAGTGAAATCGGGCCAGAGCGTGTCGATGAATTCATATTCCGCATAGGCCGATTGCCACAGCAGGAAGTTCGAGATCCGCGCCTCCCCGCTGGTGCGGATGACCAGATCGGGGTCGGGCAAGACGCGGGTGTCAAGATATCTGGGCAGCGTTTCCACGTCGATATCTTCGGGTTTGAGCGCCCCGCGCGCAACATCCTCGGCCAGAAGCCGGGTGGCGCGGGCCACCTCGTCGCGCGCGCCGTAATTCAGCGCGATGGTTAGGTGCACCCGGTCATTGTTGCGCGTGACCTCTTCCATCTCGTCCATCAGCTGGATCAGCTTGGCATCCAGCCGGTCGCGGTCGCCGATGAAGCGCACCCGGACGTTTTCCTTGTCGAGCTCCCGCAGCTCTTTCGAGATATAGCGGCGGAACAGCTTCATCAGCCCCGCCACTTCGACCTGCGTGCGCTTCCAGTTCTCGGTCGAGAAGGCAAAGATCGTCAGATATTTGATCCCCAGGCGCGGGCAGCATTCCACCACTTCGCGCACGCGCTGCGCCCCCGCGTGATGCCCAAACAACCGCGGCCGCCCGCGTTTCTGCGCCCATCGGCCATTCCCGTCCATGATGATGGCCACATGTCTGGGGCCATCAAATCCCGCCGGCGCGGGGGCCGTGGCGGTCAGATCATGGGCGGGTTCGCTGGCCATATCCGGGGTCAGACCTGCATGATTTCGGCTTGCTTGGTCTCAAGCGCCTTGTCGACCGCGCCGATCATCTTGTTGGTCAGCTCCTGCACCTCGTTCTCCCAGAATTTCTGGTCGTCCTCGGACAGGCCGTCGGATTTCGCCTTCTTGATCTGGTCCATCCCGTCGCGGCGGATGTTGCGGATCGACACGCGCGCGCCTTCGGCGTACTGGCCCGCGACCTTGGTCAGTTCGCGGCGGCGTTCTTCGTTCAATTCGGGAATGGGCAGCATAATGATCGTGCCATTGGTCTGCGGGTTGATGCCCAGCCCGCTTTCACGGATGGCCTTTTCGACCTTGCCCACAAGGCCCTTGTCCCACACGTTCACGGTGACCATGCGCGGTTCGGGCACGTTCACGGTGCCCACCTGGTTGATCGGTGTCATCGCGCCGTAAGCATCGACCATCACCGGCTCAAGCATCGACGCGCTGGCGCGGCCCGTGCGCAAGGACGCGAATTCCGTCCGCAAAGAGGTGATCGCCCCATCCATCCGGCGTTCCAGATCGTCGGTATCAAGCATGAAATCGTCTGACATGTGCCTGCTCTTCTTTAGGGTGAAAGTGCTATAAACGGTTTAACGCAAGCTGGCCATAGCTCAGCCATGCACCTTGGTATAGGTGCCGCGCCCCGCCAGGATACCCCGGAACCCGCCCGGTTCATCCAGCGAAAAGACGATGATCGGCAGGTTGTTGTCGCGCGCCAGGGCAATGGCCGAGGCATCCATGACCCCCAGCCGCTTGGCCAGGCAATCGTCATAGCTGACCTCGTCATAGCGCTTGGCGTCCGGAAACTTCGCCGGATCCTTGTCATAGACGCCGTCCACCTTGGTGCCCTTGAAGATCGCCTCACACGACATCTCGTTGGCGCGCAGCGTGGCCGCCGTGTCGGTGGTGAAATATGGGTTGCCGGTGCCCGCCGCGAAAATGCAGACGCGGTTTTTCTCCAGGTGCCGTACGGCGCGGCGGCGGATATAGGGCTCGGCCACTTCGTTCATGGTGATCGCTGAAATCACGCGGGTGAAGACGCCCTTGGCCTCAAGCGCGCTCTGCATCGCCAGCGCGTTCATCACGGTGGCAAGCATCCCCATGTAATCGGCCGTGGTGCGCTCCATCCCCTGTGCGCTGCCTTGCAGGCCCCGGAAGATGTTGCCGCCGCCGATCACCATGCAGATCTGTACGCCCAGATCATGGACCGATTTGACCTCGTCCGCGATGCGCTCGACGGTGGGAGGATGCAGGCCGAAGCCCTGATCGCCCATCAGCGCCTCCCCGGAAATTTTCAACATCACACGTTTGAATGTCGTCTCGGGCAGGTCGGTCTGGGGCTCGGTCATATTGCGCTCCGCTTTGGCACGGGTTTTAGTTCTGCGCAAAATGTCCCATATCGCGGCGGGATTCAATGCGCCGCAAGCCCCGCCGCCGTGATAAAATCGAAAGCCGTCCTGCACGATGACCCTGCCCCCCATCCCTGATGATCTGCCGGTTCTGATCGCCGGGCCCACCGCATCGGGCAAATCGGCCCTGGCGATGGAGATTGCAGCAACCCATGGCGGGGTGATCGTGAATGCCGATGCCAGCCAGGTCTATGACTGCTGGCGCGTGGTCACCGCCCGCCCGTCGCCCGAGGACGAGGCCGCCCTGCCCCATGCGCTTTATGGCCATATCGCCTGGGACGCGCCCTATTCCGCCGGGCACTGGCTGCGCGAGGTGGGCGCGATTCTGAAAGCGTCACAGCGGCCTATCATCGTGGGGGGCACGGGGCTTTATTTCATGGCGCTGACCGAAGGGATGGCCGATATCCCCGAAACCCCGCCCGACATCCGGGCCAAGGGCGATGCCCTGGATCTGCCCACGCTGCTGGCCGCGCTTGACGCTGAGACCGCCGCGCGCATCGACACCGCCAACCGCGCCCGCGTGCAGCGCGCCTGGGAGGTGCTCAGCGCCACGGGCCGGGGACTGGCTGCCTGGCAGGACGACACGCCGCCGCCCCTGTTGCCACCAGAGGCCTGCACGCGGATCGTGCTGGACGCGCCCAAGGCCTGGCTGGAGGCGCGCATTTTCCGGCGCTTCGACGCCATGGTGGCCCAAGGCGCGCTGGACGAGGTGCGTGCCATGGCGCCGCATTACGACCCTGCAAAACCGGCCTTCCGCGCCATCGGCGTGCCCGAGCTGATGGGCCATGTCACAGGCGCGCTGTCGCTGGATGAGGCGCGCGAGGCCGCGTCGATCTCGACCCGGCAATTTGCCAAGCGCCAGCGCACCTGGTTTCGCAAACGGATGCGAGACTGGCACGCGATCAACCCTGCAAGCGCCTAGTACCCCGCCGAAATGTCGCTTTCGGAAAAGGTAGATGTCGCTTTTTTTACATGAAATGGCGAAAGCAGCCGTTGACGTGATTTGAGAATCCGTGCCGAATGCAGGCAAGGGGAACCAGAAAAGCCAAAACCCCATGCAAGCAACAGGGTGCGTCCTGCCAATTGGCGGGGCATGATGTCTTCGGATCTTCAGCACCATTTTCGCTTCGGTCACCGCCGGGGCGCCTAACAGATAAGCGCCAGAGCTATGGTGCAACACAAACCTGACCAACAGGGGATCCAATGGGACTGTTTATCTTACGAAGGACAGGCGTGATGATCCTGACGGCCTTGTGCCTGACCTTCATCGTGTTCTTCATGACCAACCTTTATCCGAACCTGGAGAAGCTGGCCAAAACCCAAGGCAACTTCCGCATGTCGGACGAGGCCGTGGAAAGCTATCTGGAGAACAATGGCTATCTGCAGCCGGTCTATCTGAAATACGCGCAATGGCTGGGCGTCGCGCCCGGCTGGGAGCGCGAGGTGGAAAACGGCTGGCGCGGGCGCTGCGCGCGCGGCACCGTCACCCGCGAGGAACTGGACGCCGCCCCCACCTTCTGCGGCATCCTGCAGGGCGACTGGGGTTATTCCACGGTGTTCAAGGATGAGGTGGGCACGCTTGTGGCGACCCGGCTGGGGCTGACCGGCAAGCTGATGTTCTTCGTGCTTCTTCTGATGGTGCCCATGGCGCTGATCGTGGGCGTTCTGGCGGGGATGAAGGAGGGGTCAAAGACGGACAGGACGCTGTCGACCTTCTCGATCGCGACGACGGCCACGCCGGAATATGTTTCGGGCGTGATTTTCATCGCGGTCTTTGCCTCGTCTGCCGTGGGGCTGAAATGGTTCAAGGGCACGGCCACCGCGGCCATGGAAGACGCCAATTTCGAGAACTTCTTCCTGCCGGTGCTGACCATCGCGCTTTACGGGATGGGTTATATCGCGCGGATGACGCGCGCCTCGATGACCGAGGTGATGACGGCGCAATATATCCGCACCGCCCGTCTGAAGGGGGTGAGCTTCCCCAATATCGTATTGAAACATGCATTGCGGAACGCGCTGATCGCGCCGTTCACGGTAATCATGCTTCAGTTCCCCTGGCTGCTGAACGGTGTGGTCATCGTGGAGACCTTGTTCAACTACAAGGGCTTTGGATGGCTGCTGGTTCAGGCGGCTGGCAACAATGACATCGAGCTGCTTCTGGCGGTTTCGGTCGTCTCGGTCATCGTGGTGCTGGTGACGCAGCTGATATCGGATATCGGCTATGTCTTCCTGAACCCACGTATCCGCATTTCTTAAGGGGGGCCGAGCCATGGAACCATTAACCTGGGCCGAAATTCTGGGCCGTATGTTCTGGCAATTCATGCCCGTATGGATTGCGCTGATCGTTCTTTTCGCGGTCTCGGCCGCGTTCAAACGCAAACTGGGCCTTTACGGCAAGCTTTATGACAGCCCGATCGGGCTGATCGGCTTCGGCCTTGTGATGTTCTGGGTCTTTACCGGCATCTTCGGTGCGATGGACCTGATTATCACCCATGACCCGCTGGCGCAGGTCTCGGGGATGAAGAACAAGGTGCCCGGCACGCCGATGCGCGGGGCCGAGGACGGCGAATACATGTACTACCTTCTGGGTGGCGACAACCTGGCGCGGGACGTGTTCTCGCGCATGGTGGATGGCGCCTGGGTGGTGGTGCAGATCGCGCCTTTGGCCACTTTGTTCGCCTTCATGGTGGGCATCACGCTGGGTCTGCCGGCGGGATATTACGGCGGCAAGCTGGATACGCTTCTGTCCTTCCTTGCAAACCTGATCCTGGCCTTCCCGGTGATCCTCTTGTTCTACCTGCTGGTGACGCCCGAGATCGTGGCGACCGGGGTGCCCAATTACATGGCCACTGTCCTGTTCGTCTTCCCGATCATCTTTGTCGGCGTGTTGCTGAATTCGCGCTATTACACGCAGCCGAAATTCCGCACGCCGCTTCTGATCGGGGTGCTGGGCGTGATGATCTGGGTCTATCTGTCGCTGATTTCCGAGGTGGGATCGAAGGTGCATGTGCTGCCTGGCATTCTGGATCTGTTCGACATTCCGGGCGGCATTCTGGTGGTCTTCGTGTCGGTGGTCTTTGTGAACTCCCCCACGGTGTTCCGGATCGTTCGTGGCCTCGCCATGGACATCAAGACACGCGACTATGTGGCCGCCGCACAGACCCGTGGCGAAGGCCCGTGGTACATCATGCTGTGGGAGATCCTGCCCAATGCACGCGGGCCGCTGATCGTCGATTTCTGCCTGCGGATTGGGTACACCACCATACTTCTGGGCACCCTGGGCTTCTTTGGCCTGGGCCTGCCCCCGGAAAGCCCGGATTGGGGATCGACCATCAACGAAGGTCGGAAACTTCTGTCGATCTATCTGCATCCCGCGCTTCCGCCCGCGCTTGCGCTTCTGTCGCTGGTCTTGGGGCTGAACCTGTTGGCAGACGGGCTGCGTGAAGAAAGCCTGAAGGACTGACGTCGCCCTTTGGGGCGGCGGCACCCCGGACCTGATCCGGGGTCTCGCTGAAACACCGAGGTCCCGGGTCAAGCCCGGGACGGCGACGGAACAAAGGACTAAACGATGAGCAAACTGGCAGAATATGACGGCGCGATCCTGGAGATCGACAAGCTGTCGATTTCCTTTTTCACTCGGCTGAGGGAAATCCCCGCCGTGATGGATTTCTCGGTCGCGGTGCAACCCGGCGAGGCCGTGGGCCTTGTGGGCGAATCCGGCTGCGGGAAATCCACCGTGGCGCTGGGCGTGATGCAGGATCTGGGCAAGAACGGCCGGATCGTGGGCGGCACGATCAAATTCAAGGGCCGTGATCTGAGCGAAATGAGCGCCGAGGAATTGCGCGACATTCGCGGCAATGAAATCGCGATGATCTATCAGGAGCCGATGGCCTCTCTGAACCCGGCCATGCGGATCGGCAAGCAGCTGATGGAAGTGCCGATGATCCATGAGGGCGTCAGCGAAAGCGAAGCCTATCAGCGCGCTTTGGAGGTGGTCACGGATGTGAAACTGCCCGACCCCGAACGCATGTTGCGCAGCTTCCCGCATCAGCTGTCGGGCGGCCAGCAGCAGCGGATCGTCATTGCCATGGCGCTGATGTCAAAACCGTCGCTTCTGATCCTGGATGAACCCACCACCGCGCTGGACGTGACGGTGGAGGCCGCTGTGGTCGAACTGGTCAAGGATCTGGGCAAGAAATACGGCACCTCGATGCTGTTTATCTCGCACAATCTGGGTCTGGTGCTTGAGACCTGCGACCGGCTTTGCGTGATGTATTCCGGGGAAGCTGTCGAACGCGGGTCCATCGAGGACGTCTTCGACGAGATGCAGCACCCCTATACGCAGGCGCTGTTCCGGTCGATCCCGCTGCCGGGCGCGGACAAGAATTCGCGTCCGCTTGTGGCGATCCCCGGCAACTTCCCCCTGCCCCATGAGCGCCCCAATGGCTGCAACTTCGGCCCGCGTTGCGATTATTTCGAGGCCGGGCGTTGCGATGCCAAGGACATTCCGATGTTCGACGTGCCGGGCAATGACCGTCACGCCACGCGTTGCCTGAAGTTCCAGGAGATCGACTGGAACGCGCCGCTTGAGTTGGCCGATCAGAAGGAAAAGGGTGAGATCGGCGATGTCGTCCTGAAGATGGACAACCTCAAGAAATATTACGAGGTGGCGGCCAATGCCTTGTTCGGCGGGGGCGATAAGAAGGTCGTGAAGGCCAATGAAACGCTGTCGTTTGAGGCCCGCGAAAGCGAAACGCTGGCCATTGTGGGCGAATCTGGCTGCGGCAAATCCACCTTCGCCAAGGTGTTGATGGGGCTTGAGACCGCCACCGAAGGGCAGATCCTGCTGGACAACCGCAATATCGAAAGCATCCCCATTGAAGAACGCGACGCCAAGACCGTGGGCGAGGTGCAGATGGTCTTCCAGAACCCGTTCGACACGCTGAATCCGTCGATGACGGTGGGCCGGCAGATCATGCGCGCGCTGGAGATTTTCGGCGTGGGCAACAACGACCGCGAGCGCAAGCAGCGCATGCTGGAGCTTCTGGATCTGGTGAAACTGCCGCGCGCCTTTGCCGACCGGATGCCACGGCAACTGTCGGGTGGGCAGAAACAGCGTGTGGGTATCGCGCGGGCCTTTGCGGGCGATGCGCGGATCGTGGTGGCGGATGAGCCTGTCTCGGCGCTGGATGTGTCGGTGCAGGCGGCTGTGACCGATCTGCTTATGGAGATCCAGCGGGAGCATAAGACAACGCTTCTCTTTATCAGCCACGACCTCTCGATCGTCCGTTATCTGAGCGACCGCGTGATGGTGATGTATCTGGGCCATGTGGTCGAGCTGGGCACGACCGAACAGGTCTTCTCCCCGCCCTATCACCCCTATACGGAGGCGCTTTTGTCGGCTGTGCCCATCGCCGATACCTCGGTCGAGAAGAAGCATATCGTGCTGGAAGGCGATATCCCCTCGGCGATGAACCCGCCGCCGGGCTGTCCGTTCCAGACGCGCTGCCGGTGGAAATCCGAAGTGCCGGGCGGGCTGTGCGAGAAAGAGGTGCCGCCGGTGCAGATGCTGGAGGGTGGCCATCAGATCAAATGCCATCTGAGCGATGCGATCCTCAACCAGATGGAGCCGGTGATCAAGGTCGCCGCCGAATAACCCGGAGGCTTTCTTCAAAAGCGCGGGCCGTCCCAAGGGGCGGCCCGGTTGTCAGGACGCGTCCTGCGCCTCCCAATTCCGGAGCCATTCCGGGTCGAGCGCATGCGCCAGCGGCTGCAGCTGATCGGCATAGCGGTGCCATTTGCCCAGACCATCCCGGTTGACCCCCCGATCCACCTGCCCGATCGATGCAGTCTGCACAGGTCGCCCGCCTGTTTCGGGCGACAGGCAGGCCCCCTCCCATGGCAGGCCGATATGGGACAGGATCGCGCGCAGTACGCCTTCCGGGTCATCGACCAGCGCGCGGTAGGATTGCACGCGCAGCGCATCGCCCAGCTTGGCGCGGTAATCGCTGACGGATCGGTCTACGGCCCGGATCATATGGGCCATCCAGTCCAGCCTGCGCGAAAACCCGTGGCCCTGATGAAAAAGCGTGGTGAAATTCGACAGGCCCACATCCATCGGGTGACGCGACAGATGCACGAAACGCGCCTGCGGCCAGAGCCATGCAGCCGCCCCCAGATCGAAGCAATCCAGCGGCATTTTTGAGATCAGGACCTGCCCGTCCTCAACCGCGCCGACAGGCAGGTAGGACAGGAAATAGCGCCGGAAGGCGGTGCGATCGGTCGGGCCAAGCCGCAGCAGCCAATCCCAGGCACCGGTGCTGCCCACCTCGCGGCGCATGGCCATGACGGTGCGCGACAAGGCGGGGCTTTCGCCCAGCGGGCGGATCTGGCTGTGGCGCGCAAGGCTGTGGTCCAGAACCGTGGTGCCGGATCGCGGCAGGCCGGTGATGAAGACAAGGCGCGGCCCTTCTGCCTCGTCGTCGGGGATGCACGCGGGATCGAAAAGCCTGACCTGCCCCGCCACCAGGGCCGAGATGTCGTCCGGGCAATAAGGCGCGCCATGGCTGCGGTTCGCGGCGCTGAACCAGCGGAAGGCGGCGCGGGTGCGCCCGGCGCGGTCTTCGATCCTGCCAAGGGTGTTCTGGGCGATGGCCTGATCCAGTTTCGGCAGAGAGCTATCGCCCGCCATTCCCTTGAGCCGCCGCGCCAAAGCCCCGTCGCGGGCAATCGGGTCGAGCCGGTTGAGAAGCGCCAGCCCCTGCGCGGTGCGCGCGCCGCGGGAAAACGCCAGGTCCAGCGCGGCAAGCGCGCGGGCCCGGTCGCCACAACTGGCGGCATAGGAGGCCAGTTTCACACAAGGCCGGCCCAGTTGCGGCCAGCCGTCGACCAGCCGCTGCAACACCGCCATGGCCTGTGCCGCATCGTCAAGGTGCCACAGGCAGGTGGCGGCCTGATCCAGCGCCACCGGATCGGCACTGCCCCCGACGATCCGGGGGCGCAACAGCGCCCAGGCGGCCCCATAGGCCCCGTCACCCATCAGTTTGGCCACAAGATCCGCGTCACTGCGCGCGGGGCTTGCGGCGCGCGGCAGAACAAGCGGCGCTGCGAGCATGCGGAGGTTCTCCATCCGGCGAAAGATGGGTCTGTCCTAGCATCCAAGCGGTGAAGGTCTGGTAAACGCCGGGCCTAGCTGCCCAGAATGATCCGCACATAGTTGCGGGTTTCGCGGTAAGGCGGCACGCCATTGTGCTTTCTGACCGCCTCGGGGCCTGCGTTATAGGCCGCCAGCGCCAGACGCCACGAGCCGAATTCGCGATATTGTTCAGCCAGATAGCGCGCGCCGCCCTCCAGATTGTCGCGCGGATCGTTGGGATCGACGCGCAGATACCGCGCCGTGGCGGGCATCAGCTGGGCCAGGCCCATCGCGCCCTTGTGCGAGCGCGCATTGGGGTTCCAGCCCGATTCCTGCTGGACCAGCCGCAGGAACAGATCCTCGGGGATGCCGTGACGGCGGGCCGCGTCGCGCGCAAGGCCCAGATACTGGCCGCGATACTTGCCGTTATATTGCGGAATGCCTCCCAGACCCGGCGTATGGATCGTCTGCGGCTGCAGCCGGACCGATGCGGCGTATTGCTTGGAGGCACGCGTATCCAGCACCCGCGTTTGCGAGGTGAAGAGCTGTTTGCGGCTTTTCGAAGAGAAGATATCGGCCGAGGCCGTGGCAGGTGCCATCATACCGCACACTACAAAAGCAATCGTTACACGTTTCATCTCTGAAGCGGCCCCAGGTCCAGTGCTTTGGACGATTATATCCAATTTTCGCCATTTTGCCAGAGTTTGCGGACGCAAGCGCCGTTAACCAGTTTTAAGGCCTTGAGGGAGAGTGTAGGCTCATCCAAACGCCGGGGGCAGATTCGACGACAGCCCCGGTATCACGTGAAGAAACGCAGGGGGCATCATGGCTGGATCGGTCAACAAAGTCATTCTCATCGGCAATCTGGGGCGCGACCCCGAAGTGCGCACATTCCAGAATGGCGGAAAGGTGTGCAACCTGCGCATCGCCACGTCGGAGACCTGGAAGGACCGCAACACCGGTGAACGGCGCGAACGCACGGAATGGCATAGCGTGGCCATCTTCAACGAAAACCTGGCCAGGCTGGCGGAACAATATCTGCGCAAGGGCTCGAAGGTGTATGTCGAGGGCAAACTTGAGACGCGCAAATGGCAGGATCAGTCCGGTCAGGACCGCTATACGACCGAAGTGGTGCTGCGCCCCTATGCGGGTGAACTGACCTTCCTGGATGCCCGCGACGGCGGCGGCGGTGGCGGTCAGATCGGTGGATCGGGCGGCGGTTACGGCGGCTATGACAGCGGGCCGTCCGACCCGATGGGCGGCGGCAGCCCGGCACCGTCGCGCGATATGGACGACGAGATCCCGTTTTAAGACAGACCGAAGACCCCGCAGGGCGCTTAGGCCCGTGCAGGGGGTTGATCGAGAGACCGCATCAGGCTTGTCCGGTGCGGTTTTTTCTTCTGGTCGGAGCGAAAAAGGCGGGCCCGCCAAGGGGCGGAGACAGGCCCGGAATGCTCCGGCACCGTTCATCGCGGGGGTTTTAATCCCGCTCTGGCCGTCTGAACGTCACGCCTTGGATGGGGTTTCCCATCCGGGGCGCGTTGTATTCTCCTGATGTGCGATATGCCGGGTTGATAGGCCGACACGCCGCTGGATATCCGCGCAAAGATGTAGACCCGAAGCGGTTAATTTGGTCTGAGAGCTGCGTACGGTGGCCAGAGGTCCAGGGTCAGGCCCGGGACGGGTGCGCTTACCCCAGCGCATCGCGCAGAAGCGTCAGAACCGCGTCGCTTGGCACATCCGTGGCGACAAACGCATCCCCGATGTCGCGCGCAAGGATGAAACGCAGCTGGCCATCGACGACCTTCTTGTCCTGCGCCATGAGCGCCATCAGCCCTTCGGCATCGGGCAAATCCCCAGGGATATCAGACAGATCGGTCTTCATCTTCATGTCGCGCAGATGGGCGCGCACCCGGCTGGGCGCTTCCTGCGAACACAGGCCCAGCCGCGCCGAGAGCTCGAACGCCAGCGCGCAGCCGATGGCAACGCCTTCGCCATGCAAGAGCCTGTCGGAATAGCCCGTGGCGGCCTCAAGCGCGTGGCAGAAGGTGTGGCCCAGGTTCAAAAGCGCGCGGTCTCCCTGTTCGGTTTCATCCCGTTCGACGATGCGGGCCTTCATTTCGACCGAGCGGGTCACGGCGCGCACCCGGGCAGCCATATCGCCTGCAGCCAGCGCGGGGCCCTGTCCCTCCAGCCAGCTGAAGAATTCCGCATCGCCCAGAAGCCCGTATTTAACCACCTCGCCATACCCGGCCAGAAAATCGCGGGGGGTCAGCGTGTCCAGAACGTCCGTATCCGCCAGCACCAGCGACGGTTGGTGAAACGCGCCCACAAGGTTCTTGCCCTGTGCGGTGTTGATGCCGGTCTTGCCGCCCACCGAGCTGTCCACCTGCGCCAGAAGCGACGTCGGGATCTGAACGAAGCGCACGCCCCGGCGCAGGATCGCGGCGGCAAAGCCAGCCAGATCGCCGATCACGCCACCGCCAAAGGCCACGACCACGTCGCGGCGTTCTACTTTCTGCTCAAGCAGCCATTCGACGGATTGGGTCAGGTAAGGCCAGCTTTTCGTCCCCTCACCCGGCGGAAGCGCCAGCGCCTCCATCTTGATCCCGGCTGCGGCCAGACCCACGCGCAGCCGGTCAAGATGCAGACCCGCCACGGTTTCATCGGTCAGAACCGTCACGCGCGGGCGGGCCAGATGTGGCGCGATCAGGTCGCCCGCCTGATCAATCAAGCCGGGGCCGATTTCCACGTCATAGGCGCGCGCGCCCAGATCCACATGCACGGTGTCGCGCATCATGCCTCCGTCAATACATCGGGGCGGGTTTCAAGAACCGAGATCACACGGTCCACCATCGCCTCGATCGACGTCTCGCCATCCGAGACGACCTTGAGATCGGCCAGGGCATAGATCGGCATGCGCGCATCATAAAGGCCCTTGAGTGTCGCACGCGGATCGGGCGAGCGCAGCAAGGGCCGGGTGTCCTTGTGTTTGACCCGGTTCCACAGCACGTCCAGCTCGGCCACCAGACAGACCGACACGCCCTTCCGCGAGATCGCCTGACGGTTGCGTTCGGCCAGAAAGGCCCCACCGCCGGTGGACAGGATCCCCGGCGCTTCGGTCAGCAGCCGTTCGATCACGCGGGTTTCCTTGTCGCGGAAAAACGGCTCTCCGTCGCGTTCGAAAATTTCGGGGATGGTCATGTTGGCGGCGGCTTCGATTTCGGCATCGCTGTCCAGAAAGGGCACGCCCAGCCGCGCCGCCAGCGCCCGGCCCACGGCGGTCTTGCCCGCACCCATCATGCCGACCATCACAACGGTTTTATGCAGCCTGTAAGGCTTTGGCTTTACGGCAGTCACACCGATGTTATGCTTAATTCCGCTCATTCCCTTGTGAATGACGTGATCTTGATAAAAAGGCCATATATAAATGGCACAAAATTGCTGAGGCAGGCATCGAGGACCATATGGGGCGACTGTTTAAATTCCTGATTTACCTGATCATTCTGGGCGGTATCGCGCTGGTGGGCTATGCCTATCTGGGTCCGTTTTTCGGGGTGGATTTTTCGGCCCCGCAGACCGAAATCCGCCAGCCCGTCACGCTTGAGGGGAACTGATCTGCCATGGGTGGCGCGCGGTCGATCCGGTCGGCAATTCTGGCTTGCGGTATGGGGGTCTTCAGCGCCCAGGCCGGGCTGGCGCAGGCCCCGCTGTCGATCATCGACTGGCTTGAGACGGAAGATCCCGCCGCCACGCAGACCGATCCCCCGGTCACCGAAACCGCGCTTCAGCCCCAGATCGAGGTGCAGACGCTCGACGCCCCTGACGCACCCGTGGGCATCGTGCCGTCATCGGTCACCGGACTGCCCGTCGATCTGTGGCAGGGCAGCGATCCGCAGGTTCTGACCCGGCTGATTGCTGCCGCGCCGGTGACGGAGCACCCCGCGTTGCAGGCGTTGCTGTATTCGCTTCTTCTGACCGAGGCGCAGGGCATTCGCGACGATGACAGCTTGCTTCTGGCCCGCATTGACCGGCTTCTGGATCTGGGCGCGATTGACCCCGCAAAGGCCCTGGTCGAGGCAGCTGGCCCGGCCAGCAGTGCCGATCTGTTCGCGCGCTGGGTCGATATGGCGTTCCTCACCGGGAACGAGGATGACGTCTGCGCCGTGTTGGCCGACACTCCCCATCTGGCGCCCGACCGTGCAACGCTGATTTTCTGCGTGGCCCGGCGGGGCGATCTGAACCGGGCGACGCTGCTGTTCGAGACCAGCCTTGCGCTGGGTGAGCTGCGCGAAGAGGTCGCGCCCGCGCTGGACCGGTTCCTGCATCCCGAGCTGTTCGAAGACGCCGCCCCTCTGCCACAGCCGCGCGACCCCTCGCCCCTGACGTTCCGGCTGTTCGAGGCGATTGGCGAACGGGTGCCCACGGCGTCGCTGCCGCGCGCCTTTGCGGCGGCGGATCTGCGCGACGTGGCCGGCTGGAAAGCGCAGCTGGAGGCGGCCGAGCGGCTGGCGCGCACCGGCGCGATATCGTCGAACACGCTGCTTGGGTTTTACACCGAACGTCTGGCCGCCGCCTCGGGCGGGGTGTGGGACCGGGTGTCGGCCCTCCAACGGCTTGAGACAGCGATCGAGACGGGCAGCGCCGATGCAGTGGCCAAGACGCTGCCCGATGCCTGGTCGCGGATGGGGCGTGCCGGGTTGGCGGTGCCCTTTGCTGATCTTTTCGCCGAAAGCCTTGCGCCCCTTGGCCTGCCCACGGGCCCGGCCCGTGACCGGGCGGTCGAGCTGATGTTGCTGTCGCCCGCCTATGAGACACTGGCGCGCGCGATCACCCCGGCTTCGGAGGACGAAGCCTTCTGGCTGGCGCTTGCGCAGGGAGAACCGGGCGCGGCCCCGTCGCCGCTTGCGCGCGCGATTGCAGAGGGGTTTCAGACTGCTCCGAACATGCCGCAAAGCCTGTTCGGAAAGGCCCTTGGCGAAACGATCCTGCGCGCCATCGCGCTGTTTGACCGTGGCGCGGACGGCAATCTAGACGATCTGACCACCGCGCTGACCGTGTTCCGCGCGCTGGGGCTGGAGGATGTGGCGCGCCGCGCCTCGCTTCAGGTGCTGATCGGTCAGGAGGGTTAGGCCCATGCCGTCTGACATTCAGTGGATTTCCACATTTCTGGACGCGCAGGCGGCTGAACCGGGCGCCGCAACCAACACGCAGCTGGCCTATGGGCGCGATCTGAAGGATTTCGCGGACTGGCTGGCCGGTCAGGGCAGCGGCTTTGCCAGCGCCGACCGCGATCAGGTGGAGGCCTATCTGATCCATTGCTCCGATCAGGGGCTGGCCAAATCCACCCGCGCGCGGCGCTTGTCGGCGATAAAGCAGATCTATCGCTTTGCCTTTGACGAGGGGTGGCGCGGCGACAATCCGGCCATCCAGATCAAGGGACCGGGCCGCGAAAAGCGCCTGCCCAAGACGCTGGACGTGGCGGAGGTTGACCGGCTTCTTACCGCCGCGCGGAACCATGGGCGGTCCAAGGCCGACAAGCTGCGCAACACCTGCCTGATGGAAGTGCTGTATGCCACCGGCATGCGCGTGTCGGAACTGGTGGGCCTGCCGGTGTCTGCCGCACGGGGCGATCCGCGCATGCTGTTGATTTTGGGCAAGGGCGGGAAGGAACGCATGGTTCCCCTGTCGCCCCCCGCGCGCGAGGCGCTGGCGGCCTGGCTGACCGAACGCGACACGGCCGAGGAGGCCGCGCTGGCCAAAGGCGGTGTGCGGTCCCGGTTCCTGTTCCCGTCGCGGGGCAAGTCGGGCCATCTAACGCGACACCGGTTCTATCTGCTGATCAAGGATCTGGCGGTTGCGGGCGGGGTGTCACCCGAAAAGGTCACTCCGCATACGCTGCGCCATGCCTTTGCCACGCATCTTCTGGCCAATGGGGCCGATCTGCGATCGATCCAGACGCTGCTGGGACATGCCGATGTCGCCACGACCGAGATTTACACACATGTGTTGGAAGAACGGCTGCAGAAACTGGTACTTGAACATCACCCCCTGGCCACCCAGGTCGACCGCGACAAGGGCTGACGCAAGGGGCACAGGCCCGCGCGAAATCGCGGCCCCCTCTTGATCGGGGGCGTGGGGATGCCCATAACCAGCCCAATGCAATTGACAAGGATGACCTGACCACCAATGGAACCTGCAACCGACGCGCTTGCCCAGGCCGCAAATACTGGCACTTTGGACAGCGCATTCTGGATCACCTGTGGCGTGATCCTGTTTCTTTTGGTGATGTCGGGGTTTTTCTCGGGCTCGGAAACGGCGCTGACGGCGGCCTCAAGGGGCAAACTGCGCAGCCAGGCCGACAAGGGATCGCGAGGCGCGGAGCGGGCGCTGAAGATCACCGAGGATAATGAACGCCTGATCGGGTCGGTCCTTCTGGGCAATAACCTTGTGAACATCCTTGCGGCCTCGCTGGCGACGGCGCTTTTTACCAAGGTGCTGGGCGAAAGCGGCGTGGCGCTGGCCACACTGGTGATGACGCTTCTGGTCCTGATCTTTGCCGAGGTGCTGCCCAAGACCTATGCCATCACGAATGCCGAAAAAGCGGCCGCGTTGGTGTCGGCCCCCATTGGCGTGGTGGTGACGCTTTTTGCGCCGGTCGTATCTGCGGTGCGCTGGTTCGTGCGCGGTGTGCTGCGCCTGTTTGGCGTGCAGACCGATCCTGACAGCCACATCATGGCCGTGCGCGAAGAAATCGCAGGCGCGCTGACGCTGGGCCATTCCGAAGGCGTGGTCGAAAAGGAAGACCGCGACCGTATTCTGGGCGCGCTGGACCTGTCGGAACGGTTTGTGGAGGAAATCATGCTCCACCGTTCGAATATCGAAATGATCAATGCCGACGACACGCCCGAGGCGATCCTTGAGCAATGTCTGCAGTCGAACCATACGCGCCTGCCCGTCTTCAAGGATGATCCAGAAAACATCATCGGCCTGATCCACGCCAAAGATCTGCTGCGCGCGATCAACAAGCTGATCGGCGGGCCGGACGGCGATGCCAAGGAACTAAAGAACTTCAAGATCACCGATGTGGCGATGCCGCCCTATTTCGTGCCGGAAACCACCACGCTGGACGACCAGATGCGACAGTTTCTGCGCATGCGGACCCATTTTGCGCTGGTGGTGGATGAATATGGCTCGCTTCAGGGTCTGATCACGCTGGAGGACATCCTGGAAGAAATCGTGGGCGAGATCACCGATGAGTTCGACCCCGACGCCGAACACCCTGTGTTGAAGGGCGAAGACGGCAATTACGTGGTCGATGGCGCCATGACGATCCGCGACCTGAACCGCGCCACGGATTGGAGCCTGCCCGATGAGGAAGCCAACACCATCGCCGGTCTAGTGATCCATGAGGCGCAGATGATCCCCACCAAGGGGCAGGTCTTTTCCTTCCATAACTTCCGGTTCGAGGTGCTGGACCGTCAGGGCAACCGGATCACCCAGCTGAAAATCAGGCCTTTGTGATCCCATGGTGGCTGTGGCCCGCTGGTTCGATGCGATCTTCCTGGATCTGGCGCGGCAGATGCGGTGGTCGTTCCTGCCGCCGCTGATGGTCTATTTCGCCTTTGGCGCGTCGGGCCTGACCGCGATCGTGGGGACGTTTTTCGTCAAAGAATACCTCGATGTCTCTGCCGCGTTCCTGGCGGGGCTTGGGTTTTGGGCGGGACTGCCTTGGGCGCTGAAGATGCCGCTGGGCCATCTGGTCGATCTGATCTGGCGCTGGAAAGGCTGGCTGGTGTGGCTGGGGGCGGCGCTGATGGCCTGTTCGTTCCTGATCATGTACGGGCTGGCCTCCCGCACGCCTTGGATGGCGGAGGTTATGAGCATGACCGCCTGGTATGTGCTGGCGGTGCTTCTGGCCCCTTGCGGATATGTCATTCAGGACGCGGTGGCCGATGCGATGTCGGTGGAGGCGGTGCCCGAGATGGATGCCGAGGGCACTCCCCTGCCCCAGGACGCGCTGCGCGTGCAACACACAACCATGCAGACCCTGGGTCGCGTCGCGCTGATCAGCGGGATCAGCATTGTGGCGGCGGTAAATATCTATCTCTTCGATGGGGTTGAGGCGTTGGCGCAGGCGGAGAAGGAGGCGGTTTACGCCCGCATCTATCTTTTGGCGCTGGTGTTGCCGGTGATCTCAATCTCCGGCGTGGTGCTGGCGGGGATCATGGCGCGGGGCCGCGTGCGGACGCTGGTGCGCGCCGGGATGGACCGGGCGGAAGCGGTCGCACAGGTCTTTCACAACCCCGAGCAGGTGAAGGCGAACCACTGGTATTTCACCGGCGGCGCGGCTTTCGTGGCGCTGACACTGGCCGTGGGGCTGAGCGATGTGCCGTTTTCCCAAGAGATCGTGTTTGCAGGGTCGATGACCGTGGTTCTGCTGCTGATGCGCCAGCTGATCAAGGCGCTGGACCCGGCGCAGGCGCGGGTGCTGGCGGGCACGGCGATCATCATCTTTGTCTTTCGCGCGATGCCGGGGCCCGGGGCGGGGCTTACGTGGTTCAATATCGATGTGTTGGAGTTCGATCAGCAGTTCCTGTCGGTGCTGTCGCTGCTCACGGGGCTATTGACCTTGGCCGGGATGATCATTCTGCGACCGCTGATGGCGCGGCGGACGATTGTCTATATCATCATCCTCTTGACCATCGCGGCGGGCGTGCTGTCATTGCCCAATCTGGGGCTCTATTACGGCGTGCATCACTGGACAGCCGCGATGACGGGCGGTGTGGTCGATGCCCGCTTCATCGCGGTGCTGGACACGGCGATTGAATCGCCCTTGGGACAGGTCGCGATGATCCCGATGCTGGCCTGGATCGCGCGCAATGCGCCGGGGCATTTGAAGGCCACGTTTTTTGCGGTGATGGCGTCGTTTACCAATTTGGCGCTCTCGGCCTCGCAACTGGCGACGCGATACATCAACGAGGTGTTTGTCGTCACACGGGAGGTGGTGGATCCGGCCACGGGACTTGTGACCGTGCCCGCGGATTATTCGCAGTTGGGCTGGCTGTTGATTTCCGTGGCCTCGGTCACCGTTGTGGCGCCGCTGATTGCCATCTGGATGGTCCAAAGCTCGAAACTGCGCACCAACGAGTGATCGGGGGCCAAGGCGTTTCGAAACGCCTTGGGCGCTTAGGCCCGAAGCTTTTCGCCTTTGGGATCGAAGGGCGGCACGTGCAGAATACGGGCTTTGTGCGGACGGCCCAGAACCATGACCTCTACCTCGTCGCCCGGCTCCGCGCCCTTGATGTATCCCATGGCCAGACTCATGCCGACAGAGTAGCCGTAAGCGCCTGAAGTCACCCTTCCAACCCCTTGACCATCCTTGAAAATCGGCTCCCCGCCTGTGGCATCGGCGTTGGAGGCTGTGACGTCGGCCTCATCAAGGGCGAGCAACATCAACGCCTCTCGAGGGGCGTTTTGCATCACGGTTTCGGCGGCGGGTTTGTTGAGGAAGTCCTTGTCCATCTTGCACAAGCGATCCAGACCTACTTCCTGCGGCCAGTATTCGGGGCTGTATTCCCGGCTCCAGGAGCCATAGCCCTTCTCAACCCGCAAGCTCATCAACGCGCGGGAGCCGACGGGGCCTGCGCCGAACTCCTCGCCCGCATCGAGCAGGGCTTGATAGAGGCGGGTTTGGTCTCCTTCCGCGCAGTGCAGTTCCCAGCCCAGATCGCCGGTGAAGGACACACGCAGCGCAAGGCAGCGGACACCGGCCAGATCGATCCAGGAGCTGCGCATGAAGGGGAAATCCGTCGTTGCCAGAGAGGTGTTGGTCAGGCGCTGCAACATCTCGCGCGATTTGGGACCGGCGACGTTGAAGCCGCACATGGCATCGGTTTCAGAGGTGAAACTGGTGCCCTCGGGCAGCGGTACAGCCTTGAAGAACCGCTTGTGATACCGTTCGGCCATGCCCGATCCGATAATCCAGAATTCGTCTTCGGCCAGCCGCGTGACGGTGAAATCCCCCGCGATCCCGCCGCGCACGCCGATCAGGGGCGTCAGGCAGGACCAGCCCACGGATTTGGGCATGCGGTTTGCGAAAACCGCGTTCAGCCAATCCTCAGATCCGGGGCCTTTGCAGCGGTATTTGGCGAAGTTTGAGATGTCGATGATGCCTGCGGTGTCGCGCAGCATCCGCGCCTCGGCCCCCACCACGTCCCACCAGGGCTGGCGGGTGAAGCCTGCGCTGTCGGGCACGTCGTGTGAGAAATAGAGCGGGTGTTCCCAGCCGTAGTTCAAACCAAAGACCGCGCCTTTGTCCTTTTGCAGGGCGTACGCGGGACGCGTGCGCACGGGGCGACCGGCCTCGCGTTCTTCGCCCGGAAAGTGGATCTTGAAGCGGTGGGCATACTGGTCGCCCACCCGCGCCTTGGTGAAGGCCTTACCCGCCCAAGGCCCGAACCGCGCCATGTCCCAGGCGAAGAGGTCCATCTTCGGCTCGCCCTCGATGATCCATTCGGCCACAGCCTGCCCCATGCCGCCCGATTGCGAAAAGCCGGGGATGATGCCGTTGCAACAGAAATAGTTCGAGAGTTCCGGCACGGGGCCAAAGAGCACGTTCGAATCCGGTGACCAGATCATCGGGCCGTTGATCACGCGTTTGATCCCCGCCTCGCCCACGGCAGGCACCCGGTCTATGGCGCGCATCATGTTGTCTTCGATCCGCTCCAGATCATCGGCGAAAAGCTCATGGCCAAAGCCCTGCGGTGTGCCGTCTTCGGCCCAGAGGCGGTAGTCTTTTTCATAGGCCCCGACCAAGAGGCCCTTGCCCTCCTGCCGCAGGTAGTATTCGCCGTCGCGGTCGGCCACAGATGGCAGACGGCGGTCCATCGCGGCGATTTTGGCAATGGTTTCGGTCACGAAATACTGGTGTTCGGTGGGCTGCAGCGGCAGCTCGATCCTGGCCAAAGCCGCCACTTCGCGGCCCCAGAGACCGGCGGCGTTGATCACCCACTCACAGGCGATATCGCCCTTTTCGGTGCGCACAATCCATGTGCCGTCGGGTTGTTGTTCGGTCCCTGTGACGGGGCAGAACCGGATAATCTCGGCCCCGCGCTGACGCGCGCCCGCCGCATAGGCGTTGGTCACGCCCGAGGGGTCTACATTGCCGCCATCGGGTTCCCACATGATGCAGCGGATGCCGTCGAAGTTGACCAGCGGGTGGAGGCGTTCGGCCTCGTCGCGCGAGACCTCATGGAAGTTCATCCCGTAAAGCTTGGCCTTGGCCGCTTGCAGGCGCAGCTGGTGTTCGCGCTGCTCGGTCTGCGCCAGATAGAGAGATCCGGGTTGGAAGACGCCGCAGCCCTGGCCGGTTTCGGCCTCCAGCTCTTTATAGAGGTTCATCGTATAGTGCTGGATGCGGCTGATATTGGTGCTGTCATGCAGCCCGTGGATGTTCGCGGCGGCGTGCCAGGTGGAACCGGAGGTCAGCTCGTCCCGCTCCAGCAGCACCACATCGGTCCAGCCCAGCTTGGTCAGGTGATAGAGGATCGAACATCCGATAACGCCGCCGCCAATCACGACGGCCTGAGCGTGGGTGCGCATGGGTTTGCCTTTTCTGACGCTTCGCTGCCCGCCACCTTGGCGCGGAAGCACAGTGTTCACTTGTGCAATGGCGACATGTTCTGTCGCTTGCAAACAGCCCGGGCCCTGAAAACATTGAAGGGTGGATGCGCTTTGTCGTCCCCCTTTTTGCTGGAGATCCACGTGAGGTGCTTTTGGCGGGCATGGTCTGGGGGTATTTTGGGCCAGAAAGAAGCAAGCGACAGCATCTGTCGTTTTCGGGCGGCCTTCTTCCGGGTTTGACTGGCTAGGACTGCTGTAACGCGGAAAAGAAGGACAAGCGCGATGAAAACCACCACCCAAGTTGTTGTGATCGGCGGCGGCGTCGTTGGCTGTTCGGTTCTTTATCACCTGACCAAACTGGGGTGGTCGGATGTGATGCTGGTAGAGCGGTCCGAGCTGACGTCTGGATCGACCTGGCACGCGGCGGGCGGGTTTCACACTCTGAACGGCGATACGAATATGGCCGCTCTGCAGGGCTATACGATCAAGCTGTACAAGGAGCTGGAGGAGATCACGGGGATGTCCTGTGGCTTGCACCATGTGGGTGGTGTGACGCTGGCGGACAATCAGGACCGGTTTGACATGCTGGTGGCTGAACGCGCCAAGCACCGGTTCATGGGGCTGGAGACGGAGATTATCGGGCCGGAAGAGATCCGTAAGGTCGCGCCCATCACCAATACCGACGGCATTATCGGCGCGCTTTATGATCCGCTGGATGGGCATCTGGATCCGTCCGGCACGACGCATGCCTATGCCAAAGCGGCACGCATGGGCGGGGCCACGATCGAGACGCATTGCATGGTGCGGGAGATCGTGCCGCGCAAGGCGGGCGGGTGGGACGTGGTGACCGATAAGGGCACGATCCAGACCGAACATGTGGTGAATGCCGGTGGCCTTTGGGCGCGCGAGGTAGGCGCGATGATGGGGGTCTATACGCCGCTGCATCCGATGGAGCATCAGTATCTGGTCACCGATGAGATCCCTGAGATCTATGAGCGTCACAGTGAACACCCCCATGTGATGGACCCGGCGGGTGAGAGTTACCTGCGGCAGGAGGGGCGCGGGCTTTGCATCGGGTTTTACGAACAGCCTTGCAAGCCTTGGGCGGTGAATGGCACGCCGTGGGAGTTCGGGCATGAGTTGCTGCAAGACGATTTCGACAAGATCGCGGATAGTGTGGATTTCGCCTATAAGCGCTTCCCCGTGCTGGAAAAGGCCGGGGTGAAATCGGTGATCCACGGGCCGTTTACCTTTGCACCTGACGGGAACCCCTTGGTCGGGCCGATCCCGGGCAAGCCGGGGCTGTGGTCGGCTTGTGGGGTCATGGCCGGGTTTTCGCAGGGCGGTGGCGTGGGCCTGATGCTGGCGCAATGGATGATCGACGGGGAATGCGACCGCGATGTGACGGCCATGGATGTGGCACGATACGGTGATTGGATCGGGCCGGGATATACGCGGCCCAAGGTGATCGAGAATTACCAGAAGCGGTTTTCCGTGGCCTATCCGAATGAAGAACTGCCCGCCGCGCGGCCGCATCGCACGACGATGATGTATGACATCTTTTCAGATCTGGGCGCGGTCTGGGGGCATCAATACGGGCTGGAGGTGCCCAATTACTTTGCCCAAGGGGCGGAGCCGGATTTTGAAACGCCGTCCTTCCGCCGCTCGGACGCGTTTGACGCCACGGGGCGTGAGGTGCGCGCGGTTCGGGAAAGCGTCGGCATCAATGAGGTGCAGAATTTCGGGAAATATCTGGTGCGCGGTGATGAGGCGCGGGCCTGGATGGATCGGATTTTCGCAGGCCGTGTGCCCGCGCCGGGGCGCGTGAGCCTATCGCCGATGCTGTCGCCCAAGGGGCGGCTGATTGGGGATTTCACGATTTCCTGCCTGTCGGAGGAAGAGTTCCAGATCACCGGCTCCTACGGAGCGCAGGCGGTGCATATGCGGTGGTTTTTGCAAAATCTGGCCGGTGGGATCACGGTCGAGAATGTCTCGGATACGCGCACCGGATTTCAGATCGCGGGGCCAAACGCGCGGAAACTGTTGGAGGCGGCAGTGGGGCGTGACCTATCGGATATCCGCTTCATGGATCTGCGTCGCCTGACCGTTGGACAGGTGGAGTGCCTTGTGCAGCGGTTGTCCTACACCGGTGATCTGGGGTTCGAGATCTATTGCGACGCGATGGATCAACGTCGGTTGTGGTGGACCTTGTGGGAGGCCGGTCAGCCCTTTGACATCATCCCATTTGGCATGCGCGCGATGATGTCGCTGCGGCTGGACAAGTTCTTTGGCTCGTGGTTGTCGGAGTTTTCGCCCGATTACACGGCGGCGGAGACGGGGCTGGATCGCTTCATTCACTGGAAGAAAGACGCCGATTTCATCGGCCGCGCGGCGGCAGAGGCCCAGCGGGCCAAGCCCCCTGCCCGGCAGCTTTGCGCCTTTGAGGTTCAGGCCGATGATGCGGATGTGCATGGGTATGAGCCCATCTGGCTGGATGGTGCGGTGCAGGGTTTTTGCACCTCGGGCGGGTATTCGCATTGGGCGGGCAAATCCATCGCACAGGGGTTCGTACCAACCGAGCGTGCCAAACCGGGGCTGGAGGTCGAGATCGAAATTCTGGGCCACATGCGCAAGGCAACCCTGATCACCGAGCCGCTTTTTGACGCCAATGGCGGGCGGATGCGCGGTTAGGGCTTTTCCTTGCGCGGCCAAGGGTTAGGCTGCGGGCCATGGATCTTCCGGTGATCATTCTGGCGGCTGGAGCCTCGTCGCGCATGGGCGGCGCGGACAAGCTGTTACAGCATGTCGATGGCCAGCCGCTGCTGGCCCGCCAAGCACGCTTGGCCTTGGCTGTCACCGATGGGCCGGTGATCGTTGCTTTGCCACCTGCCCCGCACCGCCGGCACGACGCTTTGGCCGATCTGCCTGTAGAAATCTGCTCTGTGCCCGATGCTGCAGAGGGGATGAACGCCAGCCTGCGCGCGGCTGTGGCCGCGCTGCCGCCCGATGCGCCGGGCTTCATGCTGCTGCTGGCCGACCTGCCGGACCTTTATGAAGACGATCTTCGCGCGGTGCTCGGCGCAGTCGATTATTCGCAAATCACTCTTGTCTGGCGCGGCGCGACCGAAGATGGCGCGCCTGGACATCCAGTGGTGTTTCACCGTGATCTGATCCCGGCCTTCGCCAGTTTGACCGGCGACAGCGGGGGGCGCGAGGTTATCGCCATGGCCAAAGGCAAGGTCCAGCTGATCCCCCTGCCCGGCCAGCGCGCGCGGCATGATCTGGACACGCCCGAGGCCTGGGCCGCCTGGCGCGCAGCAAACCCCACCCGCATATGAGAAAAGCGAGGCAGTCTCCCGCCTCGCTTTCCCGTATTCCGCAAGTCTTAGCCCCCTATCCTTGCGGAGGCTGCAACTCTTAGCTCATCACAAGGAACGCCTCGTGACGCTTGAGCGACCGGCGCGCGGCCGTGTAGGCGTTGACGCCTTCCACTGTGGCCAATTCGGGGAAGAGCTCAAAGATCTCTTCGCGTTGCTCGTCACCGATCCCGGCCAGCGAATGATCGCCAGGCTGGAAGCTTTCGGTCCAGGCGCCATCCGACAGGACCACTTCGTGATGATCGAACATGAAGTGGATATAGGTGACAGTCGGTACCTCGGCCCAGTCGATGCCCGGCTTGCCCACCAGATGCTTGGCCGCGACCAGCACTTCGCTTTCGTCGAAGTAAAGCGCCGTCTTGTCATTGGCCACCAGCACACGGTGGTTCGGGGACACCATCATGTCCCGTTCCGGCAGACCGCCACCCAGAGCACCCTGACGGATCAGAACCGGCTGCATGTGACGGGCCGCATTCATCTCGTCGCCCGAGAGCGTGCGGGTGCCCAGCCAGCGGATCTCCTGAATGCCGTTGTCGCGGGTGATGACCTTGTCGCCCACTTCCAGCGCTTCGACCAGAACCTCGCCACGCGGGGTGGCAATGCGGGTGCCGGGGGTGAAACAGGGGATGACCCGTTCGATATTGGTGAATTCCAGCGTGCCGGTCTGGTTGCCATCCGCATCGCGGAAGAACACCGTCCCGTTTTCCGGGTTCCCTTCGTCCAGCACCACGTTCAGCGAGCCGCCGGGGTTCGAGTTCTCGGCCGCACCGGTCAGATCCAGCGTGTCGAAATCATCGTCGGGCGAGTTGGTGAAGCCTTCACCGCCGTCTACGATGTCACCCTCGTTCAGGTTGACGAATGTGTCGCGGTCATCGCCGCCCAACATGTCATCCTGATCGATACCGCCGTCGATGGTGTCGTTGCCAGCGCCACCCACGATGGTGTCGTTGTCGTCCTCACCAAAGATCAGGTCGTCGCCATCGCCGCCGTCAATGATGTCTTGCCCGTTATCGGGGCGCGGATCGGCCAGATCGCCGGGCAGGTCGTCAGGAATATTGGTGCCATCGGGGAAGCCCGGCCCAAGACCGCCATAGATGGTGTCATTGTCGTCGCCGCCCAGGATGGTGTCGGAGCCTTCGCCGCCGACGATGAAATCCTCACCGGTGCCGCCATCGATCAGGTCGGCATCCAGACCGCCATTGATGTCGTCATTGCCGGATTCGCCGAAGATGACATCGGCGTCGTCCCCGGTCGAAATCGTGTCATCGCCCGCGCCGCCAAAGACGGTGTCCAGATCATCATCGGGGATCGGGTCGGCGGGCACTTCGGGCAGGCCCTGATAGGACGGGAAGCCCAGATCCGGCAGGCCGGAGGCAGGATCGGCATCGGTGTTGATGATGTCATTGCCGTCACCGCCAAAGACCTCGTCGCGGCCTTCGCCTGCTTCGATCGTGTCATCCCCGCCGCCTGCGATGATGATATCGTCATCGGTGCCGGTGCGCGGGAAGATCGCGTCGCCGCCATCAACCACATCGCCATTGGGATCGCCGGTGTAATCCCCGTCGATCAGCGCCGCGTCATCGCCATTGGTGACGATGCCGTCGGGCTCGCCTTCGGGCGGGTTGGTGATCTTGGCGTCATAAACGGCGACATAGTCGATCTTGCCGTCGAAATACTTGATGAAGTTGTCGGGGATATTGTCGCCCACCAGCGTCTCGTCCACGTTTTCACGGGCGCCGAAGGTGAAGCTGGTGCCGTCATTGTCACCGATATCCATGTTCACGCCTGCCGCCGTGTCGACCTGGTAATCGGTCGCCTGCGTCAGGTTGTTGACGATGTACTGACCGCCCTCGGTTTCCGACCATTCATAGGTCACGCGCACCGTGTCGCCCACATCGGCAAAGCCAGCGCCGGTGGTTTCCACGATGGTCACACCGTTCGAGATATGGGTGACCTGCACCGCGCCGTCATAGGTGACCTGGATTTCGAAATACCCTTCGGAGGCGCTGTCGAAAAACTCGCCCCGGTTCACAACCGACTGGAACGCGCCGATGCTGTTGTCGTTCTGGGTGAACTCGGTGATGATCGTACCTTCGGCCAGGTCAAAGGGATCATCATTGCCGCCCACATCGAACCGTTCGGGTTCGCCTTCGGTCACCAGTTGATCGCCCACGGCAGCGGCCCCGCCCACGAAGGTGCCGTTCTGCGCGAACCCGTCATCCAGGCCGGTATCTGCGTTCTCGCTTCCGTTCAGGAAGTCCCACAGACCGACCAGGTTCGCCGCGTAGGGATCGTTGAAATTATTCGCCATCGTACTCTCCTTACGGCACCCAAGGATGCCATCCGCTCACGGCGGATCACTTCGTTCCCGAGCAAAGCCTGAACCGGATGCGCGAAGACGCATGTCTTCGGGATCGGTTCCGGAAAAGAGAAGAGAAAGCACACCTTTAGCGGGCAAGGCCGACGCCTTGCTTGCAGGTTGCAGCTGCACTTTGTGACGGCAGCGCTGCGCTCACATCTCTCTTGCATTCCCGGATGCAAGCTCTGCGTGGTCGCCCCCGTGACCAACAGACATCGCCCCCCAGTGGGCAGTTAAAGAAATACCGGCGAGAATGCGGCGCTCAAAGCGAAATGTGACGAAATTGGTGTTTTCCTTGCCCGGTATGGCCATAATTGGACCGCGAACCGGACAGGATTGGAGACGGCATTCAGCACAGTTGTTTCCAAATTTGCTTCAAATGCCGATCAAATACGCAAGAAACCCGCCGGGACGGCGCGAAACGCGTCACACTGTTCGGAAGACGGAAACAATTCCCCGCGCCGTTAACTTTGATTGAAAAATGGCGAATATGCGGCTGCTTCGGTTGGATTGCGTTCCCACTCTGGAACCAATCGCGCCTGTATCCGGCGACTATTCACATACCGAAAACCAGAATACATGATTCGGACGGAACTGTGACCACGCCCGGCCAAGATGCGCCGATACAGGCCAAATTCAGCTTATCAGAGGTCGTCCGAACGCGGCTTTCCGCCCGCATTCTGCGCATCGGCATCCGCGATGCCCCAGGGTTTGACCCCGATGCGCAGCGCCGCGCGACCGATCATATGCGCCCCGATGGGCGCGGTCAGCAGCAGGAACAGGATCACAAGGATCGCTTTGAAGATCACCAGCGGTTCGGCGAAATGCACGCAGACGCCCGCCATGATCAGGCCCGAGCCCAGCGTACCCACCTTGGTGGAGGCATGCATGCGGATAAACACATCGGGCATGCGGAAGATGCCGATGCCCGCGATCAGGGTGAAGGCCCCGCCCAGGGCCAGAAGAAGGCCTGCGATCACGGCGCTCATGTCTCCTCCCCCCCGGTTTTGTTGCGCAGGCGCTGCCGTTCGGCAAAGCGCGCCAGCGCCACGGTGGCCAGAAAGCCCACCAGCGCCAGCGCCAGCGCCACGTCCAGGAAGGCCGCATCGCCCGAACGCACCGCCGCCAGCCCGCAAAAGGCCACGATCGCCACGGTCATCATGTCCAGCGCCACCACCCTGTCGGGCAGGCTGGGCCCGCGCACCAGCCGCCAGAAGGCAAATCCCACGGTCAGAAAGACCATCACGAAGCCAAAGCTGACGCAGGCGTCCAGAAACTGATCTGCTGTCATGTCCTCTCCACCGCGTCGATCACCCATTTCTCCATCCCGTCCTTCAGCTGCCGGACCACCGCGTCGGGATCATCGGCAAACATCGCATGCAGGCTGAGGGTCTTGCGATCCTCGGACACATCCAGCGACAGCGTGCCCGGGGTCAGCGAAATGAGGTTGGTCACCAAAAGGATGCCCGCGTCGCTTTGCACATCCAGCGGCATCTCAATGATTGCCGGGCGCGCGCGGTGGCGCGGCGTGACGATGTCCCACAGCACCTGGAAGGAGGATACGACAAGTTCGTAATGGAACATCACGATCAGCTTGATCCAGTACCACACCCGCATGAAATAGCCCGACGGCCCTCCGGTCAGCGGTTGCAGCAGCCACAGCACCGCATAGCCCAGCACCAGCCCCGAACCCAGCGTCAGCCAGTTGAACGCGCCGAAAAACAGCGCCCAGACGACTGCAAACAGCAGATTGACGACGAATGTGTTCATGCGCCCTCTCCCAACACTGTCACGATATAGGGCGTAGGATCGAGAAGTTGCGCCGCCGCCGTTTCAGCGAAGATCACGAAGGGTTCGGGGAAAAAGCCGATCACCAGCGTCATCGCCGCCAGCCCCGCGATGGGCAGCAGAAGTGCGGCGCGTGTGCGGCCGTCCAGACGGGTCAGCGCGGGTTCCATCCCTTCGGGATGAGCTTTCCAGAAGGCTTCGGCCCAGATCTTGGTCATCGAATAGATGGTCAGCAGACCCACCAGCAGGGCGACACCCGCGATGATCCACGCCTCGATCTCAAGAGAGGCGGCGACAAGGATATATTTGGCCCAGAAGCCCGAAAGCGGCGGGAAGCCTGCCAGCGAAAAGGCCGGGATCAGGAACAGCACCGCCAGAAGCGGCGCGGATTTGTAAAGCCCGCCGATCCTGCCCAGATCGGTCGACCCGGCGATGCGTTCGGCCACGCCTGCAATCAGGAAGAGGTTCGCCTTCACCACGATATGGTGCACCAGATAGAACACCGCGCCCGCGATGGCGAAGGGCGTCATCAACGCAAGGCCCAGGATCATGTATCCGATCTGGCTGACGATATGGAACGACAGGATCTTGCGCATATCGTTCTGCGCTGCAGCCCCCAGAACGCCGGTCACCATGGTAAAGCCCGCAACCCACAGAAGGATCGTATGGGTGAAGCCGGTGTCAGCGTTGAAGACCAGCGTGAACATCCGGATCAGCGCATAGACGCCTACCTTGGTCAGCAGCCCCGCAAACACCGCCGAGACCGAAAAGGCGGGCGTATGATAGGACGCGGGCAGCCAGAAAAACAGCGGGAAGACGGCGGCCTTCACCCCGAAGGCGATCATGAACATCATGGCCACCGTGGTCACCAGCCCCTGGTTTTCCAGCGCAGGCACCACGCGGCCCAGATCGGCCATGTTCAGCGTGCCAGTCATGCCGTAAAGCAACCCGATGCCCGACAGGAACAGGATGGTCGACACAAGGTTCAGCGTCACATATTTGATGCCGCCGTCGATCTGCTCGCGCGATCCGCCCAGGATCAGCAGCCCGAAGGACGAGATCAGCATGACCTCGAACCAGACGTACAGGTTGAACAGATCGCCCGTCAGGAACGCCCCCGTCACCCCGCCGATCAACACGTTGAACAGCGCGTGATAGCCCAGACCTTCCTTGCGTTCGTCAATATCTGCCCGCGCATAGATCGACACGGCAAAGGCGGTGATGGCGGTGATCACCACCATCACGGCGCCCAGATAATCGGCCACCAGCGTGATCC
This sequence comes from Aestuariivita boseongensis, assembly GCF_001262635.1. GTDB lineage: Bacteria > Pseudomonadota > Alphaproteobacteria > Rhodobacterales > Rhodobacteraceae > Aestuariivita > Aestuariivita boseongensis. Next base: position 147,920 of record NZ_JXYH01000002.1, read on the forward strand.
CGAAAGGCGCGGACCAGCCGCCCATCTGCCCGGCGATCACGCCATCTTTCAGCACGCGCGCCATCAGAACAGCCGCGACGCACAGCAGCAGGCCATTGCCCAACACACTGGCCCAGCGGCCGGCCGGGCCATTGCGCAGAAGGAAAGCGACAACGGCGGTCAGGAATGGCAGCGCCAGAGGCGTGGCCAGGTACCAGCTCATGCCTTGTCCTCCGCCCGGGGTTCGGCCACGCGCATCTCATCGGAATAAAGCGTGCCAAGGGAGGTGTAGGCGCGGAAGACCAGCACCAGCGCAAAGGCAAAGAGGCCAAAGCCGATCACGATGGCCGTCAGCACCAGCGCCTGCGGCAGGGCATTGGCCACCTCGCCCACCGGGGCCAGATCCCCCTCGGCAATCAGCGGCGGCGCGCCTTCGGTCAGGCGGCCCGCGACGAAAATCGTCAGGTTCGCCGCGTTCGAGATCAGCACCAGCCCGAAGATGAAGCGCAACACATTGCGCGCCAGCATCAGATAGACCGACGCGGCCACCAGCACGCCGATGGCGATGGCAAGAAGGGCTTCCATGGCTCAGATCTCCTCTTCCATCGCGAACACAAGGGTGAGGACGGATCCGAAGACCACCAGGTAAACACCGATATCAAAGGCCAGCACGGTCGAGATGGGCAGACCCTTTTCGGTGTCCGTCGCGCCGATGAACAGCCATTGGCCGGTGAACAGCGCATCGCCAAACAGCGCCGCGAACAGCCCCGCCAGAAGCGCGATGCCCAGGCCCACCATGGCGATATTCTGCGGCTGAACACGCAGCGCGCGGCGCGCATCCTCGACGCCACAGGCCACGGCGAACAGCACAAAACCGGTCGATCCGATCAGCCCGCCGATAAAACCGCCGCCCGGTTCGTTATGGCCACGCAGCAGCATATAGGCCGAAAAGATCAGCAAAAGCCCCGCCAGATACCGTGTGCCCGCCCGCAGGATGACCGAGTTCATTTGCCCTGCCCCTTCGTGGTTGTGCGCAACAGCGCATAGGCCGAAAGTGCGGCGATCACGACCACGGCGATTTCACCGAAGGTATCAAGCGCGCGGAAATCGACGAGGATGACATTGACGATGTTACGGCCATAGGCTTCGGGCCAGCTGGCCAGTTCGAAGAAGCTGGTCAGGCGGCGATCGAGCGGCGTCGCCAGCACCGCCAGAAGGATCAGCGTGACCACAGCACCCACGCCCGCGGCCAGGATCGCATCCACCGGACGCCATTTGCGCCCGTCGGAATCCAGAGTGGGCAGACGCAGCAGGGCAACCGCCACCAGCACCACCACCAGCGTTTCCACCAGCAGCTGGGTGATCGCCACGTCAGGCGCCGAGAACACGATGAAGATCATCGCCACCGCGATCCCCACGACCCCCAGCGCCGCCATCGCCGCAATGCGGGATGAGGTCAGCGTCGCCACGATGGCACCACCGATGATCAACAGCGTCAGCGCAAGGTTTTTCCAGGTCACATCCGTCAGATCCGGATTGGCGATGCCCACATCGCGCAGGATCATCGTGCCGCCCAGTCCCACCAGAACCGTGGCGAAGGTCGCAAACATGTAACTGCGCAGCACGCCCGACTGGATCAGGCGGGTCTGCCAGGCGGCAAAGGCCTTGAAACCCTCCAGGAACTTGTCCCAGCCGTTGTCGAAAGACGGTGTCGCCTCATCCGCGCGGATCAGGCCATTGCGCAGTGGCCGGTGCGCCAGATACAGCACCGTGCCCGCGACCACCGTGATGATCGACAGGATCAGCGGCATGTTCACACCGGCCCAGAGCTTGAGTTCCTTCACATCCTCGGCCCCGCCCAGAAGGCTGGCGACCAGGGGCGTCACAAGGCTGGTCTGCAGCACGTCCGGAAACAGGCCGAAGAACGCGCCCAGCACCGCCAGAATGACCGGGCCAATCCACATCTGCCAGGGCGCTTCATGCGGTGTCACCGGCATCTCTCCGCCGGGCTTGTTCCAGAAGGGGCGCAGGGCCACAACGCCCGCGACGGCAAACATAAGGGAGTTTGCGGCGAGCACGGCAATGACAACGAATAATGGCTCGGATGCGACGCCAAGGGCACCTGCGTATTTCAGCTCTTTCCCGATGAAGCCCAGGAAGGGCGGGAAGCCGGCCATCGACATCGCAGCCAGGGCAGCGGCAAAAGCCGTAAACGGCATCACGCGGCCCAGACCGCCCAGCACCTCGGCCTCCCGCGTGCCGGTGGAATGGTCGATGCAGCCCACCACCAGGAACAGCGCCGCCTTGTACAGCGAATGCACGATCAGGAAGGTCGCGAATGCGGTCATGGCATATCCGCTCTCCTGCCCCAGAAACAGCGTGAGCGTGCCAAGCGCCATCAGCGTCGTATAGGCCAGCGCCTGTTTCAGATCGGTCTGGCGCAGAGCGAAGATGCTGGCCGACACGGCCGTGACCGCACCGAAAATGGTCAGCGTCCACATCCAGATATCGGTGCCCGACATGCCCGGATGCAGCCGCGCCATCAGGTAAACGCCTGCCTTCACCATCGTGGCCGAATGCAGGAAGGCCGACACGGGCGTGGGCGCGGCCATGGCGTTGGGCAGCCAGAAGTGGAACGGGAATTGCGCGGATTTGGTGAAGGTGCCCGCCAAGATCAGGATCAGGATCGGGACATAGAGCGCATGCGCCTTCAAATCGTCCGCACGGGCTAGGATTTCGGACATCTCGAAGCTGCCCATGCTCATGCCCAGCAGGATAAAGCCTGCCAGCAGCGCCAAAGCGCCCGCACCCGTCACAAAGAGCGCTTGAAGGGCCGAGCGGCGGCCCTTGGTCGTCTCGTGCCCGAACCCGATCAACAGGTAGGAGGTGATCGTCGTCAGTTCCCAAAAGACGAACAGCCCGATCAGGTTGTCCGACAGAACCAGACCCAGCATCGCCAGCATGAAGCTGAACAGAAACAGCGCAAAGCGGTTAAACTGCGGATGCCCCGCCAGATAGGTGTTGGAATAGAGGAACACCAACGTCCCGATCCCGGTGATCAGAAGCGCAAAGGTCAGCGACAGGCCGTCCAGCAGAAAGGACAGCGAAATACCCAGGGACGGCACCCAGTCGATGACATAGCGCAGGCTTTCCCCCGCGCCGATGGCGGGCGTGAAGGTCAGAAACCACGCAAAAAGCGCCGCCGAGATGATCGCGGGCGCAAGGCCCGTCAGGCCATTGCCCTTGGGCTGATCTGCGGCGGCGGCGCTCATGCCGCAAGCGCCTTCTGGGCCGGGCAACAGGGTGCAACGGGTGCGCATACGCAAGCAGCGCCGTCAAAGACGACGCCTGACGCGCAGAATGGCCCCGCACTGGCACGGAAGTTCAATGTCCTGTTCACCGGCTGCTCCCCTCGGATACCGGGGAGATAGGGCGCAATAGCTGATTGATCCAATCGAAAATCAGGATTATTTCGATAGAAATTCTCTATCAAAGGGGTCGCAATGCCCAGCCTGCAGCAATTGAAGTACCTCACGACCCTTGCCGACACGCTGCATTTCCGCCGCGCGGCCGAGGCCTGCCACGTCACCCAGCCCACGCTCAGCGCCCAGCTGAAAGAGCTGGAGGCCAAGCTGGGCGCGCAGCTGGTCGAACGCAGCCGGTCGCGCGTGATCATCACGCCCCTGGGGCGTGAAGTGGTCAGCCGCGCCCGCCGTGCGCTTCGGGAAGTCAAGGAAATTCATAACCTTGCGATCCGAAGTCAAAGTCATCTGCAAAGCACGATCCGCATTGGCGTGGTGCAGTCTCTGGGCTCGTACCTGCTGCCGCTGATCGTTCCCGGCCTGCATGAAACCCACCCGCAACTGAAACTCTATATGCGCGAAGGCCTGCCCGATTTCCTGCTGCAAAGCCTGTCGGACGGCAATCTTGACCTGCTGTTCTTCCCCCTGCCCGTCAGCCACGCGGATTTCGACAGCCTGCCTCTGTTCCGCGAACCGATCGAGGTGGTCTTGCCCCATGACCACCCATTTGCCGCGCGCGCCCGGATCGCGCCCGAGATGCTGCGCGGCGAGACGATCCTGTCGCTGGAGCCCGGTCACAAGCTTTACGAACAGGTGCGCCGCATCTGCGAAGAATACGGGGCCGAGCTGTCACGCGATTACGAGGGCACCTCGCTCGATACGCTGCGCCAGATGGTGGCGATGGGCATGGGTCTGTCGCTGATGCCCGCGCTTTACGTCAAATCCGAGGTCGCGCATCAGGATATCGTCGTGGCGCGGCATTTCACCGGCCCGCCACCCTCGCGCACCATCGGGATGATCTGGCGCAAGGGGACCGCGCGCGAAGACGAGTTCCGCGAATTGGCCGCCATGATCTGCGCGATCCTGAAAGACCGCGCGAAGGAAGTGATCGTGCTGGGGTAAATCCGGCATTCGGATGAAAGTGGTACCCAAGGCCGGACTCGAACCGGCACGCCCGCAAAGGCGGGGGATTTTGAATCCCCTGCGTCTACCATTCCGCCACTTGGGCCCGTAGGTTAAGTCCTTGTTTTTAAAGAACTCACCCTAAAAGCTTGCTCTGAGATTCCCGGTCTACTAGGCTTTATTCGTCTACTAGCCGTCTACCGTTTGTCTCAGGGGACTTTTCCATGACTACCCGAATCAATCAGCTAACAATAGCTGGGCTCAGCCCCACCGGATCAACTCAGTTTGTCAGAGATTCGTCCCTGCAAGGCTTTGGTATCAAAGTCACACCTACGGGGAAAGCCACGTATTTCGCAGAGAAACGCGTCAGAGGCGGGCGTGTGGTTCGAAAGAAGATCGGAGACGTGGACCTGCTGTCTCTGGATGATGCACGGATCAAAGCTCGTGAAATCCTGCTGCAACTCAGCCAAGGGGTAGACGTTGCCCGATTGCCCCCACCTGCGCCAACTGTCGAGACCAGCCTGCAAGCTGTCTTTGATCGCTATATCGCCATGCGGGTGAACTTGGCCGAGAGCACGAAGAGCGATTACAGGAAAATCCTGAATAACTGCTTTGACGATTGGAAGCCGCTTGAGGTGGATCGGATCACGAAGGAGATGGTTGCCGAGCGGTATCGAAAGCTCAAGGACGCTGGGAAGAGTGATGCATACATCAAGAAGGCGTTACGGTCCCTCAAGGCGATCCTGAATAGCTCTGGCCTAGCGTTGAACCCTGTGGCGCTGTTCCTGTCCCAAAGCGGGGTGACCACGACCCCAACGGTACGAGAGAGGTTCCTGCGCCACCATGAGATACAGCGGATCATGGAACTGACCACCAAGGGAGATGGGACACCCGATCTGTTTGTTGAGTTGATTTTCTTCTACCTGCTGACAGGAGCGAGGAAGAACGAGGCTCTGAACCTGAAAAAGACGGATTACTCTGCGGAGAATGGGACGTTGGTATTCAAGGACACGAAGAACCACAAGGACCACCGGATACCGACATACGGATTGATCAAGGGCATTGTCGAAAGGGCGATAGAGGCCAGCGGATCAGACAAGATATTCGATTACGGGGAGAGCACGTATCGGACGAAGCTCGACAAGTTCCGAGACTATGTTGCGTTTGACAGTAGCTGGACCACGCATGACCTCAGACGAACCGTTGCGGAGCACTGTGAGCTTGCTGGTGTGGACGTAGGAAGTATTGGCACAGCCCTGAACCATTCGCCTACGGGGGTCACACAACGCCACTACGCTAGAGGGGAACTCGCCAAGCTGGATACGCTGAGAGGCGTGTACGAGAAGTTGCAGCGACAGTACCGGGGTTATGTCGTGGACATGCCGGACATACGGTATCAAGAAGGCTGGGACGATCCGACATGAAGGCTATGTTGCTGGCCCTGCTGACGTGCAACGGGGTGACTGACCCTGATTGGAGACCACTTGCGCTAGAAATGGTTGTCTCCGGCTTTCCGTATGAGGAGTCAGCGCTGGACCTCTGCTTCGAGACAGAGAATTGGGATGTGAACGGTTTGCAGGTGACACGTGTCTGCGGGCCATTCCGGCCAAAGTCCCCATACGAGACGGATTGGGTTGAGGTGTGGGTGCAGAACAATCGCTCAGACACGGTGGCTTGGTTGGAGCGGAATGTAGGGGAGACAAGGACCGAGGTCAGGAGCCATCCGAACCTTGGCGTCAGGTTGGTCTGCTACCCGTTGGGCTGAGATAACGCGCCTGTTCGTCGATACTTAATTTTACTGAGCTGGCAATGCGAGTTAAAAACTTGGAAAGGATTTTGATATGGAAACGGCCTGCCTTCTAGCTTTTATAGCAATTCCAATCGCATACAAATGGGGCGAAAAGCTTGGAGAAAAGTACGGGCGCGAGATGGGGGCACGGAACATCAGCAGTGTACTTGAGAGCTTAGCAAGCGGAGGAGGAGGTTATGGTCCGGAATTTATTGACGAATGGCTTGAAGGTCAGCCAAGGTTTTTGAAGGAGCTAGCAGAATCCTTGCGAGATGAAAAACAGCAGAAGCCCTGAGAGCCACTCCGATGTATTGAATTAGCCAATCGTCGTCAGAACGGTAGGCAATTGAATATCTCATCCACCAGCATGGATTGAAACGACCCGGTCGTCGATGAGCTCAATAGTATCTCGATCGAGACCATATTCCCCGTATCGGTATGTCCAACGAGTGAACTTTCGTCCATTTGCCAAGTAGAACTCTTCTTCCTCGTCAGGCAGCCCCCAAGCACAGGTTGCCGCCAAATCGTCCATCCCTAGCTCCACGTCTCCAGTGAGCGCGCTGTTGTAGTCTTTTTGCGAGATGTCGCGCCGCTTAAGTACTTCGGACAGCAAACGACGTGCTGTTGCTTTGTCCCCTGATGGTGCGTCGTAAGTGAAGTATGCCGCTGCATCACATATGTCGACGGAAGAGACGCCAGATAAGTCAGGCAATGCACCAATTTCTTCTAGCTCTTTATTATAGAATGAATCTGTACATGCTGTGATGAAAAGCCCAACGGCCAGCGCACAAATCAACTTCTTCAAAGCAACCTCCATCAAACAGAGACAACCGAACACAGGCAGGGGCAGCCTGTCAAACTTGGCGTCAGGCTCCTTTTGCGCATCTGGGAAACGATACTTGCCGCGCGAACGAGATCTACCCTAAGCTGAAGGAACGATAAGGTTGATCTGCATTCAAAGGCAGGTCAAATTTTTAAAAGATTTATTGCGCCAGGATTATGCAAGACAGATTAAAACCATTTGCTGCTCATTTGTATTTGAGCACTCCTTTCGCAGGTGACAGTGTGCCCACCTTGGACGCCGTGCTAGCCGCAGAGATAGCATTGGCAAGCGGAGAGGCATTCCCAGATTACCCGGACGAGCTTCCTTTAGCCTACACTGAAGAAGGCGTGCCTCATGCTAGCCAAGGTTTTTTCCTTGGCGAACAGACAGTCACTGAGCAGCAGCTATTTTCGAGCCATAGTCGAAACTGGGATGAGAACAAAAGATCCGCAGACCGCTTTGTCTCATGGCCAGCGCCAACCACTGATATTGGAAAAGGATGCGGCGCGGGTGGCAAAAATGTCGGATACGTGGTCCGGACACGCGCTGTCGAGTTGATTGAGTATCGCGGGGTTGGAGAAATCGAACTGGTCAGGGCAATCTTGGAAGGCACCCCTGCTGTTGGCCAACATCGCAACAAAGGAATGGGAGCCATCGAGAAAGTCGATGTTTTTGGAGTCGATGAAGATCCGGAAACATGGGCCCTCGTCCAAAACGGACAACCATTGCGTCCAATTCCTGTGCGGTCGTGGAAAGGAGGCCCTGCTGCGATAGCAATGCAGCGTTGGCGTGTTCCATACTGGGATACGAGTGTTGAACCAGAGTTGTGCGTGGTCCCAAGCACACAGGATCTTTTGAGCTTGTAATGATAAAAGAGCATTTCGCAGATCCTTTAGGGCGCACTCCACAAGAGGCTCTCAGCGCAGTTTATCCGCACCTTCTTGAAGACATCCCTCGTCACACGAAGTCCCTCGAGTTCAAAAGAGCTAAGCCCAAGGATCTGAGAGATTGGTGGGCAACCGTGCTTTCAACTGAGAGCCTGGCCCCCCTTCGTGACGGAGAGCTGTTGAGCGAAGCTGAAAAACGGATCGTGCAAGACGTAACAGTAAAATCGCAAAAACGTGAAAGACTGCCCGATGTTCGATTGGGTAGTGGACTGACAACGATTGTCATCACAGAAGAAGGTACCGAGATCGGTGCAGCGGTCAGAGTGCCCGTTGAGACAAACAAGGTCACAGCGATCAACGATCCAATCGGTGTCTTGATGCGAGGCATCAGAAATGATGTTGACCGAATACTGATCTGGCCTGAACGCGAAGCACTCGATCCTGCCACCTTGGTAACTACGCCAAAGGGCAGCATTCGAGTGGCAATAAACAAGCCAAGCGGTCCAATATTTATCGATAAATCTCAGTTCGATAACGCATTGGAGATGGTCTCAAGCTTGAGCTACGCGGACGTTAGAAGAATTGGGCTTTTGGCTCACCGGCGCATCATGGAGATCGGAAATGAACCCTCCATAGACCGAGAGATCGATAGACTGCTTCAAAAGCTGGGAATGGACTACACTAAGTTTTGCGACATAGCGGAAACCTTACCAGCTCAGCATGAGGCAGCGGCATGGAGCCTATTAAGGGTGGCCATGGATCAGGAGGAACCGTCGTGAAGGACTTCATGATCACAAGCCTGGAGCAGGACGAGTATCGCCTTCATACTGCGATTGCTGAGGCGTTCGGTTCAGGAAAGGACGCAGGCCAGAAGTTCCCGCTCTATAGACGCACTCCAGGAAGCAGCGTGGCCACCGTTCGCTTGAGCGACCCGCCTGAACACCTGGCACATGTCGGGCAAGAGGTAATTGTTCCAGAAGTTGGTTCAGAATTGGAATTCACCCTCGCTTCACATGCTGCGCGCAGTGGCGGGGGAAAGAGATTCACATGCAAAAGCGACGAAGAAAGACTTCAGTGGCTCAAAGATCGCAGCGTGGCTTGCGGTTTTAAACTTTTAGGTGCGCCAGCAATCGAAACCGAGAAGGTCAAAATCAAGAAGGCTGGGAAGGAATGGGGCTTTCGAAGAACCACTTACTACGGTCGCCTGAAGGTCGAAGACAAAACGAAATTGGCCCAAGCCATGGCACACGGTGTCGGATCAAGCATGCGTAGCTTCGGCTGCGGCTTGCTCACAATTCATTTAAGCTAGGAGTAATCTCCATGGACATTCGAACATCACGTTTCACAATGGAAAACATTACGGCCTTTGCCACTAATCCCCCTGGATTTGGAGGAGGAAAGGGTCAACCGTCACGCACGTACAAAGAGCGACGGATGAGCCACGGCGGCACCCCATACGAAGTGCCAACTGTTCCCGCTCGTCAATTGAAGGCCGTTCTTCGCAGAGGCATGGCCGAGGAGATTATTGAACGCGAAGGGCCAATGGACTTCGTGGAATACACTCGTCTCAGCGTTGGAGGAGTTAAAGGATCTGACAAAGCAGGCAAAGCAGAACTGGAAGAAGCAAGAGAATTCTTGCGTAGACATCCAGAGATCGACCTATTCGGTGGGGGTGAAGTCGGGATCGGCCGGTTTGTACCATCCAAGGTGAGCATTGAACCAGCCTACCTGGATGAAGCGGACCTTGGACTTCTGTTCAAAGCCGAGGGTGTACGTTCTCATGTCCGTGATGCTGAATTGGAACTCTTGAGTGAAGACGGTTTAAAGAGCGCGGAGATCTACATCGATGCTAACCGAGCGCGAGCAAAAGCAGATGCAGAGGTGAAGTCCCTCAAACGCGAACTCCGAAAGGCTCAAGATGCGGTAAAAACCGGTCAAGGCCAACAGTCAGCCGTTGATGAACTCAATGAACAGCTTTCAGCCGCAGATGCACGACTAGAACAAGCAAAGGCCGTCGCCAGTGCTGCCGGATCTGACAACGCTATCGGTATGCCTCTTCCACCAACTGAGTATGTTGGAGCAGGCGGAAGATGGTCATCCAGACTATCCGCTCGAGGAATCTCTAAGGAGCAAGCCGGATTACTCATTAGATCGCTGCAACGTTGGGCCGATGGTATCCTGAACGATGAGGGCTGTCGGCTTGGAGCCTACCGTTCACAGGGTCGCGGTGTGTTCTCAGGACAGATGACCCTTGAAGTCAGGGACGGTGGCTTCCGATCAGTTTGGAAAGACGCGGGTCGCGTCTCGTTTAGTCCGGCTGGTGTGGAAATCGATGGGACTGAAATTGGAGACTGGGTGGCGTCATGGGACGCTTGGCAGAGACCCGACGAAAAGCTTGTGACATCAGACACATGACAGCCTCGACAAAGTACGCGAGATGATAACACTCCAAGAAACAGGCTACCCACTTAGGGGTGCAACAGAAAATCTGCTAAAGGGCGGCAGTCTGACGAAGTACTTGCCCGGCTTCGCTCCGAGAGACATTCAGCTTGACCTGGCAGATAGGATCGCTGCGGTGATAGCTGCTCCTCAACCAACCGATCAATTGGAAGGTCAGATCACGCTGTTCAATGCCCCTGTTGGCGTGGGCAAAAGTATAGCGGCCTTGGGCCCGATGGCTCTGCATGCAGCTTTGACCGGCGAGCAAGTGATAATCAGCACAGCGACCATCCAGCTGCAGCGCCAATTGCTGGAGGAATTCGTCAGAGTTATCGCACCGGTCACTCGTGATCTAACAGGCGTCGAGGTGACGGCTGGAACTTATGTTGGCCTAAGAAACTGGATCGATTGGGAGCGTTTGCAGCGCGTCCGGGAGAAAGAGAACATCGCTGAGCTTGATCTCTGGTTAGATGCCGAAACACGTCCGGTACGGTTTGACGAGGCGGAACAGATCTTTAACCTGAGTATCCCAAACGGGGTACGACAAGAGCACATTTGCCTTCATTCCGGTTCCAGCGATTCAGCTAAGAAAGAGTACAATCTGGCTTGTGCCGGAGCGCTTGCGTCCAATGTCATAATCACAAACCATGCAACGATGCTTCTTGATGCTCGTCTGTACGGTGCAAGAATATCATCTCCTGAGGGCGAGCTACCGCGTACGGTCGCAATATTTGACGAGGCCGATGTTCTACCTTCTTTGGCACAGGGAATGGCGGAACGTCAGATCGCGCTAAGAAGTGTAGCGAGGCTGCTGGATCGGGTTGAAGGATCGGAAGTAGCAAAGTCCAAGCTTTCTGCACTTTGGCAATCAATGGACATTCTCGAAGCTGAAAAGCTTTCAGTTATTTTGCAGCATGATATTCCAGAGCATCTTGCTATCCGAGAAGCCGTGGATGCCCTTGTTGAAGAACTGCGGACGTTGGCGACGGAGGTGCGGGAAGATCGCCCTATTCTGGCCTTTGATTTGCAATCGACCGCTTTAGACCTGGCAGAGGCTAATGACGAAGATAAGAACGCATCGGCTGGTGTCGTTTACTCGCCTGTCAGAAGATACCCATCGCTTCAGACCGTGGCGCTGGAACCCGCCCGCATCCTTGGGCGTCTTTGGCATAGACCACGAGACGGACGGGAACCCATACTCCGCGCCATGGCATTCATGTCTGGCACACTTTCAGTCCCCGGGGAAAAGAGGCCCTTTTCAGACTTTTGCCGGCGCTTAGGAGTGAACGACCGCTGGTCTAACATTGCGGAGCATCGGTCGAAGAACTGGGACCATCGCACATTCGGGTCATGTGAATTTGTCTTGGCGGATCGACAAGTGCCCAGCCCCTGGGTTCATATCGAAGGACAAGAACCAGAGCGTAACCTCGATTGGGTCGCATATGCGAAAGAAGGCATTCAGGCCGCTCGCCGTGAAGGTGGTCGCGTTCTTGTCTTAACCGCTTCGTATGATGATGCCATCGTTCTCAGTGAAGGACTTGAGGACGCGCTTGTCCACGAGAGAGGCATGGCGCTCACCAAGCTGGTGGAGGCTTTTCAGGCAGTAAAAGACGCTGTCTTGTTTTCTCCATGCGCATGGGCTGGCGTTGATCTGCCTCACATGGTGGATCATGTCGTTATTCCAAGGCTTCCCATGTCTCGCCCAGATGAATTGAGAGAAAAGGTCATTCGCGCGCACAGATTGGCCAGGGGCAGGCCTGTCGATACGATTGGTTTCGAACTAATGGCCCAGTCTCGAGCAGATGCGAAAAGAAGAATGGCCCAAGGACAAGGTAGAGGCATTCGGGTTCGTGATGATCACTGCAAAGTGTGGATCCTTGACCCAAGGTTCCCCATACCAGAAGCTCTTCGTCGAAATCTCAGATTACGGTTGGCGCAGGGGTCCGCAAAGGAATGGACTGATTTTCTGTCTGTGATCCCGGAACGATTTGCAGGTCCGTTTGGCTCATTTCGCCAAGCGAAAATACTTGAAGCGTCCGCCGCCAAGAAACCAACGACAGCATGAAATTTACATGATCGAAGCGGTCTAAACGAAGTAGCGGAATCCGAGCATGAAGACATCCGAATTGGTTAGAAAGGGTCGCATCACACCTCAGTCACTTTCTATGGAAAGATACCGAAACTTCAGTGGTGACCCGAACTCTGCAGAAGATGTGGCCACGTGGCTGGAAGCTAATCCCCTCTTTGATGTCGAGGTGGCAGATCCTGAAACGAGGGAGACGGAGGTCCGTAAGGATCAAGCCAAGTTCCGCAAAGCTGTCGGTGATGCATATGATTGGAGTTGTGCTGTGACCGGTTGCGATATTCGTGCGGTTTTGGACGCAGCGCATGTTGGACCGAAAGGAGCCTGGCTGGACATGAATGAAGCACGGCATGGCATTCTGTTACGGACCGATCTCCATCGCCTGTTCGACGCTGGTTTGGCACGAATAAGTCGGACCGGAGATACCGCCATCTACGAGGTCGCACCCGAAGCAATGCTGCACTACGAATGGGCACACAACAAAACCCTGACGTTGCCAAAGGACAAGCGAAACTGGCCAGTCCTAGGATGAAAAATCCGAAAATAAGCTTCTTAATAAGAGAGAGTAGATGGAATATTTCGACAGAAAAGGAGAAAAGCTAAATAATGGCAAATGCTTACGAGAGGGCCGGATGCTGTAGCCCCTACATTGTGGGCTAGCGACAACTCTGAGGTAACACCCCAGTCAGCCGTGGTCGATGCTGTAGCCCCTACATTGTGGGCTAGCGACAAAAGGTTTGCCGCATCGGTAGCATGCCGCTCCAAATTTTTAGCCCCTGCTTTGTGGGCTAGCGACAATTGATGCCTATCTGTCCCATTAACTCAGGCTTGATGCTGTAGCCCCTGCTTTGCGGGCTAGCGAAAACAAGATTAGGGATGCGGCGTCTTGCAGACTGGATGCTATAGCCCCTGTATTGCGGGCTAGCGAAAATGCAACCTCAGTGGGAGTATGCCGAAGCGTAGCAAATAGCCCCTCTCCTGTGGGCTAGCGATAGCACCTCGCAGTACTCGTCGATGATACCGGTCGATACTATAGCCCCTGCTTTGTGGGCTAGCGACAACCAGCACTTCATGGACGCCTTCTGAGCAGAGGACGCTGTAGCCCCATAATTGTGGGCTAACCATTACTCGATGGAAGTGCATGAGATTTCGTCACGCCTCCAGGTCGCTAAATTTATCGAAAGACCGAGGTCAGGAGCCATCCGAACCTTGGCGTCGGGTTGGTCTGCTACCCGCTGGGCTAAACGCATTGACTCATATCATGTACGGATAGCCAATTTTCTGCGCTTTAACGGACTGCGCTCTTCTTAAATTTGAGTAAATTCAAAGACCGACCAATTCATGAGGAACCAATATGAAAGAAGTGACAGATTTACAAAAAGCTGCATTAATTCTTGGGCTTTCGATTATCATGTCAGCAGCAATCCTGACCTTTTTTTCACCGTATCATTCCTGTATGAGAGCGCTTGCTCCTTCAGCGTCTGATAAGAATATCCCCATGGCCCACCTCCAATGCAATGGCGGATGGAACTAGCACCGCGAAAAACGTTTACACTTCAGGTGGCAGTTTCCCAACAGTGCAGCTAGGCGAATATCTCTCACCTCTGTTTTAAATCAATGGGTTAGAGACAGACTTGGTTTGTCTGGGTGTGACGCACCCCTTAGCTCAGTCTCTCCAGCGTCCTGCGCACTGACGTAGGGTGCCATTGGCCACCTCTGGCTGTTGTCACTCCACTTGAATTGAGACTATCCGCGATCTGTTGCAGCGTTTGGCCTGCGTCACGAAGAGGTAACATCAACTTGGCCACCTTCTGAGCATCCCTGTCCGCCTGTTCCCTCACTGCCTTGTGTCGTGCATTCAGTTCGTCACGTGCTCCACCTAGTTTGACGCCTCGTGCCTTTGCCTCTGCCAGTGCAGCCTTGGTCCTCTTCGAGATGAAGTCCCTCTCCTGTTCAGCAAGTGCAGCGTAGATATGAAGCTGGAAGGCGTCCGCGTGGGGCATCTGGGCTACCTTGAACGATAGGTTCTTGTCTTCCATCAGCTTGGCAATGAACGAGACCTTGCGAGAGAGACGATCCAGCTTGGAGACAAGCAATGTGGCTCCCACCCTTTTGCAGTGATCTATAGCCTTTGCTAGCTCTGGTCTGTCGCTGTTTGTTCCTGACAGTACGTCGGTGTACTCACCTACCACCTCTGCTTCATCTGCGTAGTTCGACAGATACAGACCTATGTCCCGTTGCTGTGCATCTAGGCCCAGTCCACTCTTGCCTTGTTCCTTGGTGCTCACTCTCTTGTAGGTCACATACATGATCTACCTCCATCACCATCTATCTTCATTGAAGATATACACATGGAAACACAAACATCAACGTTCGTTAACGTGTAAAATCCCAGCTTTCCCGGGGAAATTTAATGAGACAGAGGAAGAGATGATGGCCTTGGGGGGCACCCCGGGGGGCACGGGGGGTCTCCTATATTCTGAATGACACCTAAAAATTTTCTCGTAGTTTTTTCCTGACGTGTTATGGTCGTGGATTAGACAGAGAAGAGGAGAAGACTCATGCCCAAACTTGAAGTACCTTCCAAGCTCTACGGCAAGTATAAGAAGATGATTGAAGAAGAGCAGCAAGTGGAGGCTTTTAGGAAGGCTTTTGAGTCTGCTGTGGCTGGTATCAAGAGAGATTCGAAGGACTGGAGTGACTTTCAGAAGAAAGTAGCTAACTACCAGCCCGAGGATGATCAGACAGCAAAGAATCTAGGGTTCAAGGCGAAGAAGGAAGGGAAGTATCTCCTGATTAAGAAGAAGGACTCTACGCCACTTTAAGTGTCACAGTTCCCTAAGAGAGAGGAGACGAACCCGGAAGTTTAAAGGTCGAGGCGGAACTTATGGAATTTCTAAAGGTCAATCATCTATATAGATATCCTTAGATAATGAACCTTTAAAAACTCTTCTCCTTTCTCGGGAGACTACACGGTACGCTACCGGGTCCACACCCATCGCCCCCACAGGTTTTTCCTCTTACTCAGGTACATATTCTCCTTTCCTTTTTGTCTCTTCTCTCAACTAAGAAGAAACCACCCCGACGCTCCGGGTCTACCTTTAGACACGCACGAAGCCCGCAGGCTTGCCGTATCTACCTGCCGTACCTTCTTCAAACGTCCAACCCAAAGAGACGAAGATGTCACCTGCCTCGGTGATCTGTTTCTTCCGTTGTGCCCCCTTGATGATGATGTCAGCGTCTTTCAGGCAAACAGACGTCACCACGTTCTGATCATCAGGCACTGTGGGCAGGTAGATCATCAACTTCTCAACAGTTGATTGACGCTTACCACGCACGTTGTTGATCTTTGGCTCCTGCCCCTCCGGGTAGATCAACACAGCACCGGGAAACAACTCAGGGACCAATCTCGCAAACCGATCCTTGTCGATCATGCAAGTGACCTCCATAGCATTGGCCACCCCTTTGTCATTCACATAGCGACAGGTTCCCCGTGACACCATCTGCTTGAGATGAACCGAGTAGTTATTGTCTCTGACTTTGGCGTAAGTGGAGCTTTGTGTATTGCTGACAGGCTTCAAGTTGTCCTCGGTGACCTTCTCCACCCCTCTATGCGCCAAATAGTTTGCACGATGGACATGAGCGGGCTTGTGAAACTCACTAATCAGGAAAACACGGTTGCAGTCCCTGTATTCATTTGAACCAACATCACAGCCGTAGTGGGTGACATGAGCCTCCTCGAACATGTGCTGGATGTCCGATTCAAAGTCCTTTGGCGAAATGATCAACGTGTGTTCATCAGCCCATTGGACCATTTGACGGATATGCTCAAAGAAGACCTCACGCTGATCTCTGTTCGACAAGATATTACGATGAAACGTGCTCACACCCTCCGGCCAAGGATGCCAATTGAACACCACGTTGCTGTAATCAACCTGTGGTCCATCCTTCCCAATGTCGTAATCGACACCGAACTGCCAACCTTCAAACTGAGCGGTAGCACTGAAGATGATTGTCCGGTCTTGGAACGGGAGATCAAAATCAAAGCAGGTCCACGAGCATGTCTTGGTTTTCGTCTGAAAGGCTCGACCCTCCTTGATACCTTGAGCCAGCTTTTGCAGATGTCGTCCCGCTTCGGTGACAGGGGAGACAGCCAACAGTTTGTCCACCCACTCAGGCACCACAACGGGCCGCAAGCCTTGTTCTTCCTGTATTTCAGCCCAATCTGACGCCATGCGGAACAGATCACCAAGTGGACCGCTCTTAGCCTCGTCATCTCTGGCCTTCGTGAAGTGGTAAGGCTCGAATGTGTCGCTACTGGCAGGCTGTGGGTATTCATCTACGAACACCAAGTCTCTTCGTCCTACCCACTCCTCGGCTTGCCTTCCTGCGTTATGTGTCAGGATCAGACACTTTCTCTTGGATGCCTCATGCTTGCTGAACTTGGCAGACGGAGTGAACGCAGGCACTTGAGTGTTTTCAGGGTCATGCCACTGGGTCCAAACGGCTGAAGCACCGGGTTCGATCTTCTCCATCTCCTGAAACATGATGTCCGCATCCCTGCGGGTAGGCACCATGATCAGAACAGGCATGTCCTGCCAATAGGTATCCCAGAGGCGTTTGATCGTTTTGCGAAACCCTGTCGTTTTGCCCAGACCAGTTTCAGCCGTGAAGAACCGCAAGCTGCCCTTGTTCCAATACAAGCCATCGGGACACGCCCCAACGGCCTCCCAGACAGCTTCATGGGTTTGCTCAACTACGCTCATTCCCAGACACCCCGCTCTTTGCGAAGCTCGGCTAGGCAGTTGTATCCGTAGCGGAACTGCATACCGCGATCATTGGTGTGGCGTGGTTCTTTCCCACACTTGGCGCACATAAGCATGTTGTGAAACAGGTGTTCATTGTCCGCATCAGGCGTAAACGTCTCTTCAAATTCTTTCTTGGTGAACTTCATTTGATTTCTCTCTCCTCAAAGGGGTCTGTGGGGGGCCTGTATGGCTCTCTCTGTTGGTTATCGTCTGGGATGATCCGAGGCCGCTGTGCGGGTCTCTGGGGCTTCCTAAGTCTGCCTTGCGATAGGTTTCTGCTCAGCAGGTTCCGACACAGTCCTTGATTGGGATTATCAGGCTTCTTTTGAGAGATGGTCCGCTCCGGATACTGGAAGGCTGGGTATCGTGGTTTGTATGGACCTAGTTGCGTGTCTCTCAGGCATGAATGACAAAGGCTGTAGAAGGTGCGTTGGGCGTGATGTACGGGATTGGTGCTACATCGCAGGCAGTTGGCATTATCTCTCCGACTATGCGGAATCGGTGTATATCTGGGCATCAGGTCTCCTTGATTGGGGAAAAAGGACCACCCAAGCACAGGAAGCTCAGGTGGCCAGTTGGGAGAAACTAGGAGGGTTAGTTAGTCAGGATTGCTCGAAAGCTTTGGCTTCGACGTACTTACTGATTGCCTGCCGGGCATCAGCAGCCGTGGTGTAGTAACCCATCAACTCCACAGGTAACCTGCCGTCGTCATAGAAGCGCAGGTGAGGCTCATTGGCTTTACGAATAGCAACCAGAGGCTCAGGGAAGTCCGGGTGGGTGAAGGTCACTGACAGGTCATGCGACATGGCAGATGTGCGGTAATACTTCTCGACGTACTGGATACCATCTACTTCACCCTGATTAACTTGGGTCGGCTTCTCTGCAGTCTTGATAACGTCCACAGCTTTTGGCTCATCACGTGCAGGGGCAGCCTTGGGTGAACCTATCTTCTCTGGGTGTAGATGAAGCCCAGCATGTCGCAGCAAGGTGGTCAGCGTAGTGTAGCTTCCGTCAGACACAGCGGAAGGCAAAGCCCACTCTGCGGAGAAGTAGAACAAACCAGAGAGCTTGCTTTTCCGTACTTGGACAGGCGACGGGTACTTGCTGGACTTGATCACAGCATAGAGGTCGTCAGTGGCGTGAACGTCAGACACGTATTCAAATGTCCAGTCCTCGCCAAGCTCCATGACCTGTACGGGTTTCTCCGGTGCGCGATGCTTAGGACGCAGCATGGGTCACCTCCACAATCTTCGATAGTTCCGACATCGTTCTCTGGGTAGGCACGTAGACGGGCAGAAGCTCATCCACCACGTCCACTTCCTTGATGACGCCATAGGCCAGAAGCTTGACCATCGTATCTTTCATCCAACTATCGAATGTCGTGATGTTCAGCCTTCGGCAGACGAAGGGCTTCAGACGGCTCAGCGCATAGGCCAAAGCTAGATGACGCTCACTCATGGACGTAGACTTACGGGTGGGCAGTGCCCCGACCTTGTACAGCCAGACAAGAAACACCTCGGTTTCCTCTGTGGCCTCGTCGTACTGGTCCATCAGGTCGCGGAGATCAGGAAGAGAACTCTTAGTCATTCGCCTTCTCCTTGGTCAAAAGGGCATGAAGACGTTGAAGATCTTCTAGAGATAACTCATCAGACGCAGCAGACGCAGGCTGGCCGTAGAACTTGTCACCAAGATCAACTCGGTCCTTCAGCATCTCGTTCTGGACTTTGGTGGAGTAATATTGGCGTGGTGCCTTACGTCTCATGTCTTGATATTCCGACATGGTTTTGGGTTTTCGATCAGTCATAGTTTTCCTTTCTCTGTTGACTGTTTGGAACAGGGTATACCCCCCGTGATTTCGCTAAATCTGAGCAATAAAAATAAGGGCTCTCAGCGCACGTTTGGCCGGGGTCAGGTAGGGGGGTACCGGGGGCGGCCAAAATGAGCTTATCTAGCTGCTTTGACAGCTTTCGAATAAGCCTTCTGTTCGGCTACCTCGTCGTCATTCCAAGGCACCCAGCTATCCGCTATAATCTTCTTCAGCTTGTCGAAATCTTTCCCGGTCAGCGTACCAGCTTCAGCCTTTGCCTTTGCCTCTTGGACCAGAGAAGAGAAGACAGGATCGTAGCTAGGATTATCCAGCCACCAATCGCCGAACTCCTGCAGGCTGACCACCTTTGATGTCTTCCGAACGACGAAAGATGGATCAGGGTCATAGCCCAAGGTCTTGTTGCGATAGGCGATAGCTGCATCAAGGTCAGAGAAGGGAACTGTCTTCCCCTCTAGACGAACTTGGTACTTGGAATAGTGACGACGGATATACTTATGGCGCATTAGTGGCCCACCTCTCAGCAAATGTTTCTGAAAGGGGAAATCCACCGCCCCGATTGTGACACGCGTATCAGGCTAACCTGCCCATGCCACGGAAAGTCATGTTCCAAACGGAACAAGAGGACGCATCTCTGTCCTATAGTGATATTCTAACATGTTTTGGGAGGTTGTCAAGAAAAAAATGAGGGCTTTATGGAAAATTCTTTCTAAGCTATTGTTTTTGTTATAAACTTTTTTGTTGACAGATTTGCCAAAGTACTGCAGACACACCCCAAGGTTGCATATTTTTGCAGACAAAAGACTGAATTCAGGTGTCTACCTTGTGTCTATCTTTTGAAATGAGAGAAGTGTAAGTGGTTGATTTATATAGGGGTCACAGGTTCTTTTGAATCCCCTGCGTCTACCATTCCGCCACTTGGGCCCGTGAAGGGTATGGGCGTTATTGCAGGACGCGTGGCGGGCGGCAAGAGAGATTTCGCGTGTGCGCAGCAGGCGCGGTCACAATTCTGACGAAAGCGTGAACGGCCGCTGTGATCCAAAAGATGACCCCTGCGTAAACCTTTACGTTGTAACCAAACAAGGGGGAGCCAAACCATGCTTCGTAAAACACTTCTGTCCGTCACCGCCGCAGCCGCTTTTGCCCTGCCGACCGTGTCGAACGCCTCGTCTGCTGACATTGTCGACACAGCCGTGTCCGCAGGCAGCTTCAACACTCTGGTCGCTGCCGTGCAAGCTGCCGGTCTGGTCGACACGCTGAAAGGCGATGGCCCGTTCACCGTTTTCGCTCCGACAGATGAAGCATTCGCAGCGCTGCCCGCCGGCACCGTTGAAAACCTGCTGAAGCCCGAAAACCGCGATCAGCTGGTGGCCATTCTGACCTACCACGTTGTGCCGGGCAAAGTGATGTCGTCCGATCTGCAGGGCACGCAGACCTCCGCTCCGACTGTCAACGGCGACACCGTGGACATCAACGCCTTTGGCGACGTGCTGGTTGACGGCGCGCAAGTGGTTCAAGCGGATATCGAGACGTCGAATGGCGTGATCCACGTCATCGACGAAGTGATCCTGCCGAACTAATCGGGACACTGTTGCTTGCGTGGGTCGGACCTTTTCACCGGGGTCCGGCCCTTTTTTGTTTAAAACAACGACAGCTGATCGCCCGGTCTGGGCGGAACCGCGAACAGATCACAGCGCATGGGCGTGGAAGTGATCGCCAAACCCAGTTTGCGCGCATAGACCTTGAAGCGCTGGCCGATCAGTTCGGCGTAAACCCCCTCCCCCCGCATCCGGTGGCCCCAGCGCGGGTCATAGTCCTTGCCGCCATGCATTTCGCGCAGGCGGGCCATGATCTTTTCGGCCCGGTCCGGGTAATGTTCCGCCAGCCAGCTTTGCCAGATCTCCGAGACTTCACGCGGCAGGCGCAGCATGATCCAGCTGGCAGATGTCGCCCCGGCCTCGGCTCCGGCGCGCAGCAGATGTTCGATCTCCGGATCAGTGAGGCCAGGCACGATGGGCGAGGTCATCACGCGCACAGGGATCCCGGCAGAGGACAGCGCCCGGATTACCGCAAGACGGCGCTTTGGGCCGGGCACGCGCGGCTCCATCCGGCGCGACAGGTCGGCATCCAGCGTGGTCAGCGAGATCCCCACCCGCGCCAGCCCCCGCTTGGCCATGGGCGCCAGAATGTCGATATCGCGCTCGATCAGCGCGCCCTTGGTGACGATGGCAACCGGATGGTTGAAATCGGACAGCACCTGCAGGCAGGCGCGCGTGATCTGATGCTCTTTCTCACAGGGCTGATAGGGGTCGGTATTGGTGCCGATTGCGATGGGGGCCACCCGGTAGGACTTTGCCGCCAGTTCCCGCGCCAGCACATCGGGCGCCTGCGGCCGCGCCACCAGCCGGGTTTCGAAATCCAGCCCCGGCGACAGCCCCAGATAGGCATGGCTGGGCCGGGCAAAGCAGTAAATGCAGCCATGTTCGCACCCGCGATAGGGGTTGATCGACCGATCAAAGGGCAGATCGGGCGAGCGGTTATAGGTGATGATGCTGCGTGGCCTTTCAATCGACACCTGGGTTTTGAAACCGGGTCTGTCTTCGGGAATGTCCCATCCGTCGCCTTCTTCCAACCGCGCCAGATCGAACCGGCTTGAGGCATTCTGCACCGCCCCCCGCCCGGCGCGGCGCGCAGGATCAATGGGGCGATTTTCGCCATCTGGCAGGGTGGGATCGTGCATGAGTCCCGGAATAGAACAAAAGAAGAACCCTTGCAATAAACCCATAATTCTCATGCGCAATCTTCATTACCATTTCCGCCCAAACCGCGCTAATGGTCGGTTGCAGTGTCGGCGACGTCGCAATTGTCGCAGTCTGGAATCACCCTTCAGTCCAGAAGGGCCACAGCGAATGGGCCGATCCAGACAGTCGGCACGTGTATTGAAGGAACGCGCTTATGTCCGAGGAAGAAGACGACATCATCCTGTCCGAGCTGGACGATGATGAGCTTGTCCAACAGATGTTCGATGACCTCTATGATGGTCTGAAGGAAGAAATCGAAGAAGGTGTGAACATCCTGCTGGAACGCGGATGGGCGCCCTATGACATTCTCACCAAGGCTCTGGTGGGCGGTATGAAGATCGTGGGCGATGACTTCCGCGATGGCATCCTGTTCGTGCCCGAAGTGTTGCTGGCCGCCAACGCGATGAAGGGCGGCATGGCGATCCTAAAGCCGCTTTTGGCCGAAACCGGCGCACCGCGCGTGGGCAAGATGGTGATCGGCACGGTGAAGGGCGATATCCACGATATCGGCAAGAACCTGGTGTCGATGATGATGGAAGGCGCAGGGTTCGAAGTGGTCGATCTGGGCATCAACAACCCGGTTGAAAACTATCTCGAAGCGCTGGAATCCGAAGGCCCCGATATTCTGGGCATGTCGGCCCTGCTGACCACCACGATGCCCTACATGAAGGTCGTGATCGACACGATGGTCGAACAGGGCATTCGCGACGATTACATCGTGCTGGTGGGCGGCGCACCCCTGAACGAGGAATTCGGCAAAGCCATCGGTGCCGACGCCTATTGCCGCGATGCCGCCGTGGCGGTGGAAACGGCCAAGGATTTCGTGGCGCGCAAGCACAACCAGATGAGCGCGTAAGCGCCGCCATGAGCATGCACGCACCCGCGCCGGACATCCCGCGCGGGTGTTTTCTTTTTAGCGCCCCTGAGCGGCGCGACAGGGATCATTCCAGGTGATCGACCAGCCCGCCCCCCTGCCCGGCTTTGACGAGCTGACCCAACAGGGCATCCCGCCCAGCGGCACAGGCCGTGTGCTGATCGTCGCCTGCGGTGCGCTGGCGCGGGAAATCCTGGATCTGAAAGCACGGGGCGGCTGGTCTCATCTGGACCTGACCTGCCTGCCTGCGATCCTGCACAACCACCCCGAAAAGATCACCGATGCGGTCCGGGCCGCCGTGGAAAAACACCGTGCACGGTATCAGGCAATCTATGTGGCCTATGCCGATTGCGGCACGGGCGGTCAGCTTCAGGCGGCCTGCGACGCGCTGGGGGTCGAGATGATCAAGGGCCCGCATTGTTACAGCTTTTTCGAAGGCAACGCGGTCTTTGGTGCCCATGAAGACGAAATCACCGCCTTTTACCTGACCGATTTCCTGACCCGGCAATTCGATGCCTTTGTCTGGAAACCGCTGGGCCTTGATCGCCACCCCGAACTGCTTGAGGCCTATTTCGGCCATTACACCAAGCTGGTCTATCAGGCGCAGACCGACGATCCGGCGCTTCTGGCCAAGGCGCAGGACTGCGCGAAACGCCTGGGGCTGGCGTTCGAGCATCGCAAGACGGGTTATGGCGATCTGGCTGTCACTCTGAAAGACTGGGCGCAGCGCCCGGTCTGACGGACAGGATTTCTTCTGCGAAAATCCGGGCCCTCAGCCCAGCTCGGCCGCGGCGACCTCGCGGATGCGCTCGATCATCGACCGCAGCCCGTTCGACCGTTGCGCCGACAAATGGTCGTTCAGGCCCAGCCGCTCCATCTCGGCGCGGGCGTCGACGGCCAGCACTTCGGCCAGGGTCAGACCGTTATACAGCTTGCGCAGAACCGCGATCAGGCCGTTGACGATCATCGCATCGCTTTCGCCGTCGAAGTGAAACCGCCCATCGGTGATCGTGGGGTGAAGCCAGACCTGGCTGGCGCAGCCCGTGACCTTGGTGGCGGGCACTTTCAGCGCATCCTCCAGCGGGTCCATATCCTTGCCCTGCTCGATCACAAAGCGATAGCGGTCTTCCCAGTCTTCCAGGAATTCGAAATCCTCGACAATCTCTTCAAAGGCTTGGCTGGCCATATTTCGTCCTCTTGGTGATGCGCAATCTCACCTATGATGCGGGCCGTGCGCTGTCCAGACCACGGTTGACGCTTTTCAACAGGCACGGGATGCGCTAACCCAATGGTCACAAAGAAGTTCCGGGGCAGAGTTTCATGACGACACGCGCAAGAGCCGCCAAACCCATCCTGATGCTGACGCTGACAGCCATGGTTCTGGCCGGATGCAACACGCGGCTGAACCCGCTGAACTGGTTCGGCAACAGCCGCGAAGTGGCCGTATCGGAAACCGAAGGCGACGTGAACCCGCTGATCCCGAACCAGCGCCGGTCGATGTTCGCGCGGCCCGATTACGTCTATCCCGGTGTGCCGATCCAGACGGTGACCGAACTGCGCATCGAACGCACGCGCAGCGGTGCGATCATCCTGGTCGAAGGGATCGCGGCGCGCCAGGGGCCCTATGACGTGCAGCTGACGCCGGCCAATGTCGATGATGAGCCGGTCGATGGCGTGCTGAGCTACAGCTTTGATATCGTCTATCCTGAATACAACACCGCCGTGGGGTCCGAGGCGGTGCGCCGGGTGACGGTGGCGCGGTCCATCTCGAATGATACGTTGGCGCAGACCCGCGTTGTGCGCGTGGTGGGTGCCAGCAACGCGCGCGAAACGCGCCGCCGCTGATCCGGGTCAGAGGTCGATGACCTTCACCGTCTGACCTTTCGCCGCCAGCGCCACGCGCCCCTCGCACAGCCGCAGCGCATCTTCGCCGAAAACCTCGCGCCGCCATCCGACAAGCGCCGGCACATCGCGCATCCCCGACGCCATGGCATCCAGATCCGCGCTGTTGGCGATCAGCTTGGCCGCAACGCCCGATGTTTCGGTTTTCGCCTTCAGCAGAACCCGCAGCAGATCGGCCAGCGCCGGATTGACCTGCGCCTTGCCGCGCCCCTGATCGGGCACGGGCAGCTTGTCCTGCGGGCAGGCCACGCCGCGCGCCACCGCATCCAGTATGCCCTGCGCGATGGGATCCTTGCGCGCCTCGCGCAGCAAAAGCCGCAGATGGCCCAGATCCGCCGCCGTCTTAGGTTTGGTCGAGGCCAGCTCGACCAGCGCGTCGTCCTTGAACACCCGGTTGCGCGGGATGTTCTTTTCCTGCGCATAGGTTTCCCGGAAGGCCGCCAGTTCCCGCACAATCGCCAGAAAACGCGGCGCGTTCGACCGGGTCTTCACCCGTTGCCAGGCATCTTCGGGATGGCTGTCATAGGTGTCGGGATTGGTGAGGATCTCAAGCTCTTCCTCCAGCCAGTGCGAGCGGTTGGTACGCTTCAGCTCGGCCGCGAGATGTTCATAGATATCGCGCAGATGGGTCACATCGGCCAGCGCATAGGTTTTCTGCGCCTCGGACAGCGGCCTGCGCGACCAGTCGGTAAAGCGCGAGGATTTGTCCAAAGGCTTGCGCACGATCTTGCGCACCAGTGTTTCATAGCCCGCCTGTTCACCGAACCCGCAGACCATCGCGGCGACCTGCGTGTCAAACAGGGGTTTGGGAAAGACGCCGGCATCGAAATAGAAGATCTCAAGATCCTGCCGCGCGGCGTGGAACACCTTGACCACGCTCTGGTCACGGAACAGATCGTAAAGCGGCTCAAGCGACAGATCGCCCGCCAGCGGATCGACCAGAACCGCGCTGTCTTCGTCATCGGACGGATAGGCCAGCTGGATCAGGCACAGTTTGGAATAATAGGTGCGTTCGCGCAGGAACTCCGTATCCACCGTCACATAGGAAAATTCGCGCGCGGTTTTGCAGAAGTCCTCAAGCGCGGCCGTGGTGGTCAGTGTCTTCATCAGGTCTCTGTCTTTTTATTCTTATTGCGGTTGTACCGAGACTTCCCGGTCTGACGCCCCACTTGCACCGATATTAGGCGAGGAACCGCGACATGCACAACAGCTTGCGTCTAAACGGAGCGAAATCGCAGCGCAAGACCAGGGTTTTCAGGGCTCGGGAAGGAAAACGGGGCTGCGGTCACCGGCTGCGAAGCGGCGCAGAACCGCCGGATAAAGCTGGTGTTCCAGCTTCAGAACCCGCGCGGCAAGGGTTTCGGGCGTATCATCGTTCTGGATATCCAGACGCGCCTGGCCCAGAATGGGTCCGTCATCCAGCGCGGCGGTGACCTCGTGCACGGTGCAGCCATGCTGGGCGTCGCCGGCCTCCAGCGCGCGGGCATGGGTGTTGAGCCCCTTGTATTTCGGCAAAAGCGAGGGGTGGATATTCAGCATCCGCCCCTGCCACTGGCTGACAAAGCCTTCGGTCAGCACGCGCATGAAACCGGCAAGGCACAGGATATCCGGTTTCGCCGCCAGCAGCGGTTCCATCAAGGCCGCCTCGAAAGCCTGACGATCGCCCTTGAAGGGGCGGTGATCGACGGCGGCCGTGGGCACGCCGCGCTCGGCCGCGCGCGCCAGACCCGCCGCAGCCGGATCATTCGAGGCCACAAGACACGGCCGCGCCGGGTGGTCGCCCGTCATGCTGTCCAGAAGCGCCAGCATGTTCGACCCCCCGCCCGAGATCAGGATGGCCACGCGTTTCGTCACGAAAGCCGCCCGGTATAGCTTACGCCCTGCCCATCGATCACGCGACCCAGCGGAATGACGGTTTCACCCGCATCGGCCAGCAGGGCCGCCGCATCCTGCGCCGCCGCCTCGGGCACTGCGACGACCATGCCAATTCCGGCGTTGAAGGTTTTCAGAAGCTCGGCCTGTTCCAGCCCACCCAGAGCGGCCAGCCAGGCAAAGACCGGCGGCAGCGACCAGGCGCCCAGATCGATCTGGGCCCCGCAACCCTCGGGCAGCATGCGCGGGACGTTTTCGGTCAGCCCGCCGCCGGTGATGTGGGCCAGCCCCTTCACATGCCCCGCCTTCAGCGGCTTCAGAACCGCGCGCACGTAAAGATGCGTGGGCGTCAGCAGCGCCGCGCCCAGGCTGACACTGTCATCCCAGGGGCACGGCGCGTCCCAGCCCAGCCCCGACAGCTCGACCACCCGGCGCACCAGTGAATAGCCGTTGGAATGCACCCCATCCGAGGCCAGCCCCAAAAGCACATCGCCCGCCGCGATATCGCGCGGCAGATCGGTGCCGCGTTCCAGCGCACCCACGGCAAAACCCGCCAGGTCGAAATCGCCAGCGGGGTACATGCCCGGCATCTCCGCCGTTTCGCCGCCGATCAGCGCGCAATCCGACGCGCGGCAGCCCGCAGCGATCCCTTCCACGATGCGCGCGGCCTGATCCACCTCCAGCTTGCCGGTCGCGAAGTAATCCAGGAAAAACAGCGGCTCCGCCCCCTGACAGACCAAATCGTTGACGCACATCGCCACCAGATCAATGCCGACCCCGTCCACATTGCCGGTGTCGATCGCGATGCGCAGCTTGGTGCCCACGCCATCGGTGGCGGCGACCAGAATGGGATCGTCGTACCCGGCGGCCTTCAGATCGAACAGCCCGCCAAAGCCGCCCAGACCCGCCATCACCCCGCTGCGCGATGTGGATTTCGCCGCCGGTTTGATCCGCTCCACCAACGCGTTGCCCGCGTCGATATCCACGCCCGCCTGGGCATAGGTCAGGCCGTTCTTTCCATCGCTCATCGCGGGGTCCTTCCATTGGGCATTGCCGTGATGCGCGGGTTAGACGATCCGGCGCGCTTGCGCAACGGGAAGGCTTGACGCGGGCGGCGATCATGCTACCCAACAATGATGGCGGGCCTGTAGCTCAATTGGTTAGAGCAGAGCGCTCATAACGCTTTGGTTGCGGGTTCGAGTCCTGCCGGGCCTACCATATCGCCAGCGCGTCCCGGACCTGATCCGGGACCTCAAGCGCCCGGTCTAGCGCGCAATGACAAGATCGGCGCGCAACCCGCCAAGGCTTTCGCTTTCTCCCAGCCGCAGCACGCCGCCATGGGCCCGCGCGATGTCCGACGCGATGGCCAGCCCCAGCCCCACGCCCGAGCCCTTGTTCTGGTTGCGCGCAGGATCCAGCCGGGAAAACGGCTTCAGCGCCTCGCCACGCTTGTCCTCGGGAATACCGGGACCATTGTCCTCCACGCGCAGGCGCAGGGATTTGTCGGTCAGCTGCACCGACACTTCGGCCTTCGTGCCATAGCGAACCGCATTGCCGATCAGGTTCTCCATCGCGCGCCGAATGGGCACCGGGCGCAGCATGACAGACCCTTCGCCTTCGATCAGCGCAAGGCGCACATCCTTGCCTTCACGCTGGGCATCGGCCACCACCGACTGGATCAGGGCGATGGGATCCACCTCTTCGGGCTCTCCCTCGGCCGTGCCCTTGGCGAAATTCAGAAATTCGTCCAACAGGCGCTGCATGTCATCGACATCGCGCAGCAGCGGCTGGGCCTCGTCCTCGTCCAGCATGCTCAGCCCCAGTTTCAGCCGGGTCAGAGGCGTGCGCAAATCATGGCTGACGCCCGACAACATCATCGTGCGCTGTTCGATCTGCCGTTCGATCCGCGCGCGCATATCCAGAAAAGCCGCGCCCGCCGCGCGCACTTCGATCGCGCCGCGCGGGTTGTAAGGCACATGCCGCCCCCGCCCGAAAGCCTGCGCCGCATCCGCCAGCCGGGTGATCGGACGCAGCTGATTGCGCAGATAGATATAGGCGATCACCGTCATCAGCGCGCCGAAGAACACCATCGTCACCAGCAATTGATGAGGGTTGGACGCCGACACCCGCCAGCGTTCGAACCCGATCCGCATCGGCCCAAGGGGCGTATCCGCATAAATCACCACCATCCGGTTGTCGGGCAGTTCAAACCGCTGCACCTGCGGCGCGCGTTCATTCATCGTCCGGATCATCACCCGGCCCGAGAAATCGTACCACCTGAGCCGGTTTTCCGCGGGCATCGGTTCGAAACTCACATCGAAATTCAGCGGTTCGATGTAGGGCGCCATCTGATCCAGCGCCGCCTCCTGCGTGCCGGCCTGATCGGCGGCATCAAAGACAAAGACCAGCTCGCGCAGCAGGGTGCGTGTCATCTGGGTGGTGACATCTTCGAAATGACGCTGGATAAAGGCGATCGAGACAACAAGTTGCACGAATACAACCGGCACAATCAGGATCAGCGCGGCCCGCCCATAAAGCCCGCGCGGCATATAGTTCTTGAGCCAGCCAAACGACATGGGCGAACCCTAACCGCCCGCACCCGCGAGAGAAAGAGCATGCAGACCCCTCCTGACGATTTTGATCCGCCCATCGGCCAGCCTGTCACCCTGTCGGACAGTCTGCGCCGGATCGTGGCGCCCAACCCCTCGCCCATGACCTATCGCGGGACGAACACCTATCTGGTGGGCACGCGCGATCTGGCCGTGATTGATCCCGGCCCCGATATGCCTGCACATCTGCAGGCGATCCTCGATGCGGTGGGCCCCGGTCAAGAGATCACCCGGATCATCGTCACCCACACCCATATCGACCATTCGCCGCTTGCACGCCCCCTCGCCCGGGCCACCGGTGCACCGGTCCTGGCCTTTGGCGATGCCACCGCCGGGCGCAGCGCGGTGATGGCGCAGCTGGCCCAGGGCGGGCTTGCCGGCGGCGGCGAAGGCGTGGACACCGATTTCGCCCCGGACCGAACCGTGGCGGATGGCGAGTTCATCTCAGGCAGCGACTGGGCGCTTGAGGTGATTCACACCCCCGGCCATATCGGCAACCACATCGCTCTTGCCTGGGGCGAGATCTGCTTTACCGCCGATCACGTGATGGGCTGGGCCAGTTCGCTGGTTTCTCCTCCGGACGGGGATCTGACCGATTTCATGGCGTCCTGCGCGCGTCTGCAGGCGCGAAACTGGTCCGTTTTCCACCCCGGCCACGGCGCGCCCATCGACGATCCGGCGGGCCGGCTGGACTGGCTGGTGGGCCACAGACGGGCGCGCGAGGCGGCGATTTTGCAGGCGCTGGAGGCCGGTCCACAAACCGCACGAACCCTCGCCGAGACGATCTATACCGAAACCCCGCCCGCCCTGCTGCCCGCTGCCGAGCGCAACGTTTTCGCCCATCTTGTTGATCTTCATGGCAAAAAATCCGTTTCCGCACAGGGGCAGCTTTCGGCGCTTGCGCGTTTCGAACGGGTCTGACCCGCACCCGCGCGCCAGGGTGAAAAAATCCGCAATTTTCCGCACCAACCCTATGGACGCAGCAAAAAGAGGTTGCTATATCGCCCAAACCGTTCCGGCGTAGCTCAGCGGTAGAGCAGTTGACTGTTAATCAATTGGTCGTAGGTTCGATCCCTACCGCCGGAGCCAAAATCCTTCTTCGCTTCGACTGACCGCGTTCAAGTCGCGCCTGTGCCGCGCGATTTTCACAGCAAGCGGCTCCACCTCAGATTGCACGAAATACGGCAATTTCCCGCCAGACTGGAACCTGCCGCAAAAAGCGGCATGCACCGCACAGAAAGCCCTTGTTTTTCGGCGATGCGTGTTGACGCTACTGGCCCTTCGACGAATACTCCGAAAAAAAAGGGGCCCATGCTGCTTTTCGGGCACCCATGGATACTGGGGACATTTGAGTGAATAGTTTATCGCGGACGGACGACCTTGGCTCGACCGAGGACCTGATCGCAGTTGTCGGCATGGCGTGCCGGCTTCCTGGCGGAAACACCACTCCCGACGATTATTGGTCATTCCTGCTGAAGAAAGGCTGCGGCATCCGGGTGGTGCCCGAGGACCGCTGGCAGGCCGAGGCATTTTACGACGAAAACCCCGATGCCATCGCCAAATCCGTGTCGAAATGGGGCGGATTTCTGGACGATATCCGAAGCTTTGATGCGGGCGCTTTCGGGATTTCCCCGCGCGAGGCGGATTCGATGGACCCCCAGCAGCGCCTGCTGCTGCAAGCTGCCTATGAAGCCGTTCAAGACAGCGGCACGCCGCTTGAGGCCTATCAGGCCGCGAAAACGGGCGTGTTCGTGGGTGTCAGCCAATCCGATTACCGCACCTTGCAGGAATTGCGCCCCACCAACCCGGAATCCTTTGCAGGCACCGGCTATGCCCTGTGTATCAATGCAAACCGGATCTCGCACCGGCTGAACCTTTCGGGGCCCAGCTTTGCGGTGGACACGGCCTGTTCATCCTCGCTGGTGGCGCTGAATGAAGGGGTTCAGAGCCTTGCATCGGGCGGGTGTGACCGCGCCATTGTCGCGGGCGTGAACATCATCGCGCATCCCTCCAGTTTCATTGCCTTTTCCCGCGCTGGCATGTTGTCGAATACGGGCCAGGTCAGCACCTTTGACGTCAAGGCCAACGGCTTTGTGCGCGGCGAAGGTGTGGGGGTCGTGGGTCTCAAACCTTATGCGGAGGCGCTGCGCGACGGCGACCGCATCCATGGTGTGATCCACGCCACGAACTGCAATCAGGACGGCCGCACCAGCACCATCACCGCGCCCAGCCAATGCGCGCAGATCGACATGCTGGAGGGGCTGTTTCACAAAAGCGGACTGCGCCCCGATCAGGTGGGCTATGTCGAAGCCCATGGCACCGGTACCCCGGTGGGCGACCCGATCGAAGCGGGCGCGATCGGCCGGGTGATCGGCCAGCAGGCGCTGTCGGGGCCGGTTTTCGTGGGATCGGGCAAGGCCAATGTGGGGCACGGGGAACCCGTCGCCGGCATCACCGGCTTCATCAAGGCGATCCTGTCGGTGCGCAACAAACAGATTGCGCCCAATATCAATTTCGAAAGCCCCAATCCGAACATTCCCTTTGACGCGCTGAACCTCAAAGTGCCCACAAAGCCCGAGGTCTTCCCGGAACAGGACGGTATGCGGGTCGCCGTGGTGAACTCCTTCGGCTTCGGCGGCACCAATGCCAGCGCGCTGGTCTCCTCCGCGCCGCCGGAGCCTGCAATCCGCCGGATCGTGCCCGCGGCCACGCGCCCTGCCCGCGCCGGTCTGAATACCGATCACTGGCCCCATGTCTTCGCGATCAGCGCCGGCACGGCCGAAGGGCTGGCGCTGGAAGCTGCGGCGCTGCGTGACGCGCTGAAAGACCGCCGCCAGCTGAAAGACGCGCCGCTTTCCGCCATCGCGGCAAGCCTTGCCAACACCCGCACGCACAAGACCCAGCGCGCCGTGATCCTGGCGCGCAGCCGCAAGGAGCTTGCCTCCGCCCTCACCGCGCTGGCCGAAAACGATGCCGAAGCGCTTGAGGCAAACCCCAACATCCGCCGCGGGCAGGTAAGCGACGGCGGCAAACTGTGCTTCATGTTCGCAGGGCAAGGCAGCCAATGGTGGGGCATGGCCCGCCAGTTCATGGAAGACGAGCCGATCTTCGCCAAAGCGGTCGAAGAGTATGATGCGCATTTCGTCAAAGCCGCCGGCTGGTCGATCCGCGAAGAGCTTTTGCGCGACGAGGCCAGCTCTCGCATCGACGACACCACGGTCACACAGCCCGCTTTGTTCGCGATCCAATCGGGGCTGGCGGCGCTTTGGGCGCATATGGGCGTGCGGCCTGACATGGTCGTGGGCCACTCCATCGGGGAGGCTGCGGCCTCTTACGTCGCAGGCGGCATCAGCCTGGATGGCGCGGCACGCTTCCTGTCGAAGCGCGGCGCGATCCGCGATCAGCTGGGTGCCAAAGGGGCCATGGCCGCCATCGGGCTTGCCCGCGAGGATGTCGAGGCGCTGTTGCCCGATCACGGGCTGATCGGCATTGCCGCGGTCAACGGGCCGGGATCGGTCACCATCAGCGGCGATTACGACGCGATCCATGATTTCGTCGAAGAGTTCAGCTTTACCCAGCCTGACACTTTCATCCGTATCCTGAAGGTGGACACCGCCTGGCATTCCTATCAGTTGGATGCGGGCGAGGCATGGTTCCGCAACGAAGTTCGCCAGATCGACTGGCGCGTGCCCCGGATCCCCTTCATTTCGACCGTCACAGGCAAACCCGAAACACGGTTCGACATCGAATATGGCTGGCAGAACCTGCGCCAGCCGGTGATGTTCCAGGCGGGCATCGAAGCTGCGCTGAAACTGGGCGCGACCACCTTTGTCGAACTTGGGCCCCATGCCACGCTGGCAGGCCCCACCGCC